>DJRT01000007.1:0-54300 GCA_002437905.1 Ruminococcaceae bacterium UBA6353 | reverse complement strand
GGCTACGCTGGATGTGGCGGTGGTGGACGAATTTTCCGGCCGGCTGGATAATTTCAAGGCCGGTGCCGCTGCCTCGCTGCTGCGCAGCGGGGAGCGGGTATCCCGCATTGAGCGGCCGGGGCTGCCGCTTGGTATTCTGCCGCAGGTCAGCTTTGAGCACAGCCATGATTGGCTGGCGGATGGCGATATTCTGCTGCTGGTCAGTGATGGGGCGCTTTCCGGTGGCATGGCAGCGCTGGAGGCGCTGCTGCGCCGGCATCCGGCCGGGGACAGCATGCAGGCGCTGGCGGATGCGGTGGTGGCTGCCGCCCGTGCGGCACAGACCGAGCACCAGGATGATATCACCGCGGTGGCGCTGCGCCTGCACCGGCGGTAACAGCGGGAAAATCCGGCCGTCGGCGGATTTTTTCGTTTTTTCTCTTGACAAACTGCGCCCTTTGGGCTATAATCGTCCATGTTCCTGTTGCTATGGACATTTAGCTCAGCTGGTAGAGCATNNGCCCATCTGGGAGGGGGACAAGCTGTTCCTGCAGCTGCTGGCGGAGGAAGCGCCCTTCTTCTCGCTGAAGCTGGAGTACCAGGGGGATACGCTGGTGTACGCGGCGTTGGACGGGAAAGAAATAATTTTGCAGAAAAATGAAAAATAACCCTTGACTTTCGGGGAAGGACGCAGTATAATAAATCTTGCGTTCGGACGATTAGCTCAGCTGGCTAGAGCATCCGCTTGACGTGCGGAGGGTCAGCGGTTCGAGTCCGTTAATGTCCACCACACGATCTGTACCCGGACCATTTTCTTACAGAATGCGGTTCGGGTACATTTTTTATTTATCAGCGGCTTTGCGGCAGGGACATTGTTTCCCAAAACCGAGAGGAGCACTTCTATGATCCACTTTGTCTACCCCACGCAGGTGAACCGGGAGGATCTCGCTGTAAAAAGGCCGGAGTAAAAGGGCGCATTTCGCCAAAGCACCGTTTCCGGTCAAAAAGACGCATCTGCCAACCGGCAGATGCGTCTTTTTTTTATTTTGCCTGCCGCCGATTGGTTAAATGCTGATCGGCGGCGTTGGTTTTTTATATTCATTGGCCGACATTGCCGGCCGGCAGAATAAATCCGGCCGTGCCGCGCACACTAATGCCGCTGATACAAGCGGATGCGGGCGCGATTGCTGCAATTTCCGCAAGTATTCCGGAAAGGAGCGGCCGAAAATCCCATGAACAAGTCTCTGCGACCCTGGTTTCCCCTGTTTGTGCTGCCTACGCTGGCGGCCTTCTGTGTTGCCTTTATTGTGCCGTTTGTGATGGGCGTATGGTTGTCCTTCACGCGCTTTACCACCGTCACGGATGCCCGTTTCGTCGGGCTGCAGAACTATGTGCGCGCCTTCACGGCGGACAGCGAGTTTGTGCATGCGCTGGGCTTTACGGCGCTGTTTGCGGCGGTGGCGATCGTCACGGTGAATGTGCTGGCCTTTCTGCTGGCGCTGCTGCTGACCCGCAGCCTGCGGGGCACCAATATCTTCCGCTCAGTTTTCTTTCTGCCCAACCTGATCGGCGGCATTGTGCTGGGCTATATCTGGAACCTGCTGCTCAATGGTGTGCTGGGCCTGTGGGGGGTGGATATCACCTTCAAGGCGGTGTACGGCTTTTGGGGGCTGGTGCTGCTCACCAATTGGCAGCTGATCGGCTATATGATGGTCATTTATATCGCCGGGCTGCAGAATATCCCCGGCGATCTGCTGGAGGCGGCGGCCATCGACGGCGCCGGGCGGTTCACCACCCTGTGGCGTATCAAGCTGCCGCTGGTGATGCCCTCGGTCACCATCTGCACTTTCCTCACCCTCACCAATGCCTTTAAGATGTTTGACCAGAACCTGGCGCTGACCGCCGGCGCACCGGAAAACCGTACACAGATGCTGGCACTGAATATTTACCAGACCTTTTACGGCCGCACCGGCTGGCAGGGGGTCGGGCAGGCCAAGGCGGTGCTGTTCTTCCTGTTGGTGGCAGCGCTGGCGTGGCTGCAGCTGTGGCTGACCCGCAGCCGGGAGGTGGAGCAATGAACGAAAAGACCCGTGCGGCCGGCTGGTGGACGGCACTGCTGTGTGTGCTGGCGGTGGTGTTTCTCATCCCCGTTTTGCTGGTGCTGCTCAATTCCTTTAAGGTGCGGCTGTATATTTCCAGTGAGCCGTTTTCTCTGCCGGCCGGCGAAACCTTTGCCGGGCTGGAAAACTATCTGACCGGCCTGCGCACAGCCGGCTTTCCGGCGGCGTTTGCCCGGTCGGTGTTCATCACGGTGGCCTCAGTGGCGCTGATCGTGCTGTGTACTGCCATGACGGCGTGGTATCTGGTGCGGGTAAAAAATGCCCTGACCCGCACACTGTATTACCTGTTTGTGTTCAGCATGGTGGTGCCGTTCCAGATGGTGATGTTCACCATGACCTATGTGGTCGGCCGGCTGCACCTGAATACGGTGCCTGGCATTGTGCCGGTGTACCTCGGCTTTGGCGCGGGGCTGTCGGTGTTCATGTTCTGCGGCTTTGTCAAGGCCATTCCACTGGAGATCGAGGAGGCCGCCACCATCGACGGCTGCAATCCGGTGCAGTGTTTTTTCCGGGTGGTGCTGCCGGTCATGCGCCCCACTGCCGTTACGGTGGCTATTCTCAATGCCATGTGGGTGTGGAATGATTACCTGCTGCCCTATCTGGTGCTGGGCACCCGCCGCAAAACGGTGCCGGTTACCATCCAGATCGCCATGCAGGGTGCCTATGGCGCCACCGATTACGGCGGCCTGATGGCCATGCTGGTGCTGGCTATCCTGCCCATCATCATCTTTTATCTTGCCTGTCAGAAATATATCATCCGCGGTGTGATTGCCGGCGCGGTGAAAGGATAAAAAGGAGGAACCATGACCATGGCCGATGAAAAACGGGAGCTGGAGCGTCTGGCTGCGGCGCTGTATCAGCGCACGCCGCAGCAGCTGACAGTGCATGAGCTGCACACCTGCCTTGCCCGCACGGTGCTGCGGCAGATCACGCCGGCCTGGACCCGCAGCAGCCGGTGGCACGCCACCCACCGGCGCGCCTATTATCTTTCGGCGGAGTACCTGGTGGGACGCGCCATATATAATAACCTGCTGTGTACCGGGCTGACGGAGCCGGCGGCCGGGGCGCTGCAGGCGCTCGGCCGTTCCCTCGGTGAGCTGGAGCAGATCGAGGATGCCGCGCTGGGCAATGGCGGGCTCGGCCGGCTGGCCGCCTGCTATCTGGATAGTGCCGCCACGCTGGGGCTGCCGCTGGATGGCTATGGCATCCGCTACCGCTACGGCATCTTCCGGCAGGAGATCCGGGAGGGCTTCCAGCAGGAGGCGGTGGATGACTGGACCCGTTACGGCGATCCGTGGTCGGTGCGCCGGGAGGACGAGGCGGTGACGGTCAGCTTCGGGGATGGCGATGTGCGTGCCGTACCCTACGATATGCCGGTGATCGGCTATGGCGGCCACCATGTCTCTACCCTGCGGCTGTGGCAGTGTGAGCCGCAAACCCCCTTCGACCTGTCTCTGTTCAACGAGCAGCAGTATGACCGTGCCGTGCGGCGCAAAAACCGCGCGGAGGATATCTCCCGCGTGCTGTACCCGAACGATTCCACCCCGGCCGGCCGGCAGCTCCGGCTGCGGCAGCAGTATTTTTTCTGCAGCGCCTCGCTGCAGGATATGCTGCGCCGTTTCGAGGCGGTGCACGGGCCGGATTGGGAGGAGCTGCCGCGGCAGATCACGGTGCAGCTGAACGATACCCACCCGGTAATCGCCGTGCCGGAGCTGATCCGGCTGCTGCAGGCGCGTGGGGTGCCGTTCGGCAAGGCGCTTGCCGCCGCACGGGAGATCTTCAACTATACCAACCACACCATTATGCCGGAGGCGCTGGAGCGCTGGGATATGGCCACCGTGCGGCGGGTGTGTCCCGGCGCAGCGCGGGTCATCCGGCAGATTGCCGGCCGCCAGCGTGCGGAGCTGCGCCGCCGGCAGGTGCCACAGGAGCTTTGGCCGCAGCTGCTGCTTTTGCAGGGCAGTACGGTGCACATGGCCTATCTGGCCTGCTACTGCAGCCGCCGGGTGAACGGGGTGGCGGCGCTGCACACGGATATTCTGCGCCGGCAGATGCTGCCGGCATGGAACGCCCTGTACCCCGATAAGCTGCTGAATGTGACCAACGGCATCACCCAGCGCCGCTGGCTGGCGCTGGCCGACCCGCCGCTGGCGGCACTGCTGACCAGGCTGCTGGGGGACGATGCCTGGATCACCGACCTTGACCGGCTGCAGAGCCTGACGCCGTATGCGGACGACTCCGCTGTGCTGCAGGCGTTTATTTCCATCAAGCAGCAGAATAAGCAGCGGCTGTGCGATTTCTGCCGGCAGCACCGCGGGCTGCACTTCGATCCTGAGCGGCTGCTGGATGTGCAGGTCAAGCGCCTGCACGAATACAAGCGGCAGCTGCTGAATGCCCTGTGCCTGCTGGAGCTGTACTACGAGCTGCGGGAGGGTTCTCTGACCGGGTTTACTCCCACCACCGTGCTGTTTGCCGCCAAGGCGGCGCCCGGCTATGCCCGCGCCAAGGCGATCATCAAGCTGATCCACGCCGTGGGGGCGCTGATCGCCGGGGATGCGCGGGTCAGCCGTCTGCTGGAGGTGGTGTTTGTGCCGGATTACGATGTGACCTGTGCGGAGCACATCGTGGCGGCGGCGGATATTTCCGAGCAGATATCCACCGCCGGCACCGAGGCCAGCGGCACCGGCAATATGAAGCTGATGCTCAATGGTGCCATTACGCTGGGCACCTATGACGGCGCCAATGTGGAGATCGTGGAGGCCGCCGGCGAGGAGAATGAGGCGATCTTCGGCGCGCGGGTGGAGGAGCTTGAGCGCCTGCGGGAGACCTACCGTGCCCGCGATTGGTATGAGCAGGACGCTCGCCTGCGCCGCTGCCTGGATGCGCTGGTGGACGGCACGCTGGACGATGGCGGCACCGGGATGTTCCGGGAGCTGTATACCGCCCTGCTGGACGGTGCGGACTGGCACCCGGCGGATCACTATTTCCTGCTGGCCGATTTTGACCGCTATCTGGCTGCACGGGTGCAGCTTAACCGGGAATATGGGCAGGATCGGTTGGCGTTTGCCGCCCGCCAGTGGCGCAATGTGTGTGCTGCCGGCCGCTTCTCCTCCGACCGCGCGGTGGCGGAGTATGTCGAGGCGATATGGCGCATCCGGCCGAACCGGCGCAGCCGACCGGGTCGACAGAGCCGTACAGAACAATAAAAAGATACAGGGCGTATATATCATATGATATATACGCCCCGTATTCGTTTTGGCTTGGTATTTTTCCCGGAAATCCGGACGGCGTCACTGCTCCACCGGCGTGTAGAACGCTGCCAGTACCGCCTCATAGGCGGAGCTTTGATCCGGGTAGAATTCCACAAATTCTGCCCCCTGGACTGTTTCGCCGGCGATCTGGATATACTCCAGGCCGTTACCGCTGCCGCCGGCCAGCCCGCTGGTGGCCAGGTAGGTGATCTGCGGCAGCGTCAGGTCGCTGACGATATACGGCTTGGCCACATTGTAGTAGCTGCCGATCAGGGTGATATTGCTGCGCAGCTTGGCTTTCGCCTGGTTGAAAAAGGCACTGAGGAACTGCTGCTGCCGCTTCATGCGCTTGGTGTTGCCGTCCACCGTGCTGGTGCGGTAGCGGATGTAGGCCTCCGCCCCGGCGCCGCGCAGGGTCACGCTTTTCCCCTGCCGGAAGGTGTAGCCGTTTGTGGTGAAGCTTTCCAGTGCCTCCACCGGGACGCCGCCCACCGCATCGGTCAGCTTCTGCACCCCCTGCAGGTCGATGGTCACGAAAGCGTCCACCGGTATGCCGTATAGCAGCCGGCTGACCGAGCGGGCCACATTCCGGCTGCAATCCTCCCCGGTGCTGCCATAGGCATAGGCCAGGCACAGCTGCAGCTTCTGGGTGCCGGCGTAATTGCCCTCCACCGTGTACAGGTCAACATCCACCATGGATTCCCGCGTCAGCGGGATAATGCGGACGCGGCCGGTGCCGGTGTCCAGCGCCGCCAGAAACAGGCTGTCGGCCTGTCCGTTTTTGCCGTAGCCTTCATTGGTCTGCACATCCTTTTTATCTACACCGAGGAAAAGCAGGCTGACGATGTTTTCGTTGTATCGGTAGGTTTTCCCCTGGTAGGTGATCAGATCCGGGTCGTCGGCGTCGGTGCTGACAGCGGAGCTGGGGGAATCTATGCCACCCCGCCGATGCAGGAAGGATAGCCGTCCCTGCTGGCGCAGATACCAGTAGCCGCCGGTCAGCAGCAGCGCCGCCACGGCGATCGCTGCCACCACCGCCAGCAGGATGCGGATACCCCGCCGCCGTGGCCGGCTGTGCTTAGTTGGTGAGCTCGTCACGCGTCAATACCCCTTCCACTAAATACCGCTGGTCCTGCTTGCCGGCTCCCACGCAGGTGCTCATGCTGATAATGCGGTCGCTGGTCGTCACGCTGACCCCCTCGCGCACACGGCGCGCCATGCTGGGCGGGTTAAGCGTCTCGTCGATGAAGGTCTGGTATCCTTCCACCGAGTGGAAATCGAACGAATTGAGGATATGCCGGTCGTCATAGACAAAGGCGGAGTAGATGGTGTAGGTCAGGATATGGCCGGGCGTGTAGATGTACGCCGTCTGGTGCTCGTTGAAAAAGGCTTCCTTGCGGAACTGGTGCAGATCGGCGAACATGGAGCCATTGGCCATATAGTGGCCGTACAGCAGGGTGTTGGCGTCGGTGAAGCTGGCGCTGTTCAGCTTCTGGATATAGATGCTGCCGGCGCGTTTTGGCTGTTTTTGGCTGTCGTGGCTGAGGTAGAAGTCCTCTTCCTCCTCCTCGCTGCTTTGCAGGATGGGGTAGTCGATGGTGGTGCCGGGGATGCGGATCCACCCGACGATATCGCTGTTTTCGGCCTGCAGTGCGGCAAAGTCAATGGGGTTATCCACCAGCACCGGTGCCGCAGAGGAGGGATCGGCGCTGGGCTCCGGGACAATATGGCGGTTCGGATCCGGCAGATAATGTTTCAGCAGCACGGCGCCGCTGACGGCCATCACCGCGGCACACAGCACAGCCAGCACCACCCACGGCCACCGCCGGCGGGTGGTGGTGCGCCCGCTTCCGGGCGTGGTTGCACGCATATTTTCGGGTGTGTTTGCGGGCATCCCAGTCATCTCCTTGTATCGGTCGCGGTTGGCCGGCGGTCTCCGGGTCTGCCCCGGGGAAAAGTGCCCCGGCCACCCCGGAAAACACCTGTTCCATTCTATATACTTTACATATTTCTTATATACTTCCCTATTATATCGGGAAAAGCCGCGGCTGTCAATCCATGGATGGGCAATGTGCCCGGATCGCGCCGCAGCGTAGCCCAAAAACAGTAACCGCTGCTCCGACGGCCATCCCATCGGTCTATGCCAAGGCTCTCCCTGCCATAAAAGCCGCCGTCCGGCCCGTATACGGGCCGGACGGCGATCACAAGTGCCAGGCTAAATCGTCAGACGGTTAGTTGTAATCCACAAGTTTATCACTTTTTGCTCTATTACACTTCCAACACAAGGTCTGGAGGTTATTCTCTACTGTACAACCGCCTTTTGCCACCGGAACAATATGATCTATCTCTAAAAGCAAATTCGGTTCGGCATAGGTGGAATTACCGCAATTGCAACATGTGAAGTTATCCCGGGTCTTGATATGTTCGCGCAGTTTTTTAGTCATCAGGGAACGCTGTTCGCGGGCAAAGGCGTTTGCAGTAAGCTTATTTTCCAGAATTTTGATCAGGTTTATGATATTTTCTTCTGTCATCGGTACAGTAAAAGATCTTTGCGCCATTCCACCACCAGAAGTGTATGAGAATTTGTATTCGACTGTAAGCGTGCTCTCATCAATGTTAGCAAATCCGAGTCTTGAATAAAATCCTGCCTCGTCGTTTTCCATAACAAAATCCGGAACATCACCAAGATACTGTTGATACTCTGCTTTATAGTTATCAATAATCTTTTTGGCGTCTTTCAAGGTTTCAAGCTCTTCCACAAGCAGATAAAGCTTTTGGAGCTGCTCTGGATATAGGCTTTTATTTGGATAAAAATTTTTTGCTATGTACTCCAGTGGGTTGTTTTCTGCACTTGCAAATACCGCTGCAGAAACTTCGGCGGTAAAGGGAGTGATTGTTTTTTTGTACGGGCGAATATAGTTGTATTCGTCCTCGGTGATCGTTTCATTCCGGATAACTCTGGTGCCAAAGAGCCGTGAGATGGATTGTACCTTCTCGGTAATGTATTCGTTGAATTCTCTTTGGCTACTCATCAGCGCTTCGCAAGTTTCCTTGATTTTTGAGAAATCGGGAGACTGATAATACTCAAGTATTTTCTGGTTTTTGCTCACGATTTGTTCTATTTCACTCTGGATGTGCGTAATGAGATTGGATAAAACATCCCACTCTTCACTATCAATGGTTTTTACTTTTTTGATAGCGCTGACCGTACTATCGATTAGTTGGGAAACCTTTTTATCCAATTTCTCCTCACTGCCTCGGATGATCAAGGAGTCCTTGTTCTCATTGGCGTAATCGATAATTTCGTTTATACGAGCATAGTATTCATGCTGTTTCTGGCCTAAGGCTTCTTTTTGCTGCTCTCTCAAGAGTTTATTGTACTCTCCCTTGCTCATAAGCAGGGTTGGGTCTTTCTTAAATTTATCTATATCCTCTTGTCTTACAGCTATTTCTTTTTTGCCCAGTTTATTTCCGGCTGACGATATATAGGTAACCTTGATCCTGTAAGCCTCGGTCTTTCTCAAAACCGTGCGGATCTGTTCGGCGAGTCGGGAATACTGTGCGCGGGATTTGTATTCGTTATTTTCAAGGAACTGTCTTAGATTTGTTGCGATGCTTCCTTTCTTTTGGATGACTTCCTCCGCGTAGGCCAATTTTTCGCTGTTTTCTCTGAAAAATCTTATATCATCATACTTTTCCAATGTCTGTCGACTTTTTACAGTCACCTTTTCGTCAAAGTAATGAACAACATGCCAGTCTGAGAAGCCTAAATTTTTTAGAGCATCAGCTTCAAGGTTTTTGTATTGTTGTTCCAGTATAATTTTGATTGTGGCTATCAAAGCAGCTATAATTATGATTATAATTAAAATCATTTACTTTATCCCGCCTTTGCTTGTTTGTCATTTTGTCGCGGAAAGTGTGCTCCGTCAGTTGACATTATACTTTTTGATTAAGTTTTAGTCAAGAGGACAGCATTTCATAGACAAGTACGGAATGACCGACTAAAGCGGGATTTGCTTGATGCAAATCGCCGTCCGGTCCGTATACGGGCCGGACAGAGGTCATTCCAGCGTGTGGTAGTACAGGCAGATCGTCTCGTAGCGGCCGTCCGGCAGCCGGAAGCCCTGCGGCACCGTGCCGATCAGCTGGAAACCGAGCCGTTCATACAGGTGCCGGGCGGAAAGATTGCTGGCCACCACCGCATTGAATTGCAGCAGCCGGTAGCCGTGCTCTTTGGCCTGTGCCAGGCAGTCCAGCACAAGCTGCTCCCCGATATGCCGGCCGCGGGCCGCCGAGGCCACCGCATAGCTGGCATTGGCAATGTGGCCGCAGCGGCCGACATTGTTCGGGTGCAGGATGTACAGCCCCAGCACGGCGCCGGTTTGCCGGTCGGCGGCCACGCCGCAGTGATCCTGTGCGGCGAAGAAGACTTCTGCCTGCGGCAGGGTCAGCGGCTCCTCCTGCGGAAATGCCACGCCGTCCCGCACCACCTCATTCCAGATGGCGGCCATGGCCGGCAGATCCTGTGCGGTATAGGGGCGGACAAAAATTGTTTCATGCATGTTGGTTGCTTCCTCTCTTTTTCGGTTTCTGTTTCTGTGGCGCCTCCGGCGGCAGCAGGCAGCCGGGGCAGGCGGCCGTATCCTCCGCCAGCAGTCGGCGCAGCTCCGGCGCAAAGCGGCCGAATGCCCCTGTCGCCTCCGGCGGGCAGAAGGTCTCAATCGGCCGGCCGGTCAGGGGGTGGATGAACCCCAGGTGGTAGGACCACAGGGCGATCGGCGTGCGGCCGTTGGCCTCTGTGTCCGGGTCGCCGTATTTGGTATCCCCCACCAGCGGAAAGCCGCGTGAGGCCAGCTGCACCCGGATCTGGTGGGTGCGCCCGGTGTGCAGCGTTACCCGCACCAGTGAAAGGCCGTCCCGGCACGCCACCGTCCGGTAATCCAGGCTGGCTGCCTTGGCCTCCGGCGATGGTCGGCGCGCCACAAACACCTTGCCGCGCTGCCGGTCCTTCACCAGCCAGTCCTCCAGCCGGCCGGCAGGGGGCAGGGTGCCCCGCGCCACCGCCAGGTATTCCTTTGTAAAGCGGTGCGCGGCCATCATTTTCGCCAATGGGGCGGTGGCGCGGCTGCTTTTGGAATACAGCATCAGTCCGCCCACATTGCGGTCCAGCCGGTGGATGACCGCAATCTTGTAGGCGCGGGTCTGCTTTTGCAGCAGCGCCGGCAGACAGCGCTCCCGGCCGAGCGGCTCGGAGAGCAGCCCCACCGGCTTTATGCACACCAGCAGTGCCGGATCTTCATAGACCATGCGGATCACAGCCGCCGCCTCCTCTCTTTCAAAAAGCGCACCGGATGCCGCCGGCGGGCGGCATCCGGTGCGCCGGAGCTTAGGCAATGCCGCGCAGGGCCGGGTGGCCTTGTGTGGTACGCCTTTATTTTTCCTCAATGCGGGTCTTGCCGCCCATGTACGGCTGCAGTGCCTTCGGGATGCGCACGCTGTACTTCTGGCCGTCAAACTCCAGGTTGTTTTCCAGCAGGGCGATCAGCATACGCGGCGGCGCCACCACCGTGTTGTTGAGGGTGTGCGCCAGGTACTTGCTGCCGTCTGCGCCCTTCACGCGGATGCCCAGCCGGCGCGCCTGTGCGTCGCCGAGGTTGGAGCAGGAGCAGACCTCGAAGTATTTGTTCTGGCGGGGGGACCAGGCCTCTACATCATAGGATTTTACCTTCAGGTCGGCCAGGTCGCCGGTGCAGCATTCCAGCGTGCGCACCGGGATGTCCAGTGAGCGGAACAGCTCCACGGAATAGCTCCACATTTTGTTGAACCACTCCATGCTCTCCTCCGGGCGGCAGATCACGATCATTTCCTGCTTTTCAAACTGGTGGATGCGGTAGATGCCGCGCTCCTCAATGCCGTGTGCGCCCTTTTCCTTGCGGAAGCAGGGGGAATAGCTGGTGAGGGTCAGCGGCAGCTGCTCCTCGGGGGTGATGGTGTCAATGAATTTGCCGATCATGGAGTGCTCGCTGGTGCCGATGAGGTACAGATCCTCGCCCTCGATCTTGTACATCATGGCATCCATCTCTTCAAAGCTCATCACGCCGGTCACCACCTTGGAGCGGATCATGAACGGCGGGATGTAATAGGTGAAGCCCTTGTCGATCATGAAATCCCGCGCATAGGCGGTCACAGCGCTGTGCAGCCGGGCAATGTCCCCCATCAGGTAGTAGAAGCCCTCGCCCGCCACGCGGCCGGCGGCCTCCTTGTCCAGGCCATTAAAGCGCATCATGATATCCGAGTGGTACGGCACCTCAAAATCGGGGTGGGTCTGCTCACCGAACTGCTGCACCTCCACATTTTCGCTGTCGTCGCGGCCAACCGGCACGGAGGCGTCAACAATGTTCGGGATTTTCATCATCCGCTCGGTCAGCGCCTTGCCCAGGGCTGCCTCCTGCTCCTCCAGCGCCTTCAGCTCCTCGGCCTGCTGGTTGACCAGCGCCTTCTTGGCCTCGGCCTCCTCGCGTTTGCCCTGCCCCATGAGCATACCGATCTCCTTGCTCACCTTGTTGCGGGTGGCGCGCAGCTCATTGGCACGGGTGTTTACTTCCCGCTTTTTGGCGTCCAGCTCCAGCACCTCGTCCACCAGCGGCAGCTTTTTATCCTCAAATTTCTTTTTGATGTTTTCCTTTACCAGCTCCGGGTTTTCCCGGATCAGCTTGATATCCAGCATGATCGTCGTCCTCCGTCTTTCAAAACTCCCTGTTAGTATACCACTGCCGGCCGGCTTTTTCAAGCCCCGCCGGCAGGATTTTGCAGTGGGGTGGGGGCAGGACCGCAAGATCGCACGGTTTTTCCGCAAATGTGCGACAGCTTTTGGAATTGACAGGCCGCTGAACCGTGGTAAAATGATAAAAAGACCGCTTTCAAAGGAGGCTATCCCCATGGATCGGACCCAATACACGCAGTACGAAGAAAAGCGCCGGGCGCTGCACCGGCACTTCCGGCGGTGCCGGATACGCCTGTGGCTGGTCACCCTGATCCTGCTGGCGGTCGTCAGCACGGCCGCCTGGCTGCTGTTTGTCCGTTTTGCTGTCATTCCGGGCGGCTATCCGTTGTATGTTGCAATACAGCTGCTGTTGGTTATGCTTTCGCTGATCCTGACCTTTGGCGGGGATAAGGCGTATATTGCCACCGAGCGCAGCCAGCTGCTTTTGCTGGAGCAGGAGGAGCCGTTTTCCCGCTTTGATGTGTAAAGCAGAAAATGCAGGGCAAAAAAGCCGTGTGGTACAGGCGCTGTCAGGCGCGGGGAGCGGTGTGCTGCAGCTGTGCATTCAGCCGCGCCACGCGCCGGCGGATGCTCAGGTAGACGATCAGCCAGATCACCGCGTAGGCGGCGAGGAAAATCCCGGTGAACAGCAGCAGTGTCCCCGGCCGGCGCGGCAGCCAGCCATTGAGCAGATAGACGATCAGATAGTCCGCGTACAGCGCCGCCCCGTGGATGAGGGTGGCGCAGAACAGCGGCAGGCGTTCCAGCCGGTACACCACGCTGACGCCGCCGGCAATAAAGGCCATCAGCGCCGAGGTCAGGATCTCCGTGGCTGCCCGTTCCGCCGATAGCGTGGTTGCCACGCCCTGCGCGGCCAGCGCCAGATAGACGATGGCCAGGATCACCGGACCGCCGCCGGCGCTGATTACGCCGATGTGCAGAAACGAACCTATGGCTTTTTTCATTTTTCCAGCCTCCTTCGGATATTGGCAAAGCAGCGGCGGGAAACATATTCCTGGTGCCCGCCGCGGAATACGGCATCCACCGCACCGGTAACGGAGCTTGTAAAGCGCTCCAGCTGCTGCAGTGAACCGATGGCAGATTTGTTGAAGCGGATGAAGGCGGCCGGCAGCCGCTGCTCTGCTTCATACAGCCGCAGCCGCAGCTGGTAGATCCCGCCGTCCGCGGCGGCCGCATAGGTCTTGCCGCCCTCCACATAGATGCAGGCGATCTCGCCAAAGTGCAGCAGCCGGCGTTCCCCTTCGGCATAGCCGGTCAGGGTATCGGTGCCGGTGTATTGCCGCACCAGTGTTTCCAGCTCATCGGTCAGTGCATTGGGCGCGTGCACGGTGGCGGTCACATTTTCATCCGCCGTTTTGTCTACGATCAAACGGAAATCCATAAGCCTCCCTCTTTCCTCCGGCCGGCGACGGTTGCATCACGGCCTCCTGCCCTGAGAATAGCACAAACGCCCCGCAAATGGGGGCGTTTGTGGCTGATCGGTCAATTTTTGCCGCTGAACGGCGCTTGCGGCAGCTCCTTTTGCAGGAACCACACACCCAGCCAGCGGCCGAATTTGAGTCCTACACGGTCCAGCTGTCCCTTGCGGACAAAGCCGTGCTTTTCGTGGAAATGCAGGCTGCCCGTGTTCTCTTCGGTGATAATGGAGACCAGCGTGCGCAGTCCCTGTGCCGCGGCGGCCTGTTCCAGCGCTGCCAGCAGCTGCCCGCCGATCCCCTTTGCTGTGACGGCTTCGTCCAGGTAGATCGACACATCCGCTGTGTAGCGGTAGGCGGAGCGGTCATTGTACTGGTCAAGATAGGCATAGCCCAGCACCAGGCCATCCTCCTCCGCCACCAGAAAGGGGTACTGCGCCGTTATGCGCCGCAGGCGTGCAGTGAAAGCCGCCAGGGTCAGCGGTTCTTCCTCAAATGTGGCGGTGGAGTGCAGAATATAGGTATTGTAGATCGCCAGACACCGGGCGGGATCAGCCTCTTCCGGCGATAGGCGGAGCGGACGGATACAGACAGCCATACAGAGCACCTTGCTTTTCACGGAATTTCAGCGGTATCGCCTGCGCGTATTTTATCACGCCGCAGCGGCAGTGTCAAATGCTTTTGGGCGGGGCTCCGGGGTGGCCGCTGTCGGTGTCATTTTTTCCAGTGCCGGAGCGCCGGCACCACAGCCTCCATATGCGCCCGGACCTGCTCCGCCGGCCACGCCTCGCTGGCCATGTGCTCTACGCAGAAGTCGATCAGCTGCTCCTGGCTGGTGTAGGTGAACTGGCCATCGGTGTAGCACCATTGGCAGTATTCCTCATTGAATGAGCCATTGGGCTCCCGGCTGGTTGTGGCGTCCTCCAGCGGCATTCCGCAGCACTGACAGACCAGCTGCCTTGGGGCGCCAAGCAGGGTATTGATCGAAACATCAAAAAGAGCGGAAAGCCGCTTCAGCGTTTCTGTGTTTGGCGTGGTTTCTCCGTTTTCCCAGCGGGATACCGCCTGCCGTGTGACGAAGAGCTTTTCGGCCAGCTCATCCTGCGACAGCCCTTTTTCCGTTCGCAGACGGTATAAAACATCCTTTGTGTCCATCCGGAACACCTCCTCTGTGCCAGTGTAGCACAAAACCGCTCGGCAGGCAAGCAACCCGCTGTTGCTGTCCGTCTTCTGTGCCTTGCCCGGCACCCGGGGGCCAAGCGGTGATTGGACACGCGCGTCTGTGCACGCGTCCATGCCGTCATGCGCCGGCGCGAGTTGGAGTCTTATCCCCACGCAAAGTTTGTGCTTCCCCGCCGGCGGTATACTTTTCCCTGATCGGGAAAAGTAGCCGGGTTTCTGCCTACCCCCATGTTTAACGAAAAACAACCCGATACCTCCATGGGGCATCGGGCTGCTTTTGGTGAACCATCGGGGATTCTGAACCCTCGCCGGCGCGGGTTGAAGTCTTATCCCCGGGCAAGGTTTGTGCTTCCTCGCCGGCGGTATACTTTTCCCGGTGGCGGGAAAAGTAGCCGGGTTTCTGCCTACCCCCATGTTTAACGAAAAGCAGCCCGATACCCCTGTGGGGCATCGGGCTGCTTTTGGTGAACCATCGGGGATTCGAACCCCGGGCCCTTTGATTAAAAGTCAAATGCTCTGCCAGCTGAGCTAATGGTTCATACAGCTTACCTATTATAGCGAACGGGATGGGAAAAGTCAAGGCTTATTTCGGCAAAAAAGGGCAGTCGGTGCGAAAAATGCCGGCAAAAAGCAGATTTTTGGGCAAAAGGCTTTACTTTTTCGCCAATTCTTGCTAAAGTAAAAGGGTATGAGCAGCCGCCGCTCGGCGGGGAATACGGTAACAATATACGAGGAGTTTGGAAGCCATGAAGAAACGCGTAGAGGACTATGTGCTCACCATTCCGGATTTTCCGGAGCCGGGGATCCTGTTCCGGGATGTGACATCGGTGCTGCAGGATGCCGATGGCCTGCAGCTGGCGATTGATGAGATGCAGAAAAAGCTGGAGGGGCTGGAGTTTGATGTGATCGCCGGGGCAGAGTCCCGCGGCTTCATTTTCGGTATGCCGCTGGCCTACAATCTGCACAAGCCGTTTGTCCCCATCCGCAAGGCGGGCAAGCTGCCCCGCGAGACCGTGCGCAAGGAATATGCGCTGGAGTACGGCACCGCCGCCATCGAGATGCACCGGGATGCCATCCAGCCGGGGCAGCGGGTGGTTATTGTGGACGATCTGATTGCCACCGGCGGTACCATCCGTGCCTGCGCCGAGCTGGTGGAGGAGCTGGGCGGCACGGTGGTCAAGCTGCTGTTCCTGATGGAGCTGGCCGGCCTGGATGGCCGCAGCCAGCTGGCCGGGTACGATGTGGATTCGGTCATCACCTACGAGGGGAAATAACGGCCGCGGGATACTGCCGGGCCGATAGAGGAGGATATACCATGCATACCTTTACTGCAGAGGAGATCCTGCATGCCGCCGCGTGTTTTTCCCTGGACGGCGTGATCGTGGGCTGCTACCCCTTTGGCAGCGGCCACATCAATGGCACCAATATGATCCTGGTGCAGCGTCCGGACGGGGAATGCAGCCGGTATGTGCTGCAGATCATCAATGGGGATGTTTTCCCCTCGCCGGAGCAGGTGGTGGAAAATATCCGGCGCATCACCGCTTTCCTGCGGGAGAAGCGCAGCGACCGCCGGGAGGTGCTGGAGCTGATCCCGGCACGCAGCGGCCATTACAGCTACTGGGATGGTGCCGGCCACTGCTTCCGCGTGTACCGGTACATCGAGGATACCCTGTGCCTGGACAGCCCGGAGAGCCCGGAGGATTTCTACCAGAGCGGTATTGCCTTTGGCCGGTTCCAGCGCGATCTGGCGGATTTTCCTGTGGAAAAGCTGCATGAAACGCTGGCGGACTTTCATAATACGCCAAAGCGCTACCGCGACCTGCTGGCCGCGGTGCAGGAGGATCGCTGTGCGCTGGCCGTGTCGGTGGAAAAGGAGATCGACTTTTTCCGCCAGCGGGCGGATTTCTACCCGGTGCTGTATCAGGCGCATGAGCGCGGCCACCTGCCGCTGCGGGTGACCCACAATGACACCAAGCTGAACAATGTGATGCTGGATAAGCATACCCGCAAGGCACTGTGTGTGATCGATCTGGATACGGTCATGCCCGGGTTTTCTGTCAATGATTTCGGCGATGCCGTGCGTTTCGGCGCCAATACGGCTGCCGAGGATGAGAAGGATCTCTCCCGCGTGTCGCTGGATATGACGCTGTTTGAGGCATACACCCGCGGCTTCCTGGAGGGTTGCGGCGGCATGCTGGAGCCGGAGGAGATCCGTCTGCTGCCGGAGGGCGCCAAAATGATGACGCTGGAATGCGGCATGCGGTTCCTGACCGACTATCTGCAGGGGGATGTGTACTTCAAGACGGCCTACCCCGGCCACAATCTGGACCGCTGCCGCACCCAGCTGCAGCTGGTGCGCTGCATGGAGGAGCACTGGGACGAGATGAAGGCCTGCGCCGAAAAGTACGCAAATACATAAGTAAAACAATGAAACCCCCGGCAGGGACAGTAGTCCCTGCCGGGGGCTTTTTTACCTGCGGCAAAGCAAAGGGCGGCTCCGTGATTTTCACGGAGCCGCCCGGATCGTTTTGTCTGCCGTTACGGCTGCACATAGTTCAGCGGATTGACCTTCACGCCGTTGCGGATCACCTCAAAGTGGAGGTGCGGGCCGCTGGACTGGCCGGTCGAACCGATCAGACCGATCTGCTGTCCCTGCGAGACCGTCTGTCCCTTAACCACCGAAATGGCGCCGAGGTGGCCGTAGGCCGTGCACAGCCCGTTGGCGTGCTGGATCTTGACATAGTTGCCGTAGCCGTAGTACCAGCCGGCGTAGATCACCGTGCCGCCGTCTGCCGCCACCGCCGGGCGGTTGCGCACCGTCACCGGGCCATTGCAGATATCCAGTCCGGCGTGGTAGCTGGAGAAGCCACGGGACATGTTGTGGCAGATCGGCACCGGCCAGATCATGCTGCCGATGGTCTTGCCGTCCCCGACGATTACCTCAAAGCCGCTGCTGGTGACCACCTTTTGTGTGCCGCGCTCTATAATCTTAGTGACCGGCTGCTTGACGACGGTGGTCGAGATGATCTTGCGGGAGGACTCCAGACCGTTCAGATAGGTGATCTCCGCCACCACATTCTGCAGGCCCTCCTCACCCTTCTGCTTGACCACCGAATAGGTGGTGGGCTTGTCGGCATTGCTGACATACTGTGTGGTATAGTCAATGCTTTCGCTGTAGCTGACCGTCTTGATGACCTGCACCTGCAGGAACGGCTGCGGCAGCTGCACCGTCAGCTCATCGCCGATATGCACCATGTCGGTGGAGGCGTAGGCGGTGTTCATGGCCCGCAGGTCGGCGGTGGACATGCTGTTTTTGGACGCGATGGTGGACAGGGTATCGCCCGCCTGCACGGTGTAGGTCTTTTTCACCACCGCTTCAGCGGTCAGCTGGGATTTCAGCTCATCGGCCGCTACCACCGATTGGGAGGGGTACAGCCCCTCCACCGTCTCCACCTGCTGCACGAATTCTGCCCGCTGGGAGCTGTCGTTCTTATCATAATAGGCATCCTTGATGGACTCCAGCACGCTGTTCAGCTCGTCGGCGGACTCGGTGGCACCGATAAAGCTGCCGTCCACATACAGGCCGGAGGCCTCTGCGATGGAGTCGCCTGCCGTGCGCAGGATGGCGTCACACAGCTCGGTGTCCGAGAGGGTGTTGCGCCGCCCCTGTACGGTGACCGAAAGGCTGGGCACGCTCTCCACCGAGAATGAGTTGTCCACATTCACCACCCGGTTGACCGCCATGGTGGCAGCCTCGGAGTAGGTTTCGGCATTGTCGATATAGCCAAGCTCCTGGCCGCGGTAATTGAGTGCCAGGCAGAACGAGGTATTCTGCCACGCCGCCACGGTGACGATCAGCACAATGGTGGCGGCCACCGGGCCGGCCAGGCGCCACAGAACCAGCAGCTCTTCTTTATAGTGCTTTACGGCGCGGCGGCACAGCCGGCCGAAGCAGGGGAATACGGAAAACGGGTTTTTGTGCAGGGCGGCTGCCAGCTCCCGGCCGGCGGCCGGGAAAGCCGCGTATATCCGCTGCAGTTTTTGGTGCTGGCGCTGCAGCGGACGGCCGATGGCTGCCTGCCAGGCCAGCTGCAGCCCGTGTCCGATCGCCGCTGCCGGGCGGTGGAGACTCCGCCGGATGCGGCGGCCGAGGCGGGCGGTCTGTAAACCGACGCCGTAGAAGAACAGGTACAGGCGATGGGAGACCGGCACGGCGGGCGTGCTGCCTCCGGCTATGTTCAGATCTTTCTTAGCCAAACGGGTCCCTCCTTTTATGCGGGATGCTATTCTATGGGCGGGTATGAAAAAGCCCTGTGCAGTACGGGGCATCCGCCCGGAAATTGACTGGTTTCTGCGGTAATAAAAAGGTTACAAATCTGTAACCTTTGCCTGTATTATACTCCTTTTTGGGAAAAAGGCAACAGCTGCGCGGGACATTCGTAGCATTTTAACAAAATTCCGGCAGTGATTTGTGGCTTTTGTGCAAGGAAAAACCGCTTTTTTGCGGAACACATTTCCATGGGTGGATAATTTGTCCGAAAATCGGAAAAACCTGCCGAATTTTTGCCCGCCAGAGTGTACAAGTTTCCCAATTTCTGAAAAAGGGTGTTTACAAGTGAAAAAAAGTGTGCTATACTGACGGCGTGAAGATGACCTGTGCAAGGGGTATCTATCCGCAATTTTGTATTTTGGAGGTAATGGAAATGAAGAAAGTTCTTGCAATTGTCTTGGCTTTAGTCATGCTCATGGGCCTTTCCGTCACTGCGTTTGCTGAGACGGCCAGCCCGGCCGCCGATCAGAAGATCACGGTCGTTTCTGTCGCTTACGAAGGGGCTGCCCCGAAGACGCAGACCTTTTCTGCAAAGGTGGACCAGAAGCTGACCTTCACGGCTGAGGCTACCCGCGGCAGCGATGCGTTCGCTGGCTGGAAGATCTACAAGAAGGATGGCACTGCGGCTGTGGCCGGCACCGACTACACGCTGGCTGACTCCTCCACGCTGGCCGGCACCACGCTGGTGATCGTGCCCCTGAAGGATGTCATCGTGACGGCGAACTACGGCTCCACGACCACTTCCATCGAGCAGGCCAAGGCGGCCTTCACCAGCAAGTCTCCCGCTTCGGGCGACATGGCGGTGACCGGCCTGGCGCTGATCATGTTCGTGGCTCTCGCCGGTGTCTGCGTCTCCAAGAAGCAGCTCGCGAAATAAGTCCGAAAACCAAGCCAATAAAAACGCCGCAGCGGAGACCGCTGCGGCGTTTTTTTGTGACAAACGGAAAGGCCTGGGGTGCGGCTTTACGCCGCGCCCCGGGCTTTTTTTGCGTTTTGTCGGGAAGATCATCGGGCGCTTTCGGCCTCGATGCGTTTTTGCAGCAGGCGGATGGCCTTGCACTCTTCCGGATTTTTATGGTCGTAGGCGAAGGCAATGTCCTGCCCATCTGTGGTGTGAAAGGAAAAATAGGCAATTTCTACCCGGTTGGCGGCGTGCGCAGAGTGGCGCACCTCCCGGCTGCAGCCGGTAATATCCCGGTAGGCGTAGATTTTTCGGTTGAACGGGGCTGACTGGTACACCACCTGCTCCGGCTCAATGCGCAGCATAAAGCTGTACCGGCGTACAGCCAGCCGCACGGTGAGGCTGAGCAGCAGCACTGCCGGCAGGGCGAAGGAAAGCGCCAGCAGCGGGGATTTCTGCGGCAGCGGCCGGAGCTGATCTGCCGCCAGCACGGTAAACAGGGCGGCCGGAATGGCCGGCAGCAGGGGGTGGCTGCGGGTGGCGCGGCCGGTCAGGGTATAGGTGCCGTCGGCGGCCGGGGCGGTGTCTTTTTTCATGTCAGGGCTTTCTCCTCCGTGGCCGGAGTCCGGAGGGCCTCGGCCGGCAGCAGGTTGGTCATGCTGCGCAGGCTGACCCCCAGGGTGGAGGCGTTGTGCAGCAGGGCGGAGGTCGTTGGCGGGATGATGCCGGCCACACCGCATACGATCAGCAGCAGGTTAAACCCGACGATAAAGCGGTAGTTGCGGTTGATGCGCGCCATCAGCGCCTCACTGATCTGCCGCAGGGTGCACAGGGCAAACAGATCGTCCGAGGAGATGGTGACATCGGCGATCTCCCGCGCAATGGCGGCGCCGGTATTGATGGCAATGCCGATGTCGGCCTCGGACAGCGCCGGGGTGTCATTGACGCCGTCGCCGATCATCATAACCGTGTGGCCGGCCTGCCGTTCGGCACGGATGAAGGCGGCCTTGTCCTCCGGCAGCACACCGGCGCGGTAATCGTCTACCCCTACAGCGCGGGCCACGGCGGCGGCGGTGTTCTCGTTGTCGCCGGTCATCATCACCACCTTGCGGATGCCGCAGGCGTGCAGCGCCCGGATGGCGTCTGCCGCCTCCTGCCGCAGCGGGTCGGCAATGCAGATCACGGCGGCCAGCACCCCGGATACTGCCAGATACAGGTGGGAATAGGCCGCCGACAGCGCGGCAAATCGGTCTTCCTCTCCGGCGGGGATGCAGCAGCCCTCATCTTCAAAGACAAAATGATAGCTGCCGATGACCACCTTGTGTCCTTCCACGGTGCTGGAGATGCCGTGCGCCACCACATATTCCACGCTGGAATGGTATTCCTCATGGTTCAGGCCGCGGGCGCGTGCCTCCTCCACCACGGCGTTGGCCAGCGAGTGGGGATAGTGCTCCTCCAGGCAGGCGGCCAGGCGCAGCATATCGTCCTCGGCGCGGCCGCCGAAGGTGACAATTTCGGCCACCTGCGGTGCGGCGTAGGTCAGCGTGCCGGTCTTATCGAATACGATGGTATCCGCCTTGGCCACCGCCTCCAGGAAGCGGCCGCCCTTGACGGCGATGTGGTACTGGTTGCTCTCCCGCATGGCAGAAAGCACAGCAATGGGCATGGAGAGCTTCAGTGCGCAGGAAAAATCCACCATCAGCACGGCCAGCAGCTTGGTCACATTGCGGGTCAGCAGATAGGTCAGCAGCGTGCCGCCGAGGGTGTATGGCACCAGCCGGTCGGCCAGGTGTGCGGCACGGTCCTCCGCGGTGGATTTCAGCTTTTCGGACTCCTCGATCATGCGCACAATGCGGTCGTAGCGCCCGCCGCCGGCGGCTTTTTCCACCGCTATGACGCACGCGCCCTCTTCCACCACGGTGCCGGCATAGGCATAGCTGCCGGCCGCCTTGTGCACCGGCAGCGCTTCGCCAGTCATAGAGGCCTGGTTGACACTGGCCTCCCCTTCCACTACCCGGCCATCCAGCGGGATCATGCTGCCGGTGCGCACGATGATGCGGTCGCCGGCGGTCACCGTCCGGACATCCACCAGCACCTCCTGCCCATCGTCGGTGCGCAGCCATACTTTGTCCACATTCAGCGACATGGCGCCGGCCAGATCCGAAACCGATTTCTTGTGTGTCCAGTCCTCCAGCAGCTCACCAAGATGCAGCATGAACATCACCGACCCGGCGGTGTTGAAGTCTCCCCGCAGCAGCGAAACGGTCACGGCCGTGGCATCCAGCACACTGACCGTCAGCTGCCCGCGCAGCAGCGACCGCAACCCCTCGCGGATGTAGCGCAGCGAGCGGCATACCGCCAGTGCTGCCCTTATCGGCAGCGGTAAAAAGAGCTTTGTGCCGATGCGCCGCAGCACACAGGCCACCAGCTTGTCCTCAAATTCGCGGTTCAGCGTCCGCGCGGTGTGCTCCGGCACCGTGGCCAGCTCCTCGGCCGTGGCAAAGGTAAAGGCCCGCAGTGCCTGCACAAGGGCGTCGCGCCGGCCGGCGTTTTCCTCATAGCGGATGACCGCGTCCCGTGTGCGGTCGAACACCTGCACGCCCGTCACACCCGGTATGCCGCGCAGATAGTATTCTACAATATCGGCCTGCCGCAGCGTCATGCGCGGAGTGCACAGGTGCACCCGCAGCCGGCCGCGGGATTGATGCAAGATCTGCCATTTCATCGCAAGGTTCCTCCAAAAATCAAAGGGAGCCGGCGAAGCGGCTCCCTTTTTCCGGTGTTTTTATGCCTGCGTGTCCGCTGCGCCGTCCTCGGTGTCGGCGTCAATGACCGCCTGCGCAGCCGCCCGCTGCTCATTGAGTTCTTTGGCGTCGGCCAGAATATCGCCGGCGTTCTCGCGGATGGTGGTGACGGTGGTCATCACATCCTCCTTGGCCCGCAATGCAGCGGCAGTGGTGTAGGTGTACACCTTCTTGGCCTCGCGGCTGCTGAGGATTTTAAGTCCGGCTGTACCAAACAGCACACCGCCTGCAAACAATCCAAGCTTAGCCCATGCACATCCCATAATAAAAACCTCCTGAATGATGGATTTCGCTATCAGTGTAGCATGCCGCGCGGATTTTTTCAACCCTATTCGCAAAAAAATCCGAAAAACCCGCTGCCTTTTTCTGCGCAGATGCCGGCGCGGCTCAGTATTCAATTCCCCGGCGTGCCGGTGTACCGGAGGCATAGGGGTGCCGGACGGCCGTGATGCGGGAAATGTAGTGCGCGGCCCCGGCAATGGCCGGCGGTGCCTGCCTGCCGGTCAGCAGCAGCTCGCGGTCGGTTCCCTGCGCCAGCGCCAGCAGCGGCTGCATGCAGGCCTCGTCCGCCAGCGAAAGCTGCAGCGCATCCAGCACCTCATCCAGTACCAGCATATCGTAGTCGGCGGCATCGGCGGCCAGCGTGCGCAGCAGCTCATTGTATGCCGCGCGCAGCCGCGCCTGCTTTTCCGGGGTTGGGCGGGAGAATAGCGCATATGTCTCTGCTGCAAAGCGGCAGTCAATCCCCAGTGCCCGCAGCGCAACGATCTCCGAGGAGCTGCCGTCCTTCAGAAACTGAGCAAATACGACCCGCAGCCCGCTGCCGGCTGCCCGCACCGCTGCCCCAACGGCGGCGGTGGTCTTTCCCTTGCCGTCACCGCAATAAATTTGGATCATACAGCCCGCCTCCCTTTTTTGCCGTGTTCCCATCCGGGCTCCTGTCGCTCATTGTAGCATCTGCGGGGCAGAAAGTCAACGCCGGCCGGCGTGGTGCCCTTCCGTGCCGGCAAAGGCCGCCGGGAAAAGTCCGGCCTTCCGGTTGAAAAGCGGCCGGCAGCATGGTATACTGTGGCCGGATAAGCCATTTCGGCCGTATCCGGCATCCGTGTGCAAAAATTGGAGAAACAGGTGGCGTCGATCATGAAAAGAGTCTATGCAGGGTCCCAGTATGCCAAACCGTACGAACGGTATTGCCGGGAACAGTACCCGGATGAGGCTGCAGAAATCTGCAGCCGCGCCGAGAGCTGGTACCGGGAATTTCAAAAAGATATGCCCGACCTTGGGCAAAATATGATGGCTGCAAACATGCTGGATTGGTTCACGATCCTGTCCTTCTATGAGGCAAGCGGTCACCGGCTGGACGGTGAGGTGCTGCTGACCATCAAGCGCCGGATGGCCGAGCGGCTGAGGTTTCTCGGCAGGCTGGTGGATGGGAACCGAAGCCGCTGGCCGTATAGGCTGTTCAGGAGGATCTATGTGCGGTACGATAAGCTGCAGCGGGCGCACCGGGCCAAAGGGGAATGGATGGATAGCTGGCGGGTGGAGATTGATCCCGACCGCTGCACAGAGGGCTTCCGCTTCCGGCTGGTGGGCTGCCCGATTGCCCGGCATGCCAAAGAGCATGGCTACGAGGCGCTCTTGCCCTACCTTTGCAGAACCGACCATATTCTTGCCGGGGTCATGCATGCCCGGCTTATCCGGACGCAGACGGAGGCGCTTGGCGGCAGCTGTTGCGATTACTGGTATGTCGGGGACAAAAGCCCGGTGCTGGAGGCGTATAAGGATTTGGAGGAGATATAACGGCAGCGGCGGCTTTTATTGACAGATAAATGAAAAAAACGCATAATTTCGGAAAGCGGTGTGATACTAAAGGCACAATATGACAGTACAAAGGAGCGCATGTCAATGAAAGCAACAGGAATCGTTCGCCGCATTGATGACCTCGGCCGGGTGGTCATCCCCAAGGAAATTCGCCGCACCATGCGTATCCGTGAGGGCGACCCGCTGGAAATCTTCACCGAGCGGGACGGAGAGGTCGTTTTTAAGAAGTATTCCCCGGTGGGGGAGCTGTCTCCCTTTGCCGTGCAGTATGCCGATGTTCTTTCCCGCGCCTGTAATATGACGGTGCTGATCTGCGACCGCGACCATGTGATCGCCGCCGCCGGCAGCAGCCGCAAGGAATTTTATGACCGGCGGGTGTCCGCGCAGCTGGATGAGCTGATGGAGGGGCGGCAGGTCTATGTGGCGCGCGCAGGCGGGGCGGAGCATCTGCAGCCGGTGGAGGCTCTTGAGCGTTATGCCTCGGTGGCCGCGCCGATCATGGCGGCCGGGGATGTGACCGGCGTGGTGTGCCTGCTGCAGCCGGAATCCGGCGCACTGCCCTCTGAGGGCGATGTGCGGCTGGCGCAGGTGGCCGCCGCTTTTCTTGGCAAGCAGATGGAGGAATAAGCCGCGTGCGACAGAGTGGCCGCCGGCAGCGGATATTTTATCCGCTGCCGGCGGCCTTTGTTTGCCAAAATCGAAAAAAAGTTGAAAAATCCGGCGGAATTGTTGTTGCAAAACGGGGGCTTTGCTGTATAATGATATTTAAGGCAGCGCCGCACGAACACGCCTGGGGGCTTTGTGCGGCACCCGCTGACAAGAAATCTGTCAGCACCGCTTGCCGCGCGGCTTCTGTGCGGCATGGCCTTAGAAAATCAAAAAAGTGAAAAGGAGCGTTCACAATGAAACTGAGTGTTCTTACCGTCCCGCTGCAGCAGATGCCGGCCGATGAAGCCTTTGCGTATCTCCACTCGCTGGGTGTGCAGGCTGTGGAGCTGGGTACCGGCGGGTATACCAACCAAAACCACTGTGACCCCGATGTGCTGCTGGCGGACGAAAGCAAGATCGCCGCGCTGCAGGCCTCGCTGAAGAAGCATGAGCTGGAGATCAGCGCCCTGTCCTGCCACGGCAACCCCGTGCATCCGAACAAGGCCATCGCTGCAGAATACCACCGGGTGTTCGTCAATACCTGCAAGCTGGCACAGAAGCTGGGTGTGGAGACGGTTGTGACCTTCTCCGGCTGCCCCGGTGACAGCGCGGATTCCCACTACCCGAACTGGGTGACCTGTGCCTGGCCGGAGGACTATGCGAAGATCCTGGACTACCAGTGGAACGAGGTGCTGATCCCCTATTGGAAAGAGGCGGCCAAGATCGCCGAAAGCTACGGCGTAAAGCGCATCGCGTTTGAAATGCACCCCGGCTTCTGCGTATACAACCCCGCCACCTGCCTGCGTCTGCGTGAGGCGGTCGGCCCCATCCTTGGTGCCAATTTCGATCCCAGCCACCTGATCTGGCAGGGCATGGATCCTGTGGAGGCGCTCAAGGCGCTCAAGGGCGCAGTGTACCACTTCCATGCCAAGGATACCCGCATTGATCCCCATAACAAGGCAGTCAACGGCGTGCTGGATACCAAGAATCTCGGCGATGTGGTCAACCGCAGCTGGATTTTCCGCACGGTGGGCTACGGCACGGATATAAAGCTGTGGAAGGATATGATGTCCACGCTGCAGCAGATCGGCTATGACGGCCCGGTCAGCATCGAGCATGAGGACGGCCTGATGTCTGTGCGCGAGGGTCTGGAGAAGGCGGTCGCCTTTATGCAGAATGTGATGATCACCGAGAAGCCCGCCGCCATGTGGTGGACCTGAGACGATTTGATCCGCGGAAAGGAAATGGCAATACAATGAATAAGCTACATATGGCCGTGATCGGCTATGGCGGCATGGGCGGCTGGCATGTGGACCACGCCCTCAAAAGCGATGTGGTCACACTGGACGGCATCTACGATATCAAGGCAGACCGTTGTGCGCTGGCAGAAAGCCGCGGCATCCACGCCTATGCCTCCTTTGAAGAGGTGCTGGCAGATCCGCAGGTGGAGCTGCTGACGGTCGCCATCCCGAACGATGAGCATGAGAGCGTATGCATCCGTGCCCTGCAGGCGGGCAAGAATGTGATCAGCGAGAAGCCGGTCACCCTCAGCTGCGAAAGCCTGCAGCGTATGATCGACGCCGCCAATGCGGCCGGCCGCATTTTCTCGGTGCACCAGAACCGCCGCTGGGATGTGGACTATCTGGCAATGAAGCAGCTGACCGAAACCGGCGAGATCGGCGATCTGATCCGCATTGAGAGCCGCATCCACGGCTCCCGCGGCATCCCCAGCGACTGGCGCGGGCTGAAGAAGTACGGCGGCGGTATGCTGTACGATTGGGGCGTGCATCTGATCGACCAGATCCTGCAGATCATCCCGGAGCCGATCACCGGCATTGATTGCCGTTTCGACCATATCACCAATGACGAGGTGGATGACGGTTTCCGGCTGGATATGACCTTTGACGGCGGTAAGTCCGCCTATGTGGAGGTCGGCACCTACAATTTCATCGCCATGCCCCGGTTCTATATGCGGGCGAAAAAAGGCACCGCCATGATCACCGACTGGCGGGAGAAGTGCCAGGTGGTCAAGTGCACCCATTGGCATGAGAGCGAGGTGCTGCCGGTGGAAACCGCTGCCGGGCTGACCAAAACCATGGCCCCCCGCGATGAATTGACCACCGATACCTACGCGCTGGAGCGCCCGGCCTCGGATGTGCACGATTACTATCGTAATATCGTGGCGGCTATCCGGGGAGAGGCGACGCAGATCGTCACCCACGCCCAGATGATGCGGGTGATGCGGGTGATTGAGGCTTCGTTCACCTCGGCCGAGGAAAACCGCGTGGTGGAGTGCCGCATCTGAACCATTCCGATATACAACATGCCCGCCAACGGAGAAATTTCCGCTGGCGGGCATGTGCTTTTCTTATACCGGTACAGTTACAGCGCGAAGTCCATGCAGCTGCGGGTCTTGATGTACGGCCGCACATAGGCGTCGGCAACTGCCACATGGGCCGGGTGCACGGCATAGCCGCGCAGCGCCTGCTCCGAGACAAAGGTGCTGTCCAGCATCATATCGGCGGTGGAGGAGGCAAGCCCGTCGGTGATCACCCGGATGGCGGTCAGCCCGTCGATCGTGCCCAGCAGTCCCTCCAGGTGCTCTTTGGCGGCGGCAGCCACCGCCTGCTTGCGCTCCGGCGACAGATCGTCCCGGAGCTGCCATAAGATAATGTGTTTGATCATGATTGGCTCCTTTCACCGTTCAGGATGTAGCTGTCGCCGGCCGGCTGATCTGCCGCCTCCGGCATGACCGCCGGCGCGGGCTGCTCGACCGGCATCGGTGCCGGCACCGGCACGGCTGCCTGTGGTGCTGCCTTGGCTTTGGCGCGGGCCGCCGCCGCGCGGATCGGCGCAATGCAGCCGAAGATGCACAGCAGTACGCTGATAAGCAGATCCCGGATATAGCCGGAGGCAATTTCCGGCTCCTCCAAAAACCGATAGGCATAGCGGATGGAGTCAAAGTAGGAAACGGTAAAATCCACTTCGCCGCTTTCATACCAGCCCTGGTAGGCCTTGTATACATCCAGCGCCAGGCACAGATACCAGGCCAGCACGATCACCAGCACCGCCATCACGATGGAGATCACCACACCGTAGGTGCTCTCCTTCTTGGCAAAAACGGCGTAGCCCTTAAAGGCGCACACCACCGCCACAATGCCGCTGATGGCGGCCAGAAAGCCGACCTGATACAGCAGAAAGTAGATCGCCCCACCCACCAGTGCAAACAGAAAGGCGCCGACGGTGCCGGCCACCCGGTTTTCGTCCACCGATATTGCCGGGGCGACCGGCGTGGGATCGTAATGTTGAACAGTATCCATGCGGTTATCCTCCTTGTTGTTTCTACCGGTATCATACCATATCCCCCGTGCAAAGGCAAGGGATGCGCGCCATTTCGGCCAAAAACACACGCCGCCGGCACAAAAGCGCCGACGGCGTGGAGATGCTTAGGGGAGCGGTCAGTTGCCGCTGTTGCGCAGCAGCGCCTTGCGTAAAAGCTCGTTGCGGTCCTGTGCTGAGATGCGGCTCTTCCGGCCGAACTGGGTAAAGCCGGCGGCTTCAGCGGCCGGCTTCGCGGCAGCGGGTGCGGCCGCAGCCGGAGCCTCCGGCTGCGCCGATGCAACCGGGGCCTCGTCGATATCACCGGCTGGCTGCACCGCCGGGGCGTCGTTGGCGGCCTCCGGCTGTACCGGTGCCAATGGAGCCTCCGCGGCCTCCTCCCGGAACGCCGTCTGGGTCCCGGCCGCCGGCGCGGAGGCGGCGGCCGGGCGCTTGACCAGTCGGATGCGGCCGGAATGTGCCGTGTCGGGGAGGCTTTTCTCGGGCTTTTCCGCCTTTTCGGTCGGCGCTTCTGCCGGCTGCGGGGGCTGTGTGGCCGTCTGTGCTGCCTCGGTGGCCGCCTCGTTGGTGTCGCCGCTCAGGAATTCGGAGGCCTGCGCCTCGTATGCCGACAGCAGCTCCTCGGCATCCTGCCGGGTTTCGCTGACGGTGTGCTGCATTTCGCGGTATATGCCGGTGAAGGCTTTTGCTCGCTCCAGCATCTGTGCGGCGGACTGCGCCACATCGTCGATCTGCTGGTTAAGCGCGGCAAACAGCGTGGCGATCTCCTGCTCGGCCGCCTCGTAATCCGCCAGGATCCCCTCGGTCTCCCCCATCGTGTCGTCAAAGCGGTCGGTCAGGCGCTGCAGAAGCTGCTGCGCCGTCTGTTTGGAATCGCAGACGATCTCGTGGCCGGCACCGTAGGCACGGCGGTAGATCTTGGCGATGTCGCGGAAGATCTCCTCGTTCTTGGAGTGCTCGGCCTGCAGGCGGGCGTTTTCCGCCGTCAGATCGGCGATCGCCTTTTCCAGCTCCGGCAGGCGGCTTTCCATGCTTTCCGCCTCATGCCTCCACCGTTTTTTGTCGTTTTCGGCCGCCTCCAGCTGCTTGGTCAGGCTGTCCACCTCGGCGTCGACCGCCGCCGGCCGGTAGCCGCCGAAAACCGCTTTTTTGAAATGGCTCATGTGTATCACCGCACTTTGCTTGGTTATTTTTGTGGTCAAATGTGTTGTTTATTATACAACCTTTTATACTCTGCGTCAAGCGCCACCCGGCGGCTGTCGAAAAAAGTTGCAAAAAATTGCAAAAAAGTCTTGCAATTTTTGCCGGGCTGTGCTATACTACCCACACAAGTAAAAGGCAAAGCACGCGAAAGCGTGTGACGCAAAGCCATGAATCTACAGCCGATAGGCCATGATTGTCAGGTTGCACTTATACACGACGGGCTCTCCGTCCAGGTATAGGTGCATTTTTTATTTCCCGGAAAAGGAAGGCGAGACGAATGAAGAGAATTCTTTCCGTACTGGCGGCAGTCGTTCTGCTGCTCAGCCTGTTTACGGTTGCGGCGGCAGCCGAGCCGGCCTATGGCGGCTGGTGGGGCGGCAATGGCGGTGGCCGGCCGGATGGCCGCACCGTGAAGGCCAAATTCTACCTGCTCAATGAGGGGCTGACCGTGCCCACCGGCACGGCCGCGCAGCCCGCACAGAATTACAGCTATGTGGGCGATGGCTGGATCACCACCGGCTTTGGCCAGGGTGGCTACTTCAACGACGGCGAGAACGGCGTGAGCAGCTATGTGGTCTCCGCACCGACGGTCAAGCTGGAGGACGGACAGTCGGTCATCTGGTATGTGATCAAATATGAGGAGTCGGACGGCTGGCATGTGGATGGCGTTGTTACGCCCTTCTGCAGCGTGCTGTACGATGGCAATGCCACCGGCGTGACCGGCTCCACCACCGACAGCAACCACTACTATAAGAACGATTCGGCCACCGTGCAGGAAAACGGCTTTGTGCGCGAGGGCTATCGGTTCACCGGCTGGAACACGGCGGCGGACGGCACCGGCAAGGCCTATGCCCCCGGCGATGTGCTGACGGCGGAGGACCTGGATTTTGCCAAGCGGATGAACACGGTGACCCTGTATGCCTGCTGGGAGAAGATCCCCGCTACGGACATCACCCCGGAGCCGCCGGCCAAGAATACCGTTACCGGCAGCATCGTGTGTCCGAAGAAGATGTCGGTGCGCTTTGAGGACGGCACCGTCTATTACGGCGGCGAGAGCATCCAGCTGGAGATCGGCAAGGAGTACCACTTCCAGATGTGCTCCAACGACTGGGATACCGACCGCTATACCGACGAGGGCGAGGGTATCTGCGGTACGGTCGTGTACACCGTGCGGGTGTCCGACCGCTATGACGAGCGCAGCTACGATGCCAATACCAAGACCTTTGTGCTGCCGAAGGGCGACCCGGTGCTGCGCACCGATGTGAACCGCTGCTTCATGGCATACCGGTATCACTTCAAGACCGATTATAACAAGCAGACCGGCATCAAGCAGGTGGTCAATACCCCGCTGGAGAGCCTGTCGGTCAATCTGCCGCTGGGCTCGACCATCCGCTCGGATGCCTATATCGCCTACGAGCAGGTCGGCTATGCGGATGTGTTTATCGAGAACAATGCGGATATGACGCTCTCTTATACGGATTATAAGTGGAGCTATTGATCCGGACTGTCAGCTGAATTTGCGTTAAGGCTGACGAAGGCCTTATCCCGCTGCTGCACAGAGCCTGTGCAGCAGCATTTTTATTCCATTTGGGGGTATACCGTATATGAAGAGGTTGTGGTGCTTTTTCACCGCGCTGGTTCTGCTGACGCTGGCCGGCTGCAACAATATTGATCCCGGTGTGAGGGATGACGCCGGCTCCTCCGCATACAGCAGCGGGGAGCAAAGCGCCCCCATCCCTGCCTATATCGACGCAGATGCGCTGGCGCACAGAAGCTATGAGCTGCGCTATCTGCTGGCGCAGGAAAGGTTTTCCTCGCCGGACGATATCTCCGTCAATGCGTTGGTGCAGTTTGCTTTCTGTCATATCTACTATGCGGATCTGACCGCCATGCCGCGCTCCGGCAACCGGCTGCGGCAGGCCACGCCGGAGGAGATCCGCCTGCAGCTGCTCAAGTATTTCGGCACGGTTTCCGCCGATATCACCGGGGCAGATCTGTATAATGCCGGAAAGGGCTGCTTTGAAATGTGGGAGCCGCTTTACGGCACCGAGATCTATTATGAGACCGCGGTCAGCCGCGCCGGTGCGGACACCTATCAGGTGCGCACAACCTTTTTCACGGATGCCGACAAGACGGAGGTGCAGGGCAAAACCGTTTTGACGGTGCAGGATGTGGACGGGCATGTGCAGATACGCCGGCTCGCATCATCAAAGTAAGGGGTGACTGCAGTGCAGGAAGAAAAAACACGGGAGCAGCTGCTGGAGGAGAACGCCCGGCTGCGGGCGCTGCTGGCGCAGGTGCGGGAGGCCTATGCGCTGCTGGAGGCGGTCGTGCGGGACTGTCCGGCCGATATTGACCGCACCGATGCCACGGTGGACAGCAAGGCGGATGTGAAAAAGCTTCTGGAAAAATACTCGCGCCTGTAAGGGCGGGCGCGTGATGCGATAAGAGGTAACAGATGGGAAAGATTTCGGCGGTTTTCGGGCGGCTGCGGCGCCTCCTGCCCAGGCAGGGCGGCGTCTGGCTGCTGCTGGAGCTTGCGGCGGTGATCCTGCTTTTAACGGTGGCGGCCAATTATATTCTCAATTATGTGGGCAGCTCACTGGTATCCGATGCCGGCACAGTGGCGTGGGAGTACCTGTATACCAACACGGCCACACCGCCGGCCGGCCAAACGGGCGAGTCCTGGCGTGTAGCCAATGCCTTCACCCCCATGTCCAGCGAAAAGACCGGCAGCTACCTACATCTGCGTGGCAGCATAGCCGGCACCGGCAGTGAACGCCGGCTGATCCTCCGGGCCGATCACGCCCCCATGCGCATTGCGGTGAATGGTGAAACGGTTTATGATAACCACTATGGCAAGGATGCCTATGTCGGCAATTGCTATAATGCGATTGTGCTGCCGGCCACCAACGGCGATATTGCGGTGGAGGTCTCGGTGCACCTGCCCTTTTCGGCCAAGCTGCGTACGGAGCTTTCGCCGGATACCGACACACCGGCCTTTGCGCTGAATGCGGCGCTGGTGCTGGCGGCTGTGCTGGCCGTGCTCAGCGTGGCGTGGATGGCGGTCACGGCGGCGCTCTTCCTTACGCGGAAAAAGCGGATGGGCAGCCTGACGGCTGCCGCTTTGCTGCTGCTGTATGCCGCGGCACTGGCGCTGACGGCGCTTTCGCGGGCAAGCTATCTGGTCAATTTCCCCCGGTTTTACAATCTGGCGGCCGCGGCGGAGCTGCTGCTGCTTACCCTGCTGACGGCGGCTGCTGCCGCCGCCATGCGGAATACGAATAAAGGGCGGATCTTTTGCCTGTGCCTTGGTGCGGCGGCCTCTCTGCTGCCGCTGCTGAGCGACAGCCCGACCGTTTTCCGGGCCACGCTGCTGGCGGCCACCGTGCTCAGCGCGTTGCCGGCGGCTCTTCTGGCCAGGGGCTGTTACGGCCTGCTGCGGCGGCGCATCCAGTATGCCCACGGCTTTTTCATCATGCTCACCTTCCTGGCGGGGCTGGATATCCTGTGCGGTGTGCTGCAGCTGACCCTGCGCTATCGGGAGACCTTTGCCTACTGCCGGCTGATCGGGGAGTTTGTGTTTTTGTGCTTCATTGCCTTTGTTCTGTCGGCAAGGGCCATATCCGGCAGTCGCTCACAGAGCGTTGTACACAAAACCGAGGTCTATGACCGGTGCGTGAGCCGGCTGGTGGAGACGATGCAGCGGGTGCTGGCCTGCCGCACGCAGACGGAGGCCTGCAAGACCGCAGCCGACGGCGTGCGCGATCTGTGCGGCGAGGTGCTGGGCGAGGAGTGCGCGCAGCAGCTGGCCTTTGTGGTGGCGGTAAAGGCGCCCGCCGGCTGGCAGCCGGTGTACCAGCGGCAGCTGGAGGGGCCGGTCGATTATACGCTGATCGAGAACCACTGCGCGGAGCTGCAGGAGCTGCGGAGCTTCGCCGGCACCTACTTTGATTTTATCTTTCTGCAGGATGGAGCGCCGTTCCTGCTGTACCATTTTGAGAATATCCAGAATGGTCTCTCGCGCTTTTTCACCAGCACGATGGCGGCACTGCACAGCTGCATGGAGGTGGTGCTGGTGCACTTTTCGGCGGATGGTGACCCGGCGGAAAAGGAAATGGAGAGCTTTACGAAGCTGGCGGCGGATACGGAGATGGCCAGCGGGAACAACCGTGACCATCTGGAGTGTGTCGCCTACTATACCGGGCTGCTGCTGGAAGAGATGGGATACCCCGCCGCCACCTGTGCGCTGGTTTCCCGCGCCGCCATGCTGCATGATATCGGTAAGGTAGCGATCCCCTCCGAGATCACCAACAAGAGCGGTCTGCTGTCTGCGGGGGAGCGGGAGATCATCCGCCGGCACACAGAATACGGGCACGCACTGCTGTCGGTATTTGACGGAGAATTTATGCGCTGTGCCGCAGTGATTGCCGCGCAGCACCACGAACGGTACGACGGAAAGGGCTATATCGGCCTGGCGGGTGACCAAATTGATGAGTATGCACGGGTGGTCACGGTGGCGGATGCGATCGACGCGCTGACCACCAAGCGCTCTTATAAGGAGGCATGGCCGCTGGACACGGTTGTGGCGTATATCGACAGCCACGCGGGCACCATGTACGACCCGGCCGTGGTGGCCGCCATGCACGGGTGTATTGACGCGATCAACGCGAGAATTACGGAGAAGAGCCGATGAACGAACAGCAGAACGAAAACCGCAACGAATTTACCGCTGCACCGGAGGAGATCCGCTACGATGCCGCGCGCGACGCACAGCAGAAGACCGAAAATGCGGTGCAGCAGGTGAAAAAGCCGAAGAAGGTCGGGTGGTATTTTCTTATCCCGCTGGTGCTGCTGGGGGTTATGGCGTTTATGCTGATCGGCTGGTATATCCGGCCGAAGACCCCGCTGAATGTCTGCCTGCTGGATAAGACTGTCCTGACGGTGCAGGAGGATAATGCGATTGATATCCGGTCGGTCTACCGCAAGCACCAGGGGCTGTTCTGGCTGCTGGAGCAGCAGCGCTATGTGTTTGAGGACGGCAGCTTTTACAATACCAAAACCGATTATTTCGGCCCCCAGCTGGATGAAAGCGGACAGATCACCTCGCAGCGGGAGCTGTCCACGCTCAGCTATGTGCCGGATCTAATGTATGTATCGGATGTATACGGTGCGGTGGATGATACCTATGGGTACTACAATAATGGCACGGCCAGAGGCTCCGGTATATCGGTGGACGATATGGCGGTGATCTCCTATGCCTACGAAAACGGCGCCACGGTGGTGGCGGAAATGGATCTGTTCAACGCCAATCTGGACAGCGCGATCTATTCGCAGCTGGCCAGCCTGTGCGGCGTCAGCCCCACCGGCTGGGTGGGCCGCTATATTTACGACCTGCAGGATTTCACGGATGTGCCGGACTGGGCGCCCCCGATGTATGAAAAGCAGGAGGGTGTGGAGTGGCAGTTCTCCGGTCCGGGTATTCTGCTGGTTTCGCCGGAGAGAATTCTGGTGCTGGAGCAAAAGACGGATTTTGAGTCCAAAAACCTGCTGCGGGTGCACATCAATGAAGACTATAAAAAGACCTTCCGCAGCTGCAGCCGGGTGAATTTCTATAACTGGTTTGAGATTGTGGAGCCGAACAGCGACACCGAGGTGATTGCCAGCTTTACCCTGGATGTCAATGCCACCGGCATGGAGAAGCTCAAGGGGGTGCTGAAAACCCCCACCTTTGCCGCTGCAATGTGCAAAACTGTGCAGGGCAGGGCGCCGGTGTATTACTTTGCCGGGGATTTCAACGATTATGTCAGCCACGAAAACTATAACCGTTTCCTGTTTGCGGATACCGTCTACCGCTGGCTTTCCTATGATCGGCAGGGGGATATCAGCCACTTTTACTGGAATTTCTACAATCCGCTGATGAAAAAGGTGCTGGCCGGTATCCAGCCGCATCAGAAGACGACGGACGGCGCCCAGCAGGAGGCCCGCCTGCGGGTCAGCGATACCGGCTTTCAGGTGCTGGAGGAGAGCCAGTGGCGTGATCTGACGGTGAACGCCGTCAGCGTCAATGCAGCCGAGCCGGGCGAGAAGGGTCCCTCCCGTAACTATACCTACTACCAAAGTCTGGTGGAGGAGGCGGTCAAGCTGGGGGCAAACTGCCTGCAGGCCAAGGATATCCTGCCGCCGGAATTCTATCGTGCGGTCTATGCGCATAATGCCGGGGCCGGCGCAGCGCCGCTGTATCTGCTGCAGCATGTGGCGCTGCCGGCGGATGCCACACAGACGGCGGCGGCCGATCGGCTGAAGGCGGCGCTGGATGTGCTGCATGGCAGCGGCTCTTTTACGCCCGATGGCAGTGCGGAGGCGGCCACCTACTTCAGTGATGTATCCCCCTATCTGCTGGCGCTGACGATCGGTGTTTCTCAGCCGGGCGGGGAGCTTTCCGCCCTGTCCTATACCGGCCGGTATGCGGCGGGCAGCGGGGCGGCGGGAGCAGCTGCCTTCCTGTACGATACGGTGCAGAGCTATGCGGTGGATACCTATGGATATCCTCTGCCGGTTGGTGTGCAGACGGATGCGGCACTGCTGCAGGGCAGCGGGCTGGAGGGCGATGGTGCCTATGTGCCGGCGCAGGTGGTTACCGACACGGACTGCCGCGCAAACTACGCTCTGACAGCGGTATCCCTGGAAAGCGTGCAGCAGCTTTTGCAGACCAATGCTGACCGTGTGGCCGGCGAGAGCGATGCGTATGCGTACGCCTTTGCCCAATTGCGGGCGGCTGCCGACAAGCGCCTGCTGGTGACCGGCATCGGCTTTTCCTCGGCCAATGGCTTCGGTGACCGGGCGGGGATGACCGAAAAGGCCCAGGGGCAGCAGACCGTGGCGCTGCTGCGGGCAGCCAATAATACCGGTGCGCTGGCTGCGGTGGCGGCCGACCTCAATGATGATTGGTCGGCGGTCAGCGAGGAGCTGTACCCCTTTACCGTGCCGCTGGAGAACAACCATCTGTGGCAGAATGTGGCCGACCCGGCGCAGACCACCGGCCTGCTGGCACTGGACGCGGTCGCGCCGGAGGAAAGCGGCATCAACCTGGCGGATGACGACCGCATACAGATGCTGTCGCTTTCCTCCAATGAGGGCTATTTCTACCTGTCTGCGCAGCTGCTGACCGAGATCGACTACACGACCGAGCAGCTGTTTATCGGCATTGATACCTACCAGCGCAATGACGGCGAGTATTACTATTCCAGTGAGTACACGCCCACGGCGCTTTCCGGCATGGAGTATGTGCTGCGCTTTGACGGCAGGCAGGAGGCGGGGCTGTATGTGACCGCCGCCTACGACCGCAGCCGCGGCGCCTATGTAACGCAGGAAAGCTATTCCGGTGATTACCATTTGGTTTCGCCGCTTTCCTATGGCGGCTTTTCCTCCGGCGATCACCAGTTCTATCAGACCGGCTCCACGATTTATATCCGGCTGCCGTGGTCGTGGCTGAATGTGACCGACCCCTCGCAGCGCATTGTGTTGAACAATGCCGGTGCCATTGAGGGACAGGCCAAAACGGTCAGCACCAACGGCGCGGTGGTGTCGGGGCTGATCGCCGATAAGCAGACCGGGGATCAGCTGTACCTTTTCCCCGAGACCAAGCAATCCCCTGCCTATAAGACCTTCAAGTGGGCGGTGTGGGATACGGCAAACTATACCCTGCGAGAGAAGGAAAGCTTTGTGCAGGTGAAAAACTACTTTACCTCCCGCTGAGAAGCCGGGCAAAGGAGCGGTGATTTTTGCACTACGAATTATTGGCGGTTCTGAGCATTCTTTTTTGCCTGCTGATCCTGGGGGGCGAGTACCTGTGGCTGGCCCTGCTGGCCAAGCGGCAGGAGGACGGCAAGGCGCGCTATGAGGTGGCTGCGCAGGAGATCCAGTGCATGGTGGAGGGCATCCTGTACAGCCCCACACGCAACAGCCGCAGCAGCGAGATTGCCGCACTGCGCGACCGGATGGGGCAGGATACACGCCTGTTTGAGATCATCAGCGCACAGCTGTGCTACTGGGAAGAGTACGGCGATGAGCGTACCCTCGGCAATAAGACGGCGGTGATCGACGAGGTATATGAGGCGCTGGAGCCGGTCAAGCTGTTTGCCGGCATCCTGCACTCCGGCAATAAGTACCGGATAGGCTATGCCTGCCGGCGGCTGGCCGATTATGACGCCTACGAGTACCTCAACGAGATTGACGCACTTTCAAAGAGCAAGAACCGCAGCATCGCCTACAATGCCGCCATGGCGCTTTCCCGGCTGGGCTACACCGAGGGTGTGTGCGCCTATATCCTGCGCATTGAGGATGATAAGCGGTATTCCTTCCGCGTTATCCAGGAGCTGTTTGCCAATTTCAGCTCGGATCGGGCGGCGCTGGCTGCGCAGGTGCTGGAGGGGTGCAATGAGCACATGCGGACGGTGGTCATCAAGACTATTGCCCCCTATGGCTTCGGGCAGTTCCGGCAGCTCTATCTGGACGGTGTGACCAGCAAGGACACCGATATGCGCATAGCCTGTGTGAAGGCGCTCGGCAGCCTGGCCGACCCGGCCAATGAGCACACGCTGCTGACCGCTGCCAGAGACCGCGACTGGGTGGTGCGCTGCGCGGCGGTAAAGGGGCTGCAGCGGCTGGGCACCCCTGCGGCTGTGCGGGGGGTCAAGGAGGCCACCAAGGACAAGGAATGGTGGGTGCGGCAGGCGGCCGCCTATTCGCTGATCGACATGAATGTGAACATCGCCGAGATCGAGGATGTGCTGGGCGGCTACGACAAGTACGCCTCGGATGCGATGAAATATGCGCTGTACCGGTCGGTCGACCTGAAGGAGGATTGACATGAATTTTATCACCTATGTGCGGTATTTCATCACCTTCTTCAACTATTTCTGCATGGCGTTCACCATTCTGCTGAGCCTGATCTATATTATCCAGCTCATCATCTCCTATATCGCCGTGCGCCGCAATGATAAGGCGCGGCAGTCCAATGACTACGGCCGCTATGTTTCCAGCGAAAATCTGCTGCCCATTTCCCTGCTGATCCCGGCCTATAATGAGCAGGAGAATATCGTTTCCAATATCCGGTCGCTGCTGAAGATCGACTACCCGCAGTTTGAGATCGTGGTGGTCAATGACGGCTCCACCGACAGCACCCATGAGAAGATCGTGGAGACCTTTGGTCTGTATAAGATTGAATCGGCGGTGAAGACCTCCATCCCCACCAAGGAGGTGCGGGGGGTGTACTATAATATCCGCTACCCCAACCTGCTGTATGTGGATAAGGAAAACGGCGGCAAATCCGATGCGCTGAACGCCGGCATCAATATTTCCTCCTACCCGCTGTTCGCCTGCCTGGATGCCGACTCACGCATTGAGCCGGACGCCCTGCTGAAGCTGTCGATTGAGTTTCTGAAAAACACCGATACCATCGTGGCGGGCGGGCTGGTGCGCATCGCCAATGGCTTCCGCATCAAGGACGGCGTTGTGAGCAGCTTCTCCATGCCGCCGAAGATGATCGAGCGCTTTCAGATTGTGGAGTATTACCGCTCCTTTTTGTCCGGTAGGGTGAGCTGGGGCGCGACCAACTCCATGCTGATCGTGTCCGGCGCCTTCGGCGTATTCAAGAAGCAGGCGGTGATCGAGGTCGGCGGCTACAAGACCAATACCATCGGCGAGGATATGGAGATCGTCGTCCGGCTGCACCGCTATATGCGGGAGCACCGGCGGAAATACCAGATCATCTTCTGCGAGGATGCGGTCTGCTGGACGCAGGGCCCCATGTCGGTGGCGGACATCCGCAGCCAGCGCCGGCGCTGGCAGATCGGCCTGCTGGATACCCTGCTGGCGCATAAATCCCTGTTTCTCAACCCGCGGTATGGCAGCGTTGGCCTGCTGGCCGTCCCCTATAACTGGGTGTTTGAGCTGTTGGGCGCGGTGGTGGAGGCGCTGGGCTATGTGATTATTCCGTTTTCACTGGTGATGGGTGAGCTGAATATGTTTTTCTTTGTGGTGTATTTTCTGCTGGCAGCGCTGCTGGGCATCGTTCTATCCATGGGCAGCCTGATTTTGGAGCAATATACCCGCAAATCGGTGATGAGTGCCCGGCAGTGCCTCTCGCTGTCGCTGTACGCCGTGCTGGAAAACTTCGGCTACCGGCAGATGATCACGCTCTTCCGCCTGGAGGGCATGCTGAAATACCGCAAGCTGCGGAAGACCTGGGGCAAGATCCGGCGCAAGGAGGTGGAACAATGAAAAAGGTGGCGATCTCGGTTGCGGCAACCCTGCTGGTGCTGGTCATACTGGCGCAGACCGGCCTTCTGGAGATCTTCGGCATACACGGTATCTCGTTTTATACCAAGAAGACCGACCGCGATTCTTCCGGCAGCGGCTTTGAGGCCTATACGGATACCCAGACCGGCGTCAGCTACCGCTTCCGCGCAAAGGACGACTATTTCTATCTTTACCGCAATAATGACTGGCAGCAGCTGTTCATGCGCGGCGTAAACATTGGCGCGACCGAGCCGGGGCTGTTCCCCGGCGACCTGACCATCTCCTACGAGACCTATTTCCGCTGGTTCGGCTATATCAGCGATATGCACTGCAATTGCATCCGGGTATATACCCTGATGCCGCCGCAGTTTTATCAGGCGCTGGACGATTTTAACCAGAAGGCGACGAACCCGCTGTATCTGTTCCAGGGGATATGGGTCAATGAGGAGGATATCGAGCGGCTGGCGGATACCTATGCCGAAAACGAGAAGATCCTCAACGATTTTACCGCCGACGCGATTGATCTGGTGAATGTGATCCACGGCAACGCCCGGATCGCCGAAACCGCCGGCGAGGCCTACGGCACCTATACAGTGGATGTTTCCCGGTGGCTGGTCGGCTGGATCATCGGCATTGAATGGGACCCGAATTTTGTGATCAATACGGATACTCAGCACCCGGACAAAAAGGACTACGACGGCGAATATCTCTATACGCAGACCGCTTCGCCCTTTGAGGCGTTTTTGTGCCGGGTGGGGGATGCGCTGATCAGCCATGAATCGCAGCAGTATCAGTTCCAGACGCCGCTGGCTTTCAGCAACTGGATCACCACCGATCCGCTGATCCACCCCAATGAGCCGCATGTGGACGAGGACAAAGCTACCGTGAACACCGAAAATGTGAAGTGCCGCAACTTCGGCCCCGGTATGTTTGCCTCCTATCATATCTATCCGTATTATCCGGACAGTCTAAATTATCAGGAAGATTACCTTGAGTATATTGACGACAGCGGTAAGGTAAACACCTACGCCGCATATCTGGAGGATCTGAAGCTGGCGCACACTATGCCGATCATCGTGGCAGAGTTCGGCATCCCCACCTCGCGCGGGATGGGGCATGAGAGTGTGATGGGCTACAACCAGGGCATGGTGGATGAGACCGACCAGGGCAAAATGCTGGTGGATATGCTGGGCTGCATTGAGGATGCCAAGTATGCCGGCGGCATTGTGTTCACCTGGCAGGACGAATGGTTCAAGCGTACCTGGAACAATGTGATGCTGGATATTGCCGACCGCCGCCCGTACTGGTCCAATATCCAGACCACCGAGCAGTGCTTCGGCGTGCTGGCTTTTGACCCCGGCGCGGACAGCATGGCCTGCTATGTGGACGGGGATGTATCCGAGTGGAAGAACACCGCCCCCGCCGTGACCACCGAGCAGGGCAGCCTGTATGTGAAAAGCGACGAGCGCTACCTGTATCTCATGCTGGATGCGGGGCAATATACTTTCGAGACGGATACGCTGCTGATCCCCATTAACACCATTGCGGAGCAGGGCAACACCACAGCCACACAGTATAATGCCGTATTCGATACGGCGGCGGACTTCCTGATCTATATTCACGGCCGGGAGGACGCGCACATCTATGTGGATCGGTATTACGATGCCTTCAATTACTATTTCCTGCGCTCCCGCATGCTCAGCGATATTCCGGCGGAGGAGAATGCCGACCAGAAGGACAGCGGCCTGTTTGACCAGATGCGCCTGTGCTATGGGTACAATCTGACGGTGAAGGGCACCGGTGAGGTGGTGCCGGATAAGGCCTATGAGACCGGCCGGCTGCGCTACGGCAACGGCAACCCGGATGCCAAGGAGTATCAGTCACTGGCGGATTTCTGCTTTGCGGACGGCAAGCTGGAGATCCGTATCCCGTGGCAGCTGCTGAATATTATGGATCCCTCCGGCAAGCAGCAGATCGCGGATTTCTGGAAAACACAGGTGCTCTCCCCACAGAGCTATGAGAGCTTTGATCTGGGCTTCGCCTACCGCACCGGCAGCGAAGAGACGCTGTCGGTGGCGCTGAGCGGCAGCTATGCGTATGCCGCCTGGAACACCCCCACCTGGCATGAGCGTCTCAAGCCCGCCTATTACGAGCTGCAAAAGTATTTTGCCAAGTTTACGGAGGAAAAATGAAGAAGCTTCTGTCCCTGCTGCTGGCTTTCGCCCTGCTGCTTTCTCTGGGCGGCTGCCAGGACCCGACCGTGATCCCCCAGCCGGACACCGGAGATACGGCCTATCCCACCCCCGCGGCGACGATGGCTCTGCCGCAGGGGCAGGCGAGTTTTGCCTTCTATGCCGCCGAAAACGGCTATTTCTATCGCCGGCAGGGCGGGGAGGGCAGCCTTGTCTATATCCGGGGGGTCAATATGGGGCTGACCGCGGCGCTGACAGACCTTGCCGATCCGGATGTCTCCTATGAGACCTATCTGGAGTGGTTTGCCCAGATCGCGGCAATGAATGCCAACACGGTGCGGGTGTTTACTGTGATGAACCCGGATTTCTACCGCGCCTTTGCCGAATATAACCGGCAGCACGCTGCCGCACCGCTCTATCTGATGCAGGGTATTTGGTTTTCGGAGGATCTGATGTACCAGCTGACCGATGCGTTGGAGAGCGATGAAATTTTAATCAATGCGTTCAAGCGCTCGGCAAGGGAAACGGTGGATATCATCCACGGCAATAGCGATTATACCGTCTACGGCAGCGTTTCTCCGGCGATCTACGACCGGGATGTGTCGGAATATGTCATCGGGTACATCCTGGGGCTGGAGTACCCGGCCGCCTTTGTTACCGAGACCAACGCCTCCCACCCCGACCGGGCGGCGTATGCCGGCACCTATCTGTCCACGGCGGCGGGCGCCGCCCCGTTTGAAGCCTTTTTGTGCGAGGTGGGCGATACGCTGATCGCCTTTGAGACGGAGAATTATGCCCACCAGACGCCGGTGGCCTTTCTCAATTGGCAGACACTGGATACCCTGACCCACTCCAATGAGCCGTTCGAGGAGGAGGACGGTGTATCGGTCAATACGGAGAATATCCAAAAGACCGCCGCCTACCTGCCGGGGCTTTTCGCGGCGGTGGATGTGTACCCGTATTATCCGGAATTCATGAACCACCAGAAGGCCTATGTGGACTACCGGGACGAAAACGGCCGGCAGAACCCCTACCGGGCGTATCTGCGGGATCTGAAGACCCAGTACAGCGTGCCGGTGCTGATCGCGGAATATGGGCTGTCCACCTCGCGTGGGCTTGCGCACACTGCCGTGAACGGGTATGACCAGGGCGGTCTGACCGAACAGCAGCAGGGGGAATACTGCGCCGATATGACCCGCAGCATTGCGCTGGAGGGCTATTGCGGCGGCCTGCTGTTTTCGTGGCAGGATGAATGGTTCAAGCGCACCTGGAACACCGTGATGTACTACCCGGATAACCCGACTGACCGCACGCACAACCTCGCCTCGGCCGAGCAGGGCTACGGCCTGCTCAGCTTTGATACCTCCACGGTCTATCCCGATGGCGGGTTTGCCGATTGGCAGGGGGTGGCGGCACTGCCGGGCACGGATATCCGGGTGCAGTATGATGCCGACTATCTGCACCTGCTGATCGACCTGCCGGCAGACTTCGATTTTGAAAAGGATACCTATTATGTGCCGCTGGCCACCCTGGGGGTGGGCAGTAGCGGCAGCACAGAGCACGGTCTTTCCTTCAGCCGCAGCAGCGATTTTCTGCTGGTCATCCACGGGCAGCAGGACACCCATCTGCTGTGTGACGCCTATTACGATCTTTTCGCCTACCGGTATACGGTGCAGCGGGATCTTTTTACCGGCGTTGCCGGCTTCACCGATGGCGGCCTGCCGAAAGACAGTGGCCATTACCGGGCCATTCGTACGCTGATATCCAATGAGATGTACCTGCCGGATGACCGGGAGACCATCCCGCCGCAGTATTATGAGAGCGGGCGGCTGACCTATGGCAATGCCAACCCCGCGGCAGCGGATTTCTGTTCACAGGCGGATTTTTGCTATGCGGACGGCCGGGTGGAGATCCGGCTGGCCTGGTATCTGCTGAGCGTGGCAAACGCGCGCCTCGGTGTCTGCGTGGACGAGCTGAATACACAGGAGATCGGCTATACTGCCCTGCCGGATATTTTTGTCGGCGGTGGGCAGACGGGCAGCATTGCCCTGGTTTCGGCCGGGTTCCGGCCACTGGGCAGCATCACCGTGACACAACGGCTGAAGGCCTCTTATCCGTTCCTGCAGGCGGCTTTTGCCGAGCTGCGGGACGGGCTGGCCTGATACCTGACACTGCCGAAGCAAAAGAAGCGAGAAGCACCGGCCAGGCCGGTGCTTCTCGTGGTTTTCGGGTTACTTTTTCGGGGGCTTTGCTTTGGGGAAATAGGTCATACGCAGGTTGGTGCAGCCATAGGGCACTAGCTCCAGCGGCAGCCGGTCGGTCACATACTGGTATTTGCCGTACGGTTCCTGTGTTTTTTTCGGATAAGGCGGCACCAGGTAGGGGGCCTTGTAGCCGTGGGTGTGCAGCTTGAGCATGGGGTGCTCCCACACATAGCCGTCCTCGGGGATCTCCTCCACCGTGATATCCTCCGGAGAGAGGTTCTCGTCCACGGCGATGTTCCAGCATATCTGGTTGCGGCGCAGGCCGGTCTGTTCATGCTGATCCGGCACATCCGCCTCCTCAAACAGCGGAATGACCTGGTACCAGTACCAGCCCTCCGGCAGGGGTGCCGATTCCGGGCGGGGCGTGACGGGGTACCAGCCCTCCGGCACCTGGTAGGCGAATACCAGTGCGCCGTACCGGACGGCCAACGGGTATTTTGAGGCATAGTCGCTGTCATCTACCGTGACGACCTCTACCGCAGCCTCAAAGCAGATCTCTACACGGTCCCCCGGCTTCCACGAGCGGTGCAGCACGGCGTAGTTGTCCGTGCGGGTACAGGTGACAGCTTCACCGTTCAGGGTGATCGTTTCCCCACGGCTCCAGGCCGGGATTTTCAGGTGGAGGGCGAAGGTCTTTTCGCAGTCCATGACAAAGGCCACCTTATTGCGGAAGGGGTACTGGGTTTCTTCCCGCAGGGAAATGCCGTGCCAATTCAGCGAGCAGGGACCGTAGGCTGCCACAAAAACATTCTCTGCTTCATCATGCAGCAGCATACCGCGGATAAACTCCGGCACCACGGCCACGGCATTGACCGGGCAGCAGGCGATGGGATAGCAGGGGGCGTAGATCTGCATATCATGCATGGCGGTGGAGGAATCCAGGGTGGCATAGAATTGGTTGGGGGCGTTGAGATAGGAAATTGCCCGCTCATCCTTTTTGCGGGCGCCCTGTGCCCCGTTGTAGAACATCTCCTCCATATAGTCGCCGTATTTTGTCTCGCCGGTGATGTAGCTCATATAGGAGTAGGAGGCGTTGAAGAAAGCGTAGTTGCAGTATTCGGTTTCGGTGGTTGCGGCTACGGGGCCGAGAAATTCGCTCATCGAGACCGGGCTGCCTGTCAGCTGCACCGACTTTGCCCGCACCTTTTCGATTTCATGCACCGAGGCCTGCAGGTATTCCGGCTTGCCGGTGGCGGAGTATACCAGCGCCGGCAGGCGGATCTGGACGCCCATGCTGGCCGTGTGGTTGGAATTATAATGGTATTCATCGCCGCACATGACCGGATAGGCAATGCGGAAGATATCGTGCCTGCACAGATATTGCAGATAGTCCTCCGCAAACTGCGCCAGGCGCTCGTCTCCTGTCAGCTGGTAGGTGAAGATCATCGGCTCGATGATAAACTGTCCGGCATAGCAGGTCTTTTTATTACCACTCCAGTTTTCGCAGAACCACAGCATGCAGCGGTGCACTGCCTGCAGCACATCCTCCCGGTCGGTTGCCTCATAAAAGGCAAGCAACCCGCGCATGGCACAGGCCGTTCCCCAGGCATTGAAATCCTCGTATATTTTGGCATCCGGCGCGTCATAGGTGCCAAGGTAGCCGTCCGGACGCTGCCGTTTCATCATGGCATTTACCCAGTCGGTTGCGGTGCGGATCATCTCCTCATCCTGCAAGGTGAAGGCCTCTTCGATATACCCGGTCCAGTAGTTGCCGGAGATCTCGGCACCCCAGCCGTCCTGGTCGCCGCCCGTCCAGGCCGCCACGGGCACCTTGTGCACAAAGGGGGCGCCAATCATGGCTGGCTCCAGCTCGTGCAGATGTCCGCCGATGCCGTCCTTGGCGCGCATAAGCTGATCGCGCAGAAATCCCTCGGCACGGATAGCGCCCAGCGGAAAACGCGCAAGCTTTTGATATTTTTTCATAGATCTGCTTTCCTCCCTGGCGGCGAACTGCCGCCCAATCAATCGGCTGTATTGCCTGCCCCTAATATACGCCATCCATGGTTGCTTCACAAGGAAAAATCGTCCCGAATTATTGCACTTTCTTCCTGTTTCTGATACAATAATGGCAAACAGAAAACTGAAAGGCGGGGAGCCTATATGTATATCCGCTATGACCACGAAAAACTGAATGGGATTCTGCGGGATCTGTCCATTCTGACAGGGATCAGTATCGTTTTGCTGAATGCTGCCGGCGAGCGTGAGCCAATCTGCGGTTTCTGGAGAACGGACGATTTTTGTTCAGCCTACCAAAAGCAACATGGCTGGGAGAGCTGCCGCTGCTCAGACTACGCCCTGTTGGAGCGGTGCCGCGCCAGCGGGCGGCTGGAGGGACATATCTGCCACGCAGGGCTGTATGACGCCGCTATGCCGGTGACCAAATCCGGCATTACCGTCGGGTATATCCTGTTGGGGCGGCTGCGAACCATTTCTTCGTCGGCATACCCTGCCTGCCGGTCGGGCGGGGACGCGCTGGCCGGTCTGTATGAACAGACGCCGTTTCTCAATGATGTCCAGTTGACCGCTCTGCAGGGGCTGCTCTCGAATATTTTCTTTTCCAATGCCATTGAAATTGAGCATAACGAGCTTGCCGAAGCGATCGGCGGGTATATCGATGCACATTTAGCGGATGACCTGAGCGTATCGGCGCTCTGTGAGCGCTTCTTTGTCAGCCGCAATTCCCTGTATAAGTGCTTCCATGCCCATTATGGGGTGACAGTGAATGAGTATATTACCCAAGAACGGCTTGCCCGCGCCAAAAAGCTGCTGGCCGAGACCAATAAGAGCCTTGGCGGGATTTGTGAGGCGGTGGGGGTGCAGAACGAATCGTATTTCTGCCGGCTGTTCAAAAAGCATAGCGGGCTGTCTCCAACGGCGTATCGCCGTGCCGCAAAGCAGACGGAAGGGATGGCCGACGGAAAATCGTCATCTCCCTGACACACCGCCGAAGAAAAAGCAACGAGAAGCACCGGCCGGGCCGGTGCTTCTCGGTTTTGGTTGGGTTGGTTGCTTATTTCAGCACATCCTGGATGTTTCGGGAAAGCAGCAGCCCCACCGGAATGGCGGGATCGGCGGACTGGGTCACCCGCAGCATGCCGTCGCTCTGCAGTGTCAGGCACAGCGTAACGGCCGTGCTTTTTTCCTCATAGAGGCTCCCCTGCACGAGGATCTCCGTGGAGGTGATCGTGCAATAGTATGGGTTCGGTGCACCGCCCATTGAATAATAGGTGACACCCTTGTAGACCACCGGGGTGCCCGCTGCTTCGGCTGTGGAGCTGAAATACCGCTCGCTCAGAATGCAGACCGTGTCATCCCCCGCGTCGATTTGGAACGCCCATCCCACAAGGTCGTTGCCCTGCACAGCAAAGCCGCCGAGATATTCAACGCTTCTTTCCAGTGCCGTCTGCGGGTTTAGGCGGTCAGCGGCTCCGCAGATGGTGCACTGGCCGTTTTTGTAGGTGTGGCTGCCCTTGGCGCCCTCGGTCGCTCCACAGGTTCTGCAGGTCTTTGGTGCCTGGCAGGTGGCGGGCTGCCAGCTGTGCCCCAGCGCCGCTCCCTGCGTTGCACCGCAGGTGCAGGTGGCTGCCTTTGTGCAGGTGGCGGCGGCATAGCTGTGTGTATGCGCCGGGGAGGGGCGTGTTGTGCCAGCGGTGGAAGTGTTCGCATTCGGCGCCGTGGTCGGTGTGCCTGGTGCCGGCTCGCTTTGCTCCGGCGCAGAGGCGGGTGTGTTATCCGGAATGTCACCGGTGACGACCTCCAGCGACAGGTTCAGCGTGCCGGCCGTGTCCCTTGCGCTCTGGGATGCCTGCGTCAGCAGTGTCTCGGCGTCGATGGTGGTGGGCATTTCCGCAATCTCAAGGGTGATCCTGGCGCCCTCCCGGATAAAGCCCCGGCTGTTGGCTGCCTGAATAAATTCCCGGATGACCGTTGCGCAGTCGGTTTTGCCGGTCGGCAGGTCGCCCAGCAGCTGCCGGGCATCGGCATTGACCGCCTCGATGGCCAGTACGCTGCCGTCTTTGTCCAGATACAGCTGTATCTGCGGGTTGATGGCTGCCCGCAAAACAGCGGCGTAGCCCGCCGGCTTCTGGAATGCCGTATCGCCGGCGGCAATGGATGTCACCGGGGCGTCCGAAGAATTCTGCCCGCGGCCGCAGGCCGCAAGGGAAACCAGCAGGCACAGGACGCATGCGATAAGTCCAAGGCGTTTTATCATATAGGCTCCTCCCCTTCTTCTTTGGTGTGCGGGTCTATCGGCTGTAATGTTCGCAGACATTGTCGTAGTCCCGCAGCCACTGCTGGTGATACTGGCACTCGCCGTGGCGATGATCGCTGTATGAGGTGTGGTAGCGACACTTGTCGCACGAGGGGACATTTTTGGAGCACTCCCAGCAGTAGGTAACGCCCCGTATGGTCTCTATTGCCGAGAATAAGCCCAGTCTTTTGCCGCATTTTGAACAGGTACTTGCCATAGATATCTCCTCCTCTTTTGATATGTTATAAATTATAACATATAATATGAACAAATGTCAAGACATAATAATGGTGAGGTGATTTCGGTGAAGGAAAAACTCATCATAAACAGGAAAGGATTAAAGGGGGATGACGGCTACAGAACCTTCTCTATCCGGATCAGGGAGGAGACGGTCGCCGGCCTTGACCGGCTCTCGGCGGAGACCAACCGTTCGCGCAACGAGCTGATCAACATTCTGCTGGATTTCGCTATCCGGAACTGTGAAGTGGAATAGACAAAAAACGGCAAGCCCTGAAAGGGCTTGCCGTTTTGCGAAAATAGCGGGATCGGCGGCAGTTCAGCCGTCAGGGTACGCGGCGGCGTACAGGCTTTTCTTCCTTTTCGCAGGCAACGGGACGGCGGGGCGTCGCGGTCGCGTGATGCCGCCGGCATGCCGCGCAGCAGCCGTGGCGCGCACAGGCCGTTCGTTTGCAGGGGCAGTGGGGAGCTTTATCGGACATGGTTCCTCCGTTTCCCGGCTTACAGCGCGGTGATAACCGGCTTGCCGTCAGGGCCCAGCAGCGGCGTAAGCCCGGCACCGTAACCGGATTTGATCAGCAGGTAGGTCACGCCGGTTTCCTTATCGACATAGAGTATGCGCAGCTCACCGAGGGATGAGCCCTCCGAGAGCACCTTAACAAAGCGTTCTTCTTTTTTTGCCATGGATCTGTTCCTCCTTTTGTGTGTTAAGAAAGGGTATTTCCGGCCCTGGAGTACCGCATGGCCTCCCGGTAATAGACCGACTGATTGACGCACCAGATCAGGCATACAGCCAGCGAGGGCAAAAAACCGGTATTGAAAAGCAGTGCGCAGATGGCCAGCGCGCCCGCCAGCAGTGCACAGGCCTTATTGGTTGCGGCATAGGCCTTGAAGGCACACCGGCCGATCAGCAGCTTTTCCGCCTCATCGCAGCTGTCGATCCACTTTTTCTGGAATTTTATATCGTAGAAAGACCCTTTCTTTTCGGGATTGAGCAGTTTGGTGGCGTCCACGCACTTCTGCCCGATGATGACCGTTTCGATCACAACGGCAAAGAGCGCCGCCACGGCGATGAAAAACAGCACCAGCATTTTTGTGCTCTCAAAGATGGCAAAGCCGCAGGAATACGAGGCGGCCAACAGAAAGTAGGTCAGGATTAGGATCGCGTTTGAGGCCCAGATGGCGGCGGAGAGCCGCCTGTCGATCGTTCCGTAAAGTGCCTCGTCTTCGCCGTCCCAGGAACCGATCCGCTTTTTGGCACCCCGGTAAAGCGGGATGCATACGGCCGGCATGATCAGTGCCATGGCGGCCATCAGCCATGGGGCGATGTACATGCCGAAAAAGGCTCCGGCGTCCTTCATGGCACCGGCCAGGGCGTTGAGGCCATACCATGAGGCCAGAAAGCCGCCCACAAATCCGATAAACAACAGGGCGGCCATCAGCAGCAGAAACTTTGGCAGCGCCCGGCGATTGGCGTCCCGGATCTCGTCATTTTTCATTTTTGCTCTCCTCCTGTAAATAGAAGATTTCTTCCACGGTTACGCCGCACACCCGCGCGATCGTCAGGGCAAGGGTGACAGATGGCGAGTAATCGCCCCGTTCGATCAGGCTGATCGTCTGTCGGGATACGCCGCACAGGCGTCCCATCTCCTGCTGGTTGACATTCAGCGCGGCTCTGCGTTCCTTCAGGTGGTTTCGCAGCAGCATAATCTCACACAGCACCTCCGAATGACAATTTTGCTTGTCTAAATGACAAATATAGTTGTCAATTTGTAGTATACTCTTGTCATGTGGATTTGTCAAGAGGATTTTTGCAGCCGCGGCAGCCGAAAAGGGCGCTCCCCCGATCCAATCGGGGAAGCGCCCTTTTCGGCGGTTCTGCATCACCGACAGGAATTCTTCGTCGGCAAACGCAAAGGATTTGGCGATCAAATCTTCTTTGTCCTCGAAGCATTGGTAAATGTACGCAACATTCAATCCGCTTGTCTTGCAGATAGCGCCTGTTGTTGTATTTTCCAGCCCCAAGGTTGCAACGGTTTTGATCGTCCCCTCAATTAACTCCCGCCGCAATGCTTGGGTTCTATCGTTTTGCGGAAGCATCATCGCATCTCCTTTGCATAGCAATTGCTTATTTCGTTATTTATGATCGGTGCGTTTCTTTCGCAGAGTTTTGCACTCTGTTACCGCTCCTGCAAAAAGCGCGGAACTGCGCTGTTTTCCGGGGAAAGCCGTGCGGCATAACACAGTTTCTTGACTGCTTATGAATCACATTGCAAACGCCGCCAGCTTGTCCATATTGGTGCGTTTGAGTTCCAGTGACGAATGCACATAGCGGTTTAAGGTAATCGTAGTATTTGCGTGACCGAGGATCTCCGAAAGCGATTTGATCTCAAAGCCAACTTCGACAGCTCTGGTGGCGAAGGTATGCCGGAGCGTATGCGCATGAACGCCATCAAGTCCGCACTCACGGGTGAATTTCTCTATGCGATATTGAAACCGTCGAGGCTCCATATACTTCGATGTTCCCGTCAGGATATAGGCATTCGGATCGTATACGGCGAACCTCCGGCAAAGCTCTGCGGCATTATCCGTTAAGGGAATAGTGCGAACCGATGTATCACTCTTCGGCGCTCCGATCAGGATTTTTGTTTTCTCTGCCGTATCAAAGCTGTGAAGCCTCTGCATGGTGGCGCTGACTGAGATTGTTTTTTCCCGTGTATTGATATCTGCCCATCTCAGTGCACACAGCTCACCGATGCGCATTCCCGTGAACAGCATGAGCAGCACCCCGAACTTGCAGAGGTCGGTATCATGGAGCAGATACATGGCAAACCGTTCCTGTTCACTGCGGGAGAGAACGCGCATCTCCTTGCGGCTCTCTTTCGGATATGTGATCTCAACCGTTGGGAAAATGCCCGGAAACTGATTGGCGGTGTATTTCAATATGCCGTGCAGCACCGTCAGAATATCGTGTACTGTTTTTACGGAAAGACCGTCTCCGTCCAACAGCTCCTTTGTGAAATCGTCTACCACTCCGGTCGAGATGCCGAGGGGATAACAGCCGCCCAGCTTCGGCTTGATATGCTTTTCAAGAATCGTGTTGTACTTGGCATAGGTGGATTCGTCCGAACAGCCTGCCGCTGTGCAGTTCTACTGACCAAACAGCCGAGGTCAGCTTTTCGCTCACGCCGTCATCCTCGTTATAGTAGATAGCCATATCGTTTTCATCATTAGCGGTGTATTCTTTTAATGCGTCGCTAATTTCATCTGCGCTGTCGGCAAGGTACGAATCGCCGACCGTAAACATATCTCCGTCGCCCTCGTCAATATTGCCGATGAGAGGACAGAAGAACACAGCCTTTACGGGACCGGCATCCTGCGTCATCTGACGGACAGCGGAGATCACTTCATCCATCGAGCCGTATTGGTCGTGGAGGACATTCTGTTCAAGTTCCTCTTTGATGTCCGTATCGGCCGCCAATACGACAAATGTCAGCATATTGGCGTCGGCGATGGTGTTTTTCTCGTTCAGCGTGAGGAGCAGATGCTGACCGAAGTCGCTCTCGCTGAACAGCTTTACGCCGATGTCCTCATCCTCGTTGTCGGTCAACGGGATCTGTTTTGGCGGCTGCCGGATACCGATGGAGCGCAGCTTGTCATAAATGTCATAAATACTGTGAGGCAGTTCGAGAACGAGGGTGTTCTCTTTATTACGGATAATTGCGGTGATCATATTACATTCCTCCCATCGTCATAGATTCGTCCTGATATAAGATGTCGAGCAGGCTTGTGTCGGTATCGTTGTAGATAAAGCCTCCGTCAACAAATTTGCCGTAGTATTCCTCTGCGATATGCTCTCCGAAGGCTTTGTAATCGAAGAACTTTGCCACGGCTGGATTTACATAAAAATCCTCGTTGTTTTGTGTTACATACTCTCCGATCTCCTGAAAATAGTTCGCACCCTCAACAAAGGTGAAGCAGTCAATGTTTTTCGCCAGCCGTGCAAGCTGCTCGGCGTCCTCGGCTTCGGCGTATTCGGCGACCGCCCACAGCTTTTCCATATCCATATCGGCACGGTTGACGGCGGCTGCGAGTTTGTTCAGTTCGTAAACACCTTCCTCGGCGGCGATTTCTTTGAAGCGCTCTGCCCATTTATCACTTTCAATGCAATGATCCTCCCATGAGAGTTCTACATCATCCGGTGTGGGTGCGCCGAGTCGGGCAAACGCTTTGTCGATGGCTTCTTCCTCACAGGGGAGATACAGATACTCGGTCTTTCCGTTGTATTCGGCTCTCAAAAAGCAGAGCATTTCCTCATACACATACGCCGGAAAATTCTGCCCGTCATAATCCCTTACGAACGGTGTATCCTCGTCGATGAAGAGCAATCCGTGTTCGGTAAAAACGCCCTTGCCGGATTGGATCAGTTCCCGTCCGAGTTCTGCATATTTTGGATCGTCTGCATCATCGGCGGGCAGACAGCCCTTGACCGTGAGCAGATATTCTCGACCGATTTTGCCCATATCGCTGATGTCTTGAATAAGCGGATAACGATTGAGGTTGAAACTCAGATTGATGAGGTCGGGCAGAGTGTCAAAGCCCTCTGCTTTCATCGCCTCGTAAAACTGATATTCCTCATCGCCAAAGAAGCTGTCCATCCGTTTCCCGAGAAAGTTGACTTCATCGAGGTCAACGAATCGGTCTTGGAGGCAGCCGAGTTCTTTTGGGAATATGACCTCGGACACATATAGTTCAAGCGGCGTGACATCCTCAGCCTGAATTTTTTCGAGTGCCGCATTCATTTCCTTTTCGGTGCAGGGAAAGCGGAGATCCGTCTGACTGTTGCCGTATTTGATTTTCAGTTTAATCATGGCAGTTCTCCTTTATGGCGGCGAGACCGAATCTGCGGATCGCCATAGCGTTGCAGATAGTCCGAAACAGCATAGGCGGAACGAGGTCGGCGTCCGACAGATCCGACACGGTAATGTGCTTTGTGCCGAGCGTCAAGTCCTTTGCCGCACAGTAGAGGGTGTAGGCTCTCTCGGAGCAGTTACCCGGTTTGATATTCTCAAAAAACACGCATCCGCTGTGTACATGGTGCTTGCAGCAGCTCCACAGTCTTGGGTCGGCAGTGAGCAGATACAGCGCCGAAAGCAGTGCATAGTTTTCTCGGTGTACATTCCTTGCGGCAAGCGTAAATCTTGCCCGGTGTTTTTCATTTATATATGTCATTGGCTTTTCCTCGCTTTCTATATATTCATTGAATCTCTTTCGGA
>DJRT01000005.1 GCA_002437905.1 Ruminococcaceae bacterium UBA6353 | reverse complement strand
AAGTCGAAGAACGCAGCAATACGAGTGATGAGACAAACAAAACGGGGAAATATTCCGTTTCAGGAGCCGTTCTACCCCGATTGCTTTGTCTAAGCTTACCGTCATTATACCATCCCGTGCAGAAAAGCACAAGCAAAAGAACACGAAAAAAAGGAGCGATCGACCCCATGCGAATGCGGCGCAAAAAACACCTGGACGACCGGATGGAGGCCTGCGATGACCTGATGATCAATATGCTCATCGGTAACCGGCATTTCGGCGCCACAGAGGAACAGCACCTGCTGGATCTGCCGGCGCTGTTCGGCCGCGAACGGCCGGTGGAGCTGGAGATCGGCTGCGGCAAGGGCGGCTTTATCTGTGAGCTGGCCGCCCGCCGGCCGGAGACGGATTTTCTTGCCGTCGAGAAATATGGCAATGTGCTGGTTACCGCCTGCGAGGCCGTTCGGGCCCGGGGGCTGACCAATGTCCGCTTCCTGTGGGGGGATGCCGAGTACCTGCCGCGCTTTCTGCCCGCCCATAGCCTTTCCCGGCTGTATCTCAATTTTTCCACCCCCTACCCCAAAAAGCAGCAGGCCACCCACCGGCTCACACACGGCCATTTTCTGCAGCTGTACCGCGGGCTGCTGCAGCCCGGCGCTGCCATCGAGCAGAAGACCGATGACCGGGGGCTGTGCCAATTCTCTCTGGAGCAATATTCCGCCGCCGGCTACACCCTGCGGCATGTATCGCTGGACCTGCACGCCGAGCAGGCCAAATACCCCGACAATATCGTGACGGAATACGAAAGCCGGTTTGTGGCACAGGGACTGCCGATCTACCGGCTGGAAGCCACCGCCCCGAAAGGAGACTGAACTGATGCTGTCCTTCGAATGTGATTACAATAACGGCGCGCATGAGGCCGTGCTGCGCCGCCTGGCAGAAACCAACACACAGCCGCAGAGCGGCTATGGCAGCGACGACTACTGCCAACAGGCCAAGGATAAGCTGCGCGCGGCCTTCAGCTGCCCGCAGGCGGATATTTTCTTCCTCACCGGCGGCACACAGACCAACGCCGTGGTGCTGGATACCCTCCTGCACCCCACGCAGGGCGTGCTGGCCGCCGAAACCGGCCATGTGGCCGTGCATGAGGCCGGCGCCATCGAATTTACCGGGCATAAGGTGCTGACCCTGCCCTCCCACGACGGCAAGGTAGCCGCCGCCGATGTGCAGGCGTACCTTGACCGGTTCTATGGCGATGAAAGCTGGACGCACATGGTTGCCCCCGGCGCCGTATACATCGCCCACCCGACCGAGCTGGGCACACTGTACACAAAAGAGGAGCTGAAAGCGCTTTCTTCCGTCTGCCGCAAGGCTGGCCTGCCACTGTATCTGGATGGCGCCCGGCTGGGCTATGGCCTGATGAGCCTGACAGCCGACCTGACGCCGGCGGATATTGCCGCCCTGTGCGATGTATTTTATGTGGGCGGCACCAAGGTCGGCGCCCTGTGCGGGGAGGCGGTGGTGTTTCCCGCCGGCAATATGCCGCCGCACTTTCTCACCTCAGTCAAGCAGCACGGGGCGCTGCTGGCCAAGGGACGGCTGCTGGGCGTGCAGTTTGACGCCCTGTTCACCGACGGGCTGTACTGGAATATCAGCCGCCACGCCATCGCCATGGCCGAGGAACTGAAAGCTGCCTTTGACGAAAAGGGCTATGCCTTTTTCCGCCGCACAGACACCAACCAGCAGTTTGTGCTGCTGGAGGACACCCGGCTTGCCCAGCTGCGGCAGCAGGTGGCCTGCAGCTTCTGGGAAAAGGTCGATGAGACCCATACCGCTGTCCGCTTTTGCACCAGCTGGTCCACCACGCCGCAGGATATTGCTGCCCTGCGGGCACTGCTGTAACCGCAGAAAACCGCAAAAAAGAAAAGCCCGCCGCAGGTCACGCAACTGTGCGTGACCTGCGGCGGGTCGTTTTTATCGTTTCACCGGCGGAGCGTCAGCCCTTGCCCAGCTCCAGCGTGCGCTGATAGGCCGCGCACACGGCATCCATGGCCAGTGCACGGAAAGCGCCGTCCTCCAGCGCATGCACGCCGGCAATGGTGGTGCCGCCGGGGCTGCACACCGCATCCTTCAGCTGTCCGGGATGCTGCCCGCTTTCCAGCACCATCTTCGCCGAACCGAACACCGTCTGCGCCGCCAGCTCCTGCGCCAGCGGCCGCGGCAGACCACATTCCACCCCGCCGTCCGCCAGCGCCTCAATGAACAGGTACACATAGGCCGGACCGCAGCCGGAAACCGCACAGCCGGCGTCGATCAGCCGCTCCTCCAGCGCCGCCAACCGGCCGGCCGCCGCCATAAAGGCGGTAAATGTCTCCACCCGCGACGGTGCCGCACCGGCCGTGCAGTACAGGATCATGCCCTCACCCACCGCCGCCGGTGTATTGGGCATAATCCGGATCAGCGGATACGGCTGTCCCAGCATGGTCAGCAGGCTATCCGTTGAAAGCCCGGCGGCCATACTGATCAGTACGCAGGGCTGCGTGCGGGCTGCCAGCGGCTGCCGCAGACTCTGCAGCAGTTCCGCCATCATCTGCGGCTTCACGCCAAGGAAAATGTAATCGCACTGTGCCGCCAGCGTTGCCGCATCCGCCGTCTGCGCCCCCAGCCTGGCGGCAAGAGCGCCCGCCTTGGCTGCATCCCGGTCACACAGGCGCAGGTTTTCGCCGCCCACGGTTTTCGCCACAGCCGCCGCCAGAGCACCGCCCATATTGCCGGTGCCGATAAATCCGATCGTCATGCCACTTCATCCTCTCGTTTGTCCGTTGCCGGAGATAATATATTTGTAGGTTGTCAGCTCCGCCAGCCCCATCGGGCCGCGGGCGTGCAGCTTCTGGGTGGATATCCCCATCTCGCACCCCAGCCCGAACTCACCGCCGTCGGTGAACCGGGTAGAGGCGTTCACATACACGGCCGCGCTGTCCACTGCGGCGGTAAACCGTGCCGCCGCGGCCGTGTCTGCCGTGATAATGCTCTCGCTGTGGTGGGTGGAATGGGCAGCGATGTGGGCGATAGCTGCCTCCACATCCTCCACAACCCCCACCGCCAGGATATAATCCAGGAATTCCGTATCAAAATCCTGCTCTCCTGCCGGCACACCGGGAATGATCGCCGCCGCAGCTGCGTCCAGCCGCAGCTGCACCGGGTGCTCGCGTGCAGGATCCGCCAGCCGCGCCGCCAGCCTCGGCAGAAACTCCGCCGCAATGGCCCTGTGCACCAGGCAGACCTCGGCAGCATTGCACACCGAGGGGCGGCTGGTCTTGGCATTGTCCAGAATACGCAGTGCCATTTCCTGGTCCGCTGCCTGATCCACATAGATATGGCAGATACCGGTACCGGTCTGGATACAGGGCACGGTGGCGTTCTCCACACAGGCGCGGATCAGCCCCGCCCCGCCGCGGGGGATCAGCAGATCCACCAGTCCCTCTGCCGTCATCAGCTCACCGGCGCTCTGCCGGGTAGTATCCTCCACCAGGTTGATCAGATCCGGGTCAAGGCCAGTGCTCTGCAGCGCCCCACGCAGCGCCCCCACGATGGCCGCCGCCGAACGATACGCCTCCTTGCCGCCGCGCAGCACACAGACATTGCCGGATTTCAGCGTCAGTGCCGCCGCGTCCGAGGTCACATTCGGCCGGCTTTCGTAAATGATCGCCACAACACCCATCGGGACGGCCACCTTCCGGATAACCATGCCGTTCGGGTGCGTGTGCTCCTGCAGCACCCGCCCAACCGGGTCGGGCAGCGCCGCCACCGCGCGGATGCCCTGCGCCATGCCGGCAATGCGCTCCCCGGACAGCGCCAGACGATCCAGCATCACCGGCGCAATGCTGCCGCGGGCAGCCTCCACATCCGCGCGGTTGGCCGCCAGGATAGCCGGCGTCTGCGCCTCCAGCGCGCAGGCCATCGCCTCCAGCGCAGTATTCTTTTGTCGGGTGGTCAGCGTTGACAGCGACCGTGCCGCGGCCGCGGCGCGCTGCAATATCTCCTGTGTGCTTCTCATGCGTTTGTCCCTTTCTGCGGCAGAAACCGGGTGCCAACCGACTCCCCCGCCACGATATCATACAGAACCGTTGGGTCCTGCCCATTGGCGATCACCATCGGGATGCCGGCCGCAGTGGTCAGCTCCGCCGCGTGCAGCTTGGTCTGCATGCCGCCGGTGCCGAGGCTGCTGCCGGCTCCGCCGGTCATCGCCACAATCGCCGGGGTGATAGCTTCCACCACCGGCAGCAGCCGGGCAGCGGGGTCGGTATGCGGGTCGGCCGTATACAGGCCGTCAATATCGCTGAGCAGCACCAGCAGGTCGGCCTGTACATTGGTCGCCACAATCGCCCCCAGCGTATCATTATCCCCGATCACAATTTCATCGGTCGCCACCGAGTCGTTTTCGTTGATGATCGGCAGCGCCCCCAGCTCCAGCAGACGGAACAGCGTGTTCTGGACATTCTGCCGGCGTTCGGCATGCTGTACATCCGCCCCGGTCAGCAGGATCTGTGCCACCGTGTGGTTGTGCTCGGCAAACAGCTTATCGTAGGTATACATCAGCTCACACTGTCCCACTGCGGCAGCCGCCTGCTTTGTCGGGATATCCGCCGGCCGGCCGCCAAGTGACAGCTTGCCCACCCCCATGCCGATAGCACCGGAGGAGACCAGCACCAGCTGGTGCCCCGCATTTTTCAGATCACTCATAACCTCACACAGCTTTTCCACGCGCCGGATGTTCAGCAGCCCGGTGGCGTGTGCCAGCGTTGAGGTGCCCACCTTGATGACGATACGCATAGCCTTGCCTCGTTTCCACATACTTTTACCAATACGATACAGAATAGCACACCACCGGCGAAAATGCAAGAAAAATCGCCGCATCCTGCATATAAGAGAAATTCTTGCATGCCCCACCACTCTGTGATAGAATAGAGGGGTCAATTCAGAAAAGGGGGAGCTTCATGGCTTACCATTCCCGCCATCAAAAGAAACCGCGGCACGCGGCGTTGTTTTTCCGGCGCACCCTGCTGGTGCTGCTGGCTGCTGCGCTGCTGGCCGCGCTGGTTTTTGCCGGCATCCGCTTTCTCCCGCAGCTGTTCCCCGTCCGGCAGCCCATTGCCAAGCCCGCAGAGCCGTCCGCCGGCTTCACCCGGATAACGGTGGACGGTGCGCCGGAGGTCAGTCTGCTGCAGATCACCCCCATGGGAGAACAGCTGAAGCTGGATTATATCGCCCCCGGCCTGGATGTCTCCGAATTGTCCGTCGTCACCTATTCACCGGCACAGCAATCTGCCGGCCCTGTACAGAGCTACGGCACCGACACCTTTGAGACCGGGGTATGCAGCGACGGCTACTATGTCTATTCCGCCGCCGACCGGATCTGCCGGCTATACGATGCCGCCGGCCGGAAAACAGCCGAACATGCCATCCCCGGCACCGGCCTGGTCGTTTTTGTCACCGTCAGCGACAGCGGGCGCTATATTCTCTACGGCGATCTGACCGACAGCACCATCTGCCTGCTTGACCGGCAGAGCGAGGTGGTTACCAGCATAAAGCCGATAGACACCAACTACCGCATGGTCGGCACCAAGGGGGACCGCTTCTATCTGAAGGACAGTGACAGCCGCCTGTTCACCGTTGACGGGGCAACCGGCCAGCTGGACTATCTGAATTATCAGGGGCATTTTTCGCTGCTCTCCACCGCCCTGTGCGTTGAACAGGCTGATGACGGCCTGCGGCTGGTCTCCTCCGATACCGGCGAGGTGCGCAAAACGGTGGAAACCACCAAGATCGACGAGATCCCGCTGTATGTGGACGAACAGCAGCTGATCACCTATGCCCAGCGGGTAGACAGTGCCATGCTTTCGGTATACGATCTGGACAACGACACCGTGCGGCGTCTGACCATTTCCATTGACGCCACCAGCAGTATTGCGCAGATCGTCCCGATGGCCGACACACTGTACGCCGCGGTGATCAACAATACCGGCGGCGCGGTGCAGCTGTGGGGCTGCCCGCTGAGCGCAATCGAGCAGGCTGCCTATACGGACGCGCCGGAGCCCGCCGACCCTGCCCAGACGACCACCACAGCCGATACCGACAGCACCACCACGACCGCACAGCCCTCCTCCGGGGATGCCCCGGCGGACACCGCAGCAAAGAAGCTTCTTTCCGGTGTGCCGCTGATCCCGCAGATGCCAAATTACCCGACGGGGTGCGAAAGCGTCAGCGCCGTTATGGCGCTGCGCTATGCCGGTGTGGATATCAGCGTGGACACCTTCATTGATCAGCACCTCGAAAAGAGCAGTGCGTTCTACTACGAAGGCGGCGTTGCCTACGGACCGGATCCGTACAAATATTTCCTCGGCAGCCCCCGCAGCAAGAATGCCTACGGCTGCATGGCGCCGGTGATCGAAAGGGCCATACGCAGCTGCCTGCCGGCCGGCAAAACGGTGGAAAATGCCACCGGCAAGACCCTGCCGGAGCTTTGTGCACAGTATATCGACCAGGATATCCCGGTGATGGTGTGGGTCACCATCAAGATGCTGGACACCTACCCCAGCGCCAGCTGGACACTGGAGGACGGCAGCCGCTACTCCTGGCCGGCCAATGAGCACTGCATGCTGCTGATCGGCTACGACAGCAGCCAATACTATTTCTGCGACCCCTATACCGGCAAGCAGGTAAGCTATAAACGCAGCCTGTCCGAAACACGGTATATCTCTTTGGGCAGCCAGGCGCTGGCCATCCGCTGAGATGCGATGATCAAAAAGCAGAAAACGGGCGGGTCAACCGAAATCGGTTGACCCGCCCGTTTTTGTTTATACGCAGGCCGTCTGTCAGATGCGGCGCACCAGCGGTGCCAGCCAGGACAGCAGGGCAGAGACCACGGCAAACAGCAGCGCCGGCAGCAGCAGCCCGTCCGGCCCTTTCATCAGCCACAGGAAGCCCAGCACCAGCCCCGCCGCCGCAAACAGCAGCTGCAGCACCAGCGCAATGCGGCTGCGGATACTCAGCGTCCGGCAGACCGACAGGGCCGTTGCCGTGCCGAGAATGTGGCCATTGGAGGCCAGCACGGCCGGCGTTTCCTCCGCCGGCTTTGCCACCAGCTGCTCATACATCCGGCCGGCCACGGCCGGCAGAATATCCACATAGTATTCGTCCAGATCAAAGCAGTGGCACAGCTGCTGTGCAGTGATATTGGGATCGCAGGAACGCACCAGCACCGTCACCTTGGCACGGCACAGCTGCTGCAGCGCCCGCTGCACCGATTCATCCGGCAGATAGCTGACCACAAACATGGCTGACAGCTCACCGGCTGTGGAAAGATATACCAGCTGGCGGCCGTTTTTGGCATACCGTGCCTCATAGTCCAGGGAGGGCACATCCACCCCGTGGTTCAGCAGCAGACGGCGGTTGCCCACCAGCACCCGCCGGCCGTCCACCCAGCCGGAAAGCCCCATGTTCTGCTCATACACCAGGGAATCCACCTCATGCAGCAGCTCCGTCTTGTCCTGGATGATGCGCCGGAAGATGCGGGCAAGCGGCCCGCCGGCACGGATAGACAGGGAGGCAGCATCCAGGATGGCATCGTCAATGTGGGTGCCGGCAAAGGTCTTGATGCCATGCAGCAGCATGCTTTCGTTCGGGAACAGGTCGGCCGCATCCACCGTCAGGGCGTCCGGCCGGCCGAAGCGGCGCACAGCCTCCCAGCTGACCAGAAAGCCGCCGCAGCTGAGCATATGCCGGCTGCACCGGCACAGCGGAATCTGCACCGCCAGCGCCGCCGAGGTTGCCGACAGCCCCAGCAGCCACATCAGTGCCGGCAGCCACTCGAAGAAGCCGTGCGCACAGCCAAGCACCGCCAGCAGTGCCGAGGCCGCCAGCGCCGCCAGCGCCAGCACCGGCGTTGCGATCCGCGCCCAGTCGTCGGCTGCGTCGTCGGCATAGGCGCCATGTAAGTAGTCGGTCAGAAATCCGGTCTTGCGGAAATACGCCACGCGGGCGTCTCCATCCATCGTCACCCGCTGGCCAAGCTCCCGCAGGGCGTCCTCCTGTTCGATCAGCGCAGCGGCATACTTATCTCCCGGATAGGAAACGAAGGCAAAGCTCTGCCGTACCCGGCGCTGCCGCAGCCACCCGGCCGCCGCATTCAGCAGCAGCGGCAGCCCGGCCAGCGGCGCCCACTGCGGCAGGGGGGCGCTGAGATTTAGAAAATGCGCCAGCAGCCCAATCAGGGCCGTGACCGCCACCAGAGCGGGGGCGGTATCGCCATTGGCTCTCAGGCTGAACAGGCCGCCGAGACCGCGGCCGACAGCGGCATAATTGAGCACCGTCATCAGCGCCAGGGCAAACACCTGCACCGTCAGATAGCCGATCTCGGTGATCGGGGAGCGCCCCACACTCGCCGTTACAAAGGTCAGCACCAGCAGCACCAGCTCCAGCAGCGCCGTCAGCAGAAAGGCCAGCAGCGCGGTGCGGCAGCGGTACTGCAGCTCCAGCTGCACTGCCCCGGTGTCCCCATAGCGGGTAAAGTCCTCGATCACCGGCTCCTCCTCCGGCTCCGGCGGGCTTTCCTCCTCCGGCTCGTTGGTCTCTTCCTCCTCACCGGCCAGCGTGAAGTCCCGGATCTTCTCCTGCCGCGTGCGGCGCAACTGCTCCTCCGGGTCAATATCCTCGGCCGGCGGCGCATCCGCCACATCCTCCACCCGCACCAGCTCCTCCAGCGAGAGCTGATCCGGCAGCTGCTCCGGCTCCGGTGGTTCCGGCTGCGGCGCCGGCTGCTCCGGCGGCACCGCGATCGCCTGCGCCGGGCGCACCACCGGCACCACCTGCGTTGCCTCCTGCTCCATTGAGCGCACCGCCGCCGGGATCGGGATCGTCACGGTCTCGGCCACCGGCTGCACCGCCGGAAATTCATCCACCGCCGGCGTCCCGGCCGGCGGTTTTTCCTCCGCTGCTGCCGGCTCTTCCGGCTGCGCCTGCGGCGGAGACGGCGGTTCGGCGGCCGACACGGCCTCTGCCGGGGTCTCCGGCACGGCCGGCTGCTCCGTTTCCACCGGCTGCGGCGTCACCGGCACATGGTAGCGCCCGATCGGGGTCAGCCCCCAATCCTCCAGCTCCTCCTCCGGCTCTGCTTCGCTGCGCCGGCGGCGCCGGCGACGCTTCGCCGGCTGTGGCGGTTCCTCTATCAGGGGTGCCGCAGCCGCCCCCAGCCCGGCCGGCCTGGCCGCCGGGGCCGATTCAGCCTCCGGGGCCGGTTCGGCCGGCTGCGGCGGTTCTGCCTGCACCGGCGGGGCGGCAGACGCCGCACCGGCCTTCTCGCTGAGGATGGAATCGACCAGCTTGTCCAGATCTATTGTCCCGTTCGACATATTCGGCACTCCCCCACGCATGATTTACAATTATCGTACTTGCCCCCGGGTATTTATTGGTTGCGCGCCCGGATGCCCTGCCGCTGCCGTGCAGCCTCATACAGCACCACGCCGCACGCCACCGAGGCATTGAGCGAATTGATCTGCCCTGCCATTGGCAGAGACAGCATAAAATCGCAGTTTTCCCGCACCAGCCGGCTGATCCCGCGCCCCTCAGAGCCGACCACCAGCGCCATGGCGCCGGTCAGGTCGGCGGCGCACCAGGCCTCGCCGTCCATATCCAGTCCGTACACCCACACACCGCGCTCCTTCAGCTCCCGCAGTGTATCGGTAATGTTGGTCACCCGCGCCACCGGCACATATTCCACCGCGCCGGCCGAGGCCTTGTACACCGTATCCGTCAGCCCCACCGACCGGCGGCGCGGCACGATCACCCCATGGGCGCCCGCCGCCTCTGCTGTGCGCAGGATCGCCCCCAGATTGTGCGGATCCTCCAGCTCGTCGCAGACAATAAAGAACGGCGGCTCCCCCTTGGCGGCTGCAGCGGCAAACAGCTCCTCCACCGTTGCATATTCCTTGCAGGCGGCCACAGCGATGACCCCCTGATGGTTGGCCGCCATGGCATCCAGCTTCCGGCTGTCCGCCTCCTTCACCGGGATGCCGGCCTCGCGGCAGCGCGCCAGAATAGCGCCGATACTGCCCTGCCGCTCCCCCTTGGCCACCAGCACACTGTCCAACGCCCGGCCGGCTTTCAGGGCCTCCATCACCGCATTGCGCCCGGCGATCAGATCCTGCCGGCGTTCATTTTTCTGCTTATCTGCGTTGTCCATGGTGCTTTCTCCAATCTGTATAGCGGTATTCACCGTTTCAGTATACCATATATTGTGGCGGAATACAAGCAAAAACCGCGCAAAAAGCACGAAAAGCGGCGGATTTTGTTTTTTCGCCTCCGTGGCCGCACCGCCACCCGACAGAATGTAAGAAGTAAACAAATCCGCACGATCTGCCGCGGAAATTCCCCCTTGTCTCTTTTTGTCCGCCATGGTATCATGACGATGTGATCTTGACAAAAACAGGAGGCATCTCTCATGGACTATACCTACTCAACAGATAAGCTGCAGTGGCGTGCGATCGCGGAAAAGCCGCTGCTGGCCTTTGACCCCACCGGCGATTTTGCCGCCCAGCAGAAAGCCATCCGGGAGCGCCTGCTCACCCAGCTGGGGGATCGGCCGGTGGCCGTGCCGCCGGAGGTCACCGTGGAATATACCCACGATGAGGGCGACTATATCGAGCACCGCCTTTCCTTCTGGGCGGAGGAGGATGCCCGCGCCGTATGCCTGCTGTGCATCCCGAAGCTGGGCAAGAAAAAATATCCGCTGGCCATCTGCCTGCAGGGGCACTCCACCGGTATGCACATCTCTGTGAACCGCGATATCTACCGCCAGGATAAGGCGGAGGATCAGGACCGCGCCATTGCCCGGCAGGCGCTGGCACACGGCTTTGCCGCCCTGTGTGTGGAGCAGCGCGGCATGGGCGAACGCCGCACCTCGATGGTGTGGAGCGAGGACGACGACGGTGCTCCCCGCTGCCACTCCACAGCCATGATCTCACTGCTGCTCGGCCGTACCATCATCGGTGAGCGCTGCTTTGATATCTCCCGCGCGCTGGACATCGCCCTCACCTACCCCGAGATCGACCCCGACCGCATTCTCTGCACCGGCAATTCCGGCGGCGGCACCGCCACCTATTACGCTGCCTGCCTGGATGAGCGCATCAAGGTGGCCATGCCCTGCTGCTCGGTGTGCACCTTCAAGGACTCCATCGCCGCCATACGCCACTGCGAGTGCAACTATGTGCCCGGCCTGGCCAAATACATGGATATGGGCGATATGGCTGCCTGCATTGCTCCGCGCAAACTGATCGTTATTCACGGGGATGAGGACCCCATCTTCCCCGATGCAGGCGTGCGGGAGGCCTACGCCACCATACAGAAGGTCTATGAGGCCGCCGGCGTACCGGAAAACTGCGCGCTGGTCACCGGCCACGGCGCCCACCGGTATTTTGCCGAGGGAGCGTGGTCAACCTTCGACCGCCTGGCTGACTGGGCAGAATAAATCCCTGTCCCCCGACGGCCGGCTGCTGTTGTGCAGCCGGCCGGTTTTTTATAAGAAAACGCCCATCTTTTTCTTTTTTCTTACTTTCCTGTTCCGTTTTGCTTGTGCGCGGTGTCGCTGCCATGTAAAATATCAGGGAAAGGGGGACGGAGGATGAAAGTCTCTGTCGAAAATCGGCACGGTGTAAACGGCATCAACATCGCCGGGCAATACTATTCGCCGCTTGCATTCAAGTCTTTCCGGCCAAACGAAACCAATATCTGCGAGTTTTATACCGCCGGTGTGCGGTTGTTCAATGTCCTATCCAGCGGCGTTATCTCCGCGCTGGGGGTTCCGTACTCCCTCTACGGCGAATCGTGGATCGGAGAGAACACCTACGATTTCACCGCCATCGACCGCCAGATGGAGCTGTTCATCCGGAACGCGCCGGACGCCTATTTTGCCCCGATGCTGGATCTGAACACCCGTCCGTGGTATCTGGAAAAGCACCCGGAGCAGCCCAATTCCTTTCTGTATTTATCGCAGATAGCCGCGGATGAGGGCTACCGCAAAGCGGCGGCCGACTACCTCAAAGCCGCCATTGCCCACTGCGAGGAAAAATACGGTGAACGGATATACGGCTACTTTCTGCTTGGCGGCATGACCACCGAGTGGTTTTCCGGCCAGGATCAGGAGGCACCGCACCCGATCAAAAACTGCGCCTATCGCCGCCGGTACGGCGAGGACCTGCCGACGACCGCGCAGCTGACCGCGCCGGGCGGCGTCTTTCTGTCTGCGCAGGAGCACAATGTGTACCAGGCACGCCGTTTCCACGGTGAGCTGGTCACCGATACCGTGCTCCATTTCGCGCAGCAGGCGCAGGAGGTTCTGCATCACAACAAGCTGGTCGGCGTATATTACGGGTATCTGCTCGAATTGGGCGGCACCAGACTGTTTGAGTCCGGCCACCTTGGGTACGAAAGGCTGTTCCTCAGCCCGGATATTGATATGATCTCCTCCCCGTCGGCCTACGGCTACCGCAGACTGACAGACCCCTCCGCGCTGATGGTCACACAAAAGACGCTGCAGGAGCACAATAAGGTCTATTTTTTGGAGTTTGACCACATCACCCATGTGGCACCCAGAGCGGTTCCCCTTGACCCGGCGCATCCGGACGATGGAAACGGCTGTCTGGTGGAGATCCCCGGCGCCGATGCCAAGTGCCGTGATGAAACAGAGGCGCTCAACCTGCTGTATCGGGATTTCCTGCTTTGCCAGAGCAGCGGCACGGCCCTGTGGTGGTTTGATATGTTCGATGGGTGGTTCCGCTCCCCGGGGATGCTGCGGGCGATCCGGCAAATGGTGGATCTGGATACGATGCTCAGCCGTCTCGACCGCCGCTCCGCCGCCGAGGTAGCGGTGATCGTCAGCGGCGAGGCAATGTACCGGGTACGGAAGACCGCCGGGCTGGCCAGCAGCTGCCTGAGCCATATCCGCCGCACGCTGGCCGAGGCCGGGGCCCCGTACGATCTCTATTCCGCGGCCGACATCACCCTGCCGCAGATGGAGCGCTACCGCTTCCTGCTTTTTGTGGATGCCTACGACATTCCGCTGCCCCAGCGGCTCGCCATCGAGCGGCTGCAAAGGGCCGGCAAGACCATGCTGTGGCTCTATGCGCCGGATTATGCCACCGGCGGCCGGCTGGAGCCCGATGCCATAGGTGCACTGACCGGCATTGCCGTACGGCAGCAGGACACCTCCCACGGCGGCCTGGTGTGGCAGGGGACTGTGCTGCCGGAGCCGAAGCCCGCCGGGCCGTATTTCTGCGCCGTCGGCGGCGAGGTGATCGCCCGGTTTGAGGATGGCACCGCCGCCGTGGCCCGCCGCGGCAGCAGCCTCTATGCAGCAACGGTACAGCTGCCCGCTGGCCTGCTGCGCCAGCTGTACCGGGAGGCCGGCGTGCGGCTGTACAGCGAAACAGATCAGGTGTATACCTATGTCAACCACGCCATCATCGGCGTGTATAATGCCACAGAAGAAGCAGCCGAGCTCCCTGTTTCCGCCGAAGGCGAGTGGCCGGATCTGCTTACCGGTGAGCGCTTTACCGCCGAAAACGGCCGTCTGCGGCTGCCGCCGCGCTCGCTGCGCGCCTATCTGTTCCTGCGGCGCGACCCCGCCGCTGTATAAATCTCTGCCCCGCCGCTGATCGCCGGCGGGGCATTTTTCTGCCGTCCCGGCGGGCGGAAAGGCAAAAAATTCCGAATTTTCTTCCGAAAAAAGGTTGTATTTTTTCCTATGTATGTTAAAATAAAGAGAATACCATCGGGTTAATAAGGGAGGAGCTTTTGCATCCATGGACAAACCAAAATTCTATCTGACCACGGCTATTGCCTATACCAGCAGTAAGCCGCATATCGGTAACACCTACGATATCGTTCTGGCGGATATGATCGCCCGGTATAAGCGCATGATGGGCTTTGATGTTTACTTCCTCACCGGCTCGGACGAGCACGGGCAGAAAATTGAAGAAAAGGCCACCGCCGAGGGCATCACCCCACAGGCCTATGTGGACCGCGTATCGGCGCAGATCAAGCAGGTATGGGATTGCATGGATGTGACCTATGACCGCTTTATCCGCACCACCGACGCCGACCATGTTGACGCTGTACAGAAGATCTTCCGCAGGCTCTATGAGCAGGGGGATATCTACAAGGGCTGCTATGAGGGCAAATACTGCATCCCGTGCGAAAGCTTCTTTACCCCCAGCCAGCTGAAGGACGGCAAGTGCCCGGACTGCGGACGCGAATGCGTCGATGCCAAAGAGGATGCCTACTTCCTCAAGCTGGGCAAATACCAGGACCGGCTGCTGAAATACTATGAGGACAACCCCCATTTCATCGTGCCGGAATCCCGCCGCAATGAGATGATCAACAATTTCCTCAAGCCCGGCCTGAGCGATCTGTGCGTCTCCCGCTCCTCCTTCAAGTGGGGCATTCCGGTGGATTTTGACGATAAGCATGTGATCTATGTCTGGCTGGATGCCCTGACCAACTATATCACCGGCTGCGGCTACAATCCCGACGGCTCCACCGCGCACTATAAGAAATACTGGCCGGCCGACCTGCATGTGATCGGCAAGGATATCGTCCGCTTCCACACCATCTACTGGCCGATTATCCTGATGGCGCTGGGCGAGCCGCTGCCAAAGCAGGTGCTGGGACACCCGTGGCTGCTCTCCGGCGAAGATAAGATGAGCAAATCCCGCGGCAATGTGCTGTACGCGGACGAGCTGGCGGCCATCTTCGGCGTGGATGCCATCCGGTATTACCTGCTGACCGAGATCCCGTTTGCGCAGGACGGCACCATCACCTACGAAAATATCATCAACCGCTACAATACCGACCTGGCCAATACGCTGGGCAATCTGGTCAACCGCTGCATCGCCATGACCAACAAGTATTTTGGCGGCAGGGTGACCCGTCCGGCCGGCGATGCCGACCTGGCCGAAAGCTGCCTGGCCACCGTGGAAAAATACCGCACGCTGATGGATACCTGGCACAATGCCGAGGCGGCCGAAGCCGTGATGGAGCTGGCCAAACGCTGCAACAAGTACATTGACGAAACAGCGCCGTGGGCGCTGGCCAAGGACGAGGCCAACCGCGCCCGGCTGGAGGCCGTGCTGTACAATCTGCTGGAGTGCATCCGGGTGCTCGGCATCCTGCTCAGCCCGTTTATGCCCTCCACGGCCAGGGCTATCCACGCCCAGCTGCAGACGGCCGGGGAGCTGACCGGTATGGATACGGCCCGCTTCGGCGCCGCCGAAAGCTATGCCGTCGGCACGCCGGTGCCGCTGTTTGCCCGCATTGACGGAGAAAAGCTGCTGGCCGAGCTGCACGAAAAGCAGCAGGCGGCACAGGCGGCCGCAGAAGCAGCCGAGGCGGCGGAGACCGCCGGCATCACCTTCCTGCCGCAGATCGGCATTGAGGACTTTGCCAAGGTGGATCTGCGGGTGGCGGAGATCACCGCCTGCGAACCGGTCAAAAAGTCCAAAAAGCTGCTCCGGCTGACCCTCAACGACGGCACCGATACCCCCCGCACGGTATGCTCCGGCATTGCTCCGTGGTACGCCCCGGAGGCGCTGGTCGGGCACCGGGTGGTGCTGGTGGCCAACCTGAAGCCGGCCAAGCTGTGCGGTGTGGAGAGCCAGGGCATGATCCTGGCCGCCGATGGCAAAAAGGCGGACGGCAGTGAGGATGTGCAGGTGCTGTTTGTGGACGGCATGACCCCCGGCAGCGCCATCCACTGAGAACAGGAGGCGCGCTGTATGCGGAAATTTATCGAGATCGACCCGGCCGAGATCCGGGATAACCCCTTCCAGCTGATCGGGCAGGATTGGATGCTGATCACCGCCGGCAAGGCCAGCGCCTGCAATACCATGACCGCCAGCTGGGGCGGCCTTGGCGTACTGTGGAACGCGCCGGTCAGCTTCTGCTTTGTGCGTCCCACCCGCTACACCTACGAATTTCTGGAAAAAGAGCGGTACTACACCCTCTCCTTTTTCGGTCGAGATCTGCACCGGGCGCTGCAGCTGTGCGGCAGAATGTCCGGCCGCGATGGCGATAAGATCGCCCAGGCCGGGCTGACCCTGCGCACCGATGAGGCCGCCCCCTATTTTGACGAGGCACGGCTGGTGCTGGTCTGCCGCAAAATGTATATTCAGGATATCGACCCCGCCGGCTTCTTGGATCCCACCATTGCCGGACACTATACCGACGATTATCACCGCATGTATGTCGGCGAGATTGTGAAGGTGCTGCGGGGCTGACCGCTGAAAAAACGAAAAAAGTGAAAGAGATGAGGAATACACATGGCACAACGCAAAGAGCTGGCCAAGACCTATGAGCCGCGCGAGGTGGAAAAGCGCACCTACCAGTTCTGGCTGGACGGCGGCTACTTCCACGCCACCCCCCATGCCAGGGACGCGGCCGGCAACGAGAAAAAGCCGTATACCGTGATGATGCCGCCGCCGAACATCACCGGCCAGCTGCATATGGGACACGCACTGGATAATACCCTGCAGGATATTCTCATCCGCTGGCGGCGGATGCAGGGCTATGAGGCACTGTGGATGCCCGGCACCGACCACGCCTCCATTGCCACCGAGGCCAAAGTGGTGGAGGCCATGCGGCAGGAGGGGCTGACCAAGGATATGCTCGGCCGCGAGGGCTTCCTGGAGCGCGCCTGGGCATGGAAAGAGAAATACGGCAGCCGCATCGTCAGCCAGCTGAAGACCATCGGCTCCAGCTGCGACTGGGAGCGGGAACGCTTCACCATGGACGAAGGCTGCTCCACGGCGGTCAAAGAGGTGTTTGTGCGCCTGTATGAGCAGGGGCTGATCTACCGCGGCAACCGCATGGTCAACTGGTGCCCGAAGTGCAATACCTCCATTTCGGATGCCGAGGTGGAATATGAGGAAAAGGACGGCCACTTCTGGCATTTGCTGTACACCGTCAAGGAGACAGGGGAGCAGCTGGAGCTGGCCACCACCCGACCGGAGACCATGCTGGGCGATACCGCCGTGGCTATCAACGCCGAGGACGAGCGCTACAAGCACCTGCACGGCTGCCATGTGATCCTGCCGCTGCTGGATAAGGAGCTGCCGATCGTGTGCGATGAACACGCCGACATGACCAAGGGCACCGGCGTAGTGAAGATTACCCCCGCCCACGACCCCAACGACTTTGAGGTGGGCAAGCGGCACGACCTGCCGATCATCCGGGTGTTTACCTATGACGGCCACATGACCGGCGCCGCCGACAAGGCCGCCGCCGATGAACTGATCGCCTCCGGCCGGGCAGCAATGGACGAACCGCAGGTGCTGGACTGCGGCAAGTATGCCGGCATGACCGCCCTGGAAGCGCGCAAGGCCATCCTGGAGGATCTGGCCGCCGGCAGATATCTGAAAGAGACCGAGGATCTGCGCCACGATGTGGGCACCTGCTACCGCTGCCACTCGGTCATCGAACCGATGGTGTCCAAGCAGTGGTTTGTGAAAATGGAGCCGCTGGCAAAGCCGGCGATCGAAGCGGTGGAAAAGGGCGAGATCACCTTTGTGCCGGAACGCTTCACCAAAAACTATCTCAACTGGATGCGTGCCACCCGCGATTGGTGCATCTCCCGCCAGCTCTGGTGGGGACATCAGATCCCGGCATGGTACTGTGATGCGTGCGGCGAAACGGTGGTGGCCAAGCAGACGCCGACCGTCTGCCCGAAGTGCGGCGGCACCCATCTGACGCAGGATCCCGACACGCTGGACACCTGGTTCTCTTCGGCACTGTGGCCCTTCTCCACGCTGGGCTGGCCGGAAAAGACCGAGGCGCTGGAGTATTTCTACCCCACCGATACGCTGGTAACCGGCTATGATATTATCGGCTTCTGGGTCAGCCGGATGATCTTCTCCGGCCTGGCCTACACTGGCAAGCCGCCCTTCCATACGGTGCTCATCCACGGGCTGGTGCGGGACAGCCAGGGACGCAAGATGTCCAAATCGCTCGGCAACGGCGTTGATCCGCTGGAGGAGATTGACAAGTACGGCGCAGATGCACTGCGCTTTATGCTGGCCACCGGCAACAGCCCCGGCAATGATATGCGCTATATGACCGACAAGGTGGAGGCCAGCCGCAATTTTGCCAATAAGCTGTGGAACGCCGCCCGCTTCATTCTGATGAATCTGGAGGGGCATGAGGTGCCCGCCGGGCTGCCGGAAACACTGACACTGGAGGACAAATGGATCCTTTCGCGGTACAATGAGCTGGTGAAGGCCGTTACCGAGAACCTGGAAAAATTCGAGCTGGGCATTGCCGTGCAGAAGCTGTACGACTTCATCTGGGACAATTTCTGCGATTGGTATATCGAGCTATGCAAATCCCGTCTGCAGGGCGAGGAGGCGGACAACGCCCGCCGGGTGCTGTGCTATGTCATGACCGGCATGCTGACCCTGCTGCACCCCTTTATGCCGTTCATCACCGAGGAAATCTGGCAGTCCCTGCCGCATGAGGGCGAGGCGCTGATGATCGCCCCGTGGCCGGTGTACGATCCGGCACTCTGCTTCCCCGCACAGGAGAAGGAGATGGAGCAGATCATGGAGGTCATCCGCAGCATCCGCAACCGCCGCGCCGAGATGAATGTGCCGCCCTCTAAGAAGGCCGACCTGTATATTGAGACCGCCTTTACCGATACCTTTGCCGCCGGCGTGCCGTTCCTGCAGCGGCTGGCCTCGGCCGCCGCTGTGCAAATCGGCGAAAGCTTCGATGTGCCCGGCACGGTGAACATCGTCACTGCGGCCGCCACGGTAAAGATCCCGCTGGATGAACTGGTGGATAAGGCCGCCGAAACCGCCCGCCTGCAGAAGGAAAAAGCCACGGTACAGAAGCAGCTGGACGGTGTGCTGGCACGCCTGAACAACAAGGCCTTTACCGACAAAGCCCCACAGGCCGTGGTCGACGGTGCCAAAGCACAGGCCGCAGCCCTGCAGGAAAAGCTGGCGCTGCTGGAGCAATCCATGGCACAGATGGCCTGACCCCCATAACGAAAAAGGAAATGCGCTCCGGCGACTGTTGTCGCCGGAGCGCATATTTCATTCCGCGTTCACCGGGGCGGCTGCAGGCTGCAGCTGCTGCCAGATCCGCTCGGCGGTTTCGCCGATGCGGCGGCATTCGTCCGGCGGCAGTGACCGCAGACGGGAACGGCGCGGCCGCCCCCACACATCCAGCAGCCACGGACCGATCCACTCGCGGTCCCCGCAGGGGCAGAACACCCCCCGCAGCAGCGACAGCGCCGCCACCCGCGGCGGCATGAAGATCCACTGCATCGGCCGGCGGATGAGGGCAAACAGCCACTTGGGATAATGGGCGGTGATATTGGTAAAGGTCACGCCGGGATGCACCACCGCCAGCGTCACCCGTGTCTGTCCGCGGAAAAGGGCATACAGGCCCGCCATCAGATAGCGCTTGGCATTGCCGTATACCTTACTGCACGCCCGGCGGGTGGAAAAATCCACATCCGCCGGATCGCTGACGGAATAGCGGTGGGCGATGCTGCCCACCGCCACCACCCGGCCGCCATCCGGCATGGCCGGCAGCAGCGCCCGCACCATGTAGTAGGGTGAGACAAAGTCGATCTGAAATACATCATCGTATCCGGCGGTGCTGCGGTGCCGGGGGATGGCATAGGCGCCGGCATTGAGGATCAGCACCTGCGGATGCAGCGGCGCCAGCGCCGTACAGGCCGCACGCACACTGTCCATATCGGTCAGCTCCACAAATATCCGCCGGATGCTGACCGCCGGAAAGGCGGCACGCAGTGCCGCATCCAGCACCTGCGCCTTTTCCCGGCTGCGGTCAAGCAGGATCAGCTCCGCCCCCAGCCCGGCTAGATAGAAGCACAGCTCACGCCCCAGACCGCCGGTGGCGCCGGTCAGCGCCACCCGCTGCCCGGCCAGCGAGGCCGTGTTGGCGGCAAGCCATTTCTGCACATTCATTCCATATCCTCCAGCGGCTGCGTGGGCGAAAGGATATCCCGCGCCACCGGCTGATAAAAAAGCTGCTCGGCACGGGCGAAATCCGTCGTCTGCCCCAGTATCCACATCAGCTTGGCCAGCGCCGCCTCGGTGGTCATATCAAAGGCCTCCAGCAGGCGCAGGGTGCTTTTCAGGTGGCCGCCCACCTGGTATACCTTCAGGTCGCTCCCCTCATTCGGCACCTGCGTGGTCATCACCACCAGCCGGCCGGCCTCCACACCCTGCCGCAGGCAGTCGTAGAAACCGTCGTATGCCGGCAGGCCGCCCACGCCAAAGCCCTCCACAATCAGGCCGTCGTAGCGCCGCAGCATATACTCCGCCACATCCCGCGGGGTGCCGGGCGTCAGCTTCAGCAGTCCCACATTGGCGTTCAGCCGGTCATAGAACACCGGCTGCTCCAGCGTTTCGCAGCGGATATACTGCAGCAGGCGACCGTCCCGCAGCACAGCCAGATCCGGATGATTGACACTGGAAAAGGCCTGGAAGCTCTTGGAACAGGTCTTCCGTGCACGGGTGCCCAGGATCACCTGCCCGTTGAAGACGATCTGCACCCCACCGCCCCCGCAGCAGGCATACAGAAAAGCGTCTGTTAGATTGCGCTTGGAGTCGGTGCCGTCAAACCAGATCGGTTTCTGTGCACCGGTCAGGATGATCGGCTTGGGGCTGCCCTGGATCAGGTAGCTCAGCGCCGCGGCGGTATAGGCCATGGTATCCGTGCCATGGCAGATCACAAAGCCGTCGTATGCCCCGTACCGCTCCCGGATGGCGCCGGCCATGGCCAGCCAGTGCTCCGGGCGGATATTGGTGCTGTCCAGGCTGCACAGCTGGATGCAGTCCACCCGGCAAAGCTGCTCAAGCTCCGGCACAAAGTGCAGCAGCTGCGTGGTATTCAGCTCCGGGGTCAGGCCGTTCGGCGACATCTCTGAGGCGATCGTCCCGCCGGTGCCGATCAACAAAATACGCTTTTTCTCCATTGGCTCCTCCTGAAAGCACACGCGCAGGAGCGCCCGGTGGCGCCCCTGCGCAGGTCAGTCGATTACAGCCCGTTGGCCGCCTTAAATTCGATAAAATCGTCGTAGCTCATCATCTTATCCAGCAGCTTGCCATCCTTCAGCTCCATAATCCGGTTGGCCACTGTTTGGATAAACTGGTGGTCGTACGAGGAAAACAGCACATTGCCGGGAAAAGCCGCCAGGCCGTCGTTCACCGCCGTGATGGATTCCAGATCCAGGTGGTTGGTCGGCTGGTCAAGGATCAGCACATTGGAGCCGTACATCATCATGCGGGAAAGCATGCACCGCACCTTTTCGCCGCCGGAAAGCACCTTTACCGGCTTCAGTACATCATCGCCGGAAAAGAGCATTTTTCCAAGGAAGCCGCGCAGGTAGGTCTCGGTATTATCCGTTGAATACTGGTTCAGCCACTGCAGCAGGTTCATATCGTTGCCCTCGAAATAGGCAGTGTTATCCTTGGGGAAGTAGGAAAGGCTGGTGGTGCCGCCCCATTTGTAGCTGCCGGCATCCGGCTCCAGCTCACCGGTGATGATGCGGAACAGGGTGGTGGTAGCAATTTCATCCTGCCCCACAAAGGCGATCTTATCCCCCTTGTTCACCCGGAAAGAAACGGCATCCAGCACCTTCACACCGTCCACGGTCTTGGTCAGTCCCTCCACCGCCAGGATCTCCTTGCCGGCCTCACGATCCATCTGGAAGCCCACATACGGATACCGCCGGGAGGAGGCCGGCATCTCCTCCACCGTCAGCTTATCCAGCAGCTTGCGGCGGGAGGTTGCCTGCCGGGATTTGGATTTATTGGCGGAAAAGCGCTGGATGAAGCTTTGCAGCTCCTTGATCTTTTCCTCGTTCTTCTTGTTCTGCTCCCGCATCACCTTCTGCATCAGCTGGCTGGATTCGTACCAGAAATCGTAGTTGCCCACATAGATGCGGATCTGCGTATAGTCCACATCCACGATATGGGTGCAGACATTATTGAGGAAGTGCCGGTCGTGGGATACCACGATCACCGTGCCCTCATAATCCATCAGAAAGTCCTCCAGCCAGCGGATGGAGTCAATGTCCAGGTGGTTGGTCGGCTCGTCCAGCAGAATGATGTCCGGGTGGCCGAACAGCGCCCGCGCCAGCAGGATCTTCACCTTTTCCTTATCCGCCAGCGCGCTCATCTGGTCATACAGCCGCTCGGTGGGGATACCGAGTCCCTGCAGGATCTGCCCTGCCTCCGTCTCGGCCTCCCAGCCGTTCATTTCGGCAAATTCGCCCTCCAGCTCTGCCGCCAGCGCGCCGTCCTCATCGGAGAAATCCTCCTTGGCGTACAGGGCGTCCTTCTGCTGCATGATCTCATACAGGCGCGGATTGCCCTGGATGATGGTATCCAGCACCGTATACTCATCATAGGCATAGTGATCCTGCTTGAGCACCGACATCCGGGTGCGGGGGTCAATGATCACCTCACCGGTGGTTGGCTCCAGATCACCCGAAAGGATACGCAAAAAGGTGGATTTGCCCGCGCCGTTGGCGCCGATCACGCCATAGCAGTTGCCGCTGACAAATTTGAGATTGACATGCTTAAACAAATTCTGTCCGCCGAAGTTGATACTCAGATCCGATACCGTAATCATGCTTGTCCTCCTAAAAATCCGGCGCCGAAAAGCCGGGTCTATACGCACACACCTGTTTAGTATACGCGAAAAAGCCAAAAAGTGCAACCTTTTCCGGTAATTTTTTCTTGCGTCTTCCGGTCGCCGGGCTTCCGCCGAGAAGAAAGGCTCCCCGGCCATGCCGGAGAGCCTTTCGGGGTCGCCGATATTTACTTTTTCAGTTCCAGGGCCAGCGCCATGGTATCGCGGGCGATCACCATTTCCTCGTCCGTCGGGATGACCCAGGCCGGGATAGCCGAATCCGGCGTGGTGATCAGCGTTTCCTTGCCGTGCACCTTGTTGGCCTCATAGTCGCACTTCATCCCCAGGAAAGAGAGCGCCTCAATCACCTCAGCGCGCACACGGGGCTGGTTTTCGCCGATGCCGGCCGTGAACACCAGGGCATCCAGGCCGCCCAGCGCCGCAATATAGCCGCCGACAAACTTGACGATCTGGTAGGTACGCATATCCCACGCCAGCTTGGCGCGCTCATCGCCGCGCTCAATCGCCGCCTCAATATCCCGGTCGTCGCTGTACTTGCCGGAGATGCCGAGGGTGCCGGACTTCTTGTTCATGATCTGATCCATCTCTTTGGGGGTCAGGTGCTCACGGTCCATGATGTAGGTCACCGCCGATGGATCAAAGCCGCCGGTGCGGGTGCCCATCATAAAGCCATCCAGGGGGGTCAGACCCATCGAGGTATCCATGATCTTGCCATCCTTAATGGCGGAGATGGAGGAGCCGCTGCCCAGGTGGCAGGTAATGATGCGGGTGCCCTCCGTGCGGCCGAGCAGCTCGCAGCAGCGGCCGCTGACATAGCGGTGGGAGGTGCCGTGCGCACCGTAGCGGCGCACATGGTACTTCTCGTAATACTCGTACGGCAGCGCGAACATATACACCTTCTGCTCCATTGTCTGATGGAAAGCGGTATCAAAGGTGACCACCTGCGGAATATCCGTACCGAACAGCGCCGTGGCCGCCTCAATGCCCTGCAGCGCACCCTTGTTGTGCAGCGGGGCCAGCTCGGCCAGCTCGTCGATGTCCTTTTTCACCTTATCGGTCACAATCACCGAACGGTCAAAGCGGTCGCCGCCCTGCACCACGCGGTGGCCGATAGCATCCACCTCGGACAGGTCGTCGATCACCTTGCCCTCGCCCTCGGTCAGCGCCTTTTTCACCTCTTCAAAGGCCTCTGTATGGTTGTGCATCGGCACAGCGTGCTCCCACTTCTGGCCAAAAGCCTTGTGGGTAAAGGTGCCATCCTCGCCGCCGAGACGCTCACAGATGCCCTTCGCCAGCACCTTTTCTCCGTCCATATCAATCAGCTGATACTTCAGCGAGGAGCTGCCGGCATTGATAACCAGGATCTTCATGTGTTCTCTCTCCTTATTGACTTTATTCCATAAACAGCGTATTATATAATAACTGATTTTTGCCAGGATTTCAACCGTTTTTTGCGGTTTTTTGAAAAAAGCGGCACAAAAAGGAGGCGGCGGCTATGCGGGCAGCCGGCATCATTGCCGAATACGATCCTTTCCACAACGGACATGCCCGGCACATTGCCGCCGTGCGCGCCGCCGGCTGCACCCATGTGGCGGTGGTGCTCAGCGGGGCCTTCACCCAGCGCGGCGAACCGGCACTGCTGCCCAAGTGGCAGCGGGCGGAGATGGCGCTGGCCTGCGGGGCTGACCTGGTGCTGGAGCTGCCGGTGCCGTGGGCCATGGCGCCGGCCGAACTGTTTGCCGGCGGCGGCGTGGCGGTGCTGCGCGCACTTGGCTGCATTTCTGTGCTGTCCTTCGGCAGCGAGTGCGGCGATGCCGACCGGCTGCAGGCCGTAGCCCAGGCACTGGACAGCCCCGCCCACCGGGTGGCGCTGCGGCAGGCACTGCGTACCGGGCTGCCCTATGCCGCCGCGCGGCAGGCTGCCGTTGCCGGGCAGCTTGGCGATCCGGAGGCCGCCCTGCTGGCCAGCCCCAACAACACCCTCGGCATAGAATATCTCCGGGCGATCGCCCGGCAGCAGGCACCCTTTTCGGTTCTGACCGTCCCGCGACAGGGCGCCGGGCACGGCCAGCCAGCCAGCGATGGCATCGCCTCCGCCGGCTGGCTGCGCAGCCACATCCGGGCAGGCGAAACCGCCGCGGCCGTAGCCTGTATGCCGGCACCCGCTGCGGCGATCCTGCAGCAGGCGCTGGCCGCGGGACAGACGCCCGCCGACCCCACACGGCTGGAAACGGCCATGCTGGCGCGGCTGCGCACCCTGTCCCCACAGGAGCTGGCCGCGTTGCCCTACCTTTCGGAGGGGCTGGAGCACCGGCTGACCCGCGCCGTGCACTCGGCCGGCAGCCTGCCGGAGCTGCTGACCGCCCTGCGCACCCGCCGCTATCCGGAGGCGCGGCTGCGCCGCATCCTGTGGAGCGCACTGTTGGGCATCCCGGCCGAGCTGCCGCACCGGCTGCCGCCGTACATCCGCCTGCTGGGGCTCAATGCCCGCGGGCAGGAGCTGCTGGCCGCCGCGCACCCCACCCTGCCGCTGCTCTCCGGTGCGCGGCAGCTGCGCACACTGCCGCCACAGGCACAGCAGGTGTTTGCGCTGGAGCAGCGGGCAAGCGACCTGTACGCCCTCACCCTGCCGCAGCCACAGCCCTGCGGCACCGACCTGACCACCCGCCTGCTGCGGCAGGATTGACAGACAAAACCGCCGGAAGAACGCTAAATGATGCGTTCTTCCGGCGGTTTTTGGCTTTATTCCAGCTCAAATGCGCCGGTGTACAGCTGATAATAGGTGCCCTTTTCGGCGATCAGCTTTTCATGGTTACCCCGCTCAATTATGCGGCCGTGATCCAGCACCATAATCACATCCGCGTTCTTCACGGTGGAAAGCCGGTGGGCGATGACGAACACCGTGCGTCCCTCCATCAGCTTATCCATGCCCCGCTGCACGATCGCCTCGGTGCGGGTATCAATCGAGGAGGTCGCCTCGTCCAGGATCATCACCGGCGGATCGGCCACCGCCGCACGGGCAATGGCAATCAGCTGGCGCTGCCCCTGGGACAGGTTGGCACCATTATTGCTCAGCTCGGTTGCATAGCCGTGCGGCAGGCGGGAGATGAAATCGTCCGCACCGGCCAGCCGGGCAGCCTGCCGGCATTCCTCATCCGTGGCATCCAGCTTGCCATAGCGGATATTCTCCATCACCGTGCCGCTGAACAGGTTGGTCTCCTGCAGCACCAGCCCCAGGCTGCGGCGCAGGTCAGCCTTTTTGATCTTGTTGATATTGATGCCATCGTACCGCACCTTGCCGTCGGCAATGTCATAAAACCGGTTGATCAGGTTGGTGATGGTGGTCTTGCCGGCACCGGTGGCGCCCACAAAGGCCACCTTCTGCCCCGGCTCGGCATACACGGTCACATCGTGCAGCACCGGCTTGCCCTCCTCATAGGAGAAATCCACATCCGTCAGCCGCACATCTCCGCGCAGCAGCGTATAGGTCACCGTGCCATCACCGTGCGGGTGGCGCCATGCCCAGTGGCCGGTGCGCTGTTCGCTTTCGGTGATGCTGCCGTCCGCCGCCACCGCCGCGTTCACCAGGGTCACATAGCCTTCATCGGTCTCCGGCGGCTCATCCATCAGGGCAAAGATGCGCTGGGCGCCGGCCATCCCCATCACCACAGCATTGATCTGCTGCGAAACCTGGTTGACATTGCCGGTAAACTGCTTGGTCATATTGAGGAACGGCACCAGGATATCAATGGTAAAGGCCAGTCCCGACAGACTCAGGTTGGGCACGCCGGCCACCAGAAACAGACCGCCGATCATGGCACACGCCACATACAGCACATTGCCGATGTTCATGATCACCGGCGGCAGCATATTGGCATAGGCATGGGCACGGCTGCTGTCCTCATACAGAGCATCGTTGATGCGGTCAAAATCCGCCTCCGCCTGCGGCTCATGGCAGAACACCTTAATGACCTTCTGCCCGTTCATCATCTCCTGGATGAAGCCCTCGGCCTTGGCAAGCGACTGCTGCTGCCGGACAAAATACTTGGCCGAGCCGCCGCCGAGCTTTTTGGAAACGAACACCATGGCCGCCACGCCCGCCAGCACAATCAGGGTGAACCACACGCTGTACCACAGCATGATTATCAGCACCGCCAGCACGATCACCGCCGACTGCAGCAGAGTGGGCAGCGCCTGCGAAACCAGCTGCCGCAGGGTGTCAATATCATTGGTGTAGTAGCTCATGATATCGCCGTGCTTGTGGGTATCGAAGAACCGGATCGGCAAATTCTGCATCCCGTCAAACATCCGGCGGCGCAGCTTGCACAGATAGCCCTGTGTGATATAAGCCATCAGCTGCGTATACAGGGCGGTTGCCGCCAGCGAGAGCAAGTACAGCAGGATCAGTGCCGCCAGCAGCGGCAGGATGCGCGCCCTGGCCGTTGCCCAGTTCAGCGTATGGGTGTCCAGGCACTCGGTCACCACCGCCAGCACCTTCTGCGTAAAGATCGCCGGCACGGCGGAAACCACCGCCGACACCACAATGCACAGTGCCGTCAGCGGCACCAGACGGGGATAGGCCGCGTACAGGGTTCTGAGGATACGGGGCAAAGTAGACAGCCCGACACCCGGCCGGCGGGCATTTGTTTTCTTACTCATCATCCGCACCTCCGTTCGTCTGCTGCTCATAGATTTCACGGTAGATGGCACAGCCCTGCAGCAGCTCCTCATGGGTGCCGGCGGCGGCAATGCCGCCGTTGTCCATCACCAGGATCATATCTGCGTACTGCACGGAGGCCACCCGCTGGGCAATGATGATCTTCGTTGTTTCGGGGATAAATTCGGCAAAGCCGGCACGGATCAGGGCATCCGTTCTGGTATCCACCGCACTGGTGGAGTCATCCAGGATCAGGATCTTCGGCTTTTTCAGCAGGGCGCGGGCAATGCACAGGCGCTGCTTCTGCCCGCCGGAAACATTGGTGCCGCCCTGCTCGATATAGGTATCGTACCCCTCCGGGAAGCTGCGGATAAATTCGTCCGCCTGCGCCAGACGGCAGGCCTCCTCCAGCTCGGCGTCGGTGGCCTGCTCATTGCCCCAGCGCAGGTTTTCCCGGATGGTGCCGGAAAACAGCAGGTTCTTCTGCAGCACCATGGCCACCGCGCCGCGCAGCGTTTCCAGGTCGTACTGCCGCACATCCACGCCGCCAACCCGCACGCAGCCCTCGGTCACATCATACAGGCGCGGGATCAGCTGCACCAGCGTGGATTTGCTGGAGCCGGTGCCGCCGAGAATGCCCACCGTCATACCGGAGCGGATGTGCAGATCCACCTGCTCCAGGGCAAACCGCTCCGCCGTGGCCGAATACTTGAAGCTGACGCCGTCAAAATCCACCGCGCCGTTTGCCACGGTGTACACCGGGTCGGCCGGCTGCTCCAGTGCCGGCTGTTCATCCAGCACCTCCAGTATCCGCTTGCCAGATTCGGCCGACATGGTGATGATCACATACACCATCGACAGCATCATCAGCTGGATGAGGATCTGCATGCCGTAGGTAAGCATGGCGGTGATCTCCCCCACATTGATCTGCGTACCGCCGCTCTCCACGATCAGCCGGGAGCCGACCAGCAGCACAAAAACGAGGTTGAAATACACACAGAGCTGCATCAGGGGGGAATCGAGCGCAACGATGCGTTCTGCGCGGGTGAAATCGCTGCGGATATCCTCTGCCGCAACCCCCAGCTTCTGCTTTTCATATTCCTCGCGGGAGAAGCCCTTGACCACCCGCATGGCCCGCACATTTTCCTCAATGGACTCATTCAGGCGGTCGTACTTCCGGAACACCCGCCGGAACGCCGGCATGGCCTTGCGGGCGATAAGATACAGCCCGAAGCCCAGCACCGGGATGATCACCACAAAGCTGGTGGCCAGCGAACCGCCCATCAGGTAAGCCATCACGATGGAAAAGAGCATCACCAGCGGCGCCCGCACAGCCGTGCGGATAATGGTCATAAACGCCATCTGGACATAAGAAACATCGGTGGTCATACGGGTGACCAGCGAGGAGGAAGAAAACTTATCCACATTTTCAAAGGCAAAGCTCTGCACCCGGCGGAAGGCATCCTGCCGCAGGTTTTTGGCAAAGCCGGCCGAGGCTCTGGCACAGGTGAACCCGGCTGCGCCGCCGCAGACCAGCGACAGCAGCGCCATCACGATCAGCACCAGCCCGATGCGCAGCACCTCCGTCATGTCTGTGCCGGCCTGGATGCGGTTGACCAGATCCGCCGTGACAAAGGGGATCAGGCATTCCAGCACTGCCTCCAGCAGGATGAACACCAGCGTCAGCTGCGTTGGCCGCTTATACTCCCGCACGCAGCGGGACAATCGTCTGAACATAGTCCGCTTCCTTTCCCTCATTGCTTCCGTATAGTATTCACACAGCAGGCAATTTTTACAGCAATTGAGTATTATACGAAAACCGGCGGGGGAAATCAACCCCCGCCGGCAAAAGTTCAAAGATTGTTCAAAAGCGCGCCTCAGAAGCCAAAGTACGCCTTGGCATTGTTGTAGGCGATCCCCTGCACCAGCCGCCCCAGCGCCGGCAGGTCAGCGGGATATTCCCCATTTTCCACCCAACCACCGAGCAGATTGCACAGGATGCGGCGGAAATATTCGTGCCGCGTGTAGGAAAGGAAGCTGCGCGAATCGGTCAGCATACCGATGAAGTTGCCCAGCAACGACAGCGTTGCCAGGTCGGTCAGCTGCTTCTCCATGCCGGGCTTGTGGTCATTGAACCACCAGGCAGAGCCAAACTGCAGCTTGCCGGCCGCACCGGTGCCCTGGAAGGAGCCGATCACCGAGCCGATCAGCGCATTATCCGCCGGATTGAGCGAATAAAGGATGGTCTTCGGCAGCTCATGGGTGCGGTCCAGCGCATCCAGCAGCGCCGTCAGCGCGCCGCTGCACTCGCGGGTGGAAATACAATCGCAGCCGGCATCCGGCCCAATGCGCTCAAACAGGTCGGTATTGACATTGCGCTGCACGCAGAAGTGGATCTGCATGGCCCAGCCGCGGCGGGCATACTCCCGGCCGCAGAACAGCAGCATGGCCGTCTGGTAGGCCTCGGTCTCCTCCACCGTCAGCGGTTCGCCGGCCATCCCCTTCCGGAAGGCAGCCTCCACCGCCTCCGCCGGCGCCGGACGGTACATCACATAGTCCACACCGTGGTCGGACGCCCGGCAGCCCAGCGCCGCAAAGCGATCCATCGCCTTGGAGAGTGCCGTCTGCACATCCGCCGCCGTGCGGATGGATACCCCATTGGCCTCGCCCAGCCGGGCAATGTACGCGGCAAAGCCCGGCTTGTGCACATTCACCGCCTTATCCGGGCGGTAAGAGGGCACCACCCGGAAATCCGTTACCTCGCGGCGGATGGCCGCATGGTATTCCAGCGTGTCCGCCGGGTCATCGGTGGTGCCGATCACCGCCACGCGGGAGCGGCGGATCAGCCCCCGCACCGTCATATCCGGGTCATTGCGCAGCTTTTCATTGCAGAGCTGCCACACCTGCTCGGCCGTTTCGCCGTTCAGCACGCCGTCATAGCCGAAGTAGCGCTTCAGCTCCAGGTGCGTCCAGTGGTACATTGGGTTGCCGATCGCCTTTTCCAGCGCCTCGGCAAAGCGCTGGAATTTCACCCGGTCATCCGCCGCGCCGGTGATCTCCTCCTCCGGCACGCCGTTTGAGCGGATCATGCGCCACTTGTAATGGTCGCCGCCCAGCCATACCTGGGCAATGTTGTCAAACCGGCGATCCTCCGCGATCTCCCGCGGATCAATGTGGCAGTGATAGTCAATGATCGGCATCGGCTCGGCATAGTCATGGTAAAGCCGGCGTGCCGTTTCGCTTTGCAGCAGAAAATCCTCATCCATAAATGCTTTCATTGCTACTCTATCTCCTTATATCTGCACCGCCGTGCAGCGGTGCGTCAGGTAAACCGGAAGCTTTCCCGCTCCACCAGCGTGGTCGGGATGGAAACATGTGCGGGAGCCTCCTGTTTCTGCAGCAGGGCGTCCAGCATCTCCAGCGCCTGCGTGCACATTTTCTCCAGGCCGTTGTCCACGCTGGTCAGCTCCGGGGAGCAGCAGCGCGCCAACAGCGAATTATTGCATCCGATGATCGGCATGGTCAGACCGATGCGCTGCAGCGCCTTCTGCGCGCCCAGCGCCAGAATATCCTCCGAACCGATCACCGCGTCAAAGGTAACACCGCGTACCAGCAGCCGCTTGATGCAGGCATTGATCTCCTCCAGGCGCCGATCCACCTGGACGATCCGGCTTTCATCCACCGGCAGGCCGCACCGTTCGTGTCCTGCGCGGTAGCCCGCCAGCTTCTGCTGGCAGCTGTAGGTCAGCGAATCGTGCAGCAGCAGGATACGGTCCCGATGCATCCGGCTGAGCTGTGCCACCAGATTTTCCACCGCGCCCTTTTCGTCACTGGTCACGCAGTAGACCCCCGGCAGCTCCACATAGCCGTTGATAATGATGATCGGCACATGCTGCGCCGCCGCGGCGATGTGGGAATTGTCGGTATCCTCCCGGAAGGCAGAGCCGATCAGGAACACGGCATCCACATTCTGCTGCACCATGTAGTCCAGGGCGGCCTTTTTGTCCTCCAGCTCCGGACCGGTGCAGCGCAGCACCGTGTATTTATTGCGCCGGCGCAGATGCTCCTCGATATAGCCGATAGCCGTTGTGTAAAAGGCATCCCGCACATTGGTACACAGAATACCGATCATCCCCATAGAGCCGGTGCTCAGTCCACGGGCAAAATTGTTGGGGGTAAACCCCTCCTCCTGCATCACCTGCAGCACCCGGTCACGGGTCTGCGGGCGCACACTGGCGCTGTTGTTCAGCACACGGGAGACCGTGGCAATGGAAACCCCGCTCTTGGCGGCGATATCGTAAATATTCATCCGTGGCGTTACCTCCTGCATCTGTAAGTGCTTACAACTTCCAGTATACCGCACGGCCTCAAAAAAATCAAGTGGTTTTCCGATTTTCGACACGGATATTTTCATTTATTGCACCAAAAGCAAAAAAGCTCTTGACATTTCCAATAAATGCGGTAAAATAAGACTATGCATTGTTTGTAAGTGCTTACATCATTACAGACAAGAGGCTTATAGCGCAGAAAAACCGTATTTTATCAAATTTTAAGGAGTGACACCTATGCGGACAAAGGAGCAGGTTCTGCTGTCCATCAAGGACAGCGGCATGGTGGCCGTGGTACGGGGCGAAACCTCCGACAAGGCCATGGAGATCGTGGAAAAATGCATCGAGGGTGGGATCAAGGCTATCGAGCTGACCTTCACCGTTCCCTATGCGCACCGGGTGATCGAGGACATCTCCCGCAAATACGGGGACAGCATCATCCTTGGCGCCGGCACGGTGCTGGACAGCGAGACGGCGCGCATTGCCCTGCTGTCGGGCGCTGAATTCATTGTATCCCCGCACTTCAACCCGGAGGTCACCCGTCTGTGCAACCGCTACCGCAAGGCCAGCATGGCCGGCATCCTCACCATCACAGAGGCGGTGGAGGCCATGGAGGCCGGCGTGGATATCCTCAAGCTGTTCCCCGGCGACCTGTTCGGGCCGGCCTTTATCAAGGACATCCGCGGCCCGCTGCCGTACGCCCAGATCATGCCCACCGGCGGCGTGAGCGCCGAAAACGCCGGCGACTGGATCCGGGCAGGCGCTGTGGCGGTGGGTGCCGGCAGCAGCCTGATGAAGGGCGATGTCAAGGCCAATGCCGCACTGTTTATGGAGAACATCCGCCGGGCGCGCGAAGCCTGAAACAAATTATAGGAGGAATACATCATGGCAAAAGCAGTTACCTTCGGCGAGATCATGATGCGGCTTGCGCCGCCGGAATATCTGCGCCTGATCAACACCAACACACTGGAAATGACCTTTGGCGGCGGCGAGGCGAATGTGGCCGTATCGCTGGCCAACTACGGCATCCCGGTCAAGTTTGTTACCAAGCTGCCGGATAATGACATCGGCCGCGCCTGCCTGGGCGAGCTGCGCCGCTGGAATGTGGATGTCAGCGATATTGCCATCGGCGGCGACCGCGTCGGCATCTATTTCTGCGAAAAGGGCGCCTCGCAGCGGCCGTCCAAGGTGGTCTATGACCGCGCCCACTCCTCTATTGCGGAGGCAACGGTGGCCGATTTCGACTGGGACACGATCTTTGACGGCGCCGAGTGGTTCCACTTCACCGGCATCACCCCCGCCCTGGGGGACAATGTGGCCGCCATCTGCCTGGCCGCCTGCAAGGCAGCCAAGGAGCGCGGCATCACCGTTTCCTGCGACCTTAACTACCGCAAGAAGCTGTGGAGCCGGGAAAAGGCGGGCAAGGTCATGGGTGAGCTGATGCCCTATGTGGATGTCTGCATCGCCAATGAGGAGGATGCCGCCGATGTTTTCGGCATCAAGGCAGAAAACACCGATGTGACCGCCGGCAAGGTGGATCACGCCAGCTACAAGCAGGTGGCAGCCAAGCTGGCCGAGACCTTCGGCTTCAAGCTGGTGGCCATTACGCTGCGCGGCTCCATCTCCGCCAATGATAACAACTGGGCCGCCATGCTGTATGACGGCAAGGACTACTACTTCAGCAAGACCTATGCCATCCACATCGTGGATCGCGTGGGCGGCGGCGACAGCTTCGGCGGCGGCCTGATCTACTCCCAGCTGATGGGCTACGATCCGCAGGCAAGCATTGAGTTTGCCGTGGCGGCAAGCTGCCTCAAGCACACCATCTCCGGCGACTTCAACCAGGTGACCGTGGACGAGGTGAAGAAGCTGGCCGAGGGCGACGGCTCCGGCCGCGTACAGCGCTGACCCCCTGTAAAAAGCGAAGAAGGCGGCGCGTTTCCGGCTTTTGTCGGAAACGCGCCGCCTGTTTTTTTGTTGTTCAGATCCCGCTCAGAACCCGCCCAGCATACCCCGGACGGCCATCAGACCTCCTGCGCGGCCATGGCCGCATTCACCGCCGCTTCGCAGCTGCGCATCGCCTGCAGCGTCTGCTCCAGCAGCCTGTCCAGCTCCCAGCCCAGCCGCTCGGCGCCGCTGCGGATGACATCCCGTGAGCAGCCGGCGGCAAACTTCTTGTCCTTGAATTTCTTTTTCAGGCTGGAAAGCTCCATATCCGCCACGCTTTTGGATGGCCGCATCAGCGCCGCCGACCAGATCAGCCCGGTCAGCTCATCGGCGGCAAACAGCACCTTTTCCATTTCGTGCTGCGGCTCCACATCGCAGCAGATACCATAGCCGTGGGAGCACACGGCGCGGATCATATCCTCGCCCACACCGCCGGCTGCCAGCAGCTCCGGCGCCTTTTGGCAGTGCTGCTCCGGATACTGTTCAAAATCAATATCGTGCAGCAGCCCCACAATCCCCCAGTACTCCTGCTCATCCGCATAGCCGAGGGCATTGGCGTACCAGCGCATGACACCCTCAACCGTCAGGGCATGCCGCAGGTGGAACGGCTCCTGATTGTATTTCTTCAGCAGGGTCAGCGCCTGCTCACGGCTCAGACGGCTCTCACGCATATGTCGCCGCCCCCTTATTTCACCACGGTCAGCAGCATCTTGAACTGCTCGGTGCCGTAAACCGCGTGCGGATGGCCGGCCGGCAGCACGATCGCTTCGCCCTCATGCAGCGTATGCGGCTCATCATCCAGCGTGACTGTACCGGTACCGTCCAGGCAGAGAATCAGCGCATCGCCGGCCGCCGAGTGGGAGCTGATCTCCTCGCCGCGGTCAAAGGCAAACAGCGTAACACTGAGCTGCTCATTCTGCGCCAGCGTCCGGCTGACGACCTGTCCCGGCTGGTAGGCCACCAGATCCCGGAGCACCAGCACCTCGCCCTTATCCATGTTTTTTATCCGGTTTTCCATCGTTGATCTCTCCTTAATAAAAAATGGTTTTTATTCTGCCGACTGGTCAGCGTGCTGCCGCCGATAGTCTGTCGGCGTGCAGTCATAGTGTGTCCGGAAAGTCTTGGAAAAATACAGCGGATCCCGGAACCCACAGGAAAGCGCCGTGGTCTTGACCGATGTGCCGCGCGCCAGCAGCTCACCGGCCCGCTCCATGCGGTAGCGGTTCAGATATTCACCGGGAGCCACGCCGCACGAGCTGATAAAATTGCGGTGCAGCGTGGCGCGGCTGACGCCCAGGCTGCCGCAGATGGTATCCAGCGTAAGATCCGGCCGGTGGAACCCCCATTGGATCATGCGCCGCGCCGCCTCAAAGCACACCGTCTCCCGCGGCTTGGCGACCGCCGGAAACACATCCGCATACAGCCCCAGAATTGCCTGCCCCATTGCGCTGGCGGCATGGTTGCGCCCGGCATACTGGAACAGCCCGCGCAGCAGCTCGTACAGCGGCAGGATCAGCGCCGGGGGCACTGCGGCGATCACCCGGTCGTCCAGCTTGAAGGCGATCCGGTCAAGCAGTGCATTGCACTCCTTGCCCTGAAAGTCGATCCAGGTATATTCCCACGGATCCTGCGGGTCGGGGAAATAGCGCACCACATCCAGCGGGCGGATGACGAAGCTCTCGCCCTCTCCCACAGGGTAGGCCTTTCCGTTGCAGATCAGCGTGCCCCGCCCGTGCACGATATAGTGCACGATGTAGCAGGTACGCACCCCCGGCCCGTAGCTGTGCAGATTGCTGCAATCCTCCCGGCCACAGGTCATCAGCTCCACGGTGGTGTTTTCGGTACTTCCCCGCATTTTCCCACCTCCGGCACAAATGAAATGATCTTCCATATTTGTGATATGGAAAGACATTGACGACCCCCAAATGCCACGCTATACTGTGGGCAGATGGAGTCATTAGCTTTAGTGTACACACTTTTTGGTAGGAGGTCAAGAGAAAAATGATAAAAAATACCCCGCCCATGGGCTGGAATTGCTGGAACACCTTCGGGCAAAATATTAATGACCAGTTGATCCGCGACACGGCCGACAAGCTGGTAGAGACCGGCCTGGCCGCCTGCGGCTATGAGTATGTGGTGATCGATGACTGCTGGGCGCTGCGCGAACGGGATGAAAATGGCCGAATGGTACCCGATCCGGCCAAATTCCCCCACGGCATCAAGGCACTGGCGGACTATGTGCACAGCAAGGGTCTGAAATTCGGCATCTACTCCTGCGCGGGCAATCTCACCTGTTCCGGCTTCCCCGGCAGCTATGAGCATGAGTTTACCGATGCCGCCACCTTCGCCGAGTGGGGCGTGGATTTTCTGAAATACGATTACTGCTACCACAGCGATATCGTACACGGCAAATATCGGTACCTCCGCATGGGCCTGGCGCTGAAAAACTGCGGCCGGGATATCCTGTTCAGCGCCTGCTCCTGGGGCAGCGACGGCACACCGGAATGGATCCGGGAAACCGGCGCCAATATGTGGCGCTCCACCGGCGATGTGTTTGACACTTGGGAATCCGTCAAGGGTATTGTTCTGAAGCAGGAGGCCATGCTGCCCTACGGCGGCATCGGCAGCTTCAACGATATGGATATGATGGTCGTGGGCATGCGCGGCCGCGGCAATGTGGGCATGGACGGACTGAACGATACACAGTACCGCACCCACTTTGCTGTCTGGGCGCTGTTCGGCTCGCCGCTGTTTATCGGCTGCGATGTGCGGGAGATGGACGATTTTACCCTCTCTCTGCTGAAAAACAAGCCGCTCATCGACATCAACCAGGATGCCGACTGCCGGCAGGTGATTAAATTGACCAGCGGTTGGGATCTGGATAATAGTTCGGTGCACAACTATGCCCGAATGCTGGAAAACGGGGATATTGCCGTTGGGCTGTTCAACCTTGGTGACCAACGGCAAACCGCCTGGCTAAGCCTTGATAAGCTCGGCCTGCCGGAGAGCACCGGCAAAACGCTGGAAATGCACGATGTGTTCACCGGAGAGGTCATCACCGTGACCAACGGCACCTTCTACCGCCCGATCCAGGCGTACGACAGCCTGGTCTACCGCTGCCGGGTGGTGGATAAAGCGTGACCGGCTGCATCCGCTGCGGGCGGGCGCTGTCAGCAGAGGATATCGGCGCCCACAAGAAATTCCTCGGCCGCGGCAGCCGCGAATTCATGTGCAAAAGCTGCCTTGCCGCCACGCTGAAGGTATCCGAAGAGCTGATCGACCGCAAGATCGCCTATTTCCGGGAGCAGGGCTGTACGCTGTTCCCCCCGCAAACATAAAAAAACCGCGCCGGCAGACGGAGGCTCCGTCTGCCGGCGCGGATTTTTTATTCCTCTGCACGGTCTGCAGCCGCCTGCACAAAGGCGGCAAGGATACGCCGGCTGTTTTCGTCCGTGCGGTAGGAAAACTCCGGATGCCACTGCACCGCCCAGACAAAGCGACGGTCAGGCATATACACCGCTTCGGTCAGACCGTCCTCCGCCTGCGCCATCGCGCGCAGCGCCGGCGCCAGCGTCCGGATCGCCTGGTGGTGGTAGCTGTTTACCCCGATCACGGATGCTCCCAGCAGTGCGGCCAACGGTGTGCCGGAGCAAAGCGTCACCGTATGCACCGCGCGGTCGTAGGGCGGCGTCATGTGGTGATCCACCGGGGAGGGGTGCTCGGTTTCCAGATCCTGGTACAGTGTACCGCCAAGGGTTGCATTGAGAAACTGGATCCCCCGGCAGATCCCCAGCAGCGGCTTGTCCGCCGCCAGCGCCAGCCGCAGCAGCACCTGCTCTGCAGCATCGCGCGCGGGGCAGATCTCCCCGCATGCCGGGCGCGGCTGCTGCCCGTAAAGCGCCGGGGCAACATCCTGCCCACCGGTGAACAGGAAGCCGTCACACACCCCGGCCGCGCGGGTGAGCGCCGCCTCGTCCGCCGTCAGCGGCAGCATCACCGGCACTGCGCCGGCCGCCTCCAGCCCCTGCATATAGCCGGGCAGCATCCAGTAGGAGTCCCTTTCCCGGTCATATAGCGGCGTTACGCCGATCAACGGTCTTTTCTTGCTGTCCATTCTGCGCGCTTCCTCTCGGTTTTTCCCCATTATAGCACGCACCGCAGCCACTGACAACACAAAACTTGCCCGCCGACGAAAAAATCTGCCGGCGGGCAAGCGCGTTTTTGGAAGGTGTGCCGGCCGCCTGTGTGCCCGCCCATAGCGCGGCACCGGAGGCGCTTCCGGCCGGGAATTTTCTGCCTGTGCACACCGGCTACCCGGTCAGCTTTTCCCGCAGGGTCAGCAGCAGCGCCCGCTCACGGCGGGATACCTGCACCTGCGTCATCCCCAGCTGGTCGGCGGTGGCCTGCTGTGTCTGCCGGCCGATATACCGCAGGCGGATCAGCTGCCGGTCCCGCGGCTCCAGCTGCCCCAGCAGCTGCTCCAGTGCCAGCCGGTCGGTGATCGCCTCCTCCGGCGAGGCGGTCGGCAGATCAATCTGCTCCTCCCCCTCCTCATCGCTGCGGGTCAGGGACAGCGGCGGCAACCCGGCACTGATCGCCTGGGCGGCCTCGGCCGGCTCCACCCCAAGAGCCGCCGCCAGCTCCTCCACCGTCGGCTCCCGCCCGGCCGCCGCACACAGCTGCTCCCGCGCCCGGCCGGCGCGCAGCGAAAGCTCCTTGAGAGAGCGGCTCACCTTCACCGTGCCGCCCTCCCGGAACAGCCGCCGCATCTCGCCAAGGATGACCGGCACCGCATAGGTTGAGAACTGCAGCCCACGGCCGGCATCAAAGCCGTCCACCGCCTTGATCAGACCGATACAGCCCGCCTGGAACAGGTCATCATACTCCAGCCCGCGGCCGGTAAACCGGCGGGCGCAGGCGTGCACCAACCCCATGTTCCGGCAGATGCTCTCCTCCCGTGTGTCCGCCGCCTGTTCAAGCGGCGTCATGGGCGCGCCTTTACGCGCAGGGCTATGTACTTTTCCATGGTCACGGCAGTGCCCTTCCCCGGCTTTGAGCGCACCTGCAGCCGGTCGGTGAAGCTCTGCATGACCGAAAAGCCCAGGCCGGAGCGATCCTCTCCCCCGGTGGTGTACAGCGGCTCCATGGCCTGCTCCACATCCGGTATGCCGACCCCCTTATCCCGCACCTGCACGGTGATGCGGCCGTTTTCATACAGCTTCACCGTCAGTGTCACCGTGCCGAGGCTGTCCGGATAAGCGTGGACAATGGCGTTGGTCACCGCCTCGGAGACCGCCGTGCGCAGATCGGCCAGCTCGTCCACCGCCGGATCCAGCTGGGCGGCAAAGGCCGCCACCGCCGCACGGGCAAAGCCCTCATTGGCCGAGCGGCTGAGAAAGGTCAGCCGCATCTCATTCACAGGTTTCATGCTTGTTACTCCCTTCCTTTTCGCCCCAGATCGGCAGCTTTTCCATACCGGACAGCCGGATGACCGTCTCCATGCGAGGGCTGGCCCCCCGCACCTCCAGCGTACCGCCCATTGAGTGCAGCAGCCGGTAGCGCCCCATGATCAGGCCGATGCCGGAGCTATCCATAAAGGTCAGCCCGCTCAGATCCAGCACCAGGCGGCGGCTGCACTGCTGCAGCACAATGCTGTCAATGCGTTCTCGCACCTCACCGGCCGCGTGGTGATCCAGCTCCCCGCTCAGCTTGGCCACGGTCTGCTCCGGCTGGCGCAGAATTTCCACTTGCATGCTTTGCCACTTCCTCTCCTCGTATTCCGGGTTTTTCCCGCCATGGCAAAAAGAAAAACCTCTATCCATTAGGATAGAGGTTTTTCGCAAAATATTCACGGGAAACGCGGTGTCGAAAAGCGCCAGGTTTTCATGCCCGGTGAAGTATCCGCGCGAAGCACCGCTTTTTGGGGCAGATCAGCGCGGTAAAAGCAGACAAACGGCGTGTGCCGCCATCCCCTCCCCACTGCCGGTAAAGCCAAGCCCTTCCTCGGTGGTGGCTTTCACGCTGACCGCCGGAACCGGCACGCCGCATGCGGCCGCCAGCCGCTCCCGCATGGCGGGGATATACGGCTTCAGCTTGGGCTGCTGCGCCAGCAGGGTGGCATCAATATTGCCGATGCTGTATCCGGCGGCGGCCACCCGCTGTGCAACCACCTGCAGCAGCTGCAGGCTGTCCGCCCCGGCATAGGCGGGGTCGGTATCCGGAAACAGGCCGCCGATATCCCCCAGCCCGGCCGCCCCCAGCAGTGCATCCATGATGGCGTGGGTCAGCACATCCGCGTCCGAGTGGCCCAAAAGCCCCCGTTCATACGGCACCGTCACGCCGCCGAGGATCAGCGGGCGCTCCGGCACCAGACGGTGCACATCATAGCCGTGTCCGATACGCATGGTTGTCGCCTCCTCCATCTCTTCTGCGCGCAGGATCGCCCGTGCCAGCGGCACATCCTCCGGGGTGGTCAGCTTCAGGTTGCTCTCACGGCCGGGCACCAGCTGCACCGGATATCCGGCACGCTCCATCAGCTGGCAGTCATCGGTCATATCCTCGCCGGCCTGCACGGCCGCCTGCATGGCCTCACAGAAGGCCCGGCGCGCAAACACCTGCGGCGTCTGCACCCGCCACAGGGCGGTGCGATCCACCGTATCGGTCACCCGCCCGGCCGCATCGGCACGCTTGAGCGTGTCCTTGACCGGCACAGCCAGCGCCGCTGCGCCGCTGTCGGCCGCCGCAGCAATCACCGCCGCCACCGTCTCGACCGTCACCAGCGGGCGCGCCCCATCATGGATCCCCACCAGCGCTGCCTGCGGCGGCAGCGCCGCCAGCCCGCACTGCACCGAGCGCTGGCGGCTGCTGCCGCCCGGCACAGCGGTGTGCAGCTTGGTGATCCCGGCGGCAGATGCCAGCGCCCTATAGCGTTCCGTATCCTCCGGCCGGGCGACCAGCAGCAGCTCATCCACCGCCGGCACAGACTGCAGCACCCGCAGGGTGCGCAGCAGCACCGGCTCCCCGCACAGAGAAATATCCTGCTTGGCACACCCCATACGGGTGGAGCTGCCGGCAGCAACAACGATCATCACGGTATACGGCACGCGGGTCATCTCCTCTCATCGGCTTCCAGTGTACCACAGATCCGCTGCCGGTGCAACAAAAATGCACGAAAAAGGGGTACGGCCATCGGCCGCACCCCTTTTTCGGTTCAGAGCTCAAGAATGAGATGTAAGCAAAAATTCATTAGCCGCCAACCGCGGAGTATTTGCTGTCCCCGAAGAAAGCCGAGGTAATAAACTGGCTGCGGTTGCGGGTATTGGCGCCTACATTGGAGGTCTGATAGATGCGTACATAGTCCACATACTGCACCTCAAAGAACTTCTCCACGCTTTCCAGCATACCATTGGCCACATAGTCCTGCACATCGAAGCCATGGCAATAATACTGGCTGCCGACGCCATTGGCCAGCAGGATGGTGGTCGGCGTACGCATGGCGTCCATGCTGGCGGAGGTCAGATCCACCGTCAGGCGGTTCTCGCCGTCCCACAGGAAGTCCATCCGGTCCGCCGTCCAGCGGATAGCAATATTGTGGAAGGTGTCGTAGAAGTGCTCCCCGTCCACCGGGCGGATCTCCACACGCTCCATATCCCCATTGCCATTGTGGTCAACATGGGTAGAACCATCCCAGGTATGCAGGTTCGGCACAGCATAGTCGCGGCCGAAGTTTTCATACACATCAAACTCATTTGTACCGCCACCGGGAGCTGCCGGGCGCGACCAGATGGCCGAGCAGGCGCCCACACGGGTACCGGTGACAATGCGGGTCTCCCAGATGCCGTAGCGGAAGCTCCACTTATAGGTGCCGATCAGACGCACCGCATCATAGCCGTAGTTTTCCTTTTTGGTTACCTCCAGCAGGTAGCCATTGCCGGTGCTGTCGGCCTGCACCCACCAGGTGTCGCCGTATATACCCGGCCGGCGCTGCTGATCCCAATAGGTATAGTTGCCGTTCTTATCCTGGTCGCCCCGCACCGGGCCGGTGCCATCGGCAGCACGCCAGTCGGCGGTCACCTTGGTGGGGCCGGGGGTGGTGTCGTCGGTCGAAAGGCTCCAGTATTTGCGGATGTTATCCTCCGTTTCGGCATGGGTCGCCGCCGGTGTGAATTCCTCATTGAAGATCATGCCGTAGCCGTCCGAGAGGGTATAGCGCACCGCATCATACTGCTTATCCTCCTCGTCCGCTGTGGCATCGAAGGCGCTGACATAATCGCCGGACAGCACATAGTCCAGCGGCAGCGAATCCTTGGCGGTCATTTCCTGCATCAGGCGCTGCACGCCGGCATTGATGGCCGTTGAGGTGCCGCCATTGAGAATGAAATTGTCCCCCTCGAAGCGGAATTCATAGTGGCTGTCCGCGCAGTCCAGCAGGCCGTCGGTATCAATCTGGCTGTACTGGCTGTCATTGGTATAGTCGAACCGGGTATCGTAGGGGCGGGTCACCTTCACACTGCCCCGCATGGGGCCAATGCGGATCTCCAGGGGATCGTGCGTTAGCGCATCGGTCAGGTTCTTGACCTCCGTCACATAGCCCAACCGCTCCAGGATGAAATCCTGCAGCTCCTCGGCCGCCCGCTTGACCATGTAGGAGGGGTATTTTTCAATGCAGATGGTGTAGCTGCCGATGTTCCGGCCACCCAGCAGCAGCGGCGTATGCGCCGGCTGGTGCTTTTCGGAATAATTGGCGGGGATAACGCCCTCATCATCCTGGCAGAAGGTCTCCATGAAGTAGTTGATTGCCTTTTGCAGCGACGCATCCGTCGTGCCGACAATGTACAGGCGCTTGCCCACCAGCCGGATGATCCAGTCGGAGGCATTGTCCGCGCGGGCGCTCTTCAGCTCCTGCATGATCTGCTGGGAGACCGGGTACAGGCTGTGCTCACCCACCACGATCTCGAAATCGCCGGGGGTGGCATCCGGTTTGGCCACAGTCACATCCGCCTGCAATCTATCCACCAGATCATTGACCATCCAGGCCACCATGCTGGTGTAGCGGGACTCCCGCACCAGGGTGAAATTGAAGGCAAAGTTCTCGATCAGCGGGATGGAGCCGTCGGGGTTGACGGTCGCGCTGTTCTGGTTATCCTCACTTGTCCAGCCGACCTGCACATTTTCTTTTTTCTTGGATACCGACCAGAAGCGGCTTTCGTCCAGCTCCGGCTTGGAAACATCCTCATCCCGGTTGGCCTGCGCATCCAGCTTAAGGGTGAAGAAGATCCGGTCGCCCGGTTTCACCTGGATGCTGTCCAGCTGCGGGTATTCCAGCGTGGTGACCGCCTGGCCATCCGCCGCCGCTGTGGAATTGCACAGCGTACCGCTCCACAGCTGGGTGCCATTGGCGGTGATGGTCAGCGCCGCGCTGCGGGCAGTACCATCCTCGGCCAGGAAGCCGGTCTTTACGCCGGCCACAGCGGCAATGGCTGTCACCGTGCCGGTGGGCAGCGCCAGCAGTCCCTCCCTGTCCACCGTATAGCACAGCGCCTCGCGCTCACTGCCGGTGGCCGAGAGCAGCAGACCCACCGCAGGCACGCTGTCGCTGCCGTACGGGGTCAGCTCCGGGCTGCCGCCGGAAAAGCGGCTGAGAGAAATATTGCCATCCTCATTGAAGGCATAGGCGGCCGTCTTCTTCGCACTCGCGCCGGCGCCGTTCTGCCAGCGGCCGAGGCCGTAGGCAGGGCGCTGTTCCCAGCCGCCCGCCGTCTCATGTGCCCACTGCCAGGCGGTGTTCTGCACCAGCGCGGTCAGCGTGGCGCCCTCATTATCCGTTTTCATGGCGCCATTGATATCGTTAAAGGGGATCACCGAGCTGCCGTCATCGTACATCAGCACGGGATTGATGGCCACAGCCAGCTGCGGCACATTGGTCTTCACATTTTTATCGTCACCATCGGGCTGCTTTTCGCCCCGGCAGCCGGCAAGACCGGTCACCAGCAGCATCAGCGCCGCCAAGGCGGCCAATAGGCGTTTGTTCATGCCTGCTTCCCTCCCTGTGCTTTTTTCTTCAGCAGCAGCAGCGTAACCGCCGCACCGCCGCCAACCACCGCCACCGCGGCGATAACCAGGATGACGATCAGCCAGGTAGCCGTACCCGGCTTGGTCCCGTCGTCCTTTGGCTTATCCGGCTGGCTCTTGATCGCCTCGGCCGCCTTCACATCGGCGCTGTCGCCGATGTCAATGACCGGCTCCTCCACCGAATCCCCAATCCAGGTGCGCTCGGTCACCGTGCGCTCCTCATAGATCGGCTTGGGCTGGAAGTCCTCCCGTGCCGGGCGCTCGCTCCATTTTTTCCAGCCGGCGTACAGAGTCAGCGTACCGCCGTCATTGCCCTGCACCACATCGGCCCGCAAATCAAACAGGGTGTCCTTGCCGCACGCCGGATCGGTATACCAGCCGGTGAATTCGTAGCCATTGCGGTAGGGGTCGCTCTGCGGCTGCTCCGTCAGTATTTCGCCGATGATCGCCCGCGCGTCGGAGGGCAGATCCTCCACGGTATCGCCGCCGGCATTGCCCTCATAGTGCACGGTCACATAGCCGGCCTTTTCCACAACAAGATCGTCCAGATAGAAATCGGTATCCTTATCCATCAACGCAGAATTGGTGAGACCCATGACCAGGTACTTGCCGTTCTTCACCACGATCGAGCGCTTGACCTTCACCCAGCGATTGCAGGAAACAGCCGTACTGCCGGCACCACCGCCGGCGTCCCATTCAGCCTCGGCCTTGCTCTTCAGCTTGCCGCCGATGTCGTCCGTGGAGCAGATCCAGTCGTTCAGGCTCAGAGCACCGATGCCCTGGGAATCGCCCGCCGCCATATAAACATAATAGCTGACGGTGTAGGCGACGCCCTTTTCCACCTCCAGCGGCTGGCCATTGCGCGGATCGATCAGCACGATCTGCGCCCGGTCAAGGCCGCCGATACCGAAGGCGTGCACCCGCAGCGACTGGCCGGCATCCTCGCCCTGCGTATGGTTATACCGGTCCGATATACCGCCGGTGCCATTGAGGAAGAAGGGCTGCTCACCGTTATTGCCCAGGCCGTCGCCAACGGTAAAGTTTTCATAATCCTGCACCGTGGCATTGGGGTCATAGGTTATCTGTTTCTTCTGCCGCATCAGCAGATCATCCAGCCACAGGGCCTGTGCGTTATCCGCCGCCAGGCCAAGGCGCAGCCGGCCGGTGTTTTCCGCTGCCGGCAGGTGCAGCGTGACCTTCTGCCACACACCGGCGGTCAGCTCCACTGCCTGCTCCGCCAGCCGTGCGGCGTCAAGCTGTGCCGCATCGGTATAGGCATCGGTGCGGTCATCTGCCGCCAGCCACAGGCGGGCCGTTGTATTCTCTTTGGCATACAGCCAGAAGGAAATATCCGCCGAGAAATTCTTTTTCGTGCGCAGCGCCTCGCCCTGCCCATTGCTCAGCAGAAGCTGCGGGGCATTGTAGCCGCTGTTCTGGCTGCCCGCAAAGCAGGCGGCCTTTTCGCCGATCGCCGTGTAGTTCACCTCGTCCGAGAGGGTAACCCCCTGCAGACCGATCGTCTCGCCGGCCGCACCGCTTTCAAAGCCCTGCAGCGCCGCATCGGTCACGATCTCCCGGTACTCCTCGGTCAGGGATACATCATCAATATACACGGTCTTGGCCGTGTTATCATTGGCGCCGGTAAACCATACATTCAGCAGCAGGTACGGATTCTGCGCACCGCCGAAGCCTTCGATCTTCGGCACAGATACCGCCAGCTGCTTCCATACACCGGCCTCCAGCGTATAGGTGGAAGCCGAACCGGCCTCCAAATCGCAGCGGGTATCCGGAAGGTAGAGGTTGAGATCTCCGGTGGAGCTGATCCCAAACTGCAGCTCCTGCGCGGTCTCGCACATTGCCCAGAACCGGACGGTGTAGCTCTGCCCGGTCACGCCGCGGAACTGCTGTCCGTCAAAGGTCAGCATGGTACGGGCAACATTCTCCTTATTATCCCGGTTCACATACATCCCCACGGACTTATCCCCACTGTGGGCGATGCCGGAAACCACCGTACGGCCGGAACCGTTGCCGTTGATCCCGTCGGCATTGCCGTTATCGTACTTCTTGGCCTCATAGCCCTCGTAATCCTGCAGGCGCACCACCTGCGGCACCTGGTATTCCGCCACCGAAAGGTCGTCAATATAGATCGTGTGCGGCGCGGTATCGCCGTCGGCATTGGCCACACCAAAGGAGAGGGTGAAGCTGGTTTCGTTATCCTGCGGGCTGGCAGTCGCCGTAAAGACGCTCTGCAGACGCACCCATCGGCCGGCCGGCAGATCCATTCTGGTCTCACTCTGCACCCGGTTGCCGTACCATTCCTCCATGCGATCCAGGCGGTGGTCATTCATCACGCGCAGCTTGGCATTGGGAACCGCCTGCTCTGCCCACACCCACGCGGTGGCCACATAGGTCTTCCCCACCGTCAGTACAATGCCGGCATTATTCGCATCCAGGAAGAAGACGCGCGGCGTCTTTTCAGAGCCGATAGCCGTGGCGGTAATCTGCACCGCCTTTGCGCCGGTGTGGCTCTGCGCCGTGCTCAGTGTGGCGCCGAGACCGAGGCCGTCCAGCGAACCGACGGTCTCAAAGCTCTGCACCGCCGCATCCCTCTGGCGCCAGCCGGCATACACCGTGGTGCTGACCGGCGGATAAACGGTCACCTGGGTACGGCATTCCGCCTCGGCAAACCAGCCGTCAAACACATAGCCGCTGCGGGTGGTCACTGCGGTCACCGCCTGCCCGGCCTTGGCCGTGGTAGGCGCCACCGCCGTGCCGCCATTGGTCACATAGGTCAGGGTCACATCCGCGCCCTCGGCAATCCATACCGCCTTCAGCGTAATCGGCGTGCCCTGCAGCACGATGCTGCCGGAAAGCTCCGAGCCATCCGCCATCACCCAGCGGTCGAAGTAATATCCCGCTCTGGTCGGCACCGGCAGGGCACTGACCGACAACAGGCTGCCGATCTCGCCGGTCACATCCGGCAGGCTGTCACCGCCGGCGGTGTCCAGATGCACCGCAAAGGTACTGCCGGCCGGCAGCTCCTCCACGGTCATATCATCCACATACAGCAGCGTGCCGGCCTTGGCAGCGGTGTCGCCCATATCCAGCATCACATGGAAGCCCTGCTGCGCGTCTGCCTTAAACACCGCTGAGTATTCCACCCAGGTATCGCTGACATCCGCCGCCGTCAGTTCGCGGGAAGCCCGCACGATGCCGGCGCGTGCCGCGGCCGCTACATCATCAGACCAGTTGGCCGAACCGTATCCCACCGTCAGTGCGGCGTCTCCGGTCAGGGCTGCCACCTTGTACCAGAAGGTGACCCGGTAAATGGTGCCGGCCGTTCCTTTCTCGATGGCGCTGACGCCGGAGCCGAAGATCCGGAAGGCACCGGGCAGTGCGGTATCCCCCGAAAAGGCGATCTCCATGGCGCCGTCACTGCCATTGTGGCCGATACCGGCCTGCGCACAGCGCCGTACCTTAACGGTATCTTTGTACACATTGTTGGTTGCCGCCGATGTCTCGCCATACTGGCTCATTGCGGTCTCGTAGTCCGTCTGCATACGGACAACGGTTGCCGCGCTGGCGCCGGCAACGGCCAGGCAGGACGCCAGCAGCAGAACCGCCAGCAGGACCGCCAGCGCCTTTTTTGCGCGGGAAGCTTTGAACATGGCTTTTTCCTCCTCATTTTTACTCGGCTGTGATGAAATATCCAGCCCTTACACTTAAAGAATAGCACGCAAAAAGGGGCATTTCTACGGGCAATTGTCTCATTAACATGGAATATCGTTTCAATTTTGGTCCAAATGGCAAAACCTGGCTCCCGTTTTTCCAAATAAAACTCTTTACTCCAGAAGCAGGAAAACTATGCAACCTGCCCCACTGTCAACCCCGGGGATTTCCCGACCATAAAAAAGAACCGGCGGCAGCCGCACAATGTGCGGCTGCCGCCGGTTTCGGGGGAAAACGGGGTATGGCATTTTTCCGGATAGGTGTCAGAGCGCGCTCAGTCCCTATACGCGTGCATGGCACAGAGGCTGACCGCCACACCAAGCGCCGAAAACAGCAGCCAGACCAGCACGGTGGCGCCCCAGCCGGCGCCGGCAATCAGGCGGGTAAACAGCAGGTTGGCGGCAGCCGAGGCGGCGTAGCAGGAGGAGTCCAGCAGCCCAGTGACACCGGAAACACATCCGGTTTTGCGAAAACGCAGGCAGTACATATTGAAAATCACCGAATTACCGATGCTCATTGCCGTATTGGAAAGCAGCATGCCGAGTACCGGCAGCCATACCGTGCCGCCGCCCACAGCCACCAACAAAAGGGCGCCGGTAGAGACCGCAAAAAGCACGGCCAGCGTTTTTATATCGTTCCGTATCCACCTATAAATGAGCAGGGCAAAAAAGCTGGTACCGATCCCAATCAAGGGAATGACCGAAGAAATGACCGAGGCGATCCCGGTGTCAAGTGCAAGCTTATCCACAAAATAGGTCGGGATCCAATAGGACACCGCGTGCTTGATCACCCCATTCAGCATAGTCGCAACCAGCATAATGAGAAACGGCTTTTGCAGAAGTGCGGTATTCCGCACGGACATCCGGGGCGCGGCGGCCTGTGCACCGGGCACCTGGGGCACCCTTTCCTGCGTACGCTCCAAAAGGGGAAAGATGATCCAAAAGGCAACCGCTGCCACACAGACAGTCGCCCCGCCGGCCAGGAAATATACACGCCAAGCCCCATGCCGCGCCGCCGGAATAGCCAAAAGATAAGCCAGAAACATCCCCAGATACGCCCCGGTGCCCGCAAGCGCCAGGTACAGGGATGCCCGCACTTCACCGCTGGTCTCCACGATCACCCGCGTGATCGGCCCCCACAGCATGGAAAGGGAAAAGCCAATCACCGCCCAAAGCAGCGCACCCAGCCGTCCAAACGCCGGCAGGCCAAACAGAAAAGCACACAGACCGGCCAAAAACAGGCCGGTGGCGATCATGTTCTTAGCCTTGATCCTGTCCCCCAAAAAGCCATTGACAAACTGGCCGCAGGCATAGCAGGCCAACAGCACCGAGCCAAATGTGCCCAGCTGTTTTTCGGTAAAATCCCCGCTTTGCAGAATGGTTGGCATAAAGGCACTGAGAATATTCCGCAGAATGTAGCAGAAAGAATAGGCAATACAGCAATAAACCGTGATGTACAGACCCCGGCTGTTCTTCTCTTTACCTGAAGCAGCCGCGCTCTCCGCTGCCTGGGTTGTGGTTTGCAAAATCAATACGCCCTCTTCATCGCGTCAAATTGTCCACAGTATAGCAGAGGCGGAGAGAATTTTACAATACATGAACAAAACATTGAAATTTGTTCATAAAAGCAGTATAATCAAGTTAAAAAAATTCAAAGCCAATGAAAAGAGGCCGGCTATGAATACAAGACAGATGGAAATTCTCGCCCTTTTAGCCAAACGGAAAACCGCCACGCTGGAGGAGCTTGCCGAACAGCTTTCGATCAGCCGTTCCACCGCACGGCGCGATGTGCTGGCGCTGGAGGAGCTGCATGCCGTAACGCGAAACGGCGGTGCGGTGTCGCTGGTTGCCTCCGGCTCGGTGCTCAGCCACCACAGGATCCGCGAAAATGAGCACACAAAGGAAAAGCAGCAGATCGCCGCAGCGGCCGCGGATTTTCTGACGGACGGCATCACCCTTTTTCTGGATGGCGGCACCACAACCGCGGCCATGTGCCCTCTGATCAAACGCTTCCACAATATCACCGTGATCACCAACGGTCTTCAGGCGATCAACGAGCTGGCCGATGCCGAGAGCGTCTCGCTGTTTGTGGCAGGCGGCTATACCCGCGCAGGCTACGGCGTTATTCACGGTGAGCCGACAGTGGAATTTCTCAAGCAGTTCCGCGCCGATGTCTGTTTCATCTCGGTGGACGGGATCGACAGCAACGGCGTTTATGAGGCCAGCCTGCAGTCCTCCTGGGTCGGTCGCCAGATGCTGGCTAATGCCGACTGCCGGGTGCTGCTGTGCGACAGCGCAAAATTCGGCCGTACGATGAAATTCCGCTCATGCGATTTCTCCCAGCTGGATTATATCATCACCGACCGCGCACCGGAGGAAGCCATCGCCGCCGCCATTGCCGCGGGAGGCGCCGAACTGCTGGTGGCCGCCGCGGAGTAAAAAAGGGGCCGGCAGGCATCGTGCGATGCCTGCCGGCCCCTGTCCCTGCGCGGTGGAACAGCACCATGACCATTGTTTCATAAAGCATGGCTCCGCCGCAGAAGCAGCTGCATTGTTCCCGCACTGTCAAATTCGATGCAGCAAAAAAGCACTTAGCTTGACGCTAAGTGCTTTTTGTGGCTGCGGAACACGGATTCGAACCGCGACAAACAGATTCAGAGACTGTCGTGCTACCCTTACACAATTCCGCAATGTCCCGAATGGAACGGGTATTATTTTACCAACGATTTTAGGATTTGTCAATAGCTTTTCCAAAAAAACTGCGGATATTTATGACAAAGAAAAACATCCGGGGTTTTTCCCCGGATGTTTTCCCCCGGCCTGCCCGGCACGCAGCCGCGGCACGGCCGAAAAACGGCGGATACGCGCGCTTACTGAAGGTTGTTCTTCTCGTAAGCCTCGATCATCTTCTTCACCATCTGGCCGCCGATAGAACCGGCCTGACGGGAAGTCAGATCGCCGTTGTAGCCCTGCTTCAGATTCACGCCAACCTCGCTGGCAGCCTCCATCTTGAAGCGGTTCAGCCCCTCGCGGGCCTCGGGAACGACATTCTTGTTGTTCATTGTGTTACACCTCTCTGTCACGCGGCGGTTTTGCCGCCGAATTTTTTTCGCGTTTGCAGTAGTAGTGTTCACGCAATGCAACAAAATATCAGTGACAATTTGCGGAAAGAAAACAGCTTTTTTCCAGTTATCCGGCAAAGCCGGCGCTTTTATCCGGATTTTTTAATTGCATCGGATATTTTTCATGGCCGGGTTATCCTGCAGCCGGCCGTGCCGGTCAAAGCGGGAACCGTGGCACGGGCAATCCCAGCTATGCTCTGCCGCATTCCACTTCAGTGCACAGCCAAGATGCGGACACCGCGGCGCCGTGGGGGTAACGAAAGTGAGCAGCGTCTGCCCCAGATTGGCAAAGAGCTGCCCGGTCAGCGCTGTGCGCTGGGGGCGGAAAGCCGCCGCGTAGGGATTTTCCCGGCCGCACACCGCGTCGCACAGGATATTGGCCGCCACCATGGAGGTGGTCATCCCCCACAGATTGAACCCCGTCGCCACAAACACCTGCGGCATAGCCGGGCTGTAAGGGCCGATATACGGCACGCCATCCAACGGTACGGTGTCCTGGTTGGCCCAGGCGGCCACCTCCTTCGCCTGTGGGTAATACTTCTCCGCAAAATCGCGCGGGGCAGCAAAGCCCTGCCCCGGCTTTTGCTTTCCGGTGCGGTGGCTTCCGCCCCCTACCAGCAGCAGGCCGCCGTAATTGCGCAGATAGATCCCGCCGGGGCGGACATCCTCGATCGTGCAGCCGATGGCGGGCGCGCCCTGCAGCGCCACCACATACGAGCGCTGCTGATACAGCTTCATAAAATACAGTCCGCGGCGGTTGATGAACGGAAAATGCGTGGCCACGATCACCTTTTGCGCACGGATGCGGCCGCGCCGGGTAACGGCAGTCGTCCCCTCCAGCCGCTCCACAAAGGTATCCTCGTATATCGGCAGATTTCTGGCCGCTGCGTACAGGAATTTCAGCGGATGGAACTGCGCCATGCCCGGATACAGCACCGCGCCGGCCACGGGAAACGGCATGGCCGTGCGGCGCTGAAAGCGGGCGGGCAGACCGAGTGACCGCACAGCCGCCGCCTCCTGCTGCATTTTGGCGGCATCATCCACCGAATACATCACCGACGGCAGCGTTTCAAAATCGCAGGGAAACTGGGCGGTCAGCCGACGGTACTGCTCCACCGCCCGGCAATTGGCCTGCAGGTACAGCGCCGCCTTTTCCCGCCCGTGGCGGCGGATCATATCCTGGTACAGGGTATCCTGCTGGGCAGTCAGCACCGCGGTGGTGCCCTTCGTGATGCCCTGACCGATGCGGCCACCCTCCACCAGCAGATGCTCCACACCCGCCTGCTGCAGCCGCAGGGAGCAGAGCACGCCTGCCAGCCCGCCGCCGATCACCAGAACCGGCGTTTCCACATCCCCCGGCAGCGCCGGAAAACGCGGCGGTGTCAGCCCCTGTGTCCATAAATATCGTGCACCTGCCTGTCCGTGCATACCGCATACCTCCGTTTTTTCCGTTAGTATGCGTGCCGCCGCACGGTGCCATTCACCGCGTGGAAATTTTGAAAAGGCCCGGGATAAACGCTGTATGCGTGATTAGAAGAAAAGCCAAAAAGCGGCGGGAATGGAAAATCCATTCCCGCCGCTTCCGGCTTTTTCGTTACGGTTCCCGCTCCAGCAGCGCCACATTTTCCACATGGGCGGTGCGGGGGAACAGATCCACCGGCTGCACGCGCTGCACAGCATAGCCCTGTGTGGAAAACAGCTTCAGATCCCGCGCCAGCGTGGCCGGGTCGCAGGAGACATACACCACCCGCCGGGGTGCAAGGCCGCCGCTGACCGTGTCGATCAGTGCCTGATCGCAGCCACGGCGGGGCGGATCCAGCACCACCACATCCGGCCGTATGCCCTCATCTGCCAGCTGCCGTGCCGCGGCCGCGGCGTCTGCGCACAGAAACCGGGCATTGCCGATACCATTGCGCTGGGCATTGCTGCGGGCATCCTCCACCGCGGCAGCCACCGTCTCCACGCCGATCACCCGGCCGGCGGCAGCCGCCATGGAAAGGCCGATGGTACCGGTACCGCAATAAAGATCCAGCAGCGTTTCCCGGCCGGTCAGGCCGGCTGCCTGTGCCGCCAGACGGTACAGGCGCTGCGTCTGGGCGTGGTTGACCTGATAAAAGGAGTGCGGCGACAGGCGGAAACGCAGGCCGCACAGCGTATCCTCAATGCTGTCGCTGCCCCACAGGGCATAGCCCCGCTCACCGAGGATGACATTGGTCTTATCGGGGTTGATATTCACCACCAGGGACACCATCTGCGGCGCCACCTGCCGCAGCGCGGCAATCAATGCCGGCACCGCCGGCAGCTTGCCGCGGGTGCAGACAAGGCAGACCATCATCTCGCCGCTGACCGCCCCCTGCCGGATATAGATATGCCGCACAAGGCCGGTGTGATTTTCCTCATCATAGGCCGGCACACGGTTTTCCGCCATCCAGGCGGCCACGGCATCCAGCACCGCCCGGTAGCCGGGCGGCTGCAGCCGGCACTCCCGCTGCGGCACGATGCGGTGGCTGCGGGGCGCGAAAAAGCCGATCGCCGGCTCCGGCGTACCCGGCGCCACCGGGTACTGCGCCTTATTGCGGTAGCCGGTCAGGCCGGCAGGGTCATCCGCCGCCACCAGCGGCAGCACCGGCGCCGTTATGCCGCCCACCCGGCGCAGGGTGTCCTCCACCCACTGCTGCTTATACCGGCACTCCGCCGCATAGGTCACATGCCGCCACACGCAGCCGCCGCAGCGGCCGTATACCGCACAGCCGTCGCAGGGATCCACCCCGCGGTCGGGCGAGGGCTGCAGCAGCACCTCCACACGGCCGAAGGCATGGCTCTTCTGCACCTTGACGATGCGGCACTGCACACGGTCGCCCACCGCTGTGCGGGGAATAAACACCACCAGCCCCGGCGCCGGAAGATCGGCGTCGGTATACCGGGCAACACCGCTGCCCTCACCGGTCACTCCGGTCACCGTCAGCTCCACCAGAGCATTCTTGATCAGTGCCATGCTCCTGCACCCCCTTTCTTTGCACGCCCGTGCGGATGTAGTAGGCCACGACCGAGGCTATATCCAGAGTCTCACACAAAATGCCGGCCCAGGACCGCACAGAAATATTGTAGATCATCCACGCCGGTGAAGTCACCAGCAGCTGGGTGCGCCGGGTGACCGCCGCCCGGTCGCTCCATAAGGCCAGCGTGAACCCCACCAGCGCGGCCAGCGGGAACAGAGAAAACACACCCTCCCACGAAAGCAGCGACAGCCCACCGATCAGCACCAGCAGCACCACCATGGTGGTGCGCCGCAGCACCCACGGCCGGCGGGAAAGCACCAGCAGATTGCGCAGCAGCAGCGCCCCCTCCATCACCGCACCGGAAAGCTGCCCCAGCAGCGCATAGTGCACCACAAACAGCGCCGAACTGACCGTCCAGAACAGCGCGATCGTCCGCTCACGCCGACACTGGAAGGAAACGGCCAGCGCGGCGGCAGCCACAAAGCCCACCAGCTGCCCGATCTGCCCAATCGTCATACTATCCAAACCTCTCCCCTTCTCCGGCAGCAAAAAACAACTGCCGCCCCGGCAAAGGGACGGCAGACCGGCCATCAGTTACAGCCCGAAGCGCTCCGGACGCTTGATGCGGTTCCACGCCTCATAGGCCTTCGGCGCATTTTCTTCCTCCAGCAGCAGGGTCTCCTCCGCCTCCTCGGCCGTATCCTCATCCCCCGGCCGTACCAGCCTGTCCAATATGCGGTACACCCGGCCATCGTACCGGAAACGGTAGTGACGATTGCCCACGGCGTGCTCCCCCAGCGTGAAGAATTCCCGCGGGGCATTGCGGTGGCCCTGACGGCCATTCTGCGTATTTGCCATTTGCTCTTCCCTCCGTATTTACAGCAGCTCCAGCGCCTGCCGGATCAGCTGGATGGATTTTTCCTGGCCGAAGCGGCCGCTGTTGACACACAGATGATAGTTGTTCGGGCTGCCCCAAACGCGGTCGGTATAGTATTCGTAATGGCGGGCGCGGGCACGGTCCCGCTCCCGCAGCAGGGTTTCGGCCCGGCGCTCATCCAGCCCGTATTCCTGCACGGCGCGCTGCACACGCACCGACATATCCGCATGGATGAAAACGCTGAACACCGGGCACACATCCCGCAGCACATAATCGGCACAGCGGCCAACGATCACACAGCTTCCCTGCTGTGCCACCGCGCGGATGGCATCACTTTCTGCCAGAAACACCTGATCGGCCATAGCCTGATCCCCGGCATTGCGGTAGCCGCCGGTGGCCAGATTGAACAACAGGCTGTTGATAAACCGGCGCTCCTGCCCCGCCAGAAACTCCGGCGCCAGGCCGCGGCTCTCCACCGCCCGGTCGATATAGTCCCGGTCATAATACGGTACGCCGAGCTGCTGCGCCAGCTGCCGGCCGATATGGCTGCCGCCGCTGCCGTATTCCCGGCTGATGACGATAACCTGCTTTGCGTCCACGCGCTCATCCCCTCTCTGTGCGCACTCCGTATTGATTTTACCTTAAACCGCCGTCGGTGTCAATGAAAAATGCCGGAATTTTTCTGCACCGCCGGCGGCTCTTGACGGCGCGGGCAAACTTTGCTATGATAGGCGCCGAGGTGGCGAACGATGGCATACAGTGTATTTCTGAAAAAGCATGAGGACAAACGCATCCGCGCCGGGCACCCGTGGGTCTATGCCAATGAGGTGGATCATATCGACGGCAAGGGCAGCAACGGCGAACTGGCCGCCGTGTATGACGCACACGGCAGCCTGCTGGGACGAGGCTACATCAACCATACATCCAAGATCCTGGTGCGCCTTTTCCTGCACGGGGAGGAAACGGACGACAAGGAATTCTACAAGCAGCGCATCCGTGCGGCAGACGACTACCGCCGGCGGCTGGGCTATCGCGATTGCTACCGCATGGTGTTCGGAGAGGCGGACGGCCTGCCGGCGCTGATCGTGGACAAATACCACGACCTGCTGTGCGTGCAGCTGCTCAGCCTGGGCATCGACCGGCGGCGCGCACTGATCGTGGAATGTCTGCAGGAGCTGTTTGCCCCGCGCGGCATCTATGAGCGCAGCGACGCCGAGGTGCGCCGCAAGGAGGGACTGCCGCTGGTGAAAGGGCCGCTGTACGGCAGCTTTGACCCACGGGTAACGGTGGAGGAAAACGGCCTGAAAATGATCGCCGATCTGGAAAATGGCCAAAAGACCGGCTATTTCCTCGACCAGAAGGAAAACCGCTTTGCCCTGCGGCGCTATGCGGCGGATGCCGCCGTGCTGGACTGCTTCTGCAATGTCGGCGGATTTGCCCTCAATGCTGCGGCGGCCGGTGCGCGGGAGGTCACGGCGCTGGATATCTCCGAACGGGCACTGGCCGATGTGCGGGCAAATGCTGCCCTCAACGGCCTTGAAGACCGCGTCCGCACCGTGTGCGGCGATGTATTCGATAAGCTGCGGGAATACAAACGGGATGGGCAGCGTTTTGATCTGGTGGTACTGGATCCCCCGGCCTTCTGCAAAAGTGCGGCAGATGTGCCCAACGCCTACCGTGGCTACCGCGACATCAATGTACTGGGGATGAAGCTGGTGCGCAGCGGCGGCTTTTTGGCCACTGCCTCCTGTTCCCATTATATGACGCTGCCGCTGTTTGAGAAGATGCTGCGGGAATCGGCGCGCATGAGCGGCCGGCAGGTACGCAGCGTGGAGATCCGCACACAGGCGGCCGATCACCCGGCCATTCTGGCCGCCGATGAGACCACCTATCTGAAGTTCTTTGTGCTGCAGGTGCTCTGAAACAGCCAAGGCCCGCCGTGTGGGGGAGGCATTTCCCCCGCACGGCGGGCTTTTTCTGCTGCATTTCCGGCTGTGGTGCGCCGCCGGCAGGCTTTCCCGGCGGCACGGATCAGACGACACAACCAGCCTGCAACAACGGCGGCTCTTGTGGCCGGCCGCGGCCTTTGTAGGCTGATTGTATCGTCTATCGGCCGGTCAGGAAATCTTCAGCTGCAGGCGGAATTTGTCGGAGATCATGGCAATGAATTCACTGTTGGTGGGCTTTCCGCGGCTGTTGTGGATGGTATAACCAAAATAGGAATTGAGCACATCCACATCGCCCCGGTCCCACGCCACCTCAATCGCGTGGCGGATAGCGCGCTCCACCCGCGAGGAGGTGGTGCCGTGCTTCTTGGCCACCGCCGGATACAGCCGCTTGGTCACCGCATTGATGATGGTGTCATCCTCGATAGCCAGCAGAATGGCATCCCGCAGATACTGGTAGCCCTTGATATGTGCCGGCACCCCAATCTGATGGATGATCTCGGTAACCTGGATTTCCAGATTGCTGTTGGCTGCGGACGGCGCCGGGGCCTTCACGGCGTGCACCGCCGGCTGCTCACCGCACAGCGAGAGGATGCGCTGTGCCATCGCCTCAGCATCAAACGGCTTGAGGAAGTAATAATCCGCCCCGGCGCTCATCGCCTCACGCTCCAGCGCCGGATTGTCAAAGCCGGACATGATCATCACCAGCGGCCGCTGCCCGTCGGCCTTTTCCTGCATCCGCTTCATTACGCCGATGGCGTCCAGCCGCGGCAGGAAGAAGTCCATAATCACCACATCCGGCTGGTAGCGTTCAATGGCCTCCAGCACCGTGCGTCCGTCCTTTTCCGTCGTCATGACATCCAAACCCTGCGCTTTCATTCCATTTGCGCACGGAACGGCAAAATACTCACTGTTATCGGCTAATAAGACACTGATTTTTCTTCCCATTTTGTATTATCTCCCTTTATTTGGTTTGCCGGCAAAATGATATTACCACATTTTTCCAAATGATGCAAGAGTTATTTTCCAAAATCAGTAATTATTTTCCATATTTTTCCTTTTTCAATAAAAACACCTTGCCGTTGTGCCGATTTGGCAGGAAAAAGGCCCTCTTTCCGCGAAATGGCCGGAAAGAGGGCCGGGCATATGCAGCCTATCGGCAGGGGGTCAGCGCACAGTATCGTAGATCAGCGGCTGCTCCACCGGCGGCTGTGCCCCAATGGTTATCGCCGCTGTGTAGGCGGCGGCAGCGGCCTCCAGTGTTTCGGGGCGGTTGGTGTACAGCGTACACAGAGGCTCCCCCGCCTCCACCGGCTGGCCGGTCTTTTTGTGCAGGCAGATGCCTGCCGCCGGATCAATGGGATCCCCTTTCTTGGCACGGCCGGCCCCCAGCAGCATACTGGCCACACCGATCTGCTCGGCATCCATGGCGGCGATATAGCCGCTCCGGGCAGCCGGCACTGCCTGGCTGCAGGCGGCCTGCGGCAAAAGCTCCGGCTGCAGGATACAGCGCACATCGCCGCCCTGCGCCGCAATCCACTCCTGCATTTTGCGGTAGGCCGCGCCGTTATCCAGCGCCTCCTCCGCCCGGTGGGCAGCCTCCTGCGGGGAGCAGCCGAAGGTCAGCTCGGTCATCAGCGCCGCCAGCGCCACGCACACGCGGCGCAGATCGCCCCGGCTTTCGCCGCGCAGCACCGCTACGGCCTCTGCCACCTCCAGCGCATTGCCCACGGCGCAGCCGAGCGGTACATCCATATTGGTCAGCAGGGCAGCCGTGCGGCGCCCGCAGCGGCGGCCGATGCACACCATCTGCTCCGCCAGCTGGCGCGCCTGCTCCGGCGTTTTCATAAAGGCACCGGAGCCGACCTTGACATCCAGGACAATGCTGTGGGAACCGGCGGCCAGCTTTTTGCTCATGATGCTGGAGGTAATCAGCGGAATACTATCCACCGTAGCCGTGACATCCCGCAGGGCATACAGTTTTTTGTCCGCCGGGGTCAGATCGCCGCTTTGGCCGATCACCGCCACACCAACCCGCTCCACCTGCTGCAAAAAAGCCTCCGCCGGCAGTTCGGTACGGTAGCCGGGGATCGCCTCCAGCTTATCCACTGTGCCGCCGGTATGCCCCAGCCCGCGGCCGGACATCTTGGCCACGCAGCCACCCAGCGCCGCCACCAGCGGCGCCACGATCAGGGTGGTCTTATCGCCCACACCGCCGGTGGAATGCTTATCCACCGACCGGTCGCCAAAGCGGCTCAGATCCACCGTATCCCCCGAATGGGCCATCGCCTCGGTCAGCACGGCCGTTTCCGCGGCATCCATGCCGCAGCAGCAAATGGCCATCAGCATCGCCGAAAGCTGATAATCCGGCAGGGTGCCATCGGTGCAGCCCTGCACAAAGAAGCGGATCTCCTCCGCCGTCAGCACCGCACCATGCCGCTTTTTCTGTAGAATATCCACCATCCGCATCGCTGTTGCCTCCTTTATTCCATGCACCGGCCGCTGAAGGCCAGCGGCAGCAGCTCCCCCAGCGTGTGCCGCTCAAAGCTCTCGCCGCCGGTCACCGTCAGCACCGGCAGCTCCGGCGGGCAGAATTCCGCCAGCACCTGGCGGCACACGCCGCAGGGCGGATAGGCTCCCTGCAGCCGCCCCTGCCGGCCGCCGGCCACCGCCAGCGCCGCAAAATGCTGTTCCCCCTCGCTGACGGCCTTGAACAGCGCCACCCGCTCAGCGCACACCGTGGCGGGGTAGGCCGCATTCTCAATATTGCAGCCGGTATACACCCGGCCATCGGCCGTCAGCAGAGCTGCCCCCACCGTGCAGTGGGAATACGGCGCATAGGCCTGCTGCATGGCGTCGATTGCTGCACGGCAAAGCGTCTTTTCATCCATGGGGCTTTCCTCCTTATTCTACATCCCGGAAAACCGGCAGCGGTGCGCCGGCACCGGTGTAATCCACACCGAGATAGGCCGCCACCGTGGCGGCGATATCCGCAAAGGTCGGGCGGGTGCCGCAATTGACCGGGAGCACCGCCCGGCCATATACCAGCAGCGGGGTATACTCCCGGCTGTGGTCAGTGCTTTCATCGCCGGGGTCACAGCCGTGGTCGGCGGTGATCATCAGCACATCCTCGGCCCCCATGCCGGCCATAAAGCCAGGCAGCCAGCGGTCAAACGCGGCAAAGGCAGCAGCGTAGCCGTCCACATCCTGCCGATGACCATACAGCATATCAAAATCCACCAGATTGATAAAGCACAGCCCCGCAAACGGCTCCTGCAGCGCCTGCATAGCCTGCTGCATCCCCTCGGCATTGGAATGGGTATACACCCGGCGGGTGACCCCACGGCCGGCAAAGATATCGGTGATCTTTCCCACCGCATACACCGTCTGGCCGGCGGCGGAAAGGGCATCCAGCAGCGTCGGCGCGGGCGGCTCCAGCGAAAAATCGTGCCGGTTGGCGGTGCGGTAGAAATCCGGCGCCGTGCCGGCAAAGGGGCGGGCGATCACCCGGCCAACCGCATGCTCCCCGGTGAGGATGCGCCGCGCCGCACGGCAATAAGCATACAGCTGCTCCGGCGGCACCAGCTGCTCATGCGCCGCAATCTGGAAAACGCTGTCCGCCGAGGTGTACACAATCAGCTTGCCGGTTTCCAGATGCTGCTGTCCATAGTCGCGGATCACCTGCGTGCCGGAGTATGGGCGGTTACACAGCACCCCCCGCCCGGTGGCATGGCAAAACGGCTCCAGCACCTCCGGCGGAAAGCCGTGCGGATAGGTCGGCATAGGACGCGGCGAGACCACGCCGGCGATCTCCCAATGGCCAACGGTGGTATCCTTGCCGGCGGAGCGCTCCGTCATACGCGCCACCGCCGCCAGCGGCTGCGCCACAGGGCCGAGAAACGCCTGCCCGTCGATATTGGCCAGCCCCAGCCGCCGCATGGTATCCGCCGCAAAGGCGGGGGAGCCGGCAATGCGGCGCAGCGTGTGGCAGTCGTGGTCGCCGAAGGCTGCCGCATCCGGCATCTCCCCGACCCCGCAGGAATCCAGTACGATCAGGAATACCCGTTTCATTCGGCCGCCCCCTTATCTCCGTCCAGCGCCTTGGCCATCTCCAGCGCCAGCTCCATCATCTCCCCAAAGGAGGACTGCCGCTCGGCGGCGGTGGTATTCTCGCCGGTCAGCAGGTGGTCAGAGACCGTGCAGATCGCCAGCGCACGGCGGCCGCAGCGGGCAGCCGTCATATACAGCGCCGCTGCCTCCATTTCCACCGCCATAACCCCCATTTTCCCCCAGGCCGCCGCCGCGCGCTGGTCGGCGGGCACCCCTGCCTCATCCGCGTAAAACACATCCGAGGAGAGCAGATTGCCCACATGGAACCGCAGCCCGCGCTGCTGTGCCAGATCGGTGCACAGCCGCAGCAGCGGGTAGGAGGCGATGGGGGCAAAGCTGCCGGGCAGCCGGTACTGGTGGGCAAAGGCGGAATCGGTGCATGCCCCCTGCCCGATCACCAGGTCGCGCAGCCGGATATCCGGCTGCATGGCGCCGGCAGAGCCGATGCGCAGGATATTCTGCACACCGAACACCTGGTACAGCTCATACGCATAGATACCGATGGAGGGCATGCCCATACCGCTGGCCATCACGCTGACCGGTACGCCGTCAACGGTGCCGGTATAGCCCTGCACCCCGCGCACATTGTTCACCAGCACCGGATCGGTCAGATAGTTTTCGGCAATAAAACGCGCCCGCAGCGGATCGCCGGGCATCAGCACGGTCTTGGCAAAATCCTTCGGTTCCGCCTGAATGTGCGGGGTGGGGTACAGTGCCATACAGCATCTCTCCTTGTCTCATATAATGGTTCACATATAATTTATATACAGTTTATATAGTTATAGCATACTGATAGCAGCCTCTCAGCCATCCGCCGTATGCAGCAGCCCCTCCTGCTGCACAATCCGCACAATGCGGCTGGTTCCCAGCCGTGAGGCGCCCAGCGCCAGCATATCCTCAGCATCCCGGATGGAGGCAATGCCGCCGGCCGCCTTGATCTTCACCTGCGGCGCCACATTGGCGGCAAACAGGGCGATGTCCTCGCGGGTAGCGCCCCCGCCGGCAAAGCCGGTGGAGGTCTTGATATAGTCTGCCCCGGATTCGGACACGATTGCACACATCCGGCGCTTTTCCTCCTGCGTGAGCAGGCAGGTCTCCACAATCACCTTCAGCAGCCGGCCGTCACACGCAGCCTTAACCGCCCGGATCTCCTCCAGCAGCGCAGCGTCATTCCCCGCCTTCAGCCAGCCGAGATTGATGACCATGTCCAGCTCCGCCGCACCGTTCTTCACGGCATCGGCAGTCTCGGCGCACTTGACCGCCGTGGTATTGTAGCCGTTCGGAAACCCGATCACCGTGCAGATCGGCAGCCGGCCGGCCACATAGCCGGCGGCAAACTGCACCAGGCTGGGCGGAATACACACCGACGCCGTACCGTAGGTCATGCCCTCATCGCACAGGGTGCGGATCGCCTGCGGCGTCGCCGTTTGCGTCAGCAGCGTGTGATCCACCCGTGCCAGCAGCTCCCGTATCTCCATATAAAGCCTCACGCTCCCGTTCTTTTTTCTCATTCTACCACAAACCGCCGCCGGTGACAATGCCCCCGGCAAAGTTGTGCGGATTTCCCTTGTCAAGCCATCCGGGATATGGTATACTATGTGCAATATACGCTGCAGCAAAGGGGAGCTTCCCGCCGGGGGATGGCGGCCCGTGGCGCACTCCGAAAATGAAAGCGCTTTTATCCCCATCCACTACCGACAAAGGAGTATCTGTATGAAAGACTGGAAGACTATCCGTATCCGAAACCTGTTGATGCTCACACTGGCCGGCATCATCAACGCTTTCGGCGTCACCCTGTTTCTCTATCCTGTACAGCTCTATGACAGCGGCATATCCGGCACCTCCATGCTGCTGGCACAGATCACCCCGCCGTGGCTTTCGCTTTCGCTGTTCCTGCTGCTGCTGAATATCCCGCTGTTTCTGTACGGTCTGCGCCGGCAGGGCCGGCTATTCACCTTCTACGCCATTTACAGCGTGGCTATATATTCGCTGGCCTCTTTTCTGATCACCGATGTGCTGCCGGTGGATGTGAGCATCGCCTCGCCGCTGGCCGGCACCGACCTGCTGCTGTGTTCGCTGTTCGGCGGTGTGATTTCCGGCATCGGCAGCGGCCTGGCCATCCGCTTTGGCGGAGCCATGGACGGCATCGAGGTCATGGCCGTGATCTTTGCCAAGCGGCTCGGCCTGTCGGTGGGCACCTTTGTGATGCTGTACAATGTGCTGCTGTACATCCTGTGCGGCATTATCCGGCACAGCTGGATCCTGCCGCTGTACTCCATCGTCACCTATGCCGCCGCGCTGAAAACCGTCGATTTTATCGTGGATGGCTTTGACCGCGCCAAGTGTGCCGTGATCGTGACCACCGAGCCGGATGCCGTCTGCGCGGCGCTGACCTCCGCCTTTGAGAGCGGCGTTACCCGGATGCAGGCGCGCGGCGGCTACTCCAACAGCGAAAAGACCATGCTGTATTTCATCGTCAACCGTTTTCAGGTCACCCGGATGCGCAACCTGATCCATGAGCTGGATCCTGCGGCTTTCATCACCATCAGCGAGGTGGCCGATGTGTATTCCGTCAATAACAAATAAGCAAAAGGAGGAAGCCGTGTGGACGGACTGGTCAGAGAACAGCACTACGCCGCCGAAATGGACGGCACGGTGCTGCCGTATCTGCACGCCCGGCGGCAGGAGGGGCGCTTCACCTGCCCCGACGGCCGGGAGCTGTACTATGTGCACTACCGCGCCGACCGCGCCCGCGGCAGCGTGACTATCCTGCACGGCTTCACTGAGTGTGCGGAAAAATACCGGGAGCTTGCCTACTTTTTTCTGCATGCCGGCCTGGATGTGTACATTCCGGAGCAGCGGGGGCATGGCCGCTCCTTTCGCTATGTGGCGGATGTGCGGCTGACCCACATTGAGCATTTTTCCGAGTATGTGGCGGATTTTACCGCCTTTACCGAACAGGTGGTGGCCGCCGGCACGGCGCCGCAGTTTCTGTTTTCCCACTCCATGGGCGGCGCGGTGGCCATCCGGTATCTGGAGCAGGGCGGCCGCCTTTTCGACCGGGCAGTGCTTTCCTGCCCCATGATCGCCCCGGCCCGCGGCGGGCTTCCCCTGTGGCTGGCAAAGGCCATCTGCCGCGGCGCAATCGCCCTCGGCGGCGGCCGGCGGCAGCTGTTTGCCTCCCGCCCCAACCAGCGGGATAAAGTGTTTTCCCGCTCCAATGACACCAGCCGCGCCCGCTTTGCCTATTACCGCCGTGTCCGGCAGGAGGATCCGACCTTCCAGAACCGCCACCCCACCTACCGCTGGACGCTGGAGAGCCTCACGGTGGCCGACGCCATTCTGCAGCCGGGGGCGCCGGAGCAGGTACACATTCCGGTACGCATCTACACCGCCGGGCAGGACGCCATGGTGCTGCCCCGCCCGCAGGCGGTGCTGGCCGCCCGTCTGCCGGCCGGTGAGCAGTGCTTTGTCCCGGAGGCCCGGCATGAGATCCTGTACTCCACAGACGATGTTCTGCACCCCTATCTGGCCGGGCTGCTGCACTTCTATTTTCCGCAGTAAGGAGCGAATGGGCAATACCGCACACAGCCGTGCGGTATTGCCCTTGACTTTTTCAACCAAAGCAGTATAATGGGAAACGCTGCGCCCCGGCGCAGAAATCATTTCCCAAGGAGGCCATTCCCTATGGCTACCGCTACCCGGGAGCACGACCTGACCAAAGGCTCCCTGTATAAACAGATTCTGCTGTTCAGCCTGCCGCTGATTGCTTCCAATCTGCTGCAGGTGCTGTTTAATATGTCGGATATTGCCGTGGTCGGCCGCTTTTCCGGCTCTGTGGCACTGGGGGCGGTCGGCTCCACCACCACGCTGGTCAGCCTGTTCACCGGCTTTCTGATCGGACTTGGCAGCGGCATCAATGTGGTTACCGCCCGCCATATCGGTGCGCGGGATGCCGAGGGCACCCGGCAGACCGTAGCCACCGCCGCACTGGTCTCGCTGCTGATCGGCATTGCACTGTGCGGTATTGGCCTTGCCGGCACCCGCGGTGTGCTCCACCTGCTGGGCACCAAGCCGGAGCTGATGGAGGGGGCGGCGCTGTACCTGCACATCTATTTCCTCGGTATGCCGGCCATGGCGCTGTATAACTACGGCAATGCCGTTTTCAGCGCCGCCGGGGATACCCGCCGGCCGCTGCTGTTCCTGCTGTTTGCCGGCATTGTGAATGTGCTGCTGAACCTGTTTTTTGTCATTGTGTGCTCCATGAGCGTTGCCGGCGTGGCGCTGGCCACCATCATTTCGCAGTATCTCTCGGCCGGGCTGATCCTGCTGGCACTGGCCCGCTCCAAAGGGGTCTACACCCTGCGGCTGCAAAAGGGGATGCTGCGCCGTGAGCCGGCCGGCCGGGTGCTGGCGCTGGGGCTGCCCGCCGGATTTCAAAACACCATTTTCGCCATTGCCAACCTGTTCATCCAGGCCGGCGTGAACCGCTTTGATGCGGTTATGGTGGAGGGCAACTCCGCCGCCGCCAATGCCGACGCCATGATCTACGATGTAATGGCCGCCTTCTATGTGGCCTGCTCCAGCTTTATGGGACAGAACCTCGGCGCCGGCGATGGCCGCCGGGTGAAAAAGAGTTTCCGTATCAGCCTGCTGTATTCCTTTGTCGTCGGCACGCTGATGGGGGTGCTGCTTCTGCTCTTCGGCCGCACCTTCCTTTCGCTGTTCACCACCGAGCAGGCAGTGATCGACGCCGGCATGAAGCGCCTGCAGATCATGGGGCTTTCCTACGGCGTTTCCGCCTTTATGGACTGCGCCATCGCCGGCTCCCGCGGGCTGGGCAAGAGTCTTGTGCCGACGATCATCGTCATCATGGGCTCCTGCGTATTCCGGCTGGTGTGGGTATACACGGTGTTTGCCTATTTCGGCACCATTCCGTCGCTCTACCTGCTGTATGTTTTTTCCTGGAGCATTACTGCTGTGGCCGAGCTGCTGTACTACCGCCACAGCCTGAAGACCGCACTGGCCCAGCTGGCCACGGCCACGGTCTGAACGCAAAAACAGCTGCCCGCCCGGAAACCCATGGGTTTCCGGGCGGGCAGTTTCTTTTTTTACAGCAGGTTCTGCCGGCCGCGCCGGTATTCGGTGGGGGTCAGACCGGTATACTGCCGGAAGGAGCGGCAAAAATGATACACATTGGTATAGCCGCAGCTTTCCGCCACAAGCGTTACCGTCAGGCGGCCATCCTCCAGCAGCCGCTTGGCCTTTTCCAACCGGAGGTGCAGCAGGTACTGCCGCGGCGTGACCCCCAGCTGCTGCAGAAACAGCCGCCGCAGATACACCTCACTGATATGCGCCCGCTGTGCCAGTGCCGTATTCGTCAGCGCAGCGTCATCGCAGTGTGCGGCCATATACGGCAGCAGCGTATGCAGCGGTGAGCCATGCGGTATGCTGCGGTCGACCGACGCACCGGCGATTTCATCCAGCAGACGGTAAAAAGCCGCCATGGCCGCGGCCGGACGCCCATCCTGCCGGAACTGCCGCAGCTGCTCATACAGCGCCAGGCAGGCATCCGGATGGGTCAGCGGCAGCACGGCAAAGGTGTCTGTTACCGGCGCTGCCGTATGGAAATTGATGACCGGAAAACGGCCGGTCTCCTGCCGCTGCAGGGTATAGGTTGCCCCCTGCGGCAGCAAAACAGCACAACCAGGCACCGATACATAGCTCTGGCCGCTGTGATGGTAGGTGATGCGTCCCTCATAGCACAGTGAAAGGCCATAGCACCAGCGATCGACCATCGTAAAGCGCTCACCGGCCACCGAATATACCGTTGCCACATCCTGCAGCACGGTCACGGTCAGGTTCTGCAGATCCATGGGACACCCTCCTTTGCGGCTTTTCTTTATTGTATCATATCCGTCAATACTTTTGGCAAAACAATCGGATATTTGTATCAAAAATAGCAAAAATGCCATCGTTTTTTCCATTGTTCCTTTCGTTCTGCCCGCTATAATGGGAGGCAGAAAGGATGGGATACATATGGATCTACACGGAATTAAAGGAAAAACCGCTGTTGTTACCGGCGCCGCCTCCGGCATGGGGCTGCTGCTCTGCCAGGAGCTGGTGCGGCGTGGTGCCAACGCCGTGCTGGCCGATATCGACCCGGAGGCGGCCGAAAAGGCGGCACAGGCGATCAATGCCGAAAGCCGGAACGGCGGCCGGGCCATTTCTGCCGCATGCGATGTGCGGCGCTATGACGAGGTGTGCGCCGTGCGTGACCTGGCCGTCAGCACCTTCGGATGCATTGATATATTGGTCACGCTGGCCGGCGGTGCCGAGATGCGGATGTGCCATGCGGAGGGCGAATTTCCGGATGTGCCGATCGAGGTATACGACTGGGGTCTGGATGTCAACCTGAAAGGCCAATTCTACTTTGCCCACGCGGTGATGAAGCAGATGCGGGAACAGAAAAGCGGCACCATCCTGTGCATCGGCTCCATCACGGGCTGGGAGGGAGGCGGCGGCGGCAGCGTGGCATACGCCTGTGCCAAAAGCGCTGCAATGAACGGCCTGGTGCGCTCACTGGCGCAATACGGCAGCCAGTATGGCATCCGCTGCTGCTGTGTGGCGCCGGGCCCGGTACTCACCCGCCCCGGCATGGCCTCCATGCCCACGGCGCTGAAACGGGCAGCCGAGCCGATCGAGCTGGTCAATCTGATGCTGTACCTCATCGCCGACGAGGGCAATTTCTTTGACGGTGTAACGCTGCTGATGGACGGCGGCCGCAGCGTTCTGTAAGGAGAAAAACGATGAAAGATTTTTTGGTAAAAGGCCGCCCGACCCTGACCGTTATGGTGCAGGCGCGCACGGCCGACCGCGCGCGTGCGTTGATCCGGCAGGGGCTGGCCGGCGGCGCCGATGCCTTTGGCCTGCAGCTGGAGGCGATGGAGCCGGAGGAACGCACCCCGGCACAGCTGCGCAGCCTGCTGGCCGAGGCAGACGGCAAGCCCTTCTACATCACCAACTACCGCTATGGTAAAAACACCGGACGCACAGAGGAGGAGCTGGCGCAGGGACTGCTGACCGCCGCCGAATGCGGCGGCGCACTGCTGGACATACCGGGCGACCTTTTCTGCCCCACGCCGGGCGAGATGACCACGGATGCCGCAGCCATCGACCAGCAGCGCAGCCTGATCGCCGCGCTGCACGCCCGGGGGGCGCAGGTGCTGATGTCCTCCCATATCGTGCAGTACACGCCGCTGCCACAGGTGCTGTCGGTGGCGCAGGAGCAGCTGGCCCGCGGCGCCGATATTGCCAAGATCGTTACCGCCGCCGATACGCCGGAGCAGCTGACGGAGGCATTTGCCATCACCACCGCCCTGCGGCAGCAGCTGCCGCGGCCATATCTGTTCCTGTGCGGCGGCGCGCAATGTGCCCTGCACCGGCGCATTGCCCCGCTGATCGCCGAGGGGATGTACCTGTGCGTTGCGGAGCGCGACGAGCTGGCGACCCCGGTGCAGCCCCTGCTGTGCGAGGCGCGTCAGGTGCTGCAGGCCGCCGGGGTGCTGGATCAGAGCTGATAGCGCTTCCGGTACTCCCGCGGGCTGCAATGCTTGTGCTCCCGAAAGACCTTGCGGAAATAGGCTGAGGAGCTGAAGCCGAGCCGATTGCTGATCTCTTCTACCGACCGATCCGTGCCGGCCAGCAGATCGGCAGCCTTTTCACAGAGAAGGCGCTGCCGCACCGCGCCGGGGGTTTCGCTTCCTGCCCGCCCGAATGCCGCGTACAACCCCGCCACGCTGACGCCGACGGCCTGGGCTGCCGCGCCGACAGAGGCCGTCGGATGATCGCGGAAAAAGGCGCAGATGCGCTCCACAAGCGGCTCTGTGTGGCTGGCATATACCAGCCCTGCGGCGATCCCGCCAAAATATCCGTACAGCAGCCCTACCGTCCGGCAGTTCGCCACCGGCTCTGCGCAGAGGCGCTCAAGCCACTCCCCCGCCTGCCCGCTGCGCGGAAGCACCTGCAGCACAGGCATCCGGTTGTCCGGCAGGGGAAGAAGGTCGAACCCGAAGGAATACCAGGCCACCTGGCCGTCAGCATCCGGCTGCCAGAACGAACGGTAACGGCACCGGTGCGGAATGAAAAACGCCTCCCCCGGAGAAAGCACCAGGGTATGCGCGCCATCGGTCAGGCGGGCGGTGCCGCGGATCAGCACGCCGATATAATTCCGCGGACACCCCGTTTGGGTGCAATCGTACTGATGCACCCGCTGGAAAGAGATCCTCATAAAGTAGAAGCTATTATAAAATTCTGCGTTATTCACCGTGTATATCCTCTCTTTTATAAGAAAAAATTACCCGCTTTTTAGAGAATACTGCATTTTATTCTCCTTTGTCAAGTGCTATTCTATGGGCAGAGAACACAAAGGAGGAGGATTTTACATGCAAAACGCCACGATCACCTTCACCGAACCGGGATGCGCAGAGCTGCTCACAAGCGAGGTACGGGAGCCTGCCGCCAACGAGGTTTTGGTGAGATTAGCCGTTTCCACCATCAGCAGCGGGACCGAACGCGCCAACCTGATCGGTGAGGTGAATATCGGCATCGGCAAGGTGCCGCCGCAGCCGCAGTTTCCCCGCATCAGCGGATACAGCTCTGCCGGAACGGTGGAAAAGGTGGGCAGCGCCGTCCGCTCTGTGCAGGTGGGGGAACGGGTCGCTCTATCCTGGAGCACCCACTCGCGCTACTGCCTGGTAGACGAAAGGAATGTGCATCGGATCCTGTCGGATACGATCTCCTTTCAGGAGGCGGCGCTGTGGCACATCAGCACCTTTCCGGCGGCCGCCATCCGCAAATGCCGGCTGGAATTCGGCGAGGCTGCCCTGGTTATGGGAGCCGGCGTGCTGGGGCTTATGGCCGTCCGCCTTTTGCGGGCGGCCGGAGCCGTACCGGTCATTGCCGCCGACCCGGTCGCCGAACGGCGGGAGTGCGCCCTGCGGCATGGAGCGGATTACGCGCTGGATCCCTTTGACCCGGCCTTTGCACAGCGCGTGCGGCAGTTGACCGACGGCGGCCCGCAGGTCGCCATTGAGGTGACCGGCAATGGCGGCGGCCTCAACGGCGCGCTGGATTGTATGCGGCCGTTCGGACGGGTCGCGCTGCTCGGCTGCACGCGGCACAGCGATTTTTCCGTGGATTACTACAAAAAGGTGCATGGCCCCGGCATAGAACTGATCGGCGCGCACACCCTGGCCAGGCCGCAGCAGGAATCCCGGCCGGGCTGCTGGACAACACACGACGATATGATGGCCGTCCAGCGGTTTGTCCTCGGCCGGCGGCTGCAGCTGCAGCCATTGGTCGAGGAGCTGCACTCCCCGCAGGAGGCCCCCGCCGTTTACGATCGTCTGGCCGCCGGCGGTACATTCCCGGTGGTGCAGTTTGATTGGAGGGACATGGAATGAGAAGAATCCGCATTGCGCAGATCGGCACCAGCCGATACAGCCACGGAAGTGAAATATTCGGCAGCCTGAAGAAGCAGTCCGCTCTCTTCGACATTGCCGGCTATACCCTGCCGCAGGGGGAGCGGGAGCTCTGCCCGGAACGCACAGCGGTGTTTGACGGCTACCGCGAGCTATCGCTGCAGGAGATCCTGGAGGACCCCTCGATCGAAGCTGTTACCATCGAGACCGAGGAGCCGTACCTGACCAGGTACGCCCAGCTGGCCGCCGAGCACGGCAAGCACATCCACATGGAAAAGCCGGGCGGCACCGACCTCGCCGCGTTTGAACGGCTGATCGCCACCGTGAAGGCACAGGGCACGGTTTTCCACACCGGCTATATGTACCGCTACAATCCCGTCATTCAGCAGCTGCTTGCGCAGATCCGCCAGGGGGATTTCGGGCAGATCCTGCGCGTGGAGGCACAGATGGACTGCCACCACACGAAGGAAATGCGGCAGTGGCTTGAAAAATTCCCCGGCGGAATGCTGTTTTTCCTCGGCTGCCATCTGCTGGATCTGGTCCTGCAGATCCAGGGGATGCCGCAGGACATTCTGCCGCTGAGCTATTCCACCGGGCTGGATGGACTGCACAGCCAGGATGTGGGCATGGCGCTGCTGCAATACCCCACCGGGCTCTCCCTGATCCACACCTCCGCCGTGGATGTCGGCGGCTATGCCATGCGCCGGCTGGTCATCACCGGCACAAAAGCGACCGCCGCCGTGCAGCCGCTGGAAACATTGGGGGTGTACCCCGCGCTGTACACCGATTGGTGCATCTACCGCAACGCCGCCGACTGGAGCGACCGGGGCGAACAGCACCGCTCGGCGGAATTTGACCGCTACGACGGCATGATGGCGGCCTTTGCCGGCTATATCGCCGGCGAGGCAGCCAATCCGTACCCGCCGGACTATGAACTGCAGCTGTACCGGCTGCTGCAGCGCTGCTGCGGAAAGGACGGGGAGCAAAAATGAAAAAGGTCTTGGTCCTGGGCGGCACCGGCGCCATCGGCACCTACCTTGTCGAAAAGCTGGCCGACCGAGGCTATGATGTCACCGTTATTTCCCTGGAGGATGCCACAAGCAGCCGGCCAAATCTGCATTTCCGCAAGGCCAATGCGCTGGATAAAACCGTCGTCACTGCACTGCTGGCGGAGCATTTCGACGGCGTGATCGACCTGATGATCTATTGGGCGCCGCCCTTTTCTGCTTTTGCTGACCTGTATCTGCAGAATACGGCGCATTACATCTACCTGTCCTCCTACCGGGTATTTGCTGATGAGGAGCACCCGGTCGTGGAAAGCTCCCCGCAGCTATTGGACACCGCACAGGATCCGGTCTATCTTGCCTCCAACGATTATAGCCTGCACAAAGCACGCGGGGAACGCTTTCTGCGCGCCAGCCGGTATAAAAACTGGACCATTGTGCGTCCCGCCATCACCTATTCCAAAAAGCGCTGCCAGCTGATCACGCTGGAGCGGCCGCATCTGCTGCCATACTTCCGCTCCGGGGCAGTGCTGCCCCTGCAGGCGCAGGCACTGAAAACGCAGGCAACGATGAGCTGGGCCGGGGATGTGGCGGAAATGCTCAGCCGCCTGCTTTTCTGCGAACAGGCTCTGGCGGACGACTTCAATATTACCACCGCCGAGCACCACAGCTGGGAGACCATTGCCGCCTATTATCACGATATCTTCGGCCTGCACTATGCCGCGGCGGACGATGCCGCCTACTTCCGCACCCTGAACCCGCACGGAGAGGAGCCAAGCTTAGGCCAGCTGTGGCAGCTGCGCACCGACCGGTTATTTGACCGCATTATGGATAACCGAAAAATTCTGGCTGTGACCGGCATGAGCCAGCAGGAGCTTATGCCGCTGTATGACGGCCTGCTGCATGAACGCAAAACGCTCTTACAAGACTAAAGGAGGAACGACCATGAAAGCCGTATTAGTGAATGAGGACCGCTCCCTGCGGTGGGATACCGTACCGGATCCCACCGTGGGCGCGGAGGACTGCCTGGTAAAAATTGAGGCCGCTGCGCTCAACCGCGCCGACCTGATGCAGCGGGAGGGGGACTATCCCCCGCCGCCCGGCTGTCCGGACTGGATGGGGCTGGAGATCGCCGGCACCATCGTACAGGTGGGTGCAGCAGCCGCCGAAAAATCCCACTGGCAAGTGGGCGACCGGGTGTGTGCCCTGCTGGGTGGCGGCGGCTATGCCGAATATGCCAATGTCAAGTACGATATGCTGATGCCGGTGCCGGCGGGCTGCTCCATGGTGGAGGCCGCCGCCATGCCGGAGGCCTTTGCCACGGCGTACCTCAATCTGTTCCGTGAGGGTGGACTGCAGCCGGGCAACACCCTGCTGATGCAGGCCGGTGCCAGCGGACTGGCCAGCGTGGTGATCCCGATGGCCAAGGCGTTCGGCGCCCGTGTGATCACCACCATCATTGATGAGCAGAAACGCACAGCCGTTGCCGCCACCGGCGCGGATATCATTGTGAATACGGCACAGGAATCGCTGGAGGCGGTACTGCAGCAGCAGCTGGCAGAGGGACACCCGGTGGATGTGGCCATCGACTGCCTGGGCGGCGCCGGCATGGGCGGATGCCTGCCCTACCTTGCCCACGGCGCACGCTGGATCATGATCGCCGCCCTGGCCGGCCGCGAAACACAGATCGACCTGAAAAACATCTATGTGCGCAATGTCCGCATCATCGGCAGCACCCTGCGCTCCCGCACCCCCGCCGTGAAGGCGGAAATCCTGGCCGAATTGGTACAGAAGGTATGGCCCAAGGTGGAAGCCGGCGAGATCCGGCCGACCATCTACCGAGTACTGCCGATCACCGAGGCCGAGGAGGCGCAGGCCATCCTCTACCGCGGCGAGAACATTGGCAAGGTTGTGCTGACCGTACCGCAGAAATAACAACACAAAACACCGCCAGCGGCCGTCCGCCCCTTTTCGGGAGCAGACGGCCGCTGGCGGTATTCTATGGCTTATTTTTTCATCCAGGTGGTGGGCGTCAGCACAAACAGCAGGGGATAGATCTCCAGCCGCCCGAACAGCATCGCCAGCGACAGCACCACCTTGGAAAAGGCGGAATACTCAGCAAAGCTGCCGGCCGGGCCGACCATTCCGAAACCGGGGCCGACATTGTTCAGGCAGGTCACCGCCGCCGAAAGATTGCATTCCAGCCCAAATGCCTCAAAGCTGAGCAGCAGCAGCGTAGCCGCCAGCAGCAGGCAATACACCGTCAGGTAGATGCCCACACCGGCAACCGTCACATTATCCACCCGCCGCCCCTCCAGCTGGATGCTGCCCACCGAACGGGGGTGCAGCTGCCGCTGCAGGTCGCGCCGCACGGATTTGCACAGCAGCATCACGCGGGAGACCTTCAGGCCACCGGCCGTGGAGCCGGCACAGCCGCCCACAAACATCAGCAGGAACAGGATGACCTTGGAAAGCCCCGGCCACAGGTTGAAATCCGTCGTGGCATAGCCGGTGGTGGTTATGATCGAGCTGACCTGGAACACCGCCGCACGGATCGCCTCGCCGGCCGAGCGGTAATACGGGAATATATTGACCGTGATCACCGCAGAGGACAGCAGCACCAGCAGCAGGTAGCACCACAGCTCCCGGCTGCACAGCGCCTCGCGCACCCGGCGCACAAGGATAAGGTAGTACAGGTTAAAATTGATCCCAAACAGCAGCATAAACACGGCGATCACCCACTGGATATAGGGGCTGAAGCCGGCAATGCTGTTCCGGTAGATGCCAAAGCCGCCGGTGCCGGCCGTGCCGAAGGTATGCACCACGCTGTCGAACAGACTCATGCCGCCGCACAGCAGCAGGATCACCTGCACCAGTGTCATGGCTATGTAGATCAGGTAAAGGATCTTGGCGGTATCCCGCACACGCGGCACCAGCTTGCCCACAATAGGGCCGGGCATCTCCGCCTTCAGGATATGCATGGTGCGGCCGGAAACGGACGGCACAAGCGCCATAATCAGCACCAGCACGCCCATACCGCCGATCCAGTGGGTCTCGCTGCGCCAGAAAAGCAGTCCCCGCGGCAGAGCCTCCACATCCCGCAGGATAGAGGAGCCGGTTGTGGTAAAGCCGCTGACGGTCTCAAAAAACGCATCCACATAGGAGGGGATGCCCCGGCTGATGAAGAAGGGCAGCGCCCCCACCGCCGACACCCCCAGCCACGCCAGCGCCACGATCACAAAGCCCTCCTTGGCAAAGATGACCTGGTTGCCGGGGCGGCTGAGCACCACCATCAGTGTACCCACGCACAGCGCCACCCCAATGGTGATCAGAAAGGCTGCCGCGCAGTCTTCACGGTAATACAGGGACACCGCCAGCGGCAGCAGCAGCAGCGCCGCCTCCATGCGCACAATGCGTCCCAGCATGTACAGTACCATTCTCCGATTCATATTGTCGCCTTATCCGTCCTTATTTCAAGATATCACTGAGATCCTGCAGGCGACGGTCGGCCGCCATCACCACCACGCGGTCGCCGGCACGGATACAATCATCGCCGGTCGGGAGGATCGGGGCGCGGTCACGGATGATGCCGGCGATCAGGATGTTCGGCTTCAGGGTAAGATCGCGCAACGGGATACCGGCAGCACGGAAATCCTCCCGCACCTGGAATTCCACCGCCTCCACGCGGTCATCCGCCAGTGTATAGAGGGTCTCGATATTGCTGCCGACCGAATTCTGCAGCGCGCGGGCATACCGCACCAGCACATCGGCAATGATCTTGCGGGGAGAGACGATGCACTCCAGCCCCAGGCGTTCCGCCAGTGAGCCAAGCTCCTCGCGGTTGACCTTGGAGATGACCTTGGGCACATTCTGCGAGGAGGCGAACACCGACAGCAGGATGTTTTCCTCATCCATGCCGGTCAGCGCCACAAAGGCGTCCATGTCCCGCAGACCTTCCTCCACCAGCAGCTCCTGCTGCGCCCCGTCGCCGTTGATGATCACGGCCTTGGGCAGCGCCTCGCACAGTTCTTCACACAGCTCCCGGTCGATCTCGATGATCTTCACATCATTGCCGGCGGTGCTGAGCGTCTTGGCCAGATAATAGGCCGTGCGGCTGCCGCCGAGGATCATCACATTGCGCGCCTGCTTCTGCAGCAGCCCCATGCTGCGCAGCAGCTTCTGCAGCTCACTCGGCGCCGCCATCAGACCAATGCGGTCGCCGCCCTGCAGCACAAAGCTGCCATCCGGAATATGTACCTCATTGCCGCGCTGCACAAGGCAGATCAGGAATTTGGCCGAATACCGGGCGCGCAGCTCACTGAGGGAGCTGCCGGCCAGCGGCGAATCGCTCTTCAGCCGCAGCTCGATCATTTCAAAATTGCGGCGGGAGAAGGTCTCCACCTTTGCCGCCGAGGGCAGCTTGAGGATATTATACAGCTCATCCGCAGCCAGCTGCTCCGGATTGATCGCCATGGCCAGGCCGAGCTGCTGCTTCATGAAATGCAGGCTCTTATCGTTATACTCCGGCTTGCGGATACGGGCAATGGTGTGCTTGGCGCCCATCCGCCCGGCGATAAAGCAGCTGAGCATGTTCACCTCGTCCGAGCCGGTGGCTGCCACCAGCAGATCCGCCTTGGCCACGCCGGCCTCCCGCAGCAGCTCACAGTCCGCGCCATTGCCGGCGACCCCCATCACATCATGGATGCTGGTCACATCCGCCAGCACCGCCGGGTCACTGTCCACGGCCGTTACATCATGCCCCTCGTCCACCAGGCTTTCCAGTATGGTCGTTCCGATCTTACCGCAGCCCACAACGATGATATTCATACTTCATTCTTCCTCCTGCCGGCACAGCCGGCGTACTTGTTCGCGGCAGCACAGGCCGCCGTGTGCGATCAACGCCATTCTATCACATTCCCCCAGACAATGCAAGCGTCGCGCGCGGGAAAGTCCACCAATTTTTACCACTTTCCCATTATTCAGGTGGCCCCCTGTGTGGGCGGCAGCGTGGCGGCCACCGCCGGCAGGCCGCTGCCGCCGGCGCCAAGGCCAAAGCTGACCTGCAGCGCCCGGTCGATGCGCTGCATGGCGTGGGTATCCAGCCGCCCCATGTACTCCTTCAGCCGGCGCTTGTCCAGCGTACGGATCTGCTCCAGCAGCACGATCGACTCCCGCTGCAGACCGCCGGCCGTTGTCTGCAGCCGGATATGGGTAGGCAGCCGGGCCTTATCCATCTGGCTGGTGATGGCCGCCACGATCACCGTTGGCGAAAAGCGGTTGCCGACATCGTTCTGCACGATCAGCACCGGGCGGATACCGCCCTGCTCCGACCCCACCACCGGGCTGAGGTCGGCATAGTAAATATCTCCGCGTCGTACTGTCATTCTGCTCGCTCCCTTGCTGCTTATCGCTCCTGCGTGTTTTTCGCTTCGCATAGAGTATGGCCGGCCGGCGGCCGCTTTATGCCAGCCTCCCCATTTCAGCCTATGCCAAAATGGGGACAAGGGTGCGTATTTTGCCGAAACCGCGCTCCGGTGGCACGCCAAAGGGAAATGCGCCGTATGGCCGCACCGGGATCAGGGCCGTTTTCGGCGCGCATAAAAACAGGGGATGAGCACCCCGATGGGTGGTCATCCCCTGCGCATTTGGCTGCTTATACCGTATCCTTGTCGGTCAGCACCGCTGCATCCGAAAAGGTGGCGGAGATCCCGCTCTCCGGAACCGAAAGGGACTTCGGCAAACCGGAATGCACATCACACACCAGGGTATAGGCGTGGTCGTCTGCTTCTCCGGTCAGCACATAGCCCTCATCCGTCAGCTGGCCGGTGCCATGCTCTGCGGTCAGCACCGCCAGCAGCTCCTTGATCAGCGCACCCTGCGGCACCTTCTCCGGCGCAATACTGACGCTCACCCCGGCCAGCTCCATGGTCATGTGGCTGCCATCCCAGCCGATGGCAACACCGCTGAGCGACTTGGGCTGGGAAAAGGTGAGCAGCAGACGGCCATCCCGCCGGCTGCTCAGCTGCCCCTGCAGCTGCAGATCCTGGTACTGTATGGTCGTCTGACAGGTAAAGCCCTTGGTCACCGGCTCCACCCGGCCGCCACCGACCGCGCCGCAGCCGGCCAGCAGCGCGATCCCGCCGCAGCACACCAGCGCTGCCAGCCTGCGCATCCATCGCTTCATGATAAAAACGCCCCTATTTCTCCAATTTGAGAAACAGTCCGCCCAGCTCGTCGATCAGATCTGTCGGCAGCATTGCGTGCTGCGAAAGCCTGGCCGCCGCCGCATCCCCGGCTGCGCCGTGCAGGAACACCCCGCACATGGCCGCCCGGTACGGTTCCATCCCCTGCGCCAGCAGGGCACCGATCACACCGGCCAGCGCATCGCCGCTGCCGCCGGTGGCCATACCGGGGTTGCCGGTGCGGTTTTCCAGCAGGGGACGGCCGGGAGCCGCCACCAGCGTGCGGTGCCCCTTCAGCACCAGCACCACACCGTATTCATCCGCAAAGCCGCGGGCAAGCTCTGCCCGCCGCTGCTGCACCTCCTGCACGGATATACCCAGAAGCCGCGCCATTTCCCCGGGGTGGGGCATCAGAACGACCGGAGCCGGAACTGTTTCCTCTACCAGCATATGCGGCTGCAGCGCATTTATGCCGTCGGCATCCAGCACCACCGGGCAGCGGCATTTCAGCAGCCGGCGCACCAGCCAGCCGAGCTCCTGCGGCGCACCAAGGCCGCAGCCGGCCACCACCGCGCTTGCACGCTCCAGCGCCGGCAGAAGGACCGCCTCCGCCGCCGGGGCAATGTGCCCCTGCGCTGTCTCCGGCAGGGGGGTAAATACCGGCTCCGGCAGCACCGGCGCCAGCAGGGGATACAGCGACCCCGGCACCGCCGCCTCCGCCAGCCCCACACCGCTGCGCAGCGCGGCACGCAGGCACAGCTGTGCCGCACCGGCCATACCGTAGCTGCCGCATATGGCCAGCAGCCGGCCGTAGCTGCCCTTATGGCTGTTCGGCTGCCGGGGCGTGAAGCACGCCCGCACCTGCTCCGGCGTGATCGGATCGGCCACACGGGTCACATCAGCCGATTCCTGCTCCAGCACCTGCGCCACGATATCCGCCGGTATGCCGATTGGCAGCACCTCCACACGCCCGCACAGCGGGCTGCTCTGCCGTTGCTTTTTCGCCGTGAAGGTCAGCGTGACATCCGCACGGAAGGCGGCCGCGAGCACGGCGCCGCCCACATCATCCCGCTCACCCACGGCAAGGCCGCTGGGCATATCCACCGCCACCTTGATCCCAGGGGCGGCATTCATCTGGGCAAACAGGGGCAGCAGCTGCGCCGGCAGCTCCCCGTGGAAACCAATGCCATACACAGCATCCACCAGCACCGCCGCCTCGTTGACCGCCGCGGCGCACAGATACGGCTCGGCAGCATAATCCAACACCGTCACCGCGGCCGGCAGCCGCGCCGCATACTGCTGCGCCGGCTGTGCAGTCGGCTGCCCCTGTGCCAGCACCACCGTTACCCGGCTGACCGCCGCCAATGCTGCCGCCAGCACAAACCCATCGCCGCCGTTATTGCCGCGCCCGCACACCACCGTGATCGGCGGCATCACTTGCTCCGGCCACAGCTCCCGCCGGATCCAGTCCGCCGCCGCCAGGCCGGCGCGCTCCATCAGGGCCGCTTCCGTGTCGCCCCGCTCCACTGCCAGCCGCTCAATGCGGCGCATCTGCGTTGCCGTTGCCAGCCTCATGCCGCTCGCCCCTTTTCCGTTTTACTCGCCGAGGGTCATGCCCTTTTCCCGCAGCACCCGGTCGGTATCCAGCTGCACCGGCATCTGCAGGCCGCCGTACAGCGCCCGCAGCACCCGGCCGTTCGGCTGGAACACCACCAGCGTGTGGCCGTTCTTTTTGCTCTGGTAGGTAAAATACCACAGCCCGCTCTCCCGCAGGGAGGGGGCGGCCACCACCGTGCGCTGGAAGCCGGCCGTCGGCGTCTTGCCAGCCTCATAGGGCAGCAGCACCTCCAGCTTGCGGCCAACCACCGATACCACCCGTTTGCGCCGCCGCTGGGCCACGATCAGGTCAATATCAATATCCCCATTGGTCACGGAGTATTCATATTCCTTGTTCTGGCTGGTGATCACCCACCAGGCGCCGAAGCCGACGCCCATCAGCACCAGGGCAAACAGCATGGGAAGCTGTAAAAACACCAGCACCAGCGCCAGCAGCACCAGCGCCAGCAGCACCGTGCCGACGATCAGCAGCTTTTCCCCCCCGGATTTTTTCTTTTTAACGATCTGCTCAAAAAAAGTATCCATTTGTTCCATTGTCCTCCTGCCGGTTATTTGACATCAGCGCCGCCCGCCACGCCCGGGCGCGGCTGCGTACGCCTGTATTGCTCACATACCAGTATACCAACTTCGGCCGCCGCAGGCAATAGAGAAAAAGGAAATTTTTTATGAACCCGCACGGCCCAAGGCAAAAAAGCCGGCCGTACCATCGGTACGGCCGGCCACAGGCCCGGCGTCAGCACTGACGCATCAGGCGGATATAAAACTCGACAGCATGCTGGGCGGTCTCCACCCGGATATGCTCGTTGTTGCCGTGGATCGTCGCGCGCTCCTGCGCGGTCAAATCCATCGCCGAAAAGCGGTACACCTTATCCGAAATGCGGCCGTAGTGGCGCGAATCGGAGCACTGCACCATCAGATACGGGGACACCAGGCAACCGCGCCAGGTGGAGGCCACCGCCGTGGCCACCTTCTGCCACCCATCGCAGTCGGTGCGGGATATCCGGCTGGGATCCATGCCGTGCAGCGCGCGCACCTGCACACTGTCATCCCCGATCACCCGGCGGATATACGCCAGGCCGGATTCCATCGTATCCTGCGGGTTCAGGCGGATATTGGAGATCAGCTTTGCCTCCGGCGGAATAACATTGGAGGCCTTGCTGCCGCTCATCTGCGTAAAGGCCACCGTTGTGCGCATCAGGGCATTCATCTCGCCGCCGGACTTCTTGCACAGGGCGTCCAGCGCCGGCCGGAACAGCCACAGATTGGCAAAGATCATCCGATAAACAAAGGTGGAGTGCCGGCCGAGAGTATCAAACATTTCAGCCACCGGCGGGGTCAGATGCGCCTTAAAGGGATGCCGGACCAGCGCGCAGCAGGCCGCCGCCAGCGTGTCCACCGGCGTTTTCGGCTTCGGCGCCGAGGCATGGCCGCCGGCCGAGCGGGCGGTATATTCCACATCCATCATACCCTTTTCCGCAATGCCGATCAAACCGCAGGGCACCTGCACGCCGGGAAATACATTCTCCACCACGGCGCCGCCCTCATCCACGACCATGGAGGGGGTGATGCCCTGCTCCGCAAACCAATCCACAATGTGCACCGCACCGGGGCCATTGACCTCTTCGCCGCCGGAGAAGGCAAAGTAGATATCCTTTTCCGGTGTAAAGCCCTGCGCTATCAGGTGGTCGGCAGCCGACAGCACCCCATTGAAGGTCACCTTGGTATCCAGCGTACCGCGCCCCCAGATGGCGCCATCCTCCAGAACCGCCTCAAAGGCCGGTTTGTCCCACAGCTCCTCGTTCACCGGCACCACATCATAGTGCGCCATCAGCACTGCCGGGTCGCCGGCGGCCTTGCCCGGCCACTTGAACAGCAGCGCCCGGTCGGGCAGCCGGTCAAAGCTGCAGGCGGCAAACACATGGGGATACAGCTGCGGCAGCAGGCCGATCAGCTTTTCAAACTCCGCATCATCCTCCAGCGCCGCATCCTTGTAGGATACGGTCTTGCAGCGCACCAGCGCCCGCAGGTTTTTCACCGCCCGGTCACGGTCAAACGCTTCCTCGTTTTCCTGCACCGGCACACCGGCCTTCGGCCGGAACAGCAGGGTGCGCACCAGCACCACCAGCACCAATGCCAGCACCGCGGCCGGTAAGATCAGCCACCACATCACAACCACCCTTTCTTATACATCACACGCGCCACCGCCAGGGTGAACAGCACCCCAACCGGCACCATAATGCCTACCGTACCCGCATTGAGCGCCGGCACAAAGATGAACAGCGCCAGCATCAGCACAATGGGGGCGATGGACAGCTTGAGATTTTTGGACACAAACACCACCGCCAGGCCGCCGAACAGTGCCGGCAGGATCATATTGAAGGCCGGCTCCAGCACCGGGGATTCCAGCACCGGCGTCAGCGGCACGATGGCAATGACCCCCACCAGGATGATCAGCGTGGTCACAATACTGGACACCGCAATAGCGATGGTCGAGATGATCTCGCCCTCCTCGCTGGAGGCCTTATAGCCCGCCCGCTCCATGGCGTCGATCGCACAGGGCAGCTTCAGATTGGAAATATTGCCGGTGATAAAGGACAGATAGGTGCCGCCGGCCCCCAGCATCGGCACATAGGTGAAGATCTCCACAATCCCCACCGCCCAGTACATCGGCACCGTTGCCAGGATACCCTTCAGCAGGGCATCCATCTGCGGCATGGCGCCGAAGAGCAGCGATACGGCCACCGGGAACAGCAGCAGCATAAGTCCCAGCACAATCCCCCAGATGCGTCCATCGCGGTGGACGCTGTCCAGATAGGTCATTTCTTTCTTTTCATGCATTGCACACATCCCCCTTTCAGCCCAGCCACGCCGTGAACGGGATAGCCGCCGCCATACCGCCCACCAGGCTCATCGGCAGGGCATAATCCGTCAGCCAGCGTACCTTCAGCTTTTGCGAAAGCAGACCGCAGACCGTCATGATCAGCGCCGAGGTCACCATCACACACACCGGCACCAGCCCGGCGGTATCGCCGTGGAACACATTGGTCACATCGCTGAATACATAACCGAGAAAGGCGGAAATCATGCCGAGAAACATGGCGTTATTGAAAATATCGCCCCACTTTTTATCCTTCATGCCGATCTTGGTCATGCCACCCTGGATCTTCTTGGTCACAAAGGGCACCAGGATCAGCCCCGCGGCGATGCCCAGCGTCATCACCCAGGTCACGGTGACATAGATCGTCGGATCGGTGATGGTGCTGCCCGCACTTACCCCGGCCGCCGTCAGTGCATTGCCTGCAGCAACCGTCTCGTATGTAATGGAGCCGATCACCGACAGCCGCAGCCACGGCAGCGCCACACCCAGGCTCTTGGACAGGGCGATCACGCCCACCAGGATCGCAACGGCCGGGGCTACCGTAAACACAGCGGCCGAGGACACGGTCTTCTTCAGCGTGGCGGATGCAATGCCAAGCTGCCTGGCCCGGCGCAGCGCCCGCACAAGGAAGTACACCGACTGCGCCAGCACAGCGGCGATCAGCACCCCCACCAGTGCGAACAGCACCGGACTGTTTACATCAAACTTCACAAAAAAGCCTCCTCCCATAATGACCCTTTCACTTTAGCATATTTCAGGGATGTTTGCAAGAGAAAAATGGATTTTTATGCAGAAAAATGAAAGAATACACATTTGACATAAAAAAGGACACCGTACCCACGGCACGGTGTCCCTGTCTGCCGCCGCCTTACTCCAGCCAGAAGCCGGCCGACAGCTCCGCATCGCTGCTGTTGCCGATATACACGGTAAATTCCCCCGGCTCCGAGACAAACTGCATCGCCTGGTTCCAGAAGCGCAGCATTTCCTCCCGGATCACAAAGGTGACGGTGCGGCTCTCCCCCGGCTGCAGCAAAATCTTCTGAAAGCCCTTGAGCTCCCGTACCGGGCGCGATACACTGGCAAAGCAATCGCGGATATACAGCTGCACGACCTCCTTACCGGCCACGCTGCCGGTATTGGTGACCGTCACGCTGGCGGTCAGCTCTCCATCGGCTGTCACCCGGTCGGCCGAAAGCCGCAGATCGGAAAAAGCAAAGGTGGTATAGGAAAGGCCATAGCCAAAGGGATACAGCGGCCGGTTGGGCACATCCCCGTACATGCTGCAGCAGCGCGTGCGCGCCATATCCTGCGGCACGGCATCGCCCTTCTTTGGGCGGCCGGTGGGCAGTGCATTGTAATACAGCGGGAGCTGCCCCACGGCATAGGGCAGGCTCATGGCCAGTTTGCCGCTGGGGTTCACCGCTCCGTACAGGATATCGGCCAGGGCGCTGCCGCCCTCCGTACCCGGCTGCCAGGCATACACCACCGCATCGCACAGCCCGGTCAGCTCCTCCAGCTCCAGCGGGCGGCCGGCAAACACCACCGCAATCACCGGCTTGCCCTTGGCAGCCACAGCACGCGCCAGCGCCATCTGCAGCGGCGGAATGGTGATATGCGCCCGGCTGCGTCCCTCGCCGGAGTACGCCTGGTGTTCGCCAATGGCCAGCACCACCTTATCCGCATACCGCACCCGGCGCAGCGCCTCGGCGAAACCGCTGTCATCCGTCTGCGCCAGACCGTAGCCGCAGCCGGCGGCCAGCCGCAGCCGGCTGGCGGCGGTGTGCCGGCGCATCCCCTGATACAGCGTGACCGTTTCCTCCGGCACGCCGATGCCATTCCAGTTGCCCAGGATCTCCCCGGTATCGGCAAAGGGGCCGATCAGCGCGATCTTATCCTCTCTCTTCAGCGGCAGCACACCGTTGGCATTCTTCAGCAGCACCACGCTCTCCTGCGCTGCGCGGCGGGCGATCGCCCGGTGCTTTTTGCAGCAGAACAGCCGCTTCTCCGCCGCCGGGTCCGCCGCACTGGTGGGCCGCTCAAACAGGTGCATCTTTTGCTTCAGGCGCAGCACCCGCAGCACCATGCGGTCGATCTGCGCCATGGTAATGCGCCCCTCCTCCAGCAGCTGGCGGGCATACTTATAGTAGGTGGCCGACATCATTTCAATATCCACATTGCAGCGGATGGCCTGCAGCGCCGCTTCCTTTTCGTCCGCGCAATAGCCGTGGGCAATCAGCTCCCGCACGGCGTCAAAGTCGCTGATCAGCACCTTATCAAAGCCATATTCCTCCCGCAGGATCTGGTTGAGCAGGAAGTCACTGCCGGTCACCGGCACCCCGTCGAGGGTATTGAAGGAGGCCATCACCATCTCTGCGCCGGCGTCGATTGCTGCCTTGTAGGCCGGCAGATAATACTGGCGCAGGCTGCGCTCGCCGATATCCGCAGCGTTGTAATCCCGGCCGGCCTCCGCCGCGCCGTAGGCGGCAAAGTGCTTGATGCACACCGCCATATTGTGCTTGTGCCGGAAATCCCCCTGGAACCCCCGCACAAAGGCCCGTGCCATCACGCCGTTGAGGTACGGATCCTCGCCGGTGGACTCCATCACCCTTCCCCAGCGCGCATCCCGCACCAGATCCAGCATGGGCGCAAAATTCACATGCACACCGCTGGCTGCCGCCTCCCGTGCCGCCATATCGCAGCACTCCTGCAGCAGCTCCGGATCAAAGCTGCCGCCCATGGCCAGCGGGATCGGGTAGATCGTCCGATGCCCGTGCACCACATTCTGCATAAACAGCAGCGGGATCTGCCGGTCGGAGCGGGCAAGAAACTCCCGCTGCACCGTCAGCATTTCCTCCGCACCCATGAAATTCAGCACCGAGCCGCAGCGATCCAGATCCTCCGGCCGCAGGGAAAGCTCGGTCTCCGGACCGGTCAGTGCCGCCTCGGTGTAACAAAACCAGCGACAATGCAGCTGCGTCAGCTGGCCAAGCTTTTCCTCCAGTGTCATGCTGCGTAAGAGCGAATAAATGTCCATATTGTCCTCCCTCACTGCACTTTGTAAGCGCTTACTTTTCTGCACGGGACAAGTATAGCACACATTTTCGCCTTTGGCAAGTAAAAAAACAGCCTTTCAGCCAGCCGGCAGCAGCCGCGCCCATAGGCGGGCAAAGGCAGCCGTCTCCCGCCGCAGCAGCTCCGCCGTCAGCCGCACCGGCGGTGCCACGCAGGCGCGCAGCGCCTGCTCCGTGGCCGGTGGCAGCAGGGCCAGCCGGTTGCCGCCGGCCGTCACCACCGGCTCACCCCCCTGCAGGGTATACCCATAGACAAAGCTGACCTGCCCGTAGGCCGTGCGCTGGATATTGTATTCGATCAGCAGGCAGGCGCCGCCAAGCCCCAGCACGCACAGTGCCAGCACCAGTGCTGTGAAAAAACTGCCGGCTGCCCGGCGACGATTTTTGGTCACGGTCATCCCCCCGCTTTTTCCGGCTCCTTGAGTAGTCTTGCCAATGTTTTGCCCAGCAGCTGTCCGGAATATACGGCTTCGTCAATCGCGTTGCCCTCACTGCCGATCTCCACCAGCAGGTAGCCGGCATGCATGTGCTGGTTATAGCGGCTGGCCACGGTGCTCAGCGGACGCATCAGGCCGGGATAGCTGTCGGTGAGTGCCTTTTGCCACTGGGCGGCCAGCGCCAGGTTCTGCTGCCAATGGGGATTGGGCAGCGCGGCGGTGCTGACCGTACCGATCAAAATCATCATCTGCGCCGCTTTTTTCCCCTCCACCACCACGGTGGGCTTGGTCAGATCCCGTTCCCCCTGCAGGATAGCGTCGCGATGCAGATCCAGCACCACCTGAATGGAGGGGTATTTTTCCAGATTTTTTGTCACCGTCTCGGCCGAACGACTGTACGCGCCGCTGTATTTTGGTGAATCGTGCACGGTGGTATCCTGCACCGCCACGATCCCCTCCTCGGCCAGCGCCTGTACCACCGCCTGCCCCACGGTGCAGACGGAATAGGCCCCGCCGACCGTGCGGCTGCGGTCGCCGGCATTGTAGTAGCCGGCATCATAGGGCAGGTATTCCTCCGTGGTATGCGTGTGCACGATCAGCACCTGCGGCTCCGCCGTCTGCGTAAAGCGGCACTGCAGCGTAGTGGCCAGCGCCGTGCGGATATCCACCGCCTGGCCGCTGCGGTTGCGCACCGCCACCCCATCCAGCAGGGTGTCGCCGGTATCCAGCTTCTGCTCATACACCTTGCCGCCGGTGCCATCCTCCGGCGGAGCGGTCGTTGCGGCCACCGCCACCGTGGTCGTGGTGGCCTCGGCCGGCGGTTCAGCCGGCGGTTCCGTCCCACCCGCTGCAGCCGCCGGCGCCTGCGCCACGGCCACAGTCTGCGCCGGCGGCTCGGCTGTGGCCGTCTGCAAACGGCCGGCAAGGAACGCAGCGGTGTTCTCCGGCTGCTGCATACCGGCCGCCACCAGCAGCACCGTGCGTCCCGCCGCTGCCCAATCCAGCGGCGCTGCCAGCAGCAGTGCCGCCACCCCGCATACAGCCGCCGCGCGCAGCACCGCCCGCCGGCCGCGGCGGGTCTGTCCGTTTACCGTTTGCACCCTTTTCAACTTCACATCACCCCTATACTTGTATGCCGCCGCACGGCCGAACATACCGCAAAGTTTTTTGCCTGCGGGGTTGTCAGGCCACCAAACATCCGCTATAATGGAGAAAAAAGGAGGGGTGTGCCATGTGGATCGACTGCTCTGTTCGGGAGCTGCCGGGCGTTGGGGAAAAACGCGCCGCCCTGTATGAAAAGCTGCATATCCACACCATCGGCGATCTGCTGCGCCACTACCCCCGCGCCTATGAGGACTGGTCCAAAACCGTCACCGCAGCGGCCGCACCGCCCGGCCAGCCATGCTGTCTGCGGGTGTGGGTGCTCTCCACCCCCACGGAATACCGGGTGCGCAAGGGCATGACCCTTTACCGCTTCCGGGTCTCCGATGGGCAGAACAGCCTACTGGTCACCCTGTTCAACAACCGCTATGCCGCGGCACGGGTACACCGGGACGAGGAGCTGCTGCTGTTCGGCTGCGTTACCGCCAAGGGGCGCCAGTACGAGATGACCTCCCCGCTGATCGAGCCGGCAGCCACCGGACAGCGCATCCGCCCCATTTATCCGCAGACCGACGGGCTGACCGCCCGCATGATCGAGACCAATGTGGCGGCGGCGCTGCGGGCGCTGCCGGCCGATGGATGGCCGGAACCACTGCCGGAGGAGCTGCGGCAGCGGCTGCAGCTGTGTGATGCCCGCACGGCGCTCACGGCCATCCACTTTCCGGAAAATGCCGCCGCGCTGGAGGCCGCCCGCCGCCGGCTGGTATTTGAAGAGCTGTTTGTGCTGCAGCTTGGCCTGCTGCGGCTGAAGAGCCACAACCAGCGGGAAAGCGGCTGTATCCTGCAGGCGGACCACACCGCCGCCTACACCGCCGCGCTGCCTTTTACCCTCACCGGGGCACAGAGCCGCGCCATCGCAGACTGCCTGGAGGATATGCGCAGCGGCCGGCCAATGGCGCGGCTGGTGCAGGGCGATGTTGGCAGCGGCAAAACCGCCGTGGCCGCCGGCGTTGCCTACTCCGCCATACGCGAGGGATTTCAGGCGGCCATGATGGCCCCCACCGAGATCCTGGCCGAGCAGCACGCAGACACCATGCAGCGGCTGCTGGGCGATACCGTGCGGGTAGGCCTGTTCACCGGGGCGGTGCCGGCCGCCCGGCGGCGGGAGCTGCAGGCCGCACTGGCCGCCGGAGAGATTGACCTGGCCGTCGGCACCCATGCCCTGATCAGCGAAAGCGTCCGCTTTGCCCGGCTGGGACTGGTCATCACCGATGAGCAGCACCGCTTTGGTGTACACCAGCGCGCGGCGCTGGCCGCCAAGGGCGCCGACCCGCACATGCTGGTCATGTCCGCCACCCCCATCCCCCGCACACTGGCACTGATCGTCTACGGCGATCTGGATGTTTCGGTGCTGGACGAGCTGCCCCCCGGCCGCCAGCCGGTGGAGACCTATGCCGTGACCTCACAGAAACGGGAGCGCGCCTATGCCTATGTGCGGCGGCACCTGGATGAGGGGCGGCAGGGCTTTATCGTCTGCCCACTGGTGGAGGAGGGCGAGGAACCAAGCGACCTGCATGCCGCCGCCACCGTCTATGAACGGCTGGCCGCCGGCCCCTTCCGCGGCTACCGGCTGGGGCTGCTGCACGGCCGCATGAAGCCAGCCGATAAGGAACGCACCATGGCTGCCTTTGCCGCCGGGGAGATCCAGCTGCTGGTCTCTACCACGGTGGTGGAGGTAGGGGTGGATGTACCCAATGCCGTTATTCTGGTGATCGAGGACGCCGACCGCTTTGGCCTGGCGCAGCTCCATCAGCTGCGCGGCCGGGTTGGGCGGGGCAACCACCGCTCCACCTGCATCCTGATCTCAGACAGCACCGGCGAGGACACCCGCCGCCGGCTGCAGGTGCTGTGCAGCACCAATGACGGCTTCCGCATTGCCGACGAGGATCTCAAGCTGCGCGGACCAGGCGATTTCTTTGGTAATCGGCAGCATGGCCTGCCCCAGCTGCACATTGCCGATCTCAATGGCGACCTGCCGCTGCTGCAGCAGGCACAGGCAACCGCGGCAGCACAGCTTGCCGTCGACCCCACCCTCACACATCCGGAAAATGCCCCCCTGCGGCAGGCCGTAGAGCGGCTGTTTGCCGATGTGGGAGAAAACGGTTTGAACTGATAATACAAAATCGCCGCAGAACCGACCGGAAGATCGGTTCTGCGGCGATTTTTTTAGAAACCCACGCAGCCGTAAGGCACCTGTGTATCAGCGATTTTGCTTACGATAGGCACTTGGGGTCATGCCCATTTCTTTTTTGAACTGTTTCATGAAATAGGTATCATCGACATACCCAAGCCGCTCGGCAATTTCGCCAATACGGTAGGGCGTGGAGGAAAGCAGCTCCGCGGCAATCTCCATGCGGCTTCTCACCGCATCCGCAGCCGGCGTACCGGAAAAATACGCACGATAGAGATGCGCAAAATACGAGGTGCTGATGCCAAGCTGCTTAGCCATTTCCCCTGCCGATCGCCACTTGTTCGGCGTAGAATACAGCTCCGCGCGCAGGGAAAGCATTGCCGTATAATACGGGCGGTGGCTTTCGGCTCCCTTTCCCGCCCGGGCGAGAACGCCGAGAAGTGCCGCAAAGCAATCAGTCATCACACCCTCTTTGTTTGGCGCGTTCGAATACCATTCCTGCTGAATCAGCTTGATCAGGCAGGACACTTCGGGCAGCTCATCAAACGCCATAACGGTATCCAGGACAATATCCCGCTGCAATTTCAGCTGTTCGGCTTCGCCGGGCCGAAAGGAGACCCAATCGTGGCAGAAGGAATGATCCACCGCCCCAAAATACTGCGGCGTGCCGGGACGAAACAGCACGAAGGATCCCGGCTTTCTCTCCTCCAGCTTCTCCGCTCCAAAACAGGCCGCCGAATGAAACACCAGCAGAATATAATACTCCAGCCCCTGTGGCCGCACAATGCGAAACTCTGCGTCATGACAGACATGGTGACCGATAGAAACCAATTCCATAGTTTTCTCCAATAGCAGGATTTTGCAGTTTTGAAGCAGTATAGCACATTGTTTTTCACATGACAAGCCCTATAATGGAAACAACCACATGAAAGGGCGTGACAATATGATCAACCGCACCAAAATGTTCTGCGGCGGAGACAATTTTCTCCTAAAAAAAGAGGATACCTACTATATCTACTGCACCACAGAGAACAGTCTGCCAGCCTTTACAGAAGAATACCCGTTCTTCGAAACCTACAATGAGGACGGCAGCGACGGCATTATGGTGCACACCACCAAGGATCTTGTGCATTGGGAGAAGCCGATTTTGTGTTTGGACCGCGACCGGGTGCTCGGCAGCCACGGCTTCTGGGCGCCGGAGGTCTCCTATTACAAAGGAAAATACTACATGGTCTATGCCGCTGACGAAAAGCTCGCCATTGCCGTGGCCGATGAACCGACAGGACCCTTTTTACCGCACACAGATTCGTACTTGCTCGATTTTCCCACCATCGATGGCCACCTGCTTTTCGATACCGATGGAAGAATCTATCTGTACTACGCCGCTATTACCGGGGGCAATACCATCCGCGTGGCTGAAATGGAACCGGATCTGAAGAGGATCCGGAAAAACTATTCTCACATTCTGATTGCTGCCGAAGAGCCGTGGGAAACGGTAGACTGCACAGTGGCGGAAGGCCCATTTGTTATCAAGCACAAAGGGCTCTATTATCTTTCCTATTCCGCCAACCATACGCGATCCCCCGAATATGCCGTGGGCTATGCAGTTTCAGACTGCCCCACCGGACCATTCCGAAAATACGCCGGCAACCCGATCCTGCACCGTCCGAACGGCGTGTTCGGAACCGGTCACCACAGCTTTGCTCCCACCGAGGATGAAAACCGCTTTTTGATGGTCTATCATTGTCACCCCGGCACGGGATATTTCAAGCCGCGCATGGCCTGTATTACCGAGGCCGCCTTTGTTGAGGAGCCGGACGGTTTCGATATTCTCACCGTACTCGGGAAATGAACCAAAAAACGCCGCAGAACCGACCCGAAGATCGGTTCTGCGGCGATTTTTCAGTCTGGCAGCAGCTCCAGGCGCGGAGCCGTCATCAGGCCGATTGCTTTTTGTCGGTATTCGGGCACATAGTCCGCCCCCTGTGGATAAAAAGCCTCCCCGCCATACCAGGGATCCTCTGCGGTATTGTGCACCACCCGGCCAAAGGCATTTTCCCGGTGGCCATACAGGCGGTAGCGGATGGTGTGCTGCCCGGCATCCAGCCCCGGCACCGTTAATTGATAGGGAGCAAAAGCCACCGTCCCGGCATCCCGGTCGTCCACCCACACCCGCACCAGCGCCCCGCGATAATCCGGCAGGGTCATGCGCAGGTCACCCGGCTGCGGCAGTGTCACCGTGTGCATATAGGTGATATTGCCGCCATAGAAGGGCATCCCCTGCTGCGTAATGCTGGCAAAGCCCAGCTGCCGGCGCGGCGGTGCCACCGCCAGAAAGCTGCCGCAGCACTGCACATCAAAATCGCCCAGCAGATAGACATTTTCCACAAAGTACTTTTCCCCCTGCGGCACCTGCAGCACAAGCGTGTTCTCCCCTTCCCGCAGCGGCAGGCAGGGGGCCGTCTTATGGATGGCTGCATCCACATAGTAACCAACCGGCTGCAGATCCACCGGCTGCCCATTGAGTGCCGCCGCCACGGCGCTCTCATAGGCCAGCGCCACTGTCAGCGGCGCTGTGGCATATACCGTGAAGGTCAGTGTGACCATATGCGCCGGCGGTACATCCGGGAATATCCATGGCTGCTGACCATCGCCCATGGGGGAAGAATTGCCGAGAGAGGCGCGGATACGGCGGTCAAATGCCAACAGATTTTCCCGTGTGGTCTCCCCATCGTCCAGGCGGCACAGCGCCGTATCCAGCAGCAGCACATTCTCCTCATCACGCGAAAAGGCGACCAGCGGGGGCACCTCCAGCGGCAGAGACACCCTTTCGGCCACCGGCGGCAGGGACAGCCCGCGCGCCACCGGCGGAGCCAGCTGCAGCAGCAGGCTGTCGTGGTCATACAGCACAGCGTCGATGGTGGTACACCCCTCGGCAATCCGGTAGGCGATCGGCGCCGTATCCCCCGTAAGGGTCTGATAGACCGTCGGTGTATATTCGCCCTTCACCGTGATATGCACCGCATGCCGCTCCACCCGGTCGGAGCGGCCGGGATATGTCCCGCGTGCCAGGAAGAGCCACCGGCGGTCGCCATCCTGCCGAAGCTGATGCAGCAGGTGCTGCGTGCGGCTGCCGTCCGCGTGTGTGACATCCACCAGCCGCTGCGCCTCCAGCAGGCGGCACAGAGCCGCCCCATCCCCATCGGCATGGGGACACACAGCATACAGGGCTTCGGCGCGCGTGCTGCGTTCCGCATCCGCAAATGGGGGACACGCACCGGCAAACACCACCTGTCCGCCGGCAGCTACAAAACGCTCCAGCCAGTCCAGCGTACTATTGCGCAGGGTGACACATTCCGGCACCACCACCGCCGCATAGGTCATTTCACCGACAACTGCCTGCGCCTGCCGTATCTCCCCCGCCAGCGCAGGGAGCTGACTCTCCGCGATATAGTCAAAATCCAACAGGTTTTGCAGCAGGGTCTTCGTCAGGCGCTCGAAGGACTTGGCCTGCCTTTCACGGCGGGCACCGGTCTGCGCCTCCGGCCCGCACAGCACCCAATCACTCTCGATTGGATGAATGACGGCGATCCGGACCACCGGGCGGCCGCGGGTGAGCACCGTATTCAGACGGGCAAAATGCTCCTCCAGCAGCGGAAACTCCGTATACCACGGCGAGTGTGCGCCGATAGAAGCCGGATAATCGCGTTTGGCCGACCCCTTCATGGTGTACCAGGTCAGGTGCGGCACCCGTATGGTGACCCCCAGCGCCGCCTGCCAATCCCCCTGCAGCTTGTAGCCGCGGAAATCGAAGTCCCAGCCGGTCACCCCGTACAGCTCACTGAGCATTCCCTCGCGGCCGTACTGATGCACGGCTGATTGCACCTGCTTGGCCGTTACCAGCTGCAGCTGGTTTGCCAGCAGATCCATGCCGGGAATGGCGAAGCCGCGGTAGGAACGCATCACCTCGCCGGTACGCTTTGTCTGCACACAAAGGGTGTCCTCGTCCAGCAGATGGCCGGTCAGGCGCAGCCCCATAGCGGCGCACTGTGCGCCGTAGTTATCGGCAAAGGCCTGTACGAACCGCTCACAGGCGTGGTCATGATACCGCCAACGCGCGGCCGATGGCGCCCCACCGGGAAGCTGCCATACCAGCTCCGGCAGATGATTCACCAGATCAAAGCCATAAGCCGCCTGAAAGGTTTCCGGCAGATCCGCCGTCCAATGGAAAAAGGCCTCCCCGTGCGGATCCTCCGCCCGCTCCAGGCACCGGAGCTCAGCCATGTTCGGCTCATCCGTAAAAATCGCCGGCACCATGCCGCCGAAATCTTCGCCAACGGCCTCCTTGTAGGCGCCGAGGGTCAGCCCGGTAAAGCGGTCCACGCAGGCCTTATCCATGGTGTTCACATACGACTGTCCGTTAAACCAGGCAGAGCTGCCGACCGTTTCGCCATAGGCGTACCAGCGGGTGCACCCCACAGCGGCCGGGGCCCCCGCCGGCACACGCGCATAGTGCGCCAGCATACCGTCCGCATCCAGCTGCACATCAAAGGCCGCCACCAAAAAGCGCTTGCCCTCGCGGACGGCCGTTTGCCGGTCGACCGTTTCCAGCCGCGCGGCGGTGATCCGAAGGAACTGCTGCCGGGTGGCCGGATCTGCCGTGACCAGCCCGCCGGCAAAGCCGGAGGGATATCCGTCCTCATCATACAGCCAGCAGAGCAGCCCCTGCTGCTTCGCTCTGTCCCGGCAGGCGGTAACCAGCTGCAGGAATTCCCGGCTCAGGTAGGGGGTATCCAGACCCAGCCGGCAGTGGATATGAAATCCGCCAAAGCCCATCTGCCGGAACTGGTCTATCTGCCGAAACAGGGTCTCCCGCTCCGGCTTTCCGCCCCATGCCCAAAAGGGCGCTCCGCGATATTCAGCCGTCGGATGACGGAAAAGCGTCTCATCCAATACCGGTGTCTGACTTTTGGGATATAAATTGCCCATATTTCTTTGTTCCTTTCCGTACTTTTTACTTGCTTTTAGTATACCAGTCGTGCTATACTTAGTAAAGACCCGAAAAATTCGGATTTTCAGGGGGGATTTTTATGTCCCGCGGATTTGACCAACAGGAGCTGCTGCAGGAGACCGTGCAGGTCTATCATCTGATGCAGGGCACGATCTCTTTCCACACCCACCCGTTTTTGGAGCTGGCCTACATTGTGCGCGGCAGTCTGGAGCACACCTTCGGCAACACCTGCTCCACCGTGCGCGCCGGGGACTACTTTGTGGTGGACTACGGCGTGCCGCACGGCTACCGGCAGATAGACGATAAGCCCTGCGAGATCATCAACTGCCTGTTTTTGCCGGAGCTGATCGACCGGTCGCTGGAGGGCTGCCGTTCCATCCGCACCATTCTCAATAATTACATTATCCGGCTGTCCCCCGGCCAGCTGCCGGATGCGCCCACTGCCGGCATCTTCCATGATGAGGGCACGGTGCTGGCGCTGCTGGAGGATATGATCCGGGAAACGGACGAGCACCAGCAGGGCTACCGTGAGGTGGTGCGCTGCGATCTGGTCAAGATCCTGCTGCTGACCATGCGGGCGCTGTGTGTACCCACCACCGCCCCCGCGCCGCTGAGCCGGCGCATCATCCGCCGCATGGAGCAGGATTGCGCCAACATGCCCACCCTCTCCGCCCTGGCGGAGGAGATGCACTTTTCGGTCTCCACGCTGAGCAACCGCTTCCGCGCCGAAACCGGCAAGGGCTATTCTGCCTATCTGCAGCAGGTGCGCATGGAGACCGCCTGCCGCCTGCTGACCGGCAGCGACCGCACCATTGCCGAGGTGGCCGCCGCCTGCGGCTACCGGGATATGAAGACCTTTTACAATGTATTCCATCAGCACATGGGCATCTCCCCCGGCCGCTTCCGCCGCCAATACGAATAGAATGCACCACGCCGCCGACACTGCAGATGCAGCGCCGGCGGCGTGCTCTTTGTTCACATTGCCAGATACAGCAGCGCCACCACCAGCTCCGGGCGGCAGCCGCTGCGGAACAGCAGCAGCGCCAGCCCCAGCAGCAGCACCTGCTCCGTATCCAGCCCGCCGAGCAGCAGCGGAGGTGGCGGAGGCGGCGAAACCGGCCGCGGAGGTGCGGGGCGTACCCCACCAGGACCGGGCGGAGGCGGACGCATCCCCCCGGCGTACGGCGGCTGCGGAGGCGGAGGCGGCGGTGGGGATTCCCGGCGGTACAGTGGCGGAGGGGGCATACGCGCCGCTGCCATGCTTTCGGCGGTGCGTCCCTGATGCTCCTCAAATACCCGGCGGGAATGCTCCTGCATCCGCTGCACCCGGCGTGCAGCCTCCTGCTGCATCTGCCGCATATCGTCTGCCATATACCCCTCTTCCTTTCTGTCGCCTGCCAATGCCCTGTTCATTTGCGCCCGACACCCGGATCACCATCGGGTCTGCCGCCGAGGATTCCCTCTGTCTGCAGCAGCGGCAGCAGGCGGGTCAGCTGCAGCAGACGCACCGCATCATCCAGCCGGTGCTCCCGCTCCCCGTGCAGATACGGCCGCAGCGCCTGCAGCAGCCGGGTATCGTCATTCTCCTTGCCCATGGCCCCCATCAGCGGCGCCAGCTTAGCCAGCATCCCCAGATCCGGCATCGGCATACCGCCGGCCGGCGGGGACGGTGGGGCGGGCGGTGGCGGTGGGGGTGCCTCCCCCGGCTGCTCCGGCATACCGCCAATCGCCGCCATGGCCGATTGGATCTTCTGCATGCCCTCCGGCGAAGACAACAGGCGGGACAGCTTTTCGTTGATATCGTCCATCGCCCTGTCCTCACTGGCCGCCGCTGAGCTGCTGCAGGAGCTTCTGCACCTCCGGGTTTTGCAAAAGCTGCTCGATCTGGCTCCTGTCCTGCAGCATAGCCTGCGCCCTGGCCGCCTCCTCCGGCGTCAGCGCGGCCGTACCCTGCGCCTGCTGCGCCACCCCATACAGCCCGCCGTTCTGGAAGGCCTCCCGCAGTGCCTGCGGGGTGGTTTTTAGCCGCCGGCTGGCGTATTCCAGCAGTTTTTCCATCTGTTCGGGCGAAAACTCTTGTGCCATATGTGCATTCCACCTTTTCAAAAGCTGATGTGTGTGCTATACTCTATGCGGCAAGTGAAAAAATATGCGGAGGGACAACTATGCAGCTACTCATCGTATCCGATGTGCACGGGCGCATGGCGCTGCTGCGCGAGGTCATTGAAACCCACCCGGCGGCCCGCACCGTGCTCTTTCTGGGGGACGGCCTGCGGCAGGCACAGCAGGCCGAGGAGGAGTACCCCGACTGCACCTTCTATATGGTGCCGGGCAACTGCGATTTTGCCGCCGATCTGCCCGCCGCACGGGAGGAGACCTTCGGCGGCAAGCGGTTCTTCTTCACCCACGGCCACAATTACAAGGTGAAATACGGCCTGCACACCCTGGAGCTGGCTGCCCGTGAGCGGCAGGCCGATATCGCGCTGTTCGGCCATACCCACCGGCCGGAGGAGCAGTATCTGGATGGGCTGCTCCTGTTCAACCCCGGCAGCCTGGCCGACGGCCGCGCCTATGGTCTGATTGATGTGACCCCAGCCGGCATCCTCACCAGCCTTGCCCGGCTGCCGCGCTGATGCACTGTTTCAGTGTATGCGCACAGCCGGACAACGGTGCCGGGCAAAACCGCAAAACGAAAAGGAGCAGGCTTTTTCATGGAAAACACCTGGACAGAGCTATATACCGCCGCAAGGGCCGTTCTGCACCCGCGGCGGATCTCGGCATGGATGGAGGCCGGCGGAGTAGCGGCCGCCATTGAGTCCGCCTCCGGCCGGATATACACCGGCGTGTGTGTGGACGGTGCCTGTACCCTGGGCATCTGCGCCGAACGCAATGCCATTTTCCACATGCTCACACACGGAGAAAGCCGCATCCGCCGGGTAATCGCCGTCAACTGGGATGGCAAGGCCATGCCCCCCTGCGGCGCCTGCCGCGAACTGATGACGCAGCTGATGCCGGAGGAGTACGGGCACATTGAAATCATGCTGGACTATACACATGGCCGGGTCGTCACCCTGGGGCAGCTGACCCCGGAATGGTGGATACCGCAGGAAAGCGAATGATCCCATCCGACCACCGGCAAGACAAACGGAGGACACCCCATGACCGATGAACAGCTTATGCAGCAGGCGATCGCCCTGTCCGCCGCCGCAGTCCGGCACGGCAATGAGCCGTTCGGCGCGGTGCTTGTGCGCAACGGGGAGATCGTGTATACCAACGAGAACCAGATCCACACCCGGCATGACCCGACCTTTCACGCCGAGGCAGGGCTGATCCGGGAATTCTGTGCAGAAACCGGCATCACCGACCTGCGGGAGTATACCCTGTATTCCAGCTGCGAACCATGCTTCATGTGCAGCGGTGCCATGGTGTGGGCCAGGCTTGGCCGGCTGGTATATGCCGCAGCCAATACCGATCTGGCAAAAATACGCGGCAAGACAGGCTGCACCTGCTCGGCCATGGTTTTTGCCCATTCCTCCCGGCAGCCGGCGGTTACTGCCGGTGTGCTGCGGGAGCAGGCACTGCCGATCCTGCAGCAATATTTTGCCAGCCGCCGCGGCTGACCCGTACCCGAAAAAGCATAAAACCCGACTCCGCAAGGCAAATGCCTTGCGGAGTCGGGTTTTTCATTGCTGGATCATTGCACGCTCAGGCTCACCGCGCCGGCGGCATCCACCGTCAGGGCTGCGGTTGTCGGCGGATCATCAAAACGGCGCACCAGCGCCTCGGCCAGCGGATCCTCCACCTGCCGGCGGATAGCCGTACGCAGATCGCGCGCGCCCCGTTTGCCGCCGTGGGAGGCCTGTGCCAGAGCCGTCAGCACCTCATCCGTAAAGGTCAGAGTGATGCCGCGCTCCTCCAGCGGCCCCTGCAGCTCGGTCAGCAGCAGCCGGGCGATGGCCGCGTAGTCCTCCACGCTCAGCGGACGGAAATACACCACCTCATCCACACGGCCGATAAATTCCGGCCGCAGGAAATCGCTCAACGCCTTGACCGCCTTCTCCTTACCGGCGTCGCTTTGGGTCTTACCGAAGCCCATCAGTGTATCATGCAGGCCGCTGCCAGCATTGGAGGTCATCACGATCACCGTGTTCTCAAAGTTGACCACCCGGCCGTGCGCATCGGTCACGCGCCCCTCGTCCAGAATCTGCAGCAGGATATTCAGCACATCGGGGTGCGCCTTTTCGATCTCATCAAACAAAATCACCGAATAGGGCTTACGCCGCACCTTTTCCGTCAGCTGGCCGGCCTCGTCATAGCCGACATAGCCGGGGGGCGAACCCACAATGCGGGATACCGCATGCTTTTCCATAAATTCGGACATATCCAGCCGGATCAGGGTCTCCGGTGTATCAAACAGCTCGGCGGCCAGCACCTTGACCAGCTCGGTCTTGCCCACGCCGGTGGGGCCAACGAAGATAAAGCTGGCCGGGCGGCGGCGGGGACTGATCTGCACCCGGCTGCGGCGGATGGCGGCGGCCACAGCCTGCACCGCTTCCTCCTGCCCGATCACCTTGGCCCGCAGGTGCTCCTCCAGGTGCGCCAGCCGGCCAAGCTCACTCTCCTGCACACGGGAGGCCGGGATACCCGTCCACAGCTCGATCACCCGCGCCAGCGCCGCCTCGGTCACCGGAGCCTCGGTGGCCGCCGGGCGGAGCGCCTCAGCCTTCTGCTGGGTCTGCATCAGCTGCGCCCGCACATTGGCCAGCGCCTCATAGTCGACGCTCTCCTCCGCCATGGCCGATTCCTCTGTCTGCTGCAGGCGCTTTTCCTCCTTGCACAGCCGGGCATATTCATCCGCCTGCTTGTTGGCCAGCGCCGTGGCGGCACAGGCCTCATCCAGCAGGTCGATCGCCTTATCCGGCAGATACCGGTCGGTGATATACCGTTCGGACAGCGCCACCGCCTGCCGCAGCACCCGGTCGCTCACCTTCACACCGTGGTAATGCTCATAGTATTCCCGCACCCCGTGCAGGATCTCAAAGGCTGCCTGTGCCGACGGCTCCTCCACCGTCACCGGCTGAAAGCGCCGCTCCAGTGCGGCATCCTTTTCGATATGCTTGCGGTATTCATCAAAGGTGGTGGCGCCGATCACCTGGATCTCCCCACGGGACAGCGCCGGCTTGAGGATATTGGCTGCGGACATGCTGCCCTCCGAATCGCCGGTGCCAACCAGCGTGTGCACCTCGTCAATAAAGAGGATGATATTGCCGGCCGCGCGTACCTCCTCAATCAGTCCCTTGATGCGGCTTTCAAACTGTCCGCGGAACTGGGTGCCGGCCACCAGCGCCGTCAGATCCAGCAAATGCAGCTCCTTATCCTGCAGACGCGGCGGCACCTCGCCCGCCGCAATGCGCATGGCCAGCCCCTCGGCAATGGCCGTTTTGCCCACACCCGGCTCACCGATCAGGCAGGGATTGTTCTTGGTGCGGCGGCACAGGATCTGGATCACCCGGTCGGTCTCCCGCTCCCGGCCAACGGTGCGATCCAGCTCACCGCGCCGTGCGCGGGCGGTCAGATCGCTGCAGTACAGGCCGAGAAATTTCCGCTTTTTATCTTTCTTTTCTTTTTTCGGTGCGGCGGTGTCCTCCACCGGCGTCCCCTCTACCGGTTCACGGTCGCCGGCTTTTGCCTGCCCGCCGAACAGATTTTGCAGAAACGGAAAAACCGGTGCGCCACCCGGCGAGAAGCCCTCATCGCCATCCTCGCCGTTTTCGGCCATCATCTCCTCCATCTGCTGGTTCATCTGCTCCATATCCTCGTCACTGATGCCGAATTTCTGCAGCATATCATTGACCGGCTGGATCCCCAGCTCCTTGGCGCAGGAGAGGCAATAGCCCTCATTGAAGCTCTGGCCGTTATCCACACGGGTAACGAACACCACAGCCGGCCGTTTCTTGCATCGGGTACACATCATCATTGTTTTCTATCAACCTTTCTCTGTCTGCGCCGCGGGGGCGGAGGGGTCGGCCTTTTCCTTTCGGCTGATTTGTAGAAAAATACGCAGGTAGCCGAAAAAGGCGCACAGGGTGGTAACGCAGGCCACGCTGACCAGCAGCCAGAACACCCACGCGGGCATCACGCTGTTCCACAGCACGATCGCCAGCATACACAGATAAAAGACCACCGTGGAGACCTTGCCAAACCACTTGGCACCGCGCACCTCGCAGCGCCCACGCAGCAGGATGATCCCGCCGATGCCCTGGCACAACTCCTTAACAAAGCAGATGATGGTCAGCGGCAGCACCTGCGGATAGCGTGTGGTCAGGCAGATCACCACCGTTACCTGTGTCAGCTTATCCGCCAGCGGATCCAGCAGCTTGCCGCAATCGGTGATCTGGTTAAACCGCCGGGCGATAAAGCCGTCCAGGCAGTCGGTCAGGCCGGACACCGCCAGCAGGGCAAACGCCCACAGGTCCCGCTGCATCAGGTACAGCACGGCAAAGGCCGGTACCAGCGCCAGCCGCAGCAGGGACAGCGAATTCGGGACATTCCACTTCCAGGAAACATTCAATACCTGCATATTACACCGCCTACATTCGGATTACACCGGATTTATCCGGCAACAGGGATCAGCTTGAACAGCGCCTTCATCAGGGGGTTAATCCCCAGGATCCGTCCGATGACCGGCGCATTATCCACAAGGCTCTGGTTGATCAGCGCATCCGGGGCCGAGAACATGGCGATCACACCGATCACCGCTGTCAGCACCAGTACGGCAATCACACCGTTGATCACACCCGGAATGATGCCCAGCGCCCGGTTGAACTGCCGCAGCAGCGGCAGCTTGAATACCTTATCCAGCACACCCAGCAGAATGCGCACCAGCACACTGACCAGCACGATCAGCACCAGCGTCACCAGCACCTTCAGCAGCGGGATCACCACCGGACGCACCACGCTTTCGGTCACCTGTGCCGCCATCTGCTGCACATCGGCCGTGTCAATTCCGGGCAGAGAGCTGCGGATGGCCTCGCTGCTGGTCATGCCCTGCAGCTCCAGCGTGTTCTTCACAAAATCGGGCAGCACGGCCACCACGGTATCCACCGTATTATCGGCGGCAGAGGTCGCCATCGACTCGGCCTTCTGGGCAATGCTTACCTCCAGAGAAGGGCCGATCTGCTTATCATACAGCCAGGTAGCAACCGGCATGCTGCAGGTCATTGCCACCGCCACTGCCACCGCGAACGCTGCCAGATCGGTCATCGCCTTGATAAAGCCCTGCCGGTATCCGCGCCATATGGCAAACAGGAACACCAGCACCACCAGCGCATCCAATACATATACCATTTCCAATTACCTCCCGGTTATGTTGTTTTTTTCAGTGCAGCTCATAGGCCTGCACTGTACTAAGCCCCAATACCACCGCTGTGCCGCCGGAGGCAAGCACCGCCTTCTGCCCGTCTGCCGCCACATCCGCCGCCTTGCCGGCGCCGGTGCGGGTGATCTGCTGTACCCGGCTGTCGGTCAGCAGCAGGTAGCTGTCCCCATCAGCCGAAATGTGCCGAAATTCGCCGGAAAAATCCACCGTGCAGCACTCTGCGGCAGCTTGATCCAGCACCACCACACGGCCGCCGGCCGTATCACCATAGTCACGCAGCGCCAATGCCAGCGTGCCATTGCCGGCTGCATAGCCCAGCACGCGCGCCGTGCCGCTGTCATAGATCTGCGGCTGGGCGCCGGCGGCATCCAGCACCAGTGCCCCCGTTTCCCCCACCGCAGCCAGCCGGTTGCCGTTCAGATAGGCCAGCCGGTACAGCAGGGTATCCTGCGCTGTGTAGGAATTGACCGCCTCGGTGTCCGCCGAGGTAAGCGAAAAGCTCTCGACCACCGTCTGCAGTATACCGTTTTCCGCCTTCACGCTCAGCAGCGCCACCTGGCTGCCGTCGGCAGAAAGCGCCACCTCGGTGGCCAGCAGCTTACGGCTGCGGGAATACAGTGTGGCTCCCTTGCGGTCATACACCGTCACCTGCACGGTATAGCCCTGCGGACCCTGGGTCAGCAGGGCGAACTGCCCTTTTTCGTTCACCGCGGCGGAGAGGATCTTCTCCTCCGCCGTCAGGTCAAGCAGCTTGGCCGTGCGGGTGGTCAGCTGCACCCGGCGGCCGTTCTGCTCCGCCAGCAGGGCATATTTGCCGGCGCTGCGCAGCACCGCCGAGGAATAGCTGCAGGGATAGCGGGTTGCCTCGCTGCCCTTGTCATTATAATACACCAGATAGCTGTCGCCAAGGGTGGCCGTATAGCCGGAAAAGCCGGCAGTACCGGGCACCCGCACAAGGCCGGTCACATTGGTGCCGGCAATATCCACCGGCCAGCCGTCGCCGGTGTTGTTCATGGAGTCCTGCAGACGCGCCAGCAGCTTATCCGGTGCCACCGTATCCCAGTTCTTCCACAGCAGAAACGCCACCACAGCCACCAGCAGCAGACCCAGCAGCCGCCGCAGCGTCCGGCGGCGTGCCCGCCGGCGCCGGCGCCGGCGCAGCTCTTCCCGCTGCTGCGGCGATTGCTCCGAAGGCGGCAGTGACTCTCCTGACAGATCTACGGGCAGTTGTTCGGCCATACCGGCGCCTCCTCTCGGTCAAAATTGTAAAATACCCGCTGCAGGCACAGCCCCTTGGCCGGTGCCGTGGCGCCGGCCGCTGCGCGGTCGCCGCCGCGCAGGATCGTCGGAATGGCATCGGGCGGCAGCCGCCCGGCGGCAATATCCAGCAATGTGCCCACCATAATGCGCACCATATTGTACAGAAAACCATCCGCCTCCACGGTATAGGTGACCAATTCCCCCTGCCGCTGCACACGGGACAGGCGCACAGTGCGCACCGTCCCCTGCACATCACTGCCGGCAGCGCAGAAAGCGGCAAAATCGTGCGTACCCACATAGGCCGCCGCCGCCTGATCCAGCAGCGCCGTATCCAGCGGCCGGTTGCGGTGCAGGGCATAGCGGTCATAGACCGGGTGGCGCTGCGTACCGTTCCATATACGGTAGACATACCGCTTGCCGCGGGCATCATACCGCGGATGGAAATCCGCCGCCACCGGCTGCACACCGTACACGGCGATATCCGGCGGCAGGTGAAAATTGAGGGCGCTGGCCAGCTTATCCCCCCGCAGGGGGCTGGCCGTATCAAAGCAGCAGCAGAACATATCCGCATGCACACCTGCATCGGTGCGGCTGCAGCCGGTCACACCGGCACGCACGCCGGTCACCGCCTCAATGGCATCCTGCAGCGTCTGCTGCACGGTGACGGCGTTCGGCTGCACCTGCCAGCCATGGTAGGCGGTACCATCGTACCGCAGCGTCAGCAGCAACCGCTGCATGGCAGCCTCCCCCTTTTCTCCCGTCCTTTACTTCAGCACCGAGCCAAAGGCCACATTCAGGCCAATCAGACCGCCCAGCACCAGCAGGCACACAGCCAGCGCCACCCAATCGCGGGGGGCGGTGCGCAGCTGCTTCATACGGGTGCGTCCCTTGCCGCCCTGATAGCAGCGGCACTCCATCGCCATCGCCAGCTCATACGCCCGGCGGAAGGAGGAGACAAACAGCGGGATCAGCACCGGCACCAGCGCCCGTACCCGTTGGATCAGACCGCCGCTTTCCAGATCGGCGCCGCGCGCCTTCTGCGCCGACATGATCTTATCCGTCTCCTCCATCAGCGTTGGGATAAAGCGCAGGGCAATGGTCATCATCATCGCCAGCTCATGCACATTCACGCGCACAAACTCCAGCGGATGCAGCAGATATTCCATCGCATCGGTCAATGCGGTGGGGGTAGTGGTATAGGTCAGCAGTGAACTGCCGGCAATCAGGCAGACAATCCGCACCGCCATGAAGGCGGCAGTATTCACCCCGCGGGTGGTGATGTGGATAAAGCCCACATCCAGCAGCGGCCGTCCACCGGTAACATAAAACATATTCAGCAGGGAGGTGATCAGCACGATCAGCATGATCGGGCGCACGCTGCGCCACAGCAGCCGTACCGGCAGGTGGGAAAGCACCACAATCGCACACAGGAACGCGGCAGCGGCCGCCATGCCGAACCAATTGCGCGGGATAAAGACCAGCACCATAAACAGCACCGTCAGCGACAGCTTCATGCGCGGATCCATGCGGTGCAGCAGGGAGCTGCCGGGGAAATACTGGCCGATGGTCATATCCTTCAGCATGGGGACTCACCCCCCAGCAGCGGCAGCAACCGGTCCACCGCCTGCTGCACAGTATACACATCCGTGCCGATATCCAGCCCCTGCTGCTGCAGCAGCAGCATCACCTTGGTCACGGCCGGCACGGTCAGCCCCATGGCCTCCAGCTCCGCCGCACGGGAGAACACCCGCTCCACGGTATCCAGCATAGCCACACGGCCGTGCTCCATCACCAGCACACGGTCGGCCACCCGTGCCACATCCTCCATGCTGTGGGAAACCAGCAGCACGGTGGTATTGCGCTGCTGCCGGTAGTGACGGATCATTTCCAGCACCCGCTCCCGGCCACGGGGATCCAGGCCGGCGGTTGGCTCATCCAGAATGAGAATCTCCGGCTCCATCGCCATCACGCCGGCGATCGCCGCACGACGCTTTTCGCCGCCGGAAAGATCGAAAGGGGATTTCGGCAGCAGCGCCTCATCCAGCCCGACCAGCGCGGCAGCCTCCCGCACACGGCGGCCGATCTCCTCCTCCGGCAGCCCCATGTTGCGGGGGCCAAAGGCGATATCCTTTTCCACCGTTTCTTCAAACAATTGATATTCCGGGTACTGGAACACCATGCCCACCCGGAAACGGATACGGCGGATCTCCTTGGGGTTGGCCCAGATGTCCTCGCCGTCCAGCAGTACCCGGCCGGCCGTGGGCCGCAGCAGCCCGTTCAGGTGCTGCACCAGCGTGGATTTTCCGCTGCCGGTGTGGCCGATGATGCCCAGCAGCTCACCCGGCACAGTGGTCAGGGACACCTGGCGGATCGCCTGCTGCTCAAAGGGGGTGCCGGCGCCATAGGTATAGGTCAGTTCTTCGGTTTGCAGCACAGCCATGGCCGGCGCTCCTTTCCTGTTTTCTTCATGCACGGTGCAGGCAGTGCAGCAGCGCCTGCGCACACTCCTGTGGGGTCAGCACATCCGCCGGCAGGTCAATGCCGCGCGCCCGCAGCGCCGCACACAGCGCCGTTGGCTGCGGCACATCCAGCCCCACCGCCCGCAGGCGGTCGCCATCGGCAAACACCTGCCGCGGGGTGCCGTCGGTCAGCACCAGGCCGTCGTCAATCACCACCACCCGGTCGGCCATGGCGGCCTCCTCCATATAGTGGGTAATCAGCACCACCGTCATCCCCTGTTCGCGATTCAGGCGGCAGACAGTATCCAGCACCTCCCGCCGCCCCTGCGGATCCAGCATGGCGGTCGGCTCGTCCAGCACGATACAGTCGGGGTGCATAGCCAGCACACCGGCAATAGCGACCCGCTGCTTCTGGCCGCCGGAAAGCTTGTGCGGCGAATGGGCGCGGTAGGCCAGCATATCCACCGCTGCCAGCGCCTCATCCACCCGCTGGCGGATTTCCGCCGGCGGCACACCGAGGTTTTCCGGCCCGAAAGCAACATCCTCCTCCACAATGGTGGAGACCAGCTGGTTATCGGGATTTTGCAGCACCATACCAACCAGGCGGCGCACCGCATAGGTATTGGCCTCATCCGCGGTGTCCATGTCCTCCACCAGCACCCGGCCGCCGGTGGGCAGCAGGATGGCATTAAAGTGCTTGGCCAGAGTAGACTTGCCGGAGCCATTGTGCCCCAGCAGGGCCACAAAGCTGCCCTGTTCGATCGTCAGGTCAATGCCGCGCAGCACGGCCGGCGCCAGCGGCGCAGCGCTGTCCCCGGTGCCTTCGGTATCGTATTGAAAGCGGACGCCATCCGCCACCAGCATGGGCATATGCCTGCTCCTTTCTTTTTTTGCCTGCAAGGGGGGCTTATGCGTGCCACATGGCGGTGGCGCCGCAGGGCAGCACCAGCCCGCTGGCGGTCACCGGCAGGCCGATCTCATCAGCCGAAAGCGTACCGCCCAGCCCCGACGGCAGCAGACTACCGAGCACATATTGCATCACCGAGGGGGAAAGCCCCGTGGTATACGAATTGATCAGGAAAAACAGCGGCCGGTCGCTGAGCAGCTTCACGCACTCCGCCACCAGCGGATAGATTTGCTCCTCCAGCTTCCACACCTCGCCGCCCGGCCCACGGCCGTAGGAGGGGGGATCCATCAGGATCCCGTCATACACATTGCCGCGGCGCAGCTCCCTCTGCACAAACTTGCCGCAATCATCCACCAGCCAGCGCATCGGCCGGTCAGCCAGGCCGGACAGCACCGCATTCTCCTTACCCCAGGCCACCATGCCCTTGGAGGCATCCACATGGGTCACATGGGCGCCGGCGGCCACACAGGCCAGCGTAGCCGCCCCGGTGTAGCCGAACAGATTCAGCACCCGGATAGGGCGGTCCGCCCCACGGATCCACCCGGCCATGGTATCCCAGTTGACCGCCTGCTCCGGGAAAAGACCGGTGTGCTTAAAACCCATCGGCTTGAGCGCGAAGCATAGCTCCCCATAGCGGATCTGCCAGCTGTCCGGCAGCGGCCGCAGCCGCTCCCACTGTCCGCCCCCGGTATTGGAGCGGTGGTAGCGGGCATGTGCCCGCAGCCAGCGGTCATCCCGGCGCGGGGTATCCCACAGCACCTGCGGATCCGGCCGGATGAGCAGAATATCTCCCCAGCGCTCCAGGCGCTCCCCGCAGGAGGCATCCAGCAGTTCATAGTCTTTCCAGTTTTCGGCTGCTCTCATGGTCAGGCCATCCTTTGCTCCCTGTTTGCGTTGTTCAGGCGTCTTTTTCGTCCTTTTTCAGTGCGGCCTTGATCGTATCCGCCAGCTCCAGGGCGATGCTGTTGATGTGGTCAAAATCCTTGCCCTCTACCATCACCCGCACCAGCGGCTCTGTGCCGGATACCCGCACCAGCACCCGGCCGTCCCGGCCGAGCGACTCATCGGCGGCCTTCACCGCCGCCTGCAGGCTCTTGCTGTCATTGAATTGCTGCTTCTGCGCCGCGTCTGCCCGCACATTCACCATCACCTGCGGATAGCGCTCCATCAGGGCGCCCACACGGGAAAGCTTCCAGCCGCGCCGGCGCGCCATGGTCAGCAGCTGGATCGCCGAAAGCTGGCCGTCGCCGGTGGTGGCAAACTGCGACAGAATAATGTGGCCGGACTGCTCACCGCCGAGCGTATAGCCCTCCCGGCGCATTTCCTCCAGCACATAGCGGTCACCCACCTTGGTGGAAACCGTATGGATATGCTTTTCCTCGCAGAAGCGGAAGAAGCCCAGATTGGACATCACCGTGACCACGGCCGTGTCGCCGGGCAGCCGTCCCTGCTCCTTCATATGATAGGCCAGCGCAGCAATGATCTTATCCCCATCCAGCAGGTTGCCCTTTTCGTCCACCGCCAGGCAGCGGTCCGCGTCGCCGTCAAATGCCACACCGGCGGCAAAGTGCATCTTTTTCACCAGCTCGGTCAGCTGCTCCATATGGGTGGAGCCGCAGTTGGCATTGATATTGGTGCCGTCCGGCTGGTCATTGATATACACACAGTCCGCACCGAGAGCGGAAAACAGCTTGCGCGCCGTGGCGCTGGCCGAGCCGTTGGCGCAGTCCACCGCCAGCTTCATGCCGCGCAGGTCGATCTCGGTCGTCCCCAGCAGATGATAGACATAGTCGTCCACCGCCGGGCGGGGCGGCAGGATCCGCCCCACCTCGCCGCCGATCGGCGTGGGCGGGGTCTTTTTGCCGTCCAGCACAATCGCCTCGATCTCGGCCTCCAGCGTATCCGGCAGCTTATAGCCCTTACCGTCAAACAGCTTAATGCCGTTATACTCACAGGGGTTGTGGGAGGCGGAGATCATGATGCCCGCATCCGCCCCGTACTTGCTGACCAGATAGGCCACTGCCGGCGTCGGGATGACCCCCAGCAGCAGCACATCGGCACCAACAGAGCACAGGCCGGCGCACAGGGCATTTTCCAGCATATCCGATGAGGCACGGGTATCCTTGCCGATCACCACCGTCGGGCGGCGCTGTGCCGTCTCGATCAGCACCATGGCCGCCGCGCGGCCGATCGCCATCGCCAGTTCACAGGTCAGCTCGGTATTGGCCACACCGCGCGCACCGTCGGTTCCAAACAGTCTTCCCATCGCGTTCTCCTCCTCAAATTATCCAAACATTGTTTGTCCGTGCGGCTCCAGCCCCAGGTGGGCATAGGCCGCCGGCAGCACCACACGGCCGCGGGGGGTGCGGCCGAGGAAGCCAATCTGCATCAGGTATGGCTCCAGCACATCCTCTATGGTCACGGCTTCCTCGCCGATCATGGCGGCCAGGGTCTCCAACCCCACCGGCCCGCCGTTGTAGTGGCGGATCATAGCGGTCAGCATCCGGCGGTCGCCGGCATCCAGCCCCAGCTCATCCACCTCCATGCGGGTCAGCGCCTGCTGTGCCGTGGGGCGGTCGATCCGGCCGTCATTGAGCATCTGGGCGAAATCCCGCACCCGCTTGAGCATCCGGTTGGCAATACGCGGGGTGCCGCGGGAGCGCGAGGCGATCTCCAGCGCGCCGTCGGCGTCGCAGTCCACCTCCAGTATGCGGGCGCTGCGCGCCACGATGCGCGCCAGCTCCTGCGGCGTGTACAGCTCCAGGCGCAGAACCACACCGAAGCGGTCGCGCAGCGGCGCCGAGAGCTGCCCGGCACGCGTGGTGGCGCCGATCAGGGTAAAATGCTGCAGCGGCAGGTGGATGGAGGAAGCCCCCTGTCCCTTACCGTTGATAATGTCAATGGCAAAATCCTCCATGGCCGGGTAAAGGATCTCCTCTACCGTGCGGGGCAGACGGTGGATCTCATCAATAAAGAGCACATCGCCCTCGTCCATATTGGTCAGCATGGCTGCCAGATCGCCCGGCCGTTCCAGTGCCGGCCCGGAGGTGATCCGGAAATTGACCCCCAGCTCATTGGCGATAATCGCCGCCAGCGTGGTCTTGCCCAATCCGGGCGGGCCGTACAGCAGCACATGATCCAGCGCCTCATGCCGCTGCTTGGCTGCATCAATAAAGACCGACAGGTTCTCCTTGACCTTTTCCTGCCCGATATAGTCCCGCAGCGCCCGCGGACGCAGGGGATTGTCGCCGTCATCCTCCGGCAGATACTCGCCGGAAACCAGCCGGTTTTCCAGATCCAGCTCGTTTTCCATCTCACGGAAGCTATCCAAGTACCGTCACCTCCCACCGCCGCCTTCACAGCGGCCCGGTCAAGCCCGGGGCGATCCCACCCCGCAGCTTGCCCCAGTATATCAAGGTAGTATTTTACCATAGTTCCGGCAAAAAAGAAAGTCTCCCGGCAAAAAAATTCCGGAAGATTTTATGAATATTTTTTCGGGCCGCCGTCCGTGCCGCGGAAAAGGCAGGACACCCCCGGCATATTCCGCCGGTGCGGCCGTATATATGGAAGTATCCAGGCAAAAAAGGGGGCGGCACGGTGGAGCAGACGGCAGTCGGGATCCGGTTCATGCTGGCAGGGGGCTGGCTGCTGCTATGGGGTGCGCTGACCCGCCCAGGCGCCGCCGCCGAACGGCGGCGGGAGCTGCTGGCCACCGGGGGCGGCTGCCTGCTGGCGCTCGGCCTGCTGCAGCACTGTACACCGCAGCCATGGCTGCCGGCGCTGCTGTGGGGCGCGGCAGCGGCCATCGCCCTGCTGCTGCTTCTGCTGCGCCTGCTGGCCGCCGAATAGCTCAGCGGGGCAGCAGCGCGGCCTTCAGCACCGCGATCTGGGTCTTGGCGTCCGGCAGTTCGCCGGCCAGCACCTGCCGGATCAGCTCCTCCAGCGGCAGACGCACCACATCCAGAAACTCGTCCTTACCCGGGTGGGCGGCTGTGGGGCGCAGCCCCGTGGCCAGGTACAGCCAGGTAATCTCGTTGGTGTAGCCGGGCGTCGGGTACAGATACCCCAGCGGCTGCATATGTTCTGCCGTCATGCCGGTCTCCTCCTCCAGCTCCCGCAGGCCGGTGGCCGCCGGGTCCTCCCCCGGCTCCCGCTTGCCGGCGGGAATCTCGGTCACCACCTCAGCATAGGGATAGCGGTACTGCCGCACCAGCAGCGCCTCGCCGCTGTCGGTCAGCGCCAGCACGCCCACCCCGCCGGGGTGGTCAATCACCTCCCGGCCGGCTGTGGAGCCATCCGGCAGGCGCACCTCATCCACCCGCAGCTTGAGCAAGCGGCCGCAGAAGCCACAGCGGCTGGAAAGAGTCGTTTCTTTCAAATTCATTTCACGGATCTCCTTTTTATTTGACAGGGTGTGAGAAAAATGTATACGGAACATCGGGAACGGCTGACCGTTCCCCAAACCACCGATTACGGCGCGGTGTGCAGCCTGTGCGCCGCCCTGCGTGCACGGTACAGCCGCCTGCTGCGTCCCGTGGTGGCCGGCGCCAGCCTGCTGGGACGGCCGCTGCCCGGCCTGGTGCTCACGCCGCCCGGCTCCGCCGGACGCCCGCTGCAGCGGGTGCTGCTGGCGGGCGCTTTCCACGGGCAGGAGTGGCTGACAGCCCTGTGCGGGCTGCGGCTGTTTGAGGATCTGTGCCGCGCCCTGGACAGCGGCCTGCCGCTGTGCGGCATTGCGGCCGGGGAGGCGCTGCGCGACCGACAGCTGTGGCTGCTGCCAATGGTCAATCCGGACGGCGTCGAGATTGCCCTGCGCGGCAGCGCCGCTGCCGGGGAGTATGCCGCCTTTGCCGCCGGGGCCGGCGGCGACCAGCCGGGGCTGTGGCAGGCAAACGCCCGCGGGGTGGATATCAACCACAATTTTAACGCAGGTTGGGCAGAAATGCAAGAGCAGGCTGCGGCGCTCGGCCGCGACCGGCCAGGCGCACGGCAATACCCCGGCCCTGCACCGGAAAGCGAACCGGAAACACGGGCAGTGACCGACCTGTGCCGCCAGTACGGCTTCCAGCGGCTGATCGCCCTGCACAGCCAGGGGGAGGAGATCTACTGGGAATACGGCGAAGATACACCGCCGGAAAGCCCGCTGATTGCCCGCATCCTGGCCGAGGCCGGCGGCTATACCGCCGCCTCCCCCACCGGCATGGCTGTTCACGGCGGGGCAAAGGACTGGTTTATCCGCTGCTTCCACCGGCCGGGCTTTACCATTGAGCTTGGACGGGGAACCAACCCCCTGCCGGTCACACAATTTGAAGCAATCTACGGCAAGGCGCGGGAAATGCTGGTGCTGGCCATGCTGCTGTGACCGGCGGGCATCCGGCGGAAACGGCCCAGTGCAGCCCGGTCATCGAAAACCATCCGGAAACTCCTCTGAATAGGTCTCAAAACACGAAAAAGCCGGCTGCAGCCGCACGGTGTGTGCGCTGCAGCCGGCTTTCCGGCATTTCTGCCCTGCCCGGTCATTCGGCACCCTTGAGCGCCTCTACCATATCAATTTTCTTATTCTTACGCGCCACCAGCCAGCTGACCAGCAGCGATACACCAACCGTCAGAACGATGGCCAGCAGGCAGCTCAGCGGCCGCAGCTCCATACGCAGCTCGTATTCGGAAGCCAGCGCGTGCAGCAGATAATCCAGCGTCAGCGCCCCCAGCGGCAGACCGATCAGCACCCCAACCACGCTGACCCACAGATTTTGGCTAATCAGCAGGCGGCCGATGCGGCGATCCTTAAAGCCAACCACCTTCAGCGTAGCCATCTCGCGGTAGCGCTCAGCATAGCTCATCACGCCAAGATTGTACAACACCACCAGCCCCAGCACCAGTGCACCGAGGATCAGCACCACGATCATAGCATTCATCATCTCCAGGAAGGAGTCGAAGGAGTCCATGATCATCTGCTTGGACTGCACACTCTTGATCGCATTCTCTGCAGCAATAGCAGCCTTATCCACCGCCGTGTACACACTGTCCACCGTGTAGGGGATCGCCAGCTTTTCGGCGTAGGCGGCCGAAATCACCACGCTCTCGGATACGCTGCGCACAACCCCGGCCACCCGCAGCGTATACTTCTCATCCGAGCCGTAAGGGCTGACCGTGAAGTGATCCCCCGTCTGCAGGTCGAATTCCTCCGCCAGCCGCACGCATACATAGGCGCCATCATCCGCCAGCGTCACATACCGGTCCTGCTTTTCCTCCGGGAACCGCACCAGATCATGGGATATGGCATAGATGTCCAGCGAAACGGCCTTTTCCTCCAGCTGCACACTGACTGAGGCGCTGGTATCCCCATCGTAGCGGTCAGCCACCGCACTGCGCTGCTGCGGCGTGGCATCCTCTGTCAGGTAGATACGGGAAGCATAGTTGGTGGCCCCATCGTAGTACAAAGCCAGAAAGGCGTCCATTGTATCCCCCATGCCGAGTGAACCGATGATCAGGATCATACTGCCGACAATGCCGATCAGGCTCATGGCCGTGCGGGAACGATGCCGCATGATATCGCGCAGATTCCAGCGGGTGCCGAAGGAAAGCCGGTGGAACCACCGGGTGCGCTCCACAGCCAGGGGCTTGACCTTCTTGGGGGTATAGGTACGCAGAGCGTCGGCGGCCGTGCCCCGCAGCATCTGCTTGACCGAAAGGAAGCCGATGAAAGTCAGCAGCACATTCGTTGCAACCAGCACCGCCCAGCAGAAGCCCGGCACCCGCAGCTTCCATTCCGGAATATCCATATAGGTGCCCATAGCACCGTTGGGGTTCATGATCACATAGGCCACAATATAGCCGATCCCGATCCCGATCGCCGAGCCGAGAATGCCGATGATAAATGCATAGGCCGTGTAGTGCCGCAGGATGCGGCGGTCCTTGAAGCCCAGTGCCTTCAGGGTGCCGATCTGGGTCTTTTCCTTGGCCGCCAGGCGGTGCATGGTGGTCACCATGGTCAAGCACCGCAATCAGCAAAAACAGCACCGGCAGCACCGCGCCCATCGTCTGCCCCTCCTCCGTCTCGCCGGAGCAGCCGGCATAGGCGGTGGACTCATCCTTGGTCAGCACCAGCGGCGTGTTGCCGAGCGCCTCATCCACCGCCTCCGTGAAGGCCCTCTTCTCCAGCCCGGAGCGCACATGGATCTGCGGATAATAGGCAAAGCCCAGCGCCTTTTCGTACATTTCCGGAGAGATGTAGGCAAAGCCGTAGGTGCTGAAATCCGGCATCAGCTGGCTTTCATCCCGCACACAGATCATGTGCTCACCGGATTTGATCAGTCCGCGCACCCTGCCGGCCAGGCGGATGTTCTTATACTGCAGAGTGATGGCATCGCCGATGGCAAAATCATTGGCGGCGGCATATTTATCGGAAAGCCAGACGCCGTCGGCACTGTCCGCATCGTATGCCTCCCCCTGCATTACCAGAAAGCCGGATACAGCGGCATTGTCCGTTACGGTCAGCGCCACGCAGTTGCCCTCCCGCTCCAGCACATCGGCACTGACCGAAAGATAGCGCGCCGCCTCGTCCACACCGGAGAGGTTCTCCACTGTTTCCCGCTGCGCAGCCGTAAAGCCGCTTTCTGCCACAATGCGGTAATCCGCATAGCCGGTCTCCTCAAAAAAGGCGGTGGTATTATCGCGGATGGCGACCCATTCCATATTGAAGCCGACAAACATCCCGATGCCCAGGGCGATCATCACGATCATGGAAATGAACTGCGCCTTGTACAGCCCCATTGTGCGCCACAATTTCCGGAATAACATCGGATCACCCCTTTACCACTCGATATCGTCCGCCGAGGCGGGCGTCGACTGCTCCTCGCAGGAGACGATGTGCCCATTCTTCACCCGGATCACCACATCCGCCATTTTGGCAATATTCTGGTTGTGGGTAACGATCACGATGGTCTTGCCGTATTCCCGTGCCATGCGCAGCAGCAGCTTCAGCACCAGCACACCGGTCTCGGAATCCAGCGCGCCGGTCGGCTCATCGCACAGCAGGATCTTCGGGTTCTTGGCCAGTGCACGGGCAATGGACACCCGCTGCTGCTCACCGCCGGAAAGCTCCGCCGGAAAATTCTTTAGGTGGTCGGACAGGCCAACCTCCTCCAGCATCTTCGTTGCCGACAGGGCGTGCGGAGCAATCTCCTTAACCAGTGCCACATTCTCATGCACCGTCAGCGTGGGCACCAGATTGTAAAACTGGAACACAAAGCCGACCTTCTCCGCCCGGTATTCGGCCAGCTCATCATTGGACAGGGCGGAAATATCCTTTCCCTCCACACAGATCGTGCCGGAGGTGGGGCTGTCCAGCCCTCCCAGCAGGTTCAGCAGCGTGCTCTTTCCCGCGCCGCTGGGGCCGAGAATGACGACAAACCTGCCTTCCTCCAGCTGCATATTCACATCATCCAAAGCCTTTTGCTCATGGTCGCCGGTGGTATAGACCCGGCTGACATGGCGAAATTCCACAATGGCCATTGGCTGCTCCTCCTTATGTTTAATTGACCCCGGCAGCCGCCTGCTGCCGGACACACAGCTGTTCCAGCTCCTGCTGCGGCACCGTCGCCAGCAGTGAGCAGGCAGCCGCCTGCAGATTTTCCAGTCCCGGAAAGCTGCTGTGCAGCAGGCTTTCCACCGCCGTATAGTACCGGCTGTACCGCTGTGCCGCAGCATTGCCGCGCTCCGTTACCACCGCCATGCCGTAGGCAGCCTTGTTCACCAGCCCCAGCCGGGTAAAGGTCTGCATCATATTGTGCACGCTGGCTTTGGAAAGTCCCAGCGCCGCCGCCACATCCACGCAGCGGACACCGCTGCCGTCCTTATCCAGGGCCTTTACCGTCAGCAGATAGCGGATATTGGCTGCGGTCAACCCATCATTGCCTGCCATGCCTTACCTCCTTTACAGAAAAAAGGGGGAGACGCAATGCCCAACATTGCGTCTCCCCGGTGAGCCTTATTTCTTGTGGCAGGAGCCCGCCATAGAGCAGTGAGCACAGTTGCAGCCACAGGAGGATTTCCCGCGCCGCCGCCCCCGGATAAGGCTTGTGATGATCGCTGCCACAATGGCGATCAGCACCAGACATACCAGGATCGTACCGGCATTTTCTGCAATCCAGCTAAACATAGGACCGACTCCCCTTTCATTACACAGATGCTATGGATGTTATTTTGCTTTGACCTTCGTGGTCAGCTTGGTGGCCTCCTTGTAGGGACGCACCAGCATGTAGATCATACCGACCAGCAGCGCCGCCGCGACGATCACGCCAAACACATTGGCATTGCCGGTGAACAGGCCGCCGAACTGGTTGATCATCAGGGCGATGACATACGCGAAGCCGCACTGATAGCCGATGGCGAACCAGGTCCACTTGGCGCTGTTCATCTCACGCTTGATGGCGCCGATAGCCGCAAAGCAGGGGGCGCACAGCAGGTTGAACACCAGGAAGGAGTAGGCCGTGATACCGGTGAACGCCGCAGCAATGTTCTGATACACATTGCCATCGCCGCCACCGTACAGGATGCCCAGCGTACCAACGATGTTCTCCTTGGCCACCAGACCGGTGATGGAGGCGACCGTCGCCTGCCAGTTGCCCCAGCCGAGAGGTGCGAAGATCCACGCGATCGCGTTGCCAACCTTGGCCAGGATGGAGGAGTCGATCTGATCCTCCGTCAGCATGCCGAAGCTGCCGTCAGCCCAGCCGAAGTAGGTGGTGAACCACACAAAGATGGTGGACAGCAGGATGATGGTGCCGGCCTTCTTGATGAAGGACCAGCCGCGCTCCCACATGGACCGCAGCACATTGCCCACGGTGGGCAGGTGGTAGGCCGGCAGCTCCATGACGAACGGAGCCGGGTCGCCGGCGAACATCTTGGTCTTCT
>DJRT01000006.1:68446-89619 GCA_002437905.1 Ruminococcaceae bacterium UBA6353 | reverse complement strand
CATGGCATGTTGCGTATATCGCTGTAAAACATGCCGTGAAGCGGTATGTTTTCTTCCTGCTGTGGTGGCATGCCAAAAGGAGGCATGGAAATGGACCACAGACAGGAATATCCCGAACGGGATGAGCTGCGGGCAAAGTTTACTCGGTGGCTTGAAAAAGTAATTAAACGCGCGAAAATTGATTACATGCGGAAATATGAGAATCGTCCGGAAATCATATCCTACGAGGATATACCGGAGGCAGAACTTCTTGATCTGGCGCAGTGCGAGTCATGGCCAAAAATCACAAGGATGCAGTCCCCTTATGATTTTGAGGAGGAACGGCTGACAAAGGCTTTTATGGAGTTGCCATTAAAGCGCCGTCAAGTGATGGAATTGCTATTTTTGGAAGATCTGAGTGAAGCAGAAACAGCCAAAAAACTCAACTGCTCGTTGCAATATGTCAGAAATCAAAGGTGCATTGCACTGAAAAGGCTGCGCTCCCGTCTGATGGAAGGCGGTGATGATGAATGAACGAATCAGAGTTCAAAAAGGTTCTGCAAGGAGCCGTTATGGGAAGTCATCGGGATTTAGAGAGCATACTGGAGTTATATATGCCTCTGATCGAGCATCGTTCCTATTTGTATGGCCGCATGGATGAGGACCTGAAGCAATACATTCTCATACATATTGCGCTCAATATCTCAAAATTTAAGATTTGAGGTGAATGCCGGTTTCGGGATATCTGAAGCCGGCATTTTTTGAAAAATTTTTGTCGGCGAGTGTATGAGACAAAAAAACTGTCCGTATTTACTTATGTAAGGCGCGCACCCCCGTGCTTACCTGTACTTTGAAAAATGAATAGTCCGGAACCGGCACATTCCAGCTTCGTCGAGCGCCTATCCGTCTGATCGGCAGTCAGAACCATGAGTAATAATATGCGGGTGGCTCCTGCATTTCGCCATGAAGCGCAGCTGGGACAATGATACGCCCGTAACTCGCGGCCCGGCCACAATGAAGGCGGGGAGATGAAATTTCTGTGGACCTGTTCGCTGCAGGCGCCGGTGGACATTAAAACTTCATTGTGAATAGACGCAAGTCATTCTGGCAATAATTTCAATATCGGTGAAAGGAGAATTTGATGAATAGCTACGATAGAACTGATTTTGAGATGTTAAAAAGTGTTGACATCAAAAATGTCGACAAAGGCAGTTTGATCGACTTGGACGGGGTTCAAATCGACGATACCCGACCGGTATCAGAGAGAATTCTGAGCTTTTTACAGCAGGTTAAGAATCCATATTGCTTTCGTATTGGCGATGTTGCCGTAAAAGTGAACTACAAGCCAGACGGGCCGTCATTTCAACAGAATTTCGAGGATCTTTTGCGCACAGCGGAACGGTAAGTAATGGAAATGTACGATAGCCATAGACTTATTCAAAAAAATATGCTATACTACATTCGGACTAAATTATCATACCTCGCTCTTCTGAACGCTTATCGGCATGTCTGATTTCCATCGGAAGGAGTGAGTATATGGAAAACACAAAGCAAACCCAATATCATGCTGCTGCGTATGTGAGACTTTCAAAAGAAGATTTGAACAGCGTATCCGGCTTAAAGGCCGAAAGCAACAGCATTTCCAATCAAAAGCAGCTTATTCTGGACTACCTTAAAGACAAGACTGATATTAATCTTGTTTCTATAAGAGAAGACGATGGATATACAGGGACAGATTATGACCGTCCTGACTTTCAGCGTATGATGGATGACATCCGCGCCGGAGTTGTGAACTGTGTCATTGTAAAAGATCTGTCCCGCTTCGGGCGTGAATATATCAACGCCGGAAAGTATATCGATCGTCTTTTTCCGTATTATGGGGTCCGATTGATCGCAATTAACGACGGAGTCGATACTATCACGAGAAGCAGTGCGGACGATTTTAACATCATGGTCAAAAACCTGATGAATGATAACTACTGCCGAGATATTTCCATTAAGATCCGCAGCCAGCTGCAGGTAAAGCGAAAGAACGGTGAGTTCATCGGAGCGTTTGCACCATACGGTTACGAAAAATCACCGGAAGATAAGAACAAACTTGTTGTAGATGTTTACGCTGCAGAAGTTGTGCGTGATATTTTCGGTTGGAAATTGAGCGGTATCAATCAGGATGCCATTGCACGCCGGCTTAACGAGCAAGGCATTCTCTCACCACTTGAATATAAAAGAAGTAAAGGACTGCCATATAAAACATCATTCAAAACGAAAAGCAAAGCACAGTGGACACCGGTTGCAGTTCGTCGAATTCTTACCAACCCGGTTTATGTTGGAACGCTTGTACAAGGAATTCGGACTCGGCCCAATTATAAAATCAAAACAGTTATCGTCAATGAACAGGATAAGTGGGCAATTTACGAAAACGCACATGAAGCGATCATAAACCCTCGTCAGTTTGTACTAGTACAACGGCTTCTTGAGCTTGATACCCGGACCTCCCCACGCGAAAACGGACTGTTCCCATTGGCAGGGCTCCTCTGCTGCGGTGATTGTGGCGGCGCTATGGTGCGGAAAACGCAGACCTCCGGCAATAAGCGTTTCTGCTACTATACCTGTAGTAACCACAAGAATACCGGAGAATGTACCTCACACCGTATCTCACAAAAGCAATTGGAGGATGCCGTCCTTCGGCTTTTACAAGAGCATATTCGCATGCTCGCAGAGTTGGATGGCTGCCTTCAGACAATCCGTAATGCGCCGGTACACCGTTTGAGCATTCGCAAGGCGGAAGATCGACTCGCTGCGGTTGAAGCTGATATTGACCGTTATCGCAAACTGAAAATATCCGCATATGAGGATATGCGCGACGGTATTCTTTCCAAAGAGGATTACCTCGATATAAAAGAGCAGTATGAAATGCGTATTTCAGAGGCACAGCTCGCCGAAGAACAGATCCGACATGAGATCGATTTATACATTGAAAATGGAAACGCACCTCAGCGATGGATACAAGAGTTCCTTGATCACCGCAATATTCAAAGTTTAACACGCATCGTTGCGGTTGAATGCATCGACCACATTATGATTTATGAGGGCAAGCGAATTGAAGTGACATTTGCCCATATGCAGGATTATGAGGCTCTGGTATCCCGCGTGAAGGATTACTATACCAACCAAAGGGAGGTGGGATAAAATGGCACGGAAAAGCCGGAAAAACGCTGCCGCAGAGCCAATTCAGACACCGGCGGCGGATAGAATATATAAGGCCGGATTATATGCACGCATCTCTGTAGAAACAGAAAGAAAACGCGAGGCTGATACGATTGGCAACCAACTTCAGCTGCTGAGAGACTATGTGTCAGAGCATTCGGACCTGTCCGTCTTTGATATTTACAGCGACGATGATATATCCGGAACAGATTTTATTCGACCTGAGTTTTCGCGTATGATGAATGATCTGAGAGATGGTAAGATCGACTGTATTATTGTGAAAGATCTTTCACGGCTTGGGCGAAATTATTTGGAGTCCGGAGAGTATATCGAAATGGTATTCCCGTTCTTTCAATGCCGTTTCATTGCAGTAACAGACCGATTTGACACAAAATTTCAACAAGCAGATATATCGATTCAGATAAAGAACCTGGCAAATGAGATGTATGCCAAAGATATTTCAAGAAAGATCTGCTCATCCATGCGCACAATCCAAGAGCAAGGTAAATTTGCCGGAAGCCGTGCACCGTATGGATACCGCCTTGATCCCAAGGACAAGCATCATCTTGTGGTCGATGAAGAAACCGCACCGGTGGTAAAGCGAATGTTTGAGATGGTTGCCGACGGAAACACATTGCACTATGTAGCAACGACCTTGAATTCCGAAGGAATACCGTCCCCCGGGCGGCTGCTTTACGATCGTGGTATCGCATCTACCGACCACTTTAAGAATTCAAAATGGTATATGCAAACAATAAAGCGCATCCTCACCGAAGAAGTATACCTTGGCTGGATGATTTCGGGGAAATTCCGATCAACTTATCATTCCACAGGTCAAAAGGGGTCCCGCCCTGCTCCAAAAGAGGAATGGATTGTTACCAAGGGAACACATGAACCGATTATAACGAAGGAACTATTCGATCAGGTTCAGCTGTATTTCCAGCGCTTGAAGGAGGAACTTGGGCAGGCTGCCGTATATGATTCCAAGAGTAAACGGGCGAGTATTTTTAAGGGGCATCTCCGGTGTGGCGAATGCGGACAAGCTATGTTTTTGAGGAACAAGAAAAATCATGCTGGGGAGCGCGTTCCTTGGTATTACTGTTCTTTGCACGAAAACTATAATTCCTCCTACTGCATCAAAAAGGCAGTAAAAAAACAGGATGTTGAGGATATCGCTCTAAAACTGATTCGCACACAGATCAAGCTGTTTACAGATGCGCGAGAGCTTCTTGCTGCATTGAACAAGAAGGAATCCAGCAAAACAAAGTTTCGCATTTACAGCGATCAGATTCGTGGAGTAAAAAAGCAAATCGATAGATATGTGTCATTAAAGGCATCCTTGTATGAGGAATTTGCAAACGGGACACTCAGCCAAAATGATTATATCAGCATGGGTCAGGAATATGCTGCAAAGGCCGACGAACTGCGTATTTTCCTTGCTGAACTCGAAAAAGAATGCCAGAAGTACAACCCGTCGTTTGCAGCAAGCGGATCGTGGGCCGAGCTGATCGAACAGTACAAGGATGCTGATACATTAACAGCAGAAATGGTAGACGCTTTTATTGATGAAATGATTCTGTACAATAACGGACATGTTGAGGTTAAATTTAATTTCAGAAATGAATTAGATGAAGTCATTCATCTTGCCGCAATCCGCCAAAGGGAGGTTGAACGATATGCAATGTAACAAAATTCTTGCGTTTTATATTCGCTTATCGGCAGAGGACGCAGACCTGAAATCCTCCGGGAAGGCGGAAAGTAATAGCGTAACAAACCAAAGAAAACTGCTTCGTGATTACTATGAGCAGCACACTGAGCTTTGTGAATATGAGGTTGTCGAGTTCTGTGACGATGGTTATACCGGCACAAATTTTGACAGACCACAATTCATGCTTATGATGGAGCAGATACGCCGGAGAGAAATACAAGCGATCATGGTCAAGGATCTTTCACGATTTGGACGAGATTACCTGGAGGTTGGCGCATATCTGGAGCTGATATTGCCATTGTTCGGAACTCGTTTTATCTCTGCAAACGATAACTTTGACAGTGATAATTTTATCGGTACGACAGGCGGATTGGAGCTTGCGCTACGGAATCTGATCAACGGATTATACAGCAGAGATTTATCTGTGAAAGTAAGGAGTGCAAACAAAACCAGGAGCCGACGCGGCGAGTATCGGGGTGGCAGCGCTTTTTATGGATATCGGTTAGATCCTAAAGATAAGCACCATCTGCTTGTGAATCAGGAAACAGCACCGGTGGTAGTACGAATCTTTGAAGAATGTATTGCCGGAAGAACAGCTGTACAAATTGCTCGTGCATTAAATGATGATGGCATTCCATCCCCTGCAAGCTATAAGGAAAAGAATGGTGAGTTTTACAATGGACGCATTCTTGAGGAGAAACCGATATGGGTAGCATGTACCGTGCTCCGTATCATTAAGGATGAGCGCTATACGGGAAAAATGATTTCCAACAAAAGAGAAACGGTGGGAATCAGCACTGGGAAGATGCGAGCGCTCCCGCAGAGTGAATGGATCATCGTGGAAGATACACATGAGGCAATCATCTCCCAGAGTATGTTTAGTGAGGCGGATGTATCACGCAGAAGTCGAATTAAGACCGTTAATCAAAACACGGCTGGCGAAAGAGCAGATAATTTATTTGTGTGCGGGTATTGTGGACGAAAACTCCAAAAATCCAAGGGAAAAGTAACGCATCTGTTTTGCTTAAAAGCTGGCGTTTCTTCTAATGCGGATTGCACACGGCTCCATGAACCAATCGAGACGCTGCAATCAAGTGTTCTTGAGGTTGTAAAGATGCTGGCGAAAACACTGGCGGAAAAGGCTGTGCAGGTAAACGCGAACGCAAATCGAGAAGAACCATTGCTTGAAAAGAAAGCTGCGATGCTCAAACGTACACTTCAACGAGCGCAAAACAGCAAGCTCGACTTATATGAAGAATACCGAAATGGCAGGATGACGCGAGATAAATTTATCGCTGCCCAGGAAGAGCGCCAGACCGCAATAGATTCCATGCGTGATGAATTGGCAAAAACAGAAGCAACGATTACAAAATTGAGGGCTGGGAAAGAAAAAGCTGCTGTGTTAGAAGCAGATGCCAAAGGTATTCAGCTTTTGAATGAGTACTGCCCAAAAGAACTTCGGAAATTGATAGAGAAGGTCCGTGTCTATGAAAATGGACGAATAGAGATTGATTTCCGGTGTCATGATGATTTCACTGAGGAAATCATAAAGGCAGTTGCTCAGTTGGCCGGATGATGAGCCTTTGAGAAGAAATAACTGATTACCGTTGGACTGAATCGTAAAAATCGAGAAAAGCAAAAAAATATGTGTCCTATCTTGACACAAGCAGAGGGGTTTGTGCTCGGCCTTGGCGCCAAGATGTTCATTATCGCCGGGCCGGTGCTGGTATACGGCATCACCGCCAGCGCCATTTACGGTGTGGTGCTGTATATTTTGTCGCTGATCGGGTAAGGGGGAAAATACCATGCCGGAAAGACGGGGAAAATTTACACTGACCCTCTCCAACCAGCCAACCATCCTCGGCCGCGGTGCCGTGGCGGGGAAAAAGGAGGGCGAAGGGCCGCTTGGCGGAGAATTTGATGCGGTGTTTGAGGATACGCGGCTTGGCGAAAAAACCTGGGAAAAGGCTGAAAGCGCCCTGCAGCGGGAGGCGATGACCCGCGCGCTGGATCGCGCCGGAATATCTCCCAGCCAGCTCCAGTTTCTGTTTGCCGGGGACCTGCTGAACCAGAATATCGCTTCAACCTTTGGCCTGCGGGAGATGAATGTGCCGCTGCTGGGGCAGTTCGGCGCCTGCTCCACCATGGGACAGACGCTGGCGCTGGCGGCTATTTTTGTGGACAGCGGGGCGGCGGATCTGTGCGGCGCCGTGACCTCCTCCCACTTCTGCACGGCGGAGCGGCAGTTCCGGTATCCGCTGGAATACGGCGGCCAGCGGCCGCCCACCAGCCAGTGGACAGCCACCGCCTCCGGTGCGGTGGTGGTGGGGCGTGCCGGCAAGGGTGTACGGGTCAGCGAGGTATGTATTGGCCGGGTGCAGGATATGGGCGTGACCGATATGAACAATATGGGCAGTGCCATGGCGCCGGCCGCCGCGGATACGCTGGCCAATTTCTTTGAGGATACCGGCACGCGGCCGGAGGACTATGCCCAGATCGTGACCGGCGACCTGGGGCTGGTGGGCAGCCGGCTGAATCGGGAGCTGATGGAGCGCCGCGGCTATCCCCTGGGGGAGAATTATACCGATTGCGGGCTGCTGCTGTTTGACCGTGAGCGGCAGGATGTGCACGCCGGCGGCTCCGGCTGCGGCTGCTCTGCCTCGGTGCTGTGTGCCCATTTTTTGCCCATGCTGGAGCGGGGAGAGCTGCGGGATCTGCTGTTTTGCCCCACCGGCGCGCTGATGTCGCCCACCTCCTCCCAGCAGGGCGAAAGCATCCCCGGTATCTGCCATGTGCTGCACCTGGTGGGGTGTCCCTGAGAGGACGGATAGAAAAAGCCGCGATCTGCGGAAATAGACTCTTGCCAATTGCGCAAAGATGCGGTAAAATAGCAATATCTGTGCGGGGCTGTCGCTTTCGGTGCGCAGCCCCCTCACTTTTTTGCTGGAGGAAAACACATTGGAACAGAACATGACCACCGGCGGCGCGGCCCGCAGCATGCGGGAGGAGATCCTGCGGCGGCGCACCTTTGCCATCATATCCCACCCCGACGCCGGTAAAACCACCCTGACCGAAAAATTCCTGCTGTACGGCGGCGCCATTCAGCAGGCCGGTATGGTCAAGGGCAAGAAAAATATGAAGCATGCGGTCTCGGACTGGATGGAGATCGAAAAGCAGCGCGGAATTTCGGTCACCTCCTCGGTGATGCAGTTCAACTACCGCGATTATTGCATCAATATTCTGGATACTCCCGGTCACCAGGACTTTTCGGAGGATACCTACCGCACCCTGATGGCCGCGGACAGCGCCGTAATGGTGATCGACGCCTCCAAAGGTGTGGAAAAGCAGACCATTAAGCTGTTCAAGGTCTGTCTGCTGCGGCATATTCCCATCTTCACTTTCATCAATAAGATGGATCGGGAGGCGCGCAGCCCCTTTGAGCTGATGGAGGAGATCGAGACGGTGCTGGGCATCCGCACCTACCCGATGAACTGGCCCATCGGCTCCGGCAAGGAATTCAAGGGTGTATACGACCGTGTGGGCGGCCGCATCATCGCCTTTACGCCGAATGACGACCAGAGCAACGCCCAATACGAGGTGGCGGCCACCACGGTGGAGCTGCAGGACGCCCGCCTGCGGGAGATGATCGGCGGTGATCTGCACGATACCCTCAGAGACGATGTGGAGCTGCTGGACGGTGCCGGCTACGATTTTGATATGGAGCAGGTGCGCGGCGGCAAGCTGACGCCGGTATTTTTCGGGTCGGCTCTGACCAATTTCGGTGTGGAGCCGTTTCTGGAGGAGTTTCTGAAGATGACCACTGCGCCGCTGGCACGCAATTCCGACGCCGGCCCGGTGGATCCGTTCGGGCAGAATTTTTCCGCCTTCGTGTTCAAAATCCAGGCCAATATGAATAAAGCGCACCGCGACCGGGTAGCGTTCATGCGTATCTGCTCCGGCAGATTTGAGAAGGGCATGGAGGTCTACCATGTGCAGGGGGATAAGAAGATGCGCCTGAGCCAGCCCCAGCAGCTGATGGCGGAGTCCCGCGAGATTGTGGATGAGGCCTATGCGGGGGACATCATCGGGGTATTTGATCCCGGCGTATTCTCCATCGGCGATACCATTTGCTCCGGCGGTGAGCGCTTTCGCTTTGAGGGGATCCCGACCTTTGCACCGGAGCATTTCTGCCTGGTGGAGCAGGTGGATACCATGAAACGCAAGCAGTTTGTGAAAGGCATCACGCAGATCGCGCAGGAGGGCGCCATCCAGATCTTCCAGGAGCTGGGCGGCGGCATGGAGGAAGTGATCGTTGGCGTGGTGGGTGTGCTGCAGTTTGAGGTGCTGACCTACCGCCTGAAAAATGAGTACAATGTGGACATCCGGATGCGGCCGCTGCCGTACCAGTATATCCGCTGGATCGAAAATGAGGATATTGATGTGAAGGCACTCAATCTGACCTCCGATACCCGCCGCATCCAGGATTTCCACGGCCGCAGGCTGCTGCTGTTTACAAACAGCTGGAACATCACCTGGGCAAACGAGCATAACCCGACGCTGGAGCTGTCGGAATTCGGCAGGAACGAGGCCTGAGGCTCCCTACGACAAACAGAAAAGGCGCTGTCCCCCATATTTACGGGGACAGCGCCTTGTTTTCTTATCGTGACCGGACAAAGCGGCGGTGCGTACACTGGTTAGTGGCGTCAGCCCTGCAGCGCAGCAAAATCATACTGGCCATCGGGGGCACTGAGGATATAGGAGTCGGCGCCGCCGGCCTTGCAGCCGGATAGCAGCGGCCTGATCCCGGAGGTGTCAAGGCCGGTGGTGTCCAGCATGGGGGTCAGAACGGTCTTATCGCCCTCCACCACCTTGATGCGGGTCAGCATCTGGTGCACCTTGGCCTGGATGGCGGCGGCCAGCGCCTCCTCCGCCGTCTGGCCGTCGGCTGCGGTCACATCGTCTGCCCGGAGCAGCGGGGCGGTCGCATCGGCGCCAAAGGTCAGCGGATTGCCGCCGTAGACCTGCGTTTTTTCGCCCTGCGCACTTTCGCCGGTGCAGGCCAGAATGACGGGGCAGTGATCGCCCAGCAGCTCCTGCGCCTCCCGAATAAAGGCGGTCAGCGCTGCTGCACGGCTCTGCCCATTGGCGGTGCTGTCAATATCTGTACCGCTGGTCTGCGCGGGGAACTGCACCCCATCCAGCAGAATGGCGGCGGCACCGGCATCCCGCAGCTCCCGTGCCAGATCAATGATATACAGATGCGCCGCATCGGCATAGGGGTTAAGCCATGCCTTGCCGCCGTTGGCCGGGTTGTTGTCATACCACACCCATTCGCTGTTGCCGGTGGGGAATATCCGGGCATCCGCCAGCACGCGGGCAGCGGCATTGTCGCGGAAAGCGTATAGCCGGACGATCGGCTGCAGGCCGGCCTGCCGGATATCGGCGAAGAGCGTGCGCAGCTCCGCCACCGTAAAGGCGTCGTCTGCCGCGGAATTGACCTGCGCAGCCCGGTCGGTCGCGGAGCGGTAATACAGCGTGCCGTCGGCATCCTTCATGTCCACCACCACGCCGTTGAAGCCGGCCTGTGCTGCGCTCTGCAGGGTGGCCGTGAGATCCGCCTGCCCGTGCAGGGCAGCCGCCGGCAGGGTGAATGCCTGCAGCGACGCGGTGCCGACGGCCGATGCCGGCTGGTCGGCGGGGGCGGAGGTGTCCTCCGAGACAGGTTCGCTGCCGGCGCTCGGTGTGGAGGCCGGATCCTGCGGATGGGAGAGCGGGTGCTCCATCAGATACTTTGCACCGAAAAAGCCGACGGCCACGATAGCGGCAACGCCCAGCACGGTCAGTGCTGCCGGCAGGAGCCGCGCCAGCGGAGAGCGCTTACGGAAGACCGAGCGGCGGCCGTGATGCAGTTTTTGTCCCATAGCGGATCTGCCTCCTTAAATGACTCAGATGAGGTGGAAATCGGACTTGAAGCCCATCAGCGCCAGTGCCAGCAGGCCGATATAGACCAGTGTGGCCGGCATGCCGCGGAAGGAATCGGGCATATCCGGGTTATCCAAACGCTCTACGCCCTCCACGGTGATCCAGGTGATGATGGCAAAGGCCAGGCAGGCACCGACCGCCAGGCCGATGATGCCGCCAAGATTGGCGCTGAACTGCACATTGGCGATCAGGGCGATGCCCAGCACCAGGTTGTTGAACGCTGCCATGGGCAGAAAGGAACTGACCCGCGCATAAAACCGAGGGAAGAACCGGCGCAGGATCAGCGTGGCCAGGATGTACAGCACGGCAGTGATGCCGGCCATCATCATCGGCCGCCAGAAATTGGTGATGGCCGTACCGCAGAGCTTATCCAGCGGGTAGGCAATGAGCACCGTCAGCACCGAAAAACCGGTCAGCAGGGCGCTGAACAGCCAGATGTTCTGTGGCTTGCGCACCATATGCAGGGTGGCGGAGGAGCCAAAGCCGGTGGTCAGCACGATATTCTGCAGCAGGGCAATGGTCACAAAGAAGGAAAGCAGATCGGATAACTCTTCATACAGCATATGAAAAAAGGTACTCACGAATTCGGTTCCTCCTTATGGCGAAAATAGGCGGAGATGCGCCGCCGCGTCCACTGCAGCAGGGCAGAAAGGAAGCCCAGCAGGATGAAAGCGGAAAAGGGTGCGCCGGCCTCCGGCAGCCGCAGTGTGAAGCCGAGCGGGTGCCCCCAGACAGAGCCGCTGATGGCCATTTCGCGGAACAGGGAGATCAGGCAGATAATAAAGCCAAAGCCGACGGTGGAGCCGAGGGCGTCGGTGATGGTCTCCCACGGCGCGTCTGCATTGGTATGTGCCAGGCTGCGGGAGTATAGCATGTTCACCGACAGCAGCGGTATGAACAGATACAGCTGTGCATACAGCTCCGGCGAAATATAGGTCTCGGTGACAAAAGCGGCGCCGACCAGCAGCAGTGAGGCCAGCAGCACATAGACGATCGGGCGCAGCCATTTTTCCAGGCGCCAGCCGATCACAGAGAAGACCAGGCTCAGCGGCAGCATGACCGCGGCGGTGCAGACCGTCAGGGCAACGCCGTTTTTCAGCGTGACGCCGGCGGCAATGATGGGGCACAGACCAAGCCCCTGCGCCAGCACCACATTATGCGTGACGGCATTATCGACAAAATCGCCGGCTGTCTGCCAGAACCGGCCGCGTGCCGTTTCTTTCTTACTCATGGGCGATCACCTCCCGCCGCACCCGGAAAAGCCGGATGCAATACCGCCAGCCGTGCCAGCTCCACCGGTCAATGATGGGGGCCAGTGCGTTCATGATCAGGATGGCAAAGCAGCTTCCGGCCTCGACACGGCCGATGCGCTGCAGCAGGATGACCAATATGGCGGTGAAAACGCCGTAGAAGATCCGCCCCAGCCAGAAGCGCGGGGTGGTTACAGGGTCATTGAGCAAAAACACGCCGGTGAACAGCACATAGCCGGAGCAAAGCTGCGCCAGCGTGCCGTAGACCCGCCCAACCCCGGCGCAGGGGAACAGCCAGGCGATCACGCACAGGGTGATCAGATACGGCAGCACCAGGCAGCCGGAGGCTGAACGCCGGAACAGGAGGTAGGCGCCGCAGGCCAGCAGCACCAGCACTGCCGTGGCCCCGATGGGGCCGGCAAAATCGCCGATCAGCAGCTGGATACGGCTGCTGGCCGGCGTGGCGCCGGCGCGCAGCTGCGCTGCCAGGGAGGTTTCGGTAATGACCGCGCCCTCCGGAATGTGCATATCCAGCGGCAGACGCACAGCAGAGCCGGCAGCCGGGTAAGTAAACAGCCGGGTGGGGAAACAGTAGCTGAGGATGGCCATACCGGCTGCCGCGGGATTGAATACATTGCGGCCGTAGCCGCCGAAGGGGGCCTTAACCACGATGATGGCAAAGGCGGCGCCGATCATCGGCACCCAGTAATCCACCATCGGGGACATCAGCAGACCTATGACCGTGCCGGTGACCGCCGCGCTGCCATCCAGCAGCACCCGCAGGCTCTGCCGGCGAAAAAGACAGCACAGCGCCTCGCTGAGCATGGCGCTGAGCGTGCCGGAGAGCACCACCAGCACCGGGCGCAGGCCATAGCAGAAAGCGGAGAAGAAACACAGCACGACCGAGATCAGCAGCACATCCAGCAGCATGTGCCGGGCGGTGCTTTCGGTGCGGATGTGGGGTGCAAGCGTATTATTCATCCGGATCATCCCCCCAATTGAGAAATACAGTGCCGTGCTGTTCGCCGGCGCGCAGCACCTCGGCGGCCACCGGGCGCCCGGCCGGGCAGACATAGGAGCAGGCGGAGCAGCCGTCACATTCCCACGGGGAAAGGTGCTGCAGCCGCTCATAGTGCATATTTTCCAGCCGCCGGACGATCTCGTACGGCAGCAGCTCGGCGTGGCAGACCGCCGCGCAGCGGCCGCAGCCGATGCATGGCTGTGCGGGGCGTACCGGCCGGTTCTTGAGCACCAGCAGGGTGGTGGTGCCCGGCAGCAGCGGCAGCCGGGTATCGGCGCAGGCCACGCCGGTCATGGCGTCGCCCAGCACCACCTGCGCCTGCGGATCGGCATCGGTATGGTGCAGAATTTCCTCAATAGCGGTGCCGAAAGGCACCCGCAGATTGCGGCTCTGGGGTACGCCATCGCCGGCAATGCTCAGGACGGTGCCAAGCTGCTTTTCGCCGCGGCGCACCGCGCCGGCCAGCGCCAGGCAGGCCTGGATGCCGATGCGGAACACCTCGGCATTGCCGTCGGCATACACTGTGACGGGGTACTCATCTGCCACGGTATACACATTTACCCGGCCGATGGCGCGCTTGAGCGCCCGCCGCTGCTCCTTCGGCAGCATGGTGGCGATGTGGTAGCGGGTAAAGCGCAGGGCCTTGGCTGCCAGAGTCAGGCCGTCCAGGCAGGCCTCCGGCTCATTGTTCAGTACCGCCCACGCCGCGCTGCCGAACACATCATTCTCGGTGGCATCTGCCACCAGTATGCAGCCGGCGGCTGCCTCATCGCCCTGCGGCAGCTGCCAGGCGCGCAGCTTTTCCCACAGGGGAACGCCGTCCAGTTCATCATAGATAGCCGCCTGCCGGGCGATGCGGATAACAGCATCGGCTGTCAGTTCCGCCTCCGGCAGCACCGGCAGTGCCTCGGTGGCTGTGCCGGTGGGGTGCAGCTCGGCGCACAGCAGCTCACCGTACTGGGGGTGGTTGAGCACCACCGTACCGCTGACGGTGCCGGCTACACCGGCCAGCGCCGGCGTTTCCTGCTCATTTTCGAGGTACAGCACCTCGCCGGCAGCCACGGGGGCGTTTTCGGCAAGGGATACAGTGGGAATGCGCTCCTCTGAGGGGTGCAGCAGGGGGATGCGCACCGGCTGTGCCGGCTGAAGCTCCCCGATCGGCTGATGGGGTGCAGTGCCCTTCTGGAAGGGCAGCACAATGCCACGCGGAAAGATCGTCAATGGGATCACACCTTTCTGTGTGTGGCCAGACAAAGCAGTCGTACCCGGATCGCTCTGTCCAGACAAGGATGGTAAAAGCTGCCGGGAGGAACCCCCCGGTTGCCTGTATGGGAATACCGGCAGTATGATGGTAAAGAAGGAAGAAAGCATACAGCTGAGAGGAATGGGGGGCTTGCGATGAGGCTGGAGGCCGTAGGAAACGGACGCCTGCGCATATGGCTGACGCATGAGGAACTGCAGCGGTGGGGAATACGCAGCGAAGCACTGGGCAGCAGCCGCCGGCAAACGGAAAGGCTGCTGCGGCACATACTGCCGGCTATCCGGCGCCGTCCGCAGGGGCGCGGCCATCTGACGGTGGAAGCGATCCCCGTGGAGGGTGGCTGCGTGCTGCTGGTTGGCGGCAGCGGACCGGCGCTGCCGGGTGGGCCGCTGCTGTGCCGGTTTGACTGGCTGGAGGACCTGTATGCGCTGGCCGAGCTATGGCCGGCAGCTGACGAGAGCGCCCCGGCCAGCTCTCTGTACGAGCTGGGGGAGGCGTACCTGCTGGTGCTGTATCCGGTGCAGGCACTGAGCCTGCGGCAGCAGCGGCTGCTGCGGGAATACAGCCGGCCGGTTGCGGTGGGGGAGGCAGCGGCCGCGGTGGTGGCCGAGCATGGCTGCCTGCTGGCGGCCGGTCACGCGCTGGAGCAGCTGCTTATAAGCTGTGCACCTGCTTCACCAGCGCCGCCGGATCCGGCGCATTGAACAGGGCGCTGCCGATCACGGCAATATCCGCTCCGGCCGCTGCGGCGGCCGGGGCGGTATTTGTATTGATACCGCCGTCGACCTGGATCTGCACCGGTAGGCGGCGGCGGTCGATCTCCTGCCGCAGCGCCGTCACCTTTGGCAGCATATCGGCCATAAAGGACTGGCCGCCGAAGCCCGGCTCCACCGTCATTACCAGCACCATATCCACCAGCGGCAGATAGGGAAAGGCCGCTTCGGCAGGGGTAGCCGGCTTGAGGGTGATGGCCGTCTGCTTTCCAAGGGCACGGATGTGCTCCAGTGTTTCCCGGATGGGGGAGGCACATTCCAGGTGGATGTTCAGGCTGTCTGCGCCGGCCTTGGCGAAGGCGTCAATCAGCCGGTCGGGATATTGCATCATCAGGTGCACATCAAACGGCAGCGCCGTGTGCGGCCGCAGGGCGGCGATCACGGGTGGGCCGAAGCTGAGGTTGGGGACAAACACCCCATCCATCACATCCAGATGCACCGTATCGGCACCGCTGCGCTCCACAAAGTGCAGCGCCTCTGCCGCATGGGCAAAATCGCAGGTGAGAATTGAGGGAGAAACGCGCATATTTACCTACCTCCGTGAGAAAGGCTGAGCAAAGCAAAACAGTGTCTATATTATAGGCTATTTTGCGAAAAAGGTCAAGTCAGGGTGTCCAGCCCGGCTAGGCTGTGGATCACCGGTACCTGCGGCGGCACCGGCCGCGCATAGCTTGGGTGCCCGGCCGCAAATCCGCGGTCAATCCATACCGGCCGCATCCCGGCGGCCAGCGCCCCGGCAATATCATTGCCGGGATTATCGCCAACATACAGGCAGGCAGCACAGGGCAGCCCCAGGCGGGCGGCGATCCGCCGGAAAAGGCGGGGATCCGGCTTCTGTATGCCCTCGTCCTCGCCCACGGCGGCGATGTCCAGGTGCGGGCGCAGGCCGGAAAGATCCAGCTTGGCATTCTGCAGCAGGGAGCTGCCATTGGTGATGGCACCGATCAGCAGCCCCCGTCCGCGCAGCTGCTCGATGGCCGGCAGCACATCCACGCACAGGCGGCAGGCCGCGGCAAAATCGGTGCAGAAGTGGCCATAGGCCTCCTGCGGGGTGACAGCGCTGCCCGGCCACAGCGATAAGAAGCGGACGAAAAACTCTTCATAGCTGCACGGCATGCCATAGCCATAGTTGTTGTAGGCAATCAGCTCCTGCAGGCGGCTGTTGAATTCCGCCGCCGGCAGCGCCGGAAAGGCGCGGTGCAAAAACTGCCGCATGGCCTCGGCGAAGGCATCGTCCCGCCGGTGCACCGTATCGTCAAAATCCAGCAGCACCGCCCGGATGGGCTGGTCGGCGGCTGGGGTGAACAGAGCCGCTGCCGCCGCGCCATCCGCCTGCACCTGCGTGCGCAGGGAGGCCACATCGGCAAACTTCTGTTCCGGGCGCAGAAAGCGCACCGGATACACAGCCACGGTGCGCCCATACAGATCACCGGAAAAGCCCTGTATCCAGGTCTCGGCCAGGGGGGCGTCCGCGCCCACGGTGGGGCGCACGCCGATATTGGTCACGCCCGCGTAGGTCTGGCCGTCCAGCTCCACCGCACAGGCGTAAACGCCAAACCGCGGCAGGGCAAAATCGGCCGGCAGCAGCTGGTTGACGGTGGGGGTGCCCAGCCGGCGGCCAAGCTGGCGGCCGTGGATGACCGGCAGCCGCAGACAGTAGCCGCGGCCGAGCAGACGGCGGGCCAGCGGCATGTCGCCCTCTGCCAGCGCCCGCCGGATGGCCGAAGAGCTGACCGGCTGCCCTGCGGCCTCGATGGGCGGCAGGACGGTAACGGCCACGCCGTAGGCAGCGCATAGCTGTTTCAGCGTGGCTGCATCGCCGCAGCCACCGTGACCAAAGCGGTAGTTGTAGCCGCAGGCGACGGTGCCGGCGTGCAGCTGGCCGACGAGAATATCCCGCACGAACTGCTCCGGCGTGAGCTGCCGCACAGCCGCAAAATCGGTGACGAACAGCTCCTGTACGCCGATCTGTGTGAGGATGGCGGTCTCCTCCTGTGCTGTGCACAGCCGGCCGTTTCCCGGCTTGGTGGAAACGGTGCCCGGTGCAAAGGTATATACGGTACAGCGGCCGCCGCCGGCATGCAGGGCGGCAGCAATCACCGCCCGGTGCCCGCTGTGCAGGCCGTCGAAAATGCCCAGTGCGATGCTGCGTGGGCAGGCGGGCGCGGGGGGCTGTTCCGCCGGCAGGTGGTAGATATCCATGCAGTAAGATCCCCTTATCAAAATCAGAATAGACAGACGGGCTTCAGCTGGTCGCCGAGCGGCCTGCCGAGACCGAGAAAGCGGCCGGCGGGAGAGTATACCCGTGCCGCCGTCTCCACCGGTGCGCGCAGCCGCTCCAGGGCCAGCGTACCGCCGTTCCGGAAACGGACGGCCTGCGGATCGGTCACGGTCAGGGCGGGATAAACGGCCAGAGCCGAGTCTGCCGGCAGCAGCCGCTCACGCAGTGTGCCGGCCTCTGCCAGCTGCCGGGCCTGTTCCAGCGTCAGGCAGGCAGCTTCCTCATAGCCGGCGGCCATGGTGCGGCGCAGCGCGGTCATCACCGCGCCGCAGCCAAGTGCCCGGCCAAGGTCATCGCACAGGGTGCGGATATAGGTGCCCTTTGAGCAGGCGCAGTCCAGCGTCAGGCGGCCGGTCCCGCTGTCGTAGTCCAGCAGCTCCAGCGTGTAGATCGTGACCGGGCGCGCTTCCCGCTCGATCTCCACCCCCTGCCGCGCCAGCTCATACAGCCGCACGCCGTCCTTTTTCAGCGCGGAGGTCATGGGTGGGATCTGCCGGATCTGCCCGCGAAAGGCCGGCAGCGCAGCCATTATCGCCTCCAGGGCGGGATAGGGGGCGCCGGTGGCGGTTACCTTGCCCCAGATATCCAGCGTATCGCTGGTGGCGCCGAATTGCAGTGTGGCCGTATAGCGCTTGTCATGCACCGGCAGATGATCCAGCAGCTTGGTGGCGCGGCCAACCAGCAGCGGCAGCACCCCGGTGGCGTTGGGATCCAATGTGCCGGCGTGGCCGATCTTCCTGACCCCCAGCAGGCGGCGCATGATGGCGCAGCACAGGAAGGAGGTCATCTCCGGCGGCTTGTCCACGCACAGGATGCCGGTCAGCTCCTCTGCAGCCGTGGTTGGGGTAGATGCCGTAGGCATAGGGCGCTCCTTTCTGTCGTCTGCTTGTGTAGTCTGCATGAGCAAATGCGCGGACAGGTAGGCCTGCCCGCGCGTTGATGGTGTGTGTTAACCGGTGACGATGCGGGGAATGGCCTCCTCCACCGCCTGCAGAATGGCGGCGCGTGCCTGTTCCAGCGTACCGTCGACCGCGCAGCCGGCGGCACGGTTGTGCCCGCCGCCGCCCAGCCGGGCGCAGATCACCGAGGCGTCGGCATGGGTACCGGTGCGCACGCTGATCTTATAGTTGCCGTCGTCCTTCTGCCGCAGGGTGATGCCGACCCATACCCCCTCGATCTGCCGGGGAATAGGGGGCAGCCCCTCCATATCGTTGGCCTTGGCGCCGCTTTTGGCCACCATCTCATTGGTGATGACCATAATTGCTACGCGGCCGTCAAAATAGAAGCTCATTTTGTCCAGCGCCATGCGCTCAAGTTCGATGCGGGCACGGGACTTGACATCGAAATTGACCCGGTTGATCATTTCGTAGGGAATGCCCTGGTCAATGCAGTCGGCAGCCATCCGATGCGCCAGCGCATCCGCATTGGAATACTTGAAGCAGCCGGTATCGGTGGCAATGCCGGTGTAGAGACACTGGGCGATGGCCGGTGTGAGGCCGACGCCCAGCAGCCCGATGATCCGGAAGAGAATCATTGCCGCCGCAGCGCAGGAGCTGTCCACGCAGGTGTGGGCAGCGTAGCCGGTATTGGTGCTGTGGTGGTCAATGCACAGATCCACCCGGTCGCCGTATTGCGCCTGCACGGCGGGGCCGAGCAGCTTGGCATCCGCCACATCCAGGGCGCAGATGAACTGCGGGGTAAAGTCCGGCTGCGGCAGGCCGCTGAACATGTACTCATAACGCTCCGGAATGGGGTCGCCGCACAGCACCCGCACGGTCTTGCCCAGGCTCTGCAGTGCCCGGCAAAGGGCAAAATTGGAGCCGAGGGTGTCCCCATCGGGATACTGGTGAGCCAGCAGCAGGATGTGATCCGCCTGCCGGAGCATGGCGGCGGCCTGCGGCTCGGTGATGAGCTTAGTCATGCGCGTCCTCCTCTTTTTTGATCCGGTTGAGGGTGGCGGCAATATTGGCGCTGTACTCGATGGAGTCATCCGCCGTGAAGCGCAGCTCCGGGGTGCAGCGCAGCCGCAGGGCAGCGCCCAGCTCATGGCGCATATAGCCGGCGGCTGAGCGCAGACCCTTCACAGCCTCCTTGGCGGCCTCCAGGCCATCCATGGAGCTGACATAGACCGTGGCGTAGGACATATCCCGCGTGACCTCTACCCGCACGATGCTGAGCAGGGTGGCGTTGACCCGCGGATCCTTGACGGTGCGCAGAATGGCGGTCAGCTCCCGCAGAATATCCTCACTGGTTCGATCCATACGGTAGTTGGGCATAATGACATTCTCCTTTTCTGTAAAAGAGAGATAGGCAGCAGGCCATAGCGGCCGGCGAAATGCGGGGCTTTTAGCCCCGCGCGGGCCATATTTGAGGCGATGAAAAATCGCAGATTTTTAATCGCGGTATTCCTCCAGCACATAGGTTTCGTAGATGTCGCCCTCTTTAATATCGGTGAATTTTTCCAGACCGATACCGCACTCGAAGCCCTGGGCAACCTCCTTCTGGTCGTCCTTGAAGCGCTTGAGGGAGACCATCTTGTCGTCGCCGATGATGATGCCCTCGCGCACAATGCGCAGCAGGTCATTGCGGCACACCTTGCCGTCCAGCACATAGCAGCCGGCTACCAGGCCAACGCCGGTGATGCGGTATACCTGCCGTACCTCAGCACGGCCATGCAGCACCTCACGCGTCTTGGGCGCCAGCATACCCTTCATGGCGGTCTCCACCTCTTCAATCGCGTCGTAGATCACGCGGTACATCCGCATATCCACGCCGGCGTTGTCGGCGGCTACCTGGGCCAGCGGATCGGGGCGCACATTGAAGCCCACGATAATGGCGTTGGAGGCATCGGCCAGCATAACATCGCTTTCGGATACGGCGCCGACAGCACCGTGGATCACCCGCACGCGTACCTCGTCGTTGGAGAGCTTCTGCAGCGACTGCGTCACTGCCTCCACCGAGCCCTGCACATCCGCCTTGACGATGATGGCCAGCTCCTTCATTTCGCCTTCGTGCATCTGATCAAACAGGTTATCCAGCGTAACCTTCTGGTACTGGCTGAATTGCTCCTCCTTGGCGGCGGTCTTACGCTGTTCAACCAGCTCACGCGCCAGGCGCTCATCGGTCACGGCGTTGAAGATATCGCCGGAGGTGGGCACCTCGGCCAGACCCATGATCTCCACCGGCACAGAGGGGCCGGCCTCGTCAACCTTGCGGCCGTTTTCGTCCGTCATGGCGCGCACACGGCCAACGGCGGTGCCGGCCACCAGCACATCACCGGTGCGCAGGGTGCCGTTCTGCACCAGCACGGTGGCGATGGGGCCGCGGCCCTTATCCAGCCGCGCCTCGATCACCGTACCCTTGGCGGCACGGTCGGGGTTGGCTTTCAGCTCTTTCACCTCGGCTACCAGCAGCACGCTCTCCAGCAGATTATCCAGTCCCATGCCGGTGTGCGCAGAAACGGGCACGCAGATTACATCGCCGCCCCACTCCTCCGGCACCAGCTCATGCTCGGTCAGCTGCTGCATCACGCGGTCGGGGTTCGCCTCCGGTTTATCCATCTTGTTGATTGCCACGATGATGGAGACGCCGGCAGCCTTGGCATGGTTGATGGCCTCAATGGTCTGCGGCATGATGCCGTCGTCCGCCGCCACCACCAGGATGGCGATATCCGTTACCTGGGCGCCGCGGGCACGCATGGAGGTGAACGCC
>DJRT01000006.1:52762-68376 GCA_002437905.1 Ruminococcaceae bacterium UBA6353 | reverse complement strand
GCGCCGATGTGCTGGGTGATGCCGCCGGCCTCACCGGCGGTGACACTGGTCTTGCGGATAGCGTCCAGGATGGAGGTCTTGCCGTGGTCAACATGGCCCATCACCACCACGACCGGATCGCGGGGCTGCAGGTTTTCATCCGTGTCGGCGCTGTCATCAATGATCTGTTCCTCGATGGTGACGACGACCTCTTTTTCCACCTTGGTGTGGAATTCTTCGGCCACCAGATAGGCAGTATCAAAATCAATCTCCTGGTTGACGGTGGCCATCACGCCCAGCAGCATCAGCTTTTTGATCACCTCGGCGGAGGTAGCCTTCAGGCGGGAGGCCAGCTCACCTACGGTAATGGTATCGCCCACCTTGATGGTGGCGTGCTTCTGTTTGCGCTCCATCTGGATGCGCGCCAGACGCTCACTTTCGGTCTCCTTGCGGCGGGGCTTGCGGTACTGCTGCTTGGAGCGCTGGTTGATCTTCTGCTTTTTCACTGCGCCGCCATCGCCGTGCACCCGGTTGGAGGTCTGTGCCATCACATCAAACTTCTCGTCATACTTGTTGTTGGCAACCATCTGCGGCTTGCGGGTATCCACGGTGCGGCGCTCCAGCGGCGTTTTCGGCTGCGGAGCGGCCTTGGGCTTCTCCGGTTTCGGCCGGTTGGCCTTGCTCATGTCAATGGGGGCGCTGTTGCGCACCGGCGGTTTGGGCTGCTGCGCGGCCGGCTTCTGCGCCGGGGCCGCTTTCGCTGCGGGAGCCGCGGGCTTCTGTGCCGGGGCGGCCGGCTTGGCCGGAGCAGCCGGAGCAGCCGGTGCTGGCTTGGCCGCCGGTGCGGCAGGTGCTGCGGGCTTGGCCGGGGCTTCCGCCTTGGCCGGCTCGGCCTTTTTCTCCGGCGCCGGCTTTTTCTTGCGGTTCTCCACCTCGGCAAAATAGGCGTCCAAATTATTGGTATTGTACTTCTGTGTGTAGTGCTCGAAAATAATGTCCAGCTCGTTTTCTTCCAGCGCGGTGGCGCTCTTCTTGGCCGGCTGCACATAGCTCGACAGCAGCTCGATGATCTCCTTGCTGGGCACATTCAGATCCTTGGCTACATCGCTGACGCGGTATTTCATCATCATTGGGCAACATCCTCCTTCGTATCGGTGCCGCAATGCCGGTGCATGGCGGCGGCAAAGCCGCGGTCGTCGGTGGCCACGGCGGCAACAGGCTTCTGCATCCCCAGCGCAGCGGCCACAGCCGCTTTATCCGCCGGCAGCTTTACGATGGGGCAGGCGGCCGCCTGCCCGGCAAAGCGCAGTTCCTTTTCCGTCTTCGGGGAGCAATCGGACGCCAGCAGGACAAGCTGTGCGCGCCCGCTGTGCAGGGCTGCCCGGACGGCATCAAAGCCAATCACGGTGTGCCCGGCGCGGCGGGCGATCCCCAACAGACCGCTGAGCTTAGGCTCCATCCTGCATCAACTCCCGTTCCATCTCATCATAGACCTCCGGAGGGATCGCACAGGAAAAGGCACGCTCCAGCCGCTTGGCCTTGCGGGCGGCCCGCAGGCAGTCTGCCGAAGGGCAGACATAGGCGCCGCGCCCGGCCTTGCGTCCGGTCGGATCCAGCGAGATCTCTCCCTCCGGACTGCGTACCACCCGGATAAGGGCGTTCTTCGGCTTCATTTCGCCGCAGCCGCTGCATTTGCGCAGCGGAAGCTTCTTTTCCCGTACCATGCGGTATCCTCCTTTGCCCCGGTATATTATTCGTTTGCGTCCCCGTCGGCCGCTGCCGGCGCAGGCTCTTCTTCGCCGAAGAAGCCGCTTTCGGGACGGATATCAATCTTCCAGCCGGTCAGCTTAACGGCCAGCCGGGCGTTCTGCCCTTTGTTGCCGATAGCCAGCGAAAGCTGCGCGTCCGGCACGGTAACCTTGCAGGCCTTGGCGCCGTCAGGGTCCATCTCCACCTTCACAACCTTGGCCGGTGCCAGTGCTGCCGCGATAAAGGTGGCCGGGTCTTCGCTGTATTCGACAATGTCGATTTTCTCGCCGCCCAGCTCGTCAATGATATCTGCCACACGGGCGCCGCGCTGGCCGATGCAGGCGCCAACGGCGTCCACATTGGGGTTGTGGGAGAGCACGGCCATTTTGGTGCGGGAGCCAGCCTCGCGGGCGATGGATTTGATCTCCACCGTGCCGTCGAAGATCTCCGGCACCTCGTTTTCGAACAGGCGGGTCACCAGACCGGGATGGGTGCGGGAAACCAGTGCCCGCATCCCTTTCTCTGTCTCTTTGATATCCACCACATAGACTTTGATGTGGTCGCCCTCTTTGATGATGTCGCTTTCCATCTGCTCACTCTTCGGCAGCACGGTTTCGCCCTTGCCCACCTGGATGGTGGCGGCGCCGGTGCGGGGATCCACCCGCGTGACCAGTGCACTGACCAGCTCCTGATTGCGGCGCTGGAATTCCAGCACCTGCTGGTTCTTTTCCGCCTCGCGGATGCCCTGGCGGATGATGTGTTTGGCCGACTGGGCGGCAATGCGGCCGAACTGCTTTGTCTCCAGCTTGATGTTGACCACCGAGCCGAGCTTGGCGCGCTTGTCATACTGCTGTGCCTGCTCCAGTGTCAGCTGCTCATCGGAATCCTCGACCTCCTCGACCACCGTTTTGCGGATGGAAACAGAAAATTCGTTCGTTTCGGGATCCATCACCACGGCGATGTTGTCCTTGCCGCCGAAATCCTTTTTGACGGCGACCACGATCGCTGCCTGGATCTTTTCCAGCAGGTAGTCCACCTCGATGCCCTTTTCCTTGGCCAGCAGCTTCAGTGCATCAAAAAATTCCGCGATATCCTTGTTTGTCATGTCGTTAACCTCCAACACAGCGGCGCTGCCGCTGAATATTTCTTCGTCAGATTTCGGTTGCCGCAGTCCGCGGACGCTTACAGTGCCGGCTCATCGTCATCGGCAAATTCGTCAATGGCGTGCACGGCGGCGACGGCCTTTTTTTCAAAGGTGCGCAGCGTTTCATCCTCCAGCTGCAGGGTGATGCGGCCGTCCTCGGCGCGTTCCACCAGCAGGCCGGCGACTTCGCGCTGCCCGTTTTCATCGGGGCAGTAGAGCTTCAGGCTGACCGGCCACCCCTCATAATAGGTAAAGTGAGCAGGGCGGGTCAGCTCACGGGCGGCGCCGGGGGAGGTGACCTCCAGACAGTACGATTGGGGGATGGGATCGGCCTCATCCAGGATGGGGCTGAGCTTGCGGGAGACCGCGACACAATCGTTGATGGACACCGGCTCATCCTCCCGGTCGATCACCACGCGGAGGATCCAGTCGGCGCCCTCCTTGACAAAGCGCACATCCCACAGCAGCAGCCCCTGCTCGTCAATGATCGGGGTAACAAGCTGTGTCACCTTGCTGACAATACCGCCCGGAGAGGCGGTCGGTTTGTTTGCCATGCTTTCCTGCCTTTCTGCGGCCGGTGGCCGCGCACAAACGGACAATGATAAAGGAGCGGGTCGCCCCACTCCTTTTCCATAACCGTATTCATCGTGGCCAGTATAGCACGCCATGGCAAAAAAAGCAAGCGTTTTTCCGGGTTTTCGTAAATTTTTTTCAAAAAGACGGGGAACACCGCCGGAAAATGCGTGTGTTTCCCTGAAAAAACGGGGAAAAAGTTGTTTTTTGCCGCCGTTTGTGCTATGATAAGGCGGCAAAAACAGCGGAAGGACTTGAGAAACGATGCGTTCGCCTTTTGTGCGCGGCATGGCGCACGGTGTACCGATCATGCTGGGGTATCTGTCGGTATCGTTTGGCTTTGGTATCCTGGCGGTGCGGCTGGGGCTGCCGGTTCTGGGGGCCGTGGCCATTTCGGCAACCAACCTGACCTCAGCCGGGCAGGCGGCCGGTGTGGAGATCATCGCCGCCGGCGGCACGCTGCTGGAGATGGCGCTGACCCAGCTGGTGATCAACCTGCGGTATGCGCTGATGGGCTTTTCTCTGTCGCAGAAGCTGGATGAGACCTTTACCACCCCGCGCCGGCTGCTGGTTTCCTTCGGCATCACCGATGAGATCTATGCGGTGGCAATCTCCCAGCCGGAGCGGCTGACGGCCACCTATATGCTGGGGCTGATCCTGACGCCGATGCTGGGCTGGATCACCGGCACGGCGCTGGGCGCCGCCGCCGGCCAGCTGCTGCCGGCTGTGGTATCCGATGCCATGGGTATTGTGCTGTATGGGATGTTCCTGGCGATCATTGTGCCCCCCTCGCGTAAGGATAAGCGGGTGCTGCTGGTGGTGCTGCTGGCCGCGGCGGTCAGCTGCCTGTTCCGGTACCTGCTGCCGGCGGTCTCCGGCGGCTTTGCGGTGATCGTCAGTGCGCTGGCGGCCTCGGTGGCCGGCGCGCTGCTGTGCCCGGTCAGTGAGGAGGCGGCAGCATGAGCCTTGTGTGGTATATCGTTGTGATGGCCGGGGTGACCTACCTTATCCGTATGCTGCCGTTCACCCTTTTCCGCCGGCAGATCCGTTCACGCTTTCTGCGCAGCCTGCTGTACTATCTGCCGTATGCGGTGCTCAGCGCCATGACCATCCCGGCGATCTTCTATTCCACCGGCAGCGTGACCACAGCGCTGGTGGGCACGGCGGTGGCGCTGGTGCTGGCCTATTGCCGGCTGCCGCTGATCGTGGTGGCGCTGGCTGCGGCGGCCGCTGCACTGGCGACCGGCCTGCTGCTGTAATGGGTGTGCTGGCAGGATACACCAAAACTGCCCCTTGCACATGGCCGCCGATTGTGGTAAAATAAGGCTCGTTAACCGTCGAAACGGCGGATAAGAGTGAAAATACGAGGAGAGGAACGAGACTTTCTATGGCCAAACCGATCATTCTCTGTGCGGACAGCACCTGCGATCTCAGCCGGGAGCTGCTGGAGCGGTTCCATGTCCATACCTTCCCCCTGCATATTAACGAGGGGGATAAATCCTATTTTGACGGCGTGGATATCCAGCCGGACGACATCTATGCCACCTACCGCGAGAAAAAGATCCTGCCAACGACGGCGGCGATCAATGTGGAGGAATACAAGAGCTATGTGACCCCGTTCATCGAGGCGGGCAATGATGTGATCTATGTCACCCTCGGTTCCGGCCTTTCGGCCACCTATAACAATTGCCGCCTGGCGGCGGAGGAGATCCCCGGTCTGTATGTTATCGACAGCTGCAACCTGTCCTCCGGTATGGGGCATGTGGTGATCGCCGCAGCCGAGCGCATTGCCGCCGGCATGCCGGTGGAGCGCATTGTGGAGGAGGTACGCGCCCTGACCAAGCGTGTGGAGGCCAGCTTTGTGATTGATACGCTGGAGTTTCTCTACAAGGGCGGCCGCTGCTCCGCGCTGGCCATGATGGGCGCCAATATGCTGCGCCTGAAGCCCTGCATCGAGGTGAATAACGAGAGCGGTACCATGAGCGTGGGCAAAAAGTACCGCGGTGCGCTGGACAAGGCGCTGGAGGAATATGTGCGCGACCGCCTGGAGGGGCGCACGGATATCGTGCTGGACCGCATCTTCATCACGCACTCCGGCATTTCCGATGAGCGGGTGGCGCTGGTGAAGGCCGCGATAAAGAAGTACCAGAATTTCGATGAGATTTTGGTCACCCGTGCCGGTTGCACAATCTCCTCCCACTGCGGGCCAAATACGCTGGGCATTCTGTTCGTGACCCACGCGGTGTAAATTGGATCTTTTGATAGCAAAGCCTGCCGGCGACGCGGTTCGCCGGCAGGCTTTGCTGTTTATTTCGGAGTCGATTTGTTCGCCGGCAGCGGACAAACGGGCGGATTTCACGAAAAATCCGCCTTTTTGCTTGTCCACGGTTGACAATTATTTTGCGATGGGATAGAATAAAATGCAACGCTCCTGCGCGGGGTGGTTGTTCGCGTATTGCGCGAACAACTGTCAGCGCATGGGTGAAAGACTTTTGGAGGAATGAGATATGTCGAGAGTGTACAATTTTTCTGCCGGTCCGTCGATGCTGCCGGAGAGCGTATTGCGCCGGGCAGCCGCCGAGATGCTGGACTATGAGGGCAGCGGCCAGTCCGTGATGGAGATGTCTCATCGATCTAAGGTCTATCAGGGCATTATTGATGGGGCTGAGGCGCTGCTGCGTGAGCTGATGCAGATCCCGGACAATTACAAGGTGCTGTTTCTGCAGGGCGGCGCTTCTTCGCAGTTTGCCATGATCCCGATGAACCTCATGACCGGCAGCGGTAAGGCCGACTATGTGATCACGGGTCAGTGGGCCAAGAAGGCCTACAAGGAGGCGGCGCGTTACGGGCAGGCCAAGGTGATTGCCAGCTCGGAGGATAAGACCTTTTCCTACATACCGAAGCTGGATCCGGCGACCTTTACCCCGGATGCCGATTATTTCTATATCTGCATGAATAACACCATCTACGGCACCGTGTACCACGAACTGCCGGATACCGGCAAGGTGCCGCTGGTGGCTGACGCCTCCTCCTGCATTCTGTCCAAACCGATTGATGTGTCCAAATTCGGCATCCTGTATGCCGGTGCGCAGAAGAACATGGCGCCTGCCGGCGTCACGGTGGTGATCGTGCGGGAGGATCTGATCGGTCACGCCATGGATATCACCCCCACCATGTTCAATTACCAGATCCATGCCGATAACGGTTCTATGTTCAACACCCCGCCCTGCTACACCATCTATGTGATGAAGCTGGTGCTGGAGTGGATCAAGAACGATATCGGCGGCCTGGCCAATATGCAGAAGCGCAATGAGCAGAAAGCGGCGCTGCTGTACGGCTTCCTGGATCAGTCCTCGCTGTTCCGCGGCACCGTGGTGCCGGAGGACCGTTCGCTGATGAATGTGCCCTTTGTGACCGGCAACGAGGAGCTGGATGCCAAATTTGTCAAGGCGGCAACGGAGGCGGGCTTTGTCAACCTCAAGGGTCACCGCACGGTGGGCGGTATGCGTGCCTCTATCTACAATGCCATGCCGGTGGAGGGCGTTGAGAAGCTGGTCGCTTTCATGAAAGAGTTTGAGCGGGAGAACGGCTGAGCAGCCTGCCCGCGGAAAAGGAGAACGGATACGATGAAGATTTGCACACTGAATAAGATTGCCGCCTGCGGCACCGCGCGCTTTGGCGCGGGCTATCAGGTGGGGGAGGAGCTGCAGGGCGCCGATGGCGTACTGGTGCGCTCTGCAGCCATGCACGATATGGCGCTGCCGGAAAGTCTGCTGGCCATTGCCCGCGCCGGCGCCGGCGTCAACAATATCCCGGTGGAGGATTGCAGTGCCAAGGGCATTGTGGTGTTCAATACCCCCGGCGCCAACGCCAATGCGGTGAAGGAGCTGGTGCTGGCCGGCCTGTTTTTGTCCTCCCGCCGCATTGTGGAGGGCGCCAACTGGGCACAGACCCTCAAGGGTGAGGGCGACGCCGTGGGCAAGCTGGTGGAAAAGGGGAAATCCGCCTTTGCCGGTCCGGAATTGAAAGGAAAGAAGCTGGGCGTGATCGGCCTGGGTGCCATTGGCGTGCTGGTGGCCAATGCCGCTGTGGCGCTGGGCATGGATGTTTACGGCTATGACCCCTTCCTGTCGGTGGATGCGGCGTGGCGGCTGTCCCGTGCGGTGCACCATGCGGCCACGCTGGAGGAGATCTATGCGCAGTGTGACTATATCACCGTGCATGTGCCGCTGACGGCAGATACCACCGGTATGCTGGGCAAGGACGCGTTTGCCGTGATGAAGGACGGCGTGCGCATCCTCAACTTTGCCCGTGCCGGCCTGGTGGACAGCAAGGCCATGCTGGCGGCGCTGGAAAGCGGCAAGGTGGCCGCATATGTGGTGGACTTCCCCACGGTGGAGATGCTGGGTGTGAAGAATGTGCTGGCGATCCCGCACCTGGGCGCCTCCACACCGGAAAGCGAAGATAACTGCGCAGTGATGGCGGCCGATGAGCTGACCGATTATCTGGAGAACGGCAATATCACCCACTCGGTCAATTTCCCGGATATGAAGGTGGCGCGCAGCGGCGACGCCCGTATCTGCGTGCTGCACAAGAATGTGCCGAATATGCTGGCGCAGATCAGCGCGGTGGTGTCCGCTGTCGGCATCAATATCGCCTCAATGACCAACAAATCCCGTAAGGAGCTGGCCTACACGGTGCTGGATATTGAGGGTACGGCCAAGGAAGCGGTTATCCGCGATATTCTGGCGATCCATGATGTGATCCGTGTGCGGCTGCTGTAAGGGCATAAAACAGGATACGGTACAAGGTACAGAGCAAACGATCTCCGGCAGGGAACTCCCTTCTTGCCGGAGATTTTTTCTGCCGGTGAGAGAAACTGCCGGCCTGTGCGTTTAATAGATGAAAGCCGGACTTTCAGAGAAAAGCGAGGGGGTGTGCTGTATGGATCAGGCGGCGGTGGAATACCGACGCTTTCTGGACGGAGATGACGCCGGGCTGGAGGCGCTGATCCGCGCGTATAAGGATGGGTTGATGCTGTTCCTCAACAGCTATGTGCAGGATCTGGCAGCGGCAGAGGAGCTGATGGAGGAGACCTTTGTCCGTTTGGTGGTGCGGCGGCCGCATTTTTCTCCCCACGCCTCCTTCAAAACCTATCTGTACACGATCGGCCGCCGCCTGGCGGTGGACTATCTGCGGCGCACGGACAGGGTGACGACCCTGCCGCCGGAGGACTGGAGCGCGCTGCAGGCGGAGCAGGAAACGCTGGAGCAGCACTGTCTGCGCGAGGAGCGGCGTATCCGGCTGCACCGGGCAATGGGGCGGCTGAACCCGGCCTATCGGCAGGTGCTGTATCTGGCCTTTTTCGAGGAGCTGAGCAATCCGCAGATCGCCACGGTGACCGGGCAGAGCCGCCGCCAGGTGGAAAACCGCCTGTACCGGGCTAAGGCAGCGCTGCGGGCGGAGCTGGTAAAGGAGGGCATTCAGGATGAAGGACTATAAGACAGTGACCCAGGAGGTGCTGCAGCGCAGCGAACAGCGGCGTGCGGCCATCCGGCGCCGGCGGCAGACGGCCGCCGTGCTGACGGCGGTCGCCCTGGTGGCGGCATTGGGGGTGTGTGCCGGGCGCATCTGGCGCCGGCCGGCCATGGCCCCGGAAAGCGATGCGCTGACCGACCGTCTGACGGTGCAGTACAGCGCGGTGGCTCTTGGTGGGGCGCAGAGCCCGGCCGCCGCCGGCGGCGGAGATATTGCGGCATTTTCCGAGGTGGAAACCGTCCGCCGTATAGCGGCGATGGTCGAGGGAGAGGTGCTTGCGGTGGACTACCGGGAGCTTCCCTATACGCAGCAGGAGGAGGGACGCGGTGAGCTGCACTGCCGGGTGAACACCGTGGTGTACACCCTGCGGGTGGACGCCGTCTGGCTGGGCGATCTTTCGGTGGGAGAGACGCTGACGATCGAGAATGTATGGGATGGGACCGACAGCCCCCAGTGGCTGGCGGTGGGCGGCCGCTATGTGCTGCCGCTGAATACGGTGGGCGACAGCCTGTATATGGCCGCCTGGCCGGGGGTCAGCGGTGATCTGCAGCGGGTCAGCCCCTACGAGCTGGCGTACCAGTGGCACTCCCAGATTGAGGTGGCCAAGGAGGGCTACCTGGTGCCGACGGACTGGCCGACGCTGTGCAGCGGAGCCGATGTGTACGCCGTGGTGCTGGATGACGGGACGCCCTGGTATCCGGAGCCGGTCTATGTGCCGCAGGCGACCTTCGCCCGCAACATGGCGGCTCTGCTGGAACAGCAAAAAACAACGAAATAACGCTATTTTACGAGAAAAAACGGCAAAAGACGGCAGTCTTTTGCCGTTTTTCTTGACCTTCTGCTAATTATTTGGTATAATAAGCGGCAATATTCCTATTCGAGGATAAGAGGAGGAAAAACGGTGGAAAGAGAAAAGCTTGGTTCCCGGTTGGGATTTATTCTGCTGTCGGCCGGCTGTGCGATCGGCTGCGGCAATGTGTGGAAATTCCCGTGGATGTGCGGGCAGTATGGCGGCGGCGGCTTTGTGCTGATCTATCTGGTCTGCCTGGCCATCCTCGGTCTGCCGGTTATGACCATGGAGTTTGCCATGGGGCGGGCGGCGCAGGCCAGCCCGGTGCGGATGTACCAGCGTTTGGAGCGGCCGGGACAGAAGTGGCACGCGCACGGCTATGTGGCGCTGGCCGGTAATGTGTGCCTGATGGCTTTCTATACCGTGGTAACCGGCTGGATGATGTACTACTTCCTGCGTTTCCTGACGGGGCACAATGAGGGGCTTGGCTTTGCTGCCATGATTACTGACCCGAAGATCAACCTGCTCTTTATGCTGCTTACCGTGGCGGTGGGCTTCGGTGTGCTGTGCTTCCACCTGCAGGGCGGCCTTGAGCGGGTGACCAAGTATATGATGACCATGCTGCTGGTGCTGATGCTGGTGCTGGCGGTGCACAGCGCCACGCTACCGGGGGCGGCAGAGGGGCTGCGCTTCTATCTGCTGCCGGATTTCGGCAAGATCAATGCCGATGTGATCGCCGGCGCGATGAACCAGGCGTTCTTTACGCTCAGCCTCGGCATCGGTGCCATGGCTATCTTCGGCAGCTATATCGGCAAGGAGCGCACGCTGCTTGGCGAATCGGTCAATGTGGTGCTGCTGGATACCTTTGTGGCGCTGATGGCCGGCATGATCATTTTCCCCGCCTGCTTCACCTACGGTGAGGAGGTCAAGCCAGGCCCCGGTCTGTTGTTTGACACCATGGCCTCGGTCTTTAACCACATGGCCGGCGGCCGCTGGTGGGGGGCGCTGTTCTTCCTCTTTATGATGTTCGCGGCACTGTCCACGGTGCTGGCGGTGTTTGAAAACATTTTGGCCTGCGTGCGGGAGATGACCGGCTGGAGCCGCCCGAAGGGCTGCCTGTTCTGCGGCATTGGCATTGCGCTGCTGTCGGTCACCACGGCGCTGGGGTACAGCACGCTGGCGGGCTTCCAGCCCTTTGCCGAGGGTACGGCGTGGCTGGACTTCTGGGACTTCATTGTCAGCACGAACCTGTTGCCGCTCGGCTCCCTGATCTTTGTGCTCTTCTGCTGCAACAAGCGCTATGGCTGGGGCTGGGAGAACTTCATGGCCGAGGCCAACGCCGGCAAGGGCCTGAAAGTGTGCAGCTGGATGCGTCCGCTGTTTACCTATGTTGTACCGGCGGCGATCATCGTGATCTATGTGCTCGGTCTGGTCAACTTCCAGTGGAAGTGATCCGGAGGGCGGGCGGATGAACCGGAAAACGCTTTTCTGCCCTGCGGATGGCAGACGCCGCCGTACGGCCGGCCGGTGGGTGCTGACCGTGCAGGGCGCCCTGATCCTGGTGTGGGGGCTGCTGCCGACGCTGATAAACGGCTTTTTCGGCCTGTTCACCCTGCTGCCGGCGGTGCTGGGTGCACTGCTGCTGTGGTGGGGCCGTCCGGCCGGAGAAAAACCGAGGGGGTGGCGACGGGTCGTGTCAACGGTGCTGATCGTGTGTGTCTGTCTGGCGGCGGCGCTGGGCACGGTGCTTTCTGCGCTGATGATCGGTGCGGCGATGACCAAACCGGCGCGGGAGGATGCCACGGTGATCGTGCTGGGTGCCAAAGTGAATGGCGACCGCCCCAGCCGTATGCTGGCTGACCGCCTGAATGCGGCTGCGGCCTATCTGGACAAGCACCCGCAGGCTGCGTGTGTGGTCTCCGGCGGGCAGGGCAGTGACGAGGCATACAGCGAAGCGTCTGTTATGCAGAAGTATCTGGTGGAGAAGGGGATCGATCCCGCGCGCATCTATCTGGAGGATCGCTCCACCAATACGCATGAAAACCTGGAAAATTCCCTGCAGCTGATCCGGCAGGAGGGACTGTGCGATACGGTGGTGATCGCCACGCAGGTGTTCCACCAGTACCGCGCCGCCACGCTGGCGCGCTGGGCGGATGCTGCCGGGGTGGGGGCTGTGCCCTGCCGTTCCCCGCTGCATCTGGTGCTGTACTACTGGACGCGGGAATGTGCCGCGATCTGCCGTCTGTGGCTGCTGCACTATTGAACGGAATACAAAACCACGCTGCCGGGCGTTTGCAACACCCCGACAGCGTGGTTTTTCTTTCCGGATTTTCCGCTTTTATCCCAAAACTGCAAAAAAGGCAAAAAAATCCGCCGGATTTGAAAAAAAGCTTGACAAATCGGCGGTACTCATGTATTATTATAAACTGCTTTAATATGAGAAGTGTGCCCAAAGAACCCACCAACAGCATAGCACATCTTCCGCCGAAATGCAAGAAAAATTTTTCGGCGGCGGGCTTGCCGACAGGGGACGGCGGGACACATTTTACGGAGCACAAGGACACAAGAAGCGAAAACCGGCAGGCAGACGCCTGTGACATTATCAAGACAGGAGTGATCGGGCTTTATGACGAATATCAAACCGGTAAAGCTGGGCAACAATGTGCGCATGAGCTTCGCCAAGATCGACGAAGTGCTGGAAATGCCCAACCTCATTGAGGTGCAGAAAAATTCCTACCAGTGGTTCCTGGAGGAGGGCCTGCGGGAGGTCTTTGACGAGACGGCGGCCATCACCGATTATAACGGCAATCTGGTACTGGATTTTATCGGTTATCGTCTGGATGATACCCCGAAATATACCATTGAGGAGTGCAAGGAGCGGGATGTGACCTATGCCGCCCCGCTGCATGTGCGCGTGCGCCTGCTCAATAAGGAGACCGGCGAAATCAAGGAGTCCGAGGTGTTCATGGGCGATTTCCCGCTTATGACCGACAGCGGCACCTTTGTGATCAACGGCGCCGAGCGTGTGATCGTTTCGCAGCTGGTCCGTTCGCCGGGCGTGTACTACGATATGGTGCACGATACGCTGGGCAAGGAGCTGTTTACCTCCACCGTGATCCCGAACCGCGGTGCCTGGCTGGAGTATGAGACCGACTCCTCCGATGTGTTCTATGTGCGCATTGATAAAAACCGCAAGATCCCGGTGACCGTGCTGGCGCGGGCGCTGGGCCTGAGCACCGATGCGCAGATTCTGGAATTCTTCGGTGAGGATGCCCGCATCCTGGCCACGCTGGAGAAGGATACGACCAAGAACCGCGAGGAGGCGCTGCTGGAGATCTACCGCAAGCTGCGTCCGGGTGAGCCGGCCACGGTGGAGAATTCGCAGGAACACCTGTATAACCTCTTCTTCGATCCCCGCCGCTACGATCTGTCCCGCGTGGGTCGCTACAAGTACAATAAGAAGCTGGGTATCTCGAACCGTCTGGCCGGTGCAAAGGTCAGCCGTCCCATCGCCGACCCCGCGACCGGGGAAATTCTGGCGGAGCCCGGCGAGATCATCAACCGCGCGCGTGCGGTGGAGATCGAGGATGCCGGCGTGACCGTGGCCTATGTGTTCGTGGAGGAGCACGGCGAGGACCATGAGGTCAAGATCGTTTCCAACGGCATGGTGGATCTGTCCAAGTATGTCAGCCCCGCCGTGTATGAGGCGGTGCACAAGACCGTCAATGAGCGGGTGAGCTACCCCGTGCTGCAGGAGATCCTCGGCCGCGGCCTGTCCGATGAGGAGCTGACCGCTGCACTGCTTTCCTCTGCGCGTGAGCTGATCCCGAACCACATCACGGTGGAGGACATTCTGGCTTCCATCAACTACCTCAATTGCCTGGGCCACCACCTTGGCAATACCGATGATATCGACCACCTGGGCAACCGCCGCATCCGTTCGGTGGGTGAGCTGCTGCAGAACCAGTTCCGCATTGGTTTCTCCCGTATGGAGCGGGTGGTGCGTGAGCGCATGACCCTGCAGAGCCAGGATATGGATGTGGTGACACCGCAGGCGCTGATCAATATCCGTCCGGTGGTGGCGGCCATTAAGGAATTCTTCGGTTCCTCGCCGCTGTCCCAGTTCATGGATCAGAACAACCCGCTGGCCGAGCTGAAGCACAAGCGCCGTCTGTCGGCCCTCGGCCCCGGCGGCCTGTCCCGTGACCGCGCCGGATTTGAGGTGCGCGATGTGCACTACAGCCACTACGGCCGTATGTGCCCGATCGAGACCCCGGAAGGCCCCAACATCGGTCTGATCTCCTATCTGGCGTCCTTTGCCCGTATCAATGAGTACGGCTTTGTGGAGGCGCCCTACCGCAAGGTGGATAAGGCCACCGGCGTGGTGACCGATGAGGTGACCTATATGCCGGCGGATGTGGAGGATGACTACATCGTGGCGCAGGCCAATGAGCCTCTGGACGAGAACAACCGCTTTGTCCGCTCCAAGGTTACCACCCGCCACCGCGGCGAATTCAAGGAAGAAGATCCCGCAGTCGTGGACTACATGGATGTTTCGCCGAAGATGGTTGTATCTGTGGCCACGGCTATGATCCCCTTCCTGGAGAACGACGACGCCAACCGTGCTCTGATGGGCTCCAACATGCAGGGGCAGGCAGTGCCGCTGCTGACGACGGAAAGCCCCATTGTCGGTACCGGTATGGAATACAAGGCCGGCGTGGACTCCGGCGTATGCATCCTGGCCAAGGCGGCCGGTACGGTGCAGTATGTTTCGGCTGATACGGTCAAGATCCGCCGGGATGACAGCGGCGAGATTGATGTGTATAAGCTGGTCAAATTCTCCCGCTCCAACCAGGGCACCTGCATCAATCAGCGCCCGGTGGTCAGCGTGGGGCAGCATGTGGATGAGCGTGAGGTTGTGGCTGACGGTCCGGCCACCAGCAATGGCGAGATTGCGCTGGGCAAGAACGCCCTGATCGGCTTTATGACCTGGGAGGGCTACAATTACGAGGATGCCGTTCTGATCAACGAGAAGATCGTGCGGGATGATGTATACACCTCCATCCACATTGAGGAATACGAAGTGGAATCCCGCGATACCAAGCTGGGGCCGGAGGAGATCACCCGCGATATCCCCAATGTGGGCGATGACGCGCTGAAGGATCTGGACGAGCGCGGCATTATCCGCATCGGCGCCGAGGTGCGCAGCGGCGATATCCTGGTCGGTAAGGTGACCCCGAAGGGCGAGACCGAGCTGACAGCGGAGGAGCGGCTGCTGCGGGCGATCTTCGGTGAGAAGGCGCGCGAGGTGCGGGATACCTCCCTGCGTGTACCGCACGGCGAGTACGGTATCATTGTGGATGTGAAGGTCTTTACCCGCCAGAATTGCGACGAGCTCAGCCCTGGTGTCAATATGGTGGTTCGCTGCTATATCGCCCAGAAGCGCAAGATCAGCGTGGGCGATAAGATGGCCGGCCGCCACGGCAACAAGGGCGTGGTTTCCCGCATCCTGCCCAGTGAGGATATGCCTTTCCTGCCGGATGGCACACCGCTGGATATTGTGCTGAACCCCCTGGGCGTGCCTTCTCGTATGAACATCGGACAGGTGCTGGAGGTCAATCTTGGCTACGCCGCTGCGGCGCTGGGCTTCAAGGTGATGACCCCTGTGTTCGATGGTGCACATGAGGATGACATCCGTGACCTGCTGGCACAGGCCGGCAAGTCCACCGACGGCAAGACCCCGGTCTACGATGGCCGCACAGGTGAGCTGTTTGACAACCCGGTTACCGTCGGCTATATGTACTATCTCAAGCTCCACCACCTGGTGGATGATAAGATCCA
>DJRT01000006.1:18381-52661 GCA_002437905.1 Ruminococcaceae bacterium UBA6353 | reverse complement strand
CGAGATGGAGGTGTGGGCACTGGAGGCCTACGGCGCCGCTTACACCCTGCAGGAGATCCTGACGGTGAAATCCGATGATGTGGTTGGCCGTGTGAAGACCTACGAGGCGATTGTGAAGGGGCAGAATGTCCCGCAGTCCGGCGTGCCGGAGTCCTTCAAGGTGCTGGTCAAGGAGCTGCAGTCCCTCGGCCTGGATATCAAGGTGCTGGATGAGGACAAGAACGAGATTGATCTCAAGCAGACCTTCGATGACGACGATGATCTCGGCATGGGCGACGCGGACAGCGAGGCGTTCTCCACCGTGGCCAACGAGAGCGAATTCGACGGCTACGGCGTAGGCGAAATGGATGAGAGCGGTGAGATCGTGGAGGATGATTCCTACAACGACGATTACACCGACGACGATATGTGAGGGGAGGCTGAACAGCTATGATGCAATTCAATGTATTTGATTCGATCAAGATCGGTCTGGCCTCTCCCGACCAGATCCGCAGCTGGTCGCATGGCGAGGTGCTCAAGCCGGAGACCATCAACTACCGGACGCTGCGTCCGGAGCGGGACGGCCTGTTCTGCGAGCGCATCTTTGGGCCGACCAAGGACTGGGAGTGCCACTGCGGCCGCTATAAGCGCATCCGCTATAAGGGCAAGATCTGTGAGCGCTGCGGCGTGGAGGTCACCCGCGCCAAGGTGCGCCGTGAGCGTATGGGCCACATCGAGCTGGCGGCTCCGGTATCGCACATCTGGTATTTCAAGGGGATCCCCTCCCGTATGGGACTGATCCTGGATATGTCCCCCCGTCAGCTGGAGCAGGTGCTCTACTTTGCCGAGTATATCGTGGTGGATCCCGGCGATACCCCCCTGCAGAAGAAGCAGGTGCTGTCGGATAAGGATTACGCCGATATGCGCGAGAAATATGAGGATGATTTCGATGCCGGCATGGGCGCCGAATACATCCAGAAGCTGCTGGCAGAGATCGACCTGGAAAAGCTCTCTGCCGAGCTGAAGGAGGAGCTGGAGACAGCCAGCGGCCAGAAGCGCGCCCGGCTGCTCAAGCGCCTGGAGGTTGTGGAATCCTTCCGCCTTTCCGGTAACCGCCCGGAGTGGATGATCATGAATGTGATCCCGGTCATTCCGCCGGATATCCGCCCCATGGTGCAGCTGGATGGCGGCCGCTTTGCCACCTCCGACCTCAACGACCTGTACCGCCGGGTGATCAACCGCAACAACCGCCTCAAGCGGCTGCTGGAGCTGGGTGCCCCGGATATCATCGTGCGCAATGAGAAGCGCATGCTGCAGGAGGCGGTGGACGCCCTGATCGACAACGGCCGCCGCGGCCGTCCGGTTACCGGCCCCAATAACCGCCCGCTCAAGTCCCTGTCGGATATGCTCAAGGGCAAGCAGGGGCGTTTCCGCCAGAACCTGCTGGGCAAGCGCGTGGACTATTCCGGCCGCTCGGTTATCGTGGTCGGCCCGGAGCTGAAGATGTACCAGTGCGGTCTGCCCAAGGAGATGGCGATCGAGCTGTTCAAGCCCTTCGTGATGAAGCGGCTGGTGGAGACCGGCGTGGCCGGCAATATCAAGTCCGCCCGCAAGATGGTGGATCGGCTGCGTCCGGAGGTCTGGGATGCACTGGAGATCGTGATCAAGGATCACCCGGTCATGCTCAACCGTGCCCCCACGCTGCACCGCCTCGGCATCCAGGCCTTTGAGCCGGTGCTGGTCGAGGGGCGCGCAATCAAGCTGCACCCGCTGGCCTGCACCGCCTTCAATGCCGACTTCGACGGCGACCAGATGGCCGTGCATGTTCCGCTGAGCGCAGAGGCGCAGGCGGAGGCGCGGTTCCTGATGCTGGCTGCCGGCAACCTGCTCAAGCCCTCGGACGGCAAGCCCGTGACGGTGCCGACGCAGGATATGGTGCTCGGCTCCTACTATTTGACGATTGATAAGCATGAAAAGGACTCCCCGGAGGAGGCCCTCAAGGCGAAGGAGACCACCGATAAGATCTACCGCGATGAGAACGAAGCGGTGATGGCCTACGAAGAAAAGGCCATTGATCTGCACGATGATATCAAGATCCGCCGCACGGCGGAGATCAACGGCCAGACGGTTTCCCATCTGGTCAAAACCACCATCGGCCGCGTGATCTTCAACCGGGCTATCCCGCAGGATCTGGGCTTTACTGACCGCACCCTGCATGAGGGTGAGGATCCGCTGTCGGCGGAATACCTCGACCGCCTGCTGGGCTACGAGATCGACTTCAAGGTTGGTAAGAAGCAGCTGGGCAAGATCGTGGGCAAGTGCATCAATCAGCACGGCGCGGCCAAGACCTCGGTGGTGCTGGACGCTATCAAGGCACAGGGCTACAAGTATTCCACCCGCGGCGCCCTGACGGTGTCCGTCGGCGATGCGTCCATCCCGGCGCAGAAGAAGGAATTTATCGCCCAGGCCGAAAAGATGGTGGATGAGATCACCGAGCTGTACAACCAGGGTCTGATGAGCGAGGAAGAGCGCTACAACAATGTGATCACCACCTGGAACGAGACCACGGAGAAGGTCACCAAGGCGCTGACCGCCAACATGGATCCCTACAACCCCATTCAGATGATGGCGGATTCCGGTGCCCGTGGCTCCATCAGCCAGATCCGTCAGCTGGCCGGTATGCGCGGTCTGATCGCCAACACCTCCGGTAAGACCATTGAGGTGCCGATCCGTGCAAACTACCGTGAAGGCCTGAACATTCTGGAATACTTCACCTCGGCCAAGGGCGCCCGTAAGGGTCTGGCCGATACCGCCCTGCGTACCGCCGACTCCGGTTACCTGACCCGCCGTCTGGTGGATGTTTCGCAGGAGGTCATCATCCGCGAGAACGACTGCGGTACCCACGATGGTATTGATGTGTACGACATCAAGGATGGCAACCGTGTGATCGAGCCGCTGACCGAGCGCTTGGTCGGCCGCCATCTCAGCGAGGACTTCTGCGACCCGGCAACCGGCGAGGTGCTGGTGAGCCGCGGCAAGCAGATGACCGCCGAGGACGCGGAGCTGATCGACCGGCTGCTGCGGAAGGCTGCCACCGACAAGGATGGCAAGGTGGACGACAGCAAGGTGCGCATCAAGATCCGTTCGGTGCTGACCTGCGGCGCCCGCAAGGGCGTGTGTGCCTGCTGCTACGGCGCCAACCTGGCCACCAATGAGGCCGTGACGCTCGGCGAGGCGGTCGGCATTATCGCCGCCCAGTCCATCGGTGAGCCTGGCACCCAGCTGACCATGCGTACCTTCCACACCGGCGGTGTTGCCGGCGGCGAGGATATCACCCAGGGTCTGCCCCGCGTGGAGGAGCTGTTCGAGGGACGCAAGCCGAAGCATCTGGCGATCATCAGCGAGATCTCCGGTATCGTCCGCCGCGAGGAGAAGAAGAAAAATCTGGTTATTGTTACGGCGGAGGACGGCAGCGAGGAGCGCACCTATGTGATCACCTACGGCTCCCGTCTGCGCTCCTGCATTGAGGATGGCTACTTCATCGAAAAGGGTGAGTGCATCACCGAGGGCTCCATGAGCCCGCACGATGTGCTGGATGTGTGCGGCGCCTCGGCCGTGCAGGATTACCTGATCAAGGAAGTGCAGGTCACCTACCGTACGCAGGGCGTGGATATCAACGATAAGCATATCGAGGTTATCGTGCGCCAGATGATGCGCAAGGTGAAGGTTGAGGATGCCGGCGATACCAATCTGGTGAACGATTCGGTGGTGGATAAGACCGAGCTGTATGATGAAAACGCCGCCGTGGAGGCGCGCATAGCCGCCGGTGAGACCCGTGCGGATGGTGAGCCGCTGCGCACCGCTAAGGTCACCCCGATCCTGCTGGGTATCACCAAGGCGGCGCTGGCCACCGACAGCTTCCTGTCCGCTGCTTCCTTCCAGGAGACCACCCGTGTGCTGACCGATGCCGCGATCAAGGGCAAGGTCGATCCGCTGCTGGGCCTCAAGGAGAATGTCATCATCGGTAAGCTGATCCCGGCCGGTACCGGTATGCCGCAGTACAGTGATGTGCGGGTGAAGGACAACCGGGCGCCGAAGAATGTCTTTAGTGTGCTGGATGATCTGCTGCGCATGGACGATGACGAGGAAGAAGAGCCGGAGCTGATCGGCGAATAACCGCTCTTCCGTGCAGGTGCGGGCAGGAAAAACGATGTGTGCTTGCAGACAAATTTTTCTTGACAAGCTTGCACCGGCTGTGCTAAAATAACTACTTGTGGCGTGCTGTCCGACCAAAGCGGTTAATGCTTTGGTCGGATGACCTGCCCGGGTCATCACGACCGGACGGTCGCCTGCCAACAGTGCAGTGCGGTCGCCCGCTGTTGTTGCGTGATGGGTTTCTATCGGTTTTGAGGCTGCGCCGGCATCGCCGCCGCACCTTGAGATAAAAATTTTTCTTTCGGAGGTGAAATTGAATGCCTACTTTCAACCAGTTGATCCGCAAGGGAAGACAGGATCTGGAGAAAAAGGCGAAAGCGCCTGCTCTGCTGAAGGGCTGGAACTCCAAGAAGCGCACGGCCATTGACCAGAACTCTCCCCAGAAGCGTGGTGTTTGCACTGCTGTGAAGACTTCCACGCCGAAAAAGCCGAACTCTGCTCTGCGTAAGGTAGCGCGTGTCCGTCTGTCCAACGGGATTGAGGTTACTTCCTACATCCCCGGCGAGGGCCACAACCTGCAGGAGCACAGCGTCGTGCTGATCCGCGGCGGCCGTGTGAAGGACCTGCCTGGTGTGCGTTACCACATCATCCGCGGCACGCTGGATACCCAGGGTGTTGCCAACCGTATGCAGGCCCGTTCCAAGTACGGTGCGAAGCGTCCCAAGGCCGGTGCGGCCAAAAAGTAAGGACATTTTCATCAGCGGCTGCTCAGCAGCAGCGTGATTCATATAGACCGGGCGTTTGTCACGGCTTGTGGATGCTGCTTCTTTGCCGGCCAACGGGAGTATGTCACTTTCGAGTACCTGTGATATCATCAATATGAAGGAGGGAAGTAAAGTGCCGAGAAGAGGTTCAACTGCAAAACGCGATGTTTTGCCCGACCCGCTTTACAATTCCAAGTTGGTGACCAAGCTCATCAACAACATTATGCTGGACGGTAAGAAGGGCGTTGCCCAGAAGATCGTCTATGATGCCTTTGACATCATTAAAGAAAAATCCGGCGAGGAGCCCCTGGATGTGTTCGAGAAGGCAATGGAGAACATCATGCCTGTGCTCGAGGTCAAGGCTCGTCGTGTCGGTGGTGCCACCTATCAGGTGCCCATCGAGGTGCGGCCCGACCGTCGTCAGACGCTGGGTCTGCGCTGGCTGACCGCCTATTCCCGCAACCGTTCCGAGCGCACCATGAAGGAGCGCCTGGCGGCGGAGATTCTGGATGCCCTGAATGGCAACGGCGGCGCAGCCAAGAAGTGCGAGGATACCCATAAGATGGCCGAGGCCAACAAGGCTTTCGCTCATTTCCGTTGGTAATCACACAAGAATATTGAGGAAAAGGAGGATTGCCTTATGTCAAGAGATGTATCACTCGAAAACACCCGCAACATTGGTATTATGGCGCACATCGATGCCGGTAAAACGACAACGACCGAGCGTATCCTGTACTATACCGGTGTTAACTACAAGATCGGTGAGACCCACGACGGCAGCGCAACCATGGACTGGATGGCACAGGAGCAGGAGCGCGGTATCACCATCACCTCTGCGGCTACGACCTGCTACTGGGACAAGCAGGGCAAAGGCACCCGCCACCGCATCAACATCATCGACACCCCCGGCCATGTGGATTTCACGGTTGAGGTGCAGCGTTCGCTGCGCGTGCTGGACGGCTCTGTGACGGTGCTGTGTGCAAAGGGCGGTGTTGAGCCCCAGTCCGAGACGGTCTGGCGTCAGGCGGACGAGTATCATGTGCCGCGTATGGCCTATGTCAACAAAATGGACATCATGGGCGCGGATTTCTACCGTGTGGTGAACATGATGCGTGAGCGTCTGAAGTGCAATGCCGTACCGATTCAGCTTCCCATCGGCAGCGAGGACACCTTCAAGGGCATCATCGACCTGATCGAGATGAACGCGGATGTGTACTATGATGAGATGGGCAAGGACATGCGTGTGGAAGAAATTCCGGACGACATGAAGGAGCTGGCCCAGAAGTATCATGAGGAGCTGCTGGAGGCTGTTGCCGAGCAGGATGACGCGCTCATGGAGAAGTATTTCGCCGGCGAGGAGATCTCGGTTGACGAGATCAAGGCCGTGATCCGCAAGGCGACCATCGACAACACCTTCGTGCCCGTTACCTGCGGTACTTCCTACCGTAACAAGGGCGTGCAGAAGCTGCTGGACGCCATCGTCGACTATATGCCCTCTCCGCTGGATGTGCCCCCCATCAAGGGTATCAATCCGGAGACGGAGGAGGAGGAGGTTCGTCATTCCTCCGATACCGAGCCGTTTGCGGCCCTGGCTTTCAAGATCGCAACGGATCCCTTTGTCGGTAAGCTGGCGTTCTTCCGCGTGTATTCCGGTACGGTTAAGGCCGGTGATACCGTTTACAATTCCAACAAGGATGCCGACGAGCGTCTTGGCCGTATCGTGCAGATGCACTCCAACCACCGCAAGGATCTGGAGGTCGTTTATGCCGGCGATATCGCGGCAGCGATCGGCCTGAAGAACACCACCACCGGTAACACCCTGTGCGACGAAAAGCACCCCATTGTGCTGGAGTCCATGAAGTTCCCGGAGCCGGTTATCCGTGTGGCGATCGAGCCCAAGACCAAGGCCGGTCAGGAGAAGATGGGCATTGCCCTGGCCAAGCTGGCCGAGGAAGACCCGACCTTCAAGACCTACACCGATGAAGAGACCGGGCAGACCATCATCGCCGGTATGGGTGAGCTGCACCTGGAGATCATCGTTGACCGTCTGCTGCGTGAGTTCAAGGTGGAGGCCAATGTTGGTGCTCCGCAGGTGGCTTACAAGGAGACTGTCCGCCGTCTGGCCGATGTCGACTGCAAGTACGCTCGTCAGTCCGGTGGTAAGGGCCAGTACGGTCATGTCAAGATCAAGCTGGAGCCCAACGAGTCCGGCAAGGGCTATGAGTTTATCAACGCTGTTGTCGGCGGCGCCATCCCGAAGGAGTATATCCCTGCGGTTGACGCCGGTATCCAGGGCGCTATGCTGGCCGGTACTGTGGCTGGCTACCCCGTTGTGGACTGCAAGGTCACCCTGTATGATGGTTCGTATCATGAGGTCGACTCTTCCGAAATGGCCTTTAAGATCGCCGGTTCTATGGCGTTCAAGGAGGCTATGCGCAAGGCTGATCCGGTGCTGATGGAACCGATCATGAAGGTGGTCGTCACCGTGCCCGACGAGTATATGGGCTTTGTGGTGGGCGACATTGCCTCCCGCCGCGGCCAGATGGAGGGCTCGGAGAACATCAGTGGTGCGGTACAGATCCGTGCATCTGTCCCGCTGTCCGAGATGTTTGGCTATGCAACGGATCTGCGTTCCGGTACGCAGGGCCGTGGCCAGTATGTGATGGAGCCCAGCCACTATGCGGAGATCCCGAAGAATGTGGCCGAGGCCATCATCGCCAAGCGTACGAAGAAAGAGGATTGATCGTGCCGGCGGGGCGGCATTCCGCCGCCCTGCTGTCACCGTTCTTCCCGTTTCGCGCTGTTTTCCCATTTGCGTGGGGAAAATAGCGGAAAAATTCGCATTTTTCTTGTAAAAACTCTTGCAATTCCGTCCGGGAATTGGTAGAATAGACACTAAGACCGGACAACGATTTTTGCTTATCAAAGGAGGAAAAAACAATGGCAAAAGAGAAATTCGAACGCACTAAACCCCATGTAAACATTGGTACCATCGGTCATGTTGACCACGGCAAGACCACCCTGACCGCAGCCATCACCAAGGTGCTGGCAATGAAGGGCGGCGCGGAGTTCACCGATTATGCCAACATTGATAAGGCTCCCGAAGAGCGTGCCCGCGGTATCACAATCAACACCGCCCATGTGGAGTATCAGACCGATAAGCGTCACTATGCGCATGTTGACTGCCCCGGCCACGCTGACTATGTGAAGAACATGATCACCGGTGCCGCGCAGATGGATGGTGCTATCCTGGTTATCGCCGCCACCGATGGTGTTATGGCGCAGACCCATGAGCACCTGCTGCTTGCCCGTCAGGTTGGTGTTCCGTACATCGTGGTCTTCATGAACAAGGTTGACCAGGTGGACGATCCCGAGCTGCTGGAGCTGGTTGAGATGGAGATCCGCGAGGCTCTGAGCAAGTATGACTTCCCCGGCGACGATGCCCCCATCATCAAGGGCTCCGCTTTGCAGGCTCTGGAGTGCACCAGCACCGATATCAACGATCCCGCTTATGCGCCGATCCTTGAGCTGATGGATGCTGTGGACAACTACATCCCGGATCCGGTCCGTGATGATGAGAAGCCCTTCCTGATGCCTGTTGAGGATGTCTTCACCATTACCGGCCGCGGCACCGTGGCTACCGGTCGTGTGGAGCGCGGTAAGCTGAACATGTCCGATGAAGTTGAGATCATCGGTCTGACCGAGGAGCGCAAGAAGACGGTTGTTACCGGCATCGAGATGTTCCGCAAGCTGCTGGATTACGCTGAGGCCGGCGATAACATCGGCGCCCTGCTGCGTGGTGTGCAGCGTGACGAGATCGAGCGTGGCCAGGTGCTGTGCAAGCCCGGCTCCATCAACCCCCACACGAAGTTCCATGCCCAGGTTTATGTTCTGAGCAAGGAAGAGGGTGGCCGCCATACGCCGTTCTTCAACAACTATCGTCCGCAGTTCTACTTCCGTACCACCGATGTGACCGGCATCATCCACCTGCCCGAGGGTGTGGAGATGTGCATGCCCGGCGATAATGTCGAGATGGATGTTGAGCTGATCACCCCCATCGCTATCGAAGAGGGTCTGCGTTTCGCTATCCGTGAGGGTGGCCGTACCGTGGGTTCCGGCGTTGTTTCTAAGATCAACGGCTAATCCATTGGCATAAAAACGCGGATACAAGCCTGTATAAAAGCATCCCTGCCTCTTTGTAGGCAGGGATGCTTTTTTTGTCCGGAGAAAACTCCCGGCTGTGCTCCCGGCTGTGCTCCCGGCTGTGCCGGGGGATATTTATTTAGCCCAGTCGTCGTGCTGGTGCCCACATCTACCGGCGCCGTTGAAGCGCCGGCATTGGGCAGGGACGCCTTACATGCCGTCGAACTGGAAATGATTGTTCATAATCTGTTCGTCAATTCTGTGTAAAATACGGTATAATGTAGTAGTATAGATAGGCGCACACTGCCCCATGAACCGTATGCAATGACGGCGAATTGCAGCATGGCAATACCTATTCACCCGTATGCAGTGTTGCCCAAAGCTTGTGATGCCTCTGCGGAGACTCTTTTACGGCTGCGGCCGATGAATAAACACAAGGAGAAGAAAGACGATGGAGAAAAAGCTGCTGCTGATCATGAATCCTTATTCTGGGCAAAAGGTCGGAAAGCGGTATCTGGCGGATATTCTGGAGCTTTACTGCAAAGCCGGGTACGCGCCGCTGACCTTTATGACCACCGGCCCCGGCAACGGTACGCAGGTGGCGTTAGCGCATGCTGCGCAGGCGGATATGGTGGTGTGCCTTGGCGGAGATGGTACCTTCAATGAGGTGATTTCCGGCGTAGTGGCTTCTGGTGTGGATGTGCCGATCGGGTACATTCCCTGTGGCAGCACCAATGATTTTGCCAACAGTATCAAGCTGAATAAAAACCTCGTTAAGGCGGCGCAGGACACCATTGAGGGAATGCCGAGAACCTTTGATGTCGGCCGCTTTGGTGAGCGGTATTTCTCCTATGTGGCGTCCTTTGGTGCTTTCACCCGGGTTTCCTACTCCACGCCGCAGAATGTCAAAAACGCTCTTGGCCACCTGGCCTATATCCTGGAGGGGATCAAGGATATCCCCAATATCCGTCCGCAGCACCTGCGTTTTGAGACGGAAGGAGAGGTTTTTGAGGATGATTATATTTTTGGCGCCATCAGCAATTCCACCTCGGTGGGCGGCATCCTGACGCTGGATCCCGATACTGTTGATATGAACGATGGTCTGTTTGAGCTACTGCTGATCAAAAAGCCGGGTAACGCTCTGGAACTGAACGATTGCATCCGTGCTCTGCAGGAACAGAAATACGACAGCCCGATGCTGACCTTCCACAGTGCGGCGCACCTGACGATCCACGCCGACCCGGCGATGGACTGGACACTGGACGGCGAACGCGAGCCGGGACATGACTGCGTGGAGGTGCACAACCTGCACAATGCGATCCGCCTGATAACGGCGGAATAAGGGAGGACTGCTGTGTGAAAAAACCGACCGACACCCCGAAAAAGCGCGGCGCCCGTTTGCGTGGGCTGCGGGAGCAGGCGCGGCAGCACAAGGTAACCTTTATTGTCTATGTGGTGCTGCGGCTGATCGTGCTGGCAATTTTGGCATTAGCCTTGGTGCGGCGCGACTACGAAAGCGCTTTCATCTGCGGCCTGGTGCTGCTGCTGTTCCTGCTGCCGGGCTTTGTCTCAAAAAACTTCGGTATACAGCTTCCTACGGTGCTGGAGATCGTCATATTGCTGTTCATATTTGCGGCCGAGATCCTTGGCGAGCTGCAGAACTACTATGTGCAGTTTGCCTATTGGGATACGGTGCTGCATACCATCAATGGCTTTGTGTGCGCGGCGTTCGGGTTTTCGCTGGTGGATATCCTGTGCCGCAATAAGCAGGAAAAATTCCGCCTCTCGCCGCTGTACATGGCGCTGGTGGCCTTTTGCTTTTCGATGACGGTCGGCGTGCTGTGGGAATTTTTTGAATACGGCATGGATATCTTCTTCCATCTGGATATGCAAAAGGACACAGTGATCCACACCCTGCGCTCGGTCAACCTGGATCCCACCGGACAGGGGCGCGTGACCACCGTGGAGAATATCTCCAGTGTGGTGGTTAACGGGCAGGAGCTGGGGCTTGGCGGTTACCTGGATATTGGCCTGCACGATACCATGGGCGATCTGTTTGTGAATTTTATCGGTGCGGTGGTGTTCAGCGTGATCGGCTTTTTCTATATTAAGCACCGCGGTAAGGGCCCGGCCAGCCAGCTGGCGGAGCAATTTATTCCGCAGATCCAGGATCCTGCACCGGCTGGACAGCCGGAAAACCAACCCGGAGAGCTGCCGCCGGCCGAATAAGGTCTGTTACTCGTAAAATGTATGTGAAATTTGTGCAATGTGGATAAAATCGGCAAGAATAATGCAAAAATGCAGAAATTTTTCGTCGTTTTACAAAAACTATTGCATTATTTCGTGGTGTAGTATATAATGAAAACAGGCGAAGCTTTCTGCTTTGTTTGCGGAGCGGAAAGCAACGGTTCATACCACGGGAGAGGAGCTTGCTCTATGGGCAAAGAAAATACAGCGGCTGCGGCCGGAAAGCCGTCCGCAAAAACCACCAAAACGACGAAAACCACCAAAGCGGCAGCACCCGCCAAAAAAGCCGGTACTGCCAAGACTGCCGGCAAAACCACCGGCAAAACGCGCACGCCTTCCAAGGCAAAGGCCCCCTCGGCGCGGGAGCAGCTGCGCCGCGAACTGACGGAGAAGCTGCTGAACCAGTTTTCCGTGCAGCCGGAAGAGGCGACCTACGAGCAAATGTACAATGCGCTGGCACTGGTGCTGCGTGACCGGATGCGTGCCCGCCGGGTGGAGTTTATCCACCATACTCATGAGCAGAATGCCAAACAGGTGTACTACATGAGTATGGAATTTCTGCTTGGCCGCTCCCTGAAGAATACCCTTTACAATCTGGATCTGGAGCAGGATGCCGCAGCGCTGATGAAAGAATTTGGCATCAATATGGATATGCTGTACGAGCTGGAGCCGGATGCGGGGCTTGGCAATGGCGGCCTTGGCCGCCTGGCCGCCTGCTTCCTGGACGGTATGGCGACCGAGTCCATCCCGGCGATGGGCTATTCCCTGCTATATGAATACGGCATCTTCCGCCAGAAGCTGGTGGATGGCTGGCAGACCGAGCTGCCGGATTTCTGGCTGCCCGGCGGCGAATGCTGGCTGCTGCCGCGGCCGGAGCGTGCGCAGAAGGTGCACTTTGACGGCCATGTGAATGAATGGTGGGACGACAGCGGCTTCCACCATGTGGAGCATGTGGACACCACCGATGTGATCGCCCAGCCCTATGACCTGATGGTGGCCGGCAAGGACGGCCGCGGGATATCCACGCTGCGCCTGTGGCGTGCGACTGCCCCCGGCATGGATATGTCCCTGTTCAATCAGGGGGAATACATGCGTGCGGTGGAGCAGAAGGCCATGGCGGAGGTGATCACCCAGGTGCTGTACCCGGCGGATAACCACCGTGAGGGTAAATCCCTGCGCCTGCGGCAGCAGTATTTTTTGGTATCGGCCTCAATGCAGGATCTGGTGCGCCGCCACCTGGAAAAATACGGCTCTATGGATAACCTGCCGGAGATGGCGGCGGTGCACATCAACGATACGCACCCCACGCTGGCCATCCCGGAGCTGATGCGGATCCTGATGGATGAGTGCGGCTATGGCTGGGATGAGGCCTGGAGCATCGTCAACCGCACCTTTGCCTATACCAACCACACAGTGATGGCGGAGGCACTGGAATGCTGGCCGGAGGATCTGTTCAGTGAGCGCCTGCCCCGGATCTATCAGATCGTGAAGGAGATCAACCGCCGCTACAGCGAGGCGATGATGCAGGCGACCGGCGGCGATACGCAGAAGGTCAGCAACATGGCGATTGTCAGCTATGGCCTGATCAAAATGGCCAACCTGTGCGTGGCGGCCTGCCATTCGGTCAATGGTGTATCCCGTCTGCACAGCGAGATCGTCAAGCACACGGTGTTTCCGGAGGCCTATGCCGTATCGCCGGAGAAATTTACCAATGTGACCAACGGCATTGCCCACCGGCGGTGGCTGTGCCAGGCCAACCCGGCGCTGGCCGCCTGGGTAAAGGATAAGATCGGCGACGGCTTTGTGCTGGATGCCGCACAGCTGGATAAGCTGACCCCCTATGCGGAGGATGCCGCTGCCCGTGCGGAATTCATGGCGATCAAGAAGCAGAATAAGGAGCGTCTGGCCAAGTATCTGCAGCAGCAGACCGGGCAGGTGATTGATCCGCAGTCGCTGTTTGATATCCAGGTGAAGCGCCTGCACGAATACAAGCGCCAGCATCTGAATGCGCTGCACATCCTCAGCTTGTATCAGAAGCTGAAGGATGACCCCAATCTGGATATCACCCCCCGCACCTACATCTTCGGCGCCAAGTCTGCGCCGGGCTACTATATGGCTAAGGAGATCATCCGCTTTATCTACAATCTTGGCCGGATGATCGACAATGACCCGGTGGTGCGGGATAAGCTGAAGGTGGTTTATGTGGAGGACTACCGGGTAACGCTGGCGGAGCTGCTGATGCCGGCAGCCGATATCAGTGAGCAGATCTCGCTGGCCGGCACCGAGGCCAGCGGCACCGGCAACATGAAGCTGATGATGAACGGCGCGCTGACCCTCGGCACGCTGGACGGCGCCAATGTGGAGATCTGCGATGCCGTGGGCGCCGAGAACATGTTCCTGTTCGGTATGCACACCGATGAGGTGGAGCAGCTGAAGGCAGCGGGCTATCGTCCCGGCAGCTATTATGACCGTGATCCGGTGATCCACCGTGCGATCGACCAGATGTACAGTGGGTTTGAGGGCTGCGATTACCATGAGATTGCGTCCTCGCTGACGACGAAGGATCCGTACATGGTGCTGGCGGATTTTGCGGACTATTGCCGTGCGCAGGAGGCCAGCGGTGCCCTGTACCGCGACCAGGATGCCTGGGCGCGGGTGGCGCTGCTGAATACCGCCAAGAGCGGTGTGTTCGCCGCCGACCGGGCGATCCGTGATTACAATGAGCGTATCTGGCATGTGAAGCCGGTGAAATGGTAAGAAAAAGCGGGGCTTTTCGGCCCCACTTTTTGCCACAAACAACAAACGGAGGGAAGTAGCATGAGGGTTTGTCTGTATGGGGCCTCCAGCCCGGAGATCACCCCGGAATATATCCGCCTGACCGAGCAGCTGGGGGAGGCGATGGCCGCCGCCGGGCACAGCATGGTCTACGGTGCGGGCGGCGCCGGCCTGATGGGGGCGGCCGCGCGGGGAATGAAGCGCTGCGGCGGGCATGTGACGGGTGTGGTGCCCTCCTTTCTGCAGGTGGACGGCATCCTGTTTGAGGGCTGCGATGAGATCATCTATACCGAAACCATGCGTGAGCGCAAGCAGATCATGGAGGACCGGGCGGATGCCTTTATCGTGACCCCCGGCGGCATCGGCACCTATGAGGAGTTTTTTGAGATCTATACGCTCAAGCAGCTTGGCCGCCACAAAAAGCCGATTGTGATCTTCAATCCGCTGGGGTATTACGATCCGCTGCTGACCCTGCTGCAGCATACGGTGGAGGAGCGTTTCATGCGCCCGGCCAGCCTGCAGCTGTATACGGTGGCGGTGACCCCGCAGCAGGTGCTGGAGCAGTTGACACTGCCCGGCGCGGCGGCGGATATCCATGAAACGAAGTTTGTGGAGCGCTGACAGGCTCCGGAATATCTGCAGATGACATCAGCGTCCGCAGCCCCGATTGCCGGGGCTGCGGACGCCTTTTTGCGTGCAGCGCATAGAGGGTCGCCCGCCTGCATAAGATACCGTAGAATGTGGGAGGTGCTGTGTATGAAGATCCAATGGAAAAAGCTGCTGCTGTGTCTGTTTATTCCACTGGCGGTGGGCGGCCTGTCCGCGCTGCTGTCCGCCGGCGGTATGCGGGATTTTGCGGCGGTGCGGCAGCCGCGGCTGGCACCGCCGGCGTGGCTGTTTCCGGTGGTGTGGACGCTGCTGTATCTGCTGATGGGGCTGGCCGCCTATCTGGTGCTGACCGGCGGCAATTGCCGCCAGCGGCGGGAGGCTATGGTGGTCTACGGCGCCCAGCTTGCGGTAAATTTCTTCTGGTCAGTGCTCTTTTTCACTTTTAAGGCGTACCTGCTGGCCTTTGTGTGGCTGGTGCTGCTGTGGGGGCTGATTGTGCTGACGATATGGCGCTTTGCCGCTGTGCGGCCGCTGGCCGGCTGGCTGCTGGTGCCGTATCTGCTGTGGGTCACCTTTGCCGGATATCTGAATTTCGGCGTATTTCTGCTCAACTGATCGGCAGGGGCTTACCCGACCGACACGCCGGTGTAATAATACTTCAGGATTTCCTCGTACCCGTACCCCTGCCTGGCCAGATAATCGGCGCCATACTGGCTCATGCCGACATTGTGGCCATAGCCGTGCACCGTGAAGCGGAACTGTCCATCCGCGCAGGTAACGGTGAAGCAGGCGGAGCGCAGTCCCAGCGCCTGCCGTATCTGGACGCCGGTCAGTGTTTGTCCGCCGACCGGCAGGCCGGTCACGGTGCCGGTTTCGGCTGTGGTGGGCGTTCCCAGCCAGCCTGTCGGATCCTCCGGCAGCTGCAGCCCACTGTATGCGGCACACAGCTTGCTTTTCAGTTCCTCGGTGGAGAAGGTGACGACCGTTTCATATTGCGGGGAGAGTTTGTCGCCGGGGCTGGCGACCGGCTGCAGGTACGGCACCTCATTGCCCCATACGGTGGCGGCGGCATCGGTTGCGCCGGGGCTGAGCGCGAAGTAGCAGGCGTCGATCAGCGCGCCCTGGTAGGTGATGGTCTTTCCCAGAACCGCATCCACCGCGGCGGAAAGCTTATTGTAATACACCGTGTACTTTTCCCCCCAGCGCTCCTGCAGGGCGGCCTGGGTGTAGCCCTCCGGAAAGGCGGGATCCGGCGTGGCAAAGTCCGCCCCCTGCAGTGCCGGGTCGGCCTTTTCCTGCTGCCGCTGCCGTTGCCGGCTGTAATATGTATAGGCGGCCACCGCCTGCGCCTTGAGCGCCTCGGTGTGGTAGGCAGCCGGCATCTCAAAGGCCAGTGTGCGGATGAGAAATTCCCGTTCCTCCAGTTCGATGACCGTGGAGCCGACCAGCAGACGGAAAACCGCCTTGCTTTCGTCCGGCGTGGCTGCGGGGGCGGTGGTTGTGGCGGTGGTCGGAGCGGCCGGGGTGCTTTCTGTGCCCGCCGGGGTGGCGGCAGGCAGCTCCCCGCCGGAAGCGAACAGCGCCGGCAGCGGCAGCAGCAGCAACAGGATAGCGGCGCCCAGCGCCAGCAGAGCATACCCTTTCATTTTGGTCCCATCCTTTCTGTGAAAACACCGGAACAGGCCCATGTTGCCTGGGTACGGTGTTTCTTCATTCTTGACTTTGTGCCGAAAACGGCGTATAGTAGAGGCAGTCAGGTGTATGATTGGCGGCAGACGGCAGGTTGTCCGTCTCTGCTGTATGGATATGCGGCGGACGGCGGAAATATGCCGCCGTGGCTGCAGGAAAGGACGAGAGAATGAAACAGATACTGGATAGGCTGCGCCCCTGGTGGCTGCCGTGTATGGCGGCCGTCGGCACGGCGGGAACGCTGGCGTTGCTGTTGCTGCGGGCACTGCTGGCGCCGCAGCTGCGGGATCCCGATACCGGCCGCTTCGGTGCCAATATTCCGGCTATTGCGGTGGGCGTTACGCTGCTGGTGGTGCTGGCTGTGATGGCCTGCCTGGCGGAAAGGCCGCGCCGCGACATCCGCAGTGCGGCGGTAATGCCGCTGGCGCTGGCCCTTCTGCTGTGCGGAGTGCTGGTGACAGCCTTCAGCCTGTGGGATACGGTGTGCTGGCTGCTGTATGCAGAGCCGCCGGCGCCGGCCTCCCTGCTGATGACCGGGCTGCCGACGGCCTTTACGGTGCTGATGCTGGTCTGCGGCCTGCTGGGCGGCGTGGCGCTGATTGCCTATGGGCTGCGCATCCTGCAGGCCGGGGGCACCCACGCCGGTATGCAGCAGTACACCATCCTGCTGCCGGTGCTGTGGATCTGGCTGCGGCTGGCGCGCTATCTGATGTCCTATGCCAGCGCCATTGATCTTTCCAATGGCTGCTTTACCTTTGCCATGCTAATCTTTGAGCTGCTGTTTCTGTTCAAGCTGGCGCGCCATGCGGCCGGTGTTGGCAGTGTACGGCCGGGCAGCCTGCTTTTCTGTGCTGCGGGAGCGGGGGTGTTCGCCCTCAGCGCGCCGCTGTGGCGTCTGTGGATGCTTCTGCAGGGCGATACCGCCGCCTATCTGTCGGAGGAGATGGCCAGTGTGCCGGATGCGGCCATCGGGCTGCTGGCGCTGGTCTTCTGCTGGACGCTGGCCTATGGGTTCTCGGCCCCGGCATCCGGGGCGGAGGTCTCCGGAGAGGATTTCCCGGCCTCATCGATGGCGTCGGATGGCTCCGGCAGCCAGGAATAAAAACCGGTCCATACCGGGGAAAGGGTGTCGCGGCACAGCTGCGCAGCTGTTTCCTCCTGTGGGGGCGCTGCCGGCAGGGCGGCGGGGTCCTCTGCCCGCGCACAGGAAAATCCGATACGCTCTTCACTTTGCGCCAGACTGCCGCCGTGCAGTCTGGCGCATTCCTGTATCACGGCGGCAACGGCCGGGTCGTGGATCGGGGCGGCCGCTGTGGCGGTTACGGTCAGGCAGCTTGCCTGCTCCTGCAGCCGCACCCACACCGCCTGGTGCGGCGCCGCCAGGCAGGCGGCACGCAGCATATCCACCAGTGCCAGGCGCAGCAGCCGGGGATGCAGCCATGCCGGAAAGCGGAAGGAGGCTTCCCGTGCGGGGAAGATCAGCAGTGGCTGCCCGGCGCTTGCGGCCAGCCGCTGGGCGGCGGTCAGCGTGACTTGCAGTAGGGGCGTTGGATCGCCGAGTGCCAGCGGCCGGGCACAGCCGGCGGCGGCGATTACCTCCTGATCCTCCAGGGCGCCAAGCTGCCGCAGCCGGCGGCGGAAATCGACCCGTTCAGCCGCCGAAAGCGCCGCATAGGGCGGCGAGGACAGGAAGTAGCGGGCAAGCGCTTCGCGCTGCTGTCCCTCCGGTGGCTGGCCGCCAGGTGTCTGTTCTTTCATGGGTATTCTCCTTTTTTGTGAATAATACACGCGCAAAAGGGTGGAATGTCGGTGAGTTTGTACAAATTACCGAAAGTGAAAATCCCCCTGTTAAAAATCCAACAAACGACTTGCAATCTGCGGGGTTTTGCGTTAGAATTAGGACAAGACCAAATATATGGAGGTAATTTATCATGGCAGTTAAGGTTGCAATCAATGGTTTTGGCCGCATCGGCCGTCTGGCTTTCCGTCAGATGTTCGGCGCCGATGGCTACGAGGTCGTGGCGATCAACGATCTGACCAGCGCAAAGATGCTGGCGCACCTGCTGAAGTACGATACCGCTCAGGGCAACTATGTGGCTATGGGTCACACGGTGGATTTCCATGAGGGTGAGGGCGAGGACAACTATATCACCGTCGATGGCAAGAAGATCGTGATCTACGCGATCAAGGACGCCAACGAGTGCCCGTGGGGCGAGCTGGGCGTGGATGTTGTGCTGGAGTGCACCGGCTTCTACTGCTCCAAGGATAAGGCGCAGGCTCACATCAATGCCGGCGCCAAGAAGGTGGTCATCTCTGCCCCTGCCGGCAAGGATCTGCCCACCATCGTGTACAGCGTGAACGAGAAGACCCTGACCAAAGAGGACAAGATCATCTCGGCGGCTTCCTGCACCACCAACTGCCTGGCTCCCATGGCCAAGGCGCTCAATGATTACGCCCCCATCGAGAGCGGCATCATGACCACTGTGCACGCCTACACCGGCGACCAGATGATCCTGGATGGCCCGCACCGCAAGGGTGACCTGCGCCGTGCCCGTGCCGGTGCGCAGAACATCGTGCCGAACTCCACCGGCGCCGCCAAGGCGATCGGCCTGGTTATTCCCGAGCTCAACGGCAAGCTGATCGGCTCTGCCCAGCGCGTGCCGGTTTGCACCGGCTCCACCACCATCCTGGTGGCGGTTGTCAAGGGCAAGGATATCACCGCGGACGGCATCAATGCAGCCATGAAGGCGGCTGCCTCCGAGTCCTTCGGCTACAACGAGGATATGATCGTGTCCTCTGATGTGATCGGCATGCGGTATGGTTCCCTGTTCGATTCCACCCAGACGATGGTGGCCAAGATCGACGACGACACCTATCAGGTGCAGGTTGTGTCCTGGTACGATAACGAGAACTCCTACACCAGCCAGATGGTGCGTACCATCAAGTATTTCGCTGAGCTGTAAGCGCCTGAGCGATTTGTGCATCCGGATCCCCGGCGGGTTTAAGCCCGCCGGGGATTTTTTTGTTCTGCAGTGCACGGCTGTGCCGCCGTTTTGGCTGCGGCAGGATGGGGTGCGCTCACCGTGCCTGCGGCTTCGGATCCTTTTCGCGGTCGTTGTACGCGGCGGCGTAGGCACGGATGTCCTCAACGCTGCGCATCGGGATGCCGCTTTGCATGATATTTTCCTGCAGCGCCAGCGGCAGATCATTGAAGCAGCTGCGCATGGACGCATCCTTGAAAATGGGGTTCTCTGCGGGCTGTTGCATGTTCATTCACCTCCGGTTTTTAGCGTGGCCGTTTGCATCGGGATGTTGCATGGAAAATACCGGCGAAAATGCAGGAACTTGTCTAAAATCGGATACGGATTTGCATTTTTGTCTATGCTCTCCGGCTTGCATTTTTTTGGTGGCCGTAGTACAATATAAAACAGATTGTTTCTGCGGTTTTTACCGCTGCTGCAAATTTTTACCGTTGCTTTTTGCCAGCGGAATGGGAGGAATGCAGGGGATGGAAAGCGGTATTCGCGCCATATTGGATATGGACCGGCAGGCCTGCCGGATGGAGGATGAGGCCAAGGCGCAGCGCCGGGAGGCACCCGCTAAGGTGGAGCTGCACCGGAAGGATCTGGCTGCCGCCTACGCCAGCGGCGTGGAGGAGGCGGTGGCCTACGCCCGGGAGGATCAGGCCAAGCGCCTGAAGCAGGAAAAGGCCAATCTGGATGCCCGCCAGGCAGAGCTGCTGGCGGCCATGGCGGCACAGGTGGAGCAGCAGCATGATGCCTGGGTGGCACAGCTTGTCCGCGCCGTAACGGAACAGGAGTGAGCGGTATGCACGCAGCCGAAAACGCGCTGCTGGCCAAGGCGCGGGCAATGTATGCCCGCCGCCTGACACCGGAGCAGCTGCAGGATATGCTTGCCTGCCGATCCCCTGCCGAGGTAGCGGCCTATCTGCAGGAAAAGACCGTATACGGCGATTTCCTGACCGGCAGTTTTCCATCGCAGGTGCACCGGGAATGGCTGGAAAGCCAGCTGCGGGAGGCGCTGTACCGCCACCTGGAGACGCTGACAGCCTATGCCTATACCATCCATTCCCCCATCTACCGGTACGGCATTATCGAGCGGGAGATCGCTCGCCTGGGGCAGTCGCTGGCAGCGCTGGCCGACCGCACGCACAGCGATCTTGTCCGCAATACCCCGTTTTTTGAGCAGCGGTCGGCAGTGGATTGGCCGGCCGTGGAGGCGGCGGCCGATCTGGCACAGTGGCTGGAGGCGCTGCGGGGTACCCCGTATCACCGGGTGTGCCGCCCCTTTGTGGATGCGGCGGCCGGCCGGGTGGATATGGCGGCGCTGGATCACGCGCTGCAGGGCTGCCGTGTGCAGCAGCTCCAGCGGCTGATTGATAGCGAATACCACGGTGCGGAACGCCAGGCGTTGACCGAGCAGCTGCAGCTGCGCACGGATCTGACCAATCTGACCACGCTTTACCGCATTGCGGTGATCCGTGGGCAGCACCCGGCCGTCAGCGGCAATGCAGCGGTGTTGCCGGGCGGCCGTCTGAACGGCCAGACGCTGCAGGCGCTGATGGATGCGCCGGATGACCGGGCCTTCCGCGCGGCGCTGCAGGATACGCCCTACCGGGCGCTGCCGGATTGGCATCCGGATGGCTATATCGAGCTTTCCGCTGACCGCTATCTGTACGGCGTGTGCCGTCATCGGCTTCAGGTGACCACCGTGCCGGCTGTTACCGTGCTGTGCTACACGGCGCTGCGGGAGCTGGAGCAGAAGAATATCGTCCATATTATCGAGGGCGTCCGGTACGGGACGCCACAGGCAGCCGCAGCGCTGCTGGTGCAGGAAACGAGGTGACGCCTTTATGGCAGTGGAAAAAATGAAAATGCTGACCGTCTCCGGCAAGATGACCGAGCTGGACGCCTTTATCGACCGCTGCTGCCTGGATGGGCGCATTCAGGTGGAGCAGGCGGCAGCGTACATCACCGATACGATGGGGTATGTGCCGCTGACCGAGCCGAATGTGTACGCCGACCGGCTGGCGGCGGTGCGGGAGCTGGCGGCCTCCTTTGGCCGTGAGCTGCACTACCGGGAGGATGTGCGGGGCAGCCAGGATGATGCGCAGGTGGACAGTGAGCAGCTGGCGGCTATCAGCGGCCAGCTGCAGGAGCTGCAGCAGCAGCGCGTGGAACTGCAGAAGCAGGCCAGCCAGGCGCGTACCGCCGCCGATAGCCTGAGCCATTTTATCGAGATCGACCTGCCGATGCGGGAGATCTTCGACAGCCGGTTTATCCGGGTGCGGTTCGGCCGCATGCCGCAGGCCAGCGTGCAGAAGCTGCAGCGCTTTGATAAGGATCCTTTCCGGATGTTCTTCCCCTGCTCCAATGAGGGGGAGGATGTTTGGGGCGTGTATTTTGCCCCGGTGTCCAAGGTGGATGAGATCGACCGGGTGTTTGCCTCGCTGTATTTCCAGCGCCTGATCCTGCCGACCACGGATGAAACACCGGAAAAGGCGGTGGAGGGCTACCGCAAGCAGGCGGAAAAGCTGGAGCAGCAGGTGGCCGAGCTGGATAGCCGGATGGAGGCGATCTGGATGGCCCACCAGGAGACCTGCGATTATATGTATTCCCGCCTGCTGTATCGCAATACCCTGCATGAGGTACGCAGCCATGTGATGACCCGGCGCGGGTATTTCCTGTTTGTCGGCTGGCTGCCGGCCAAGGAGGAAAAGGCGGTGCTGGCGGCACTGGAAACGCTGGATGTGCAGCCGGAGCTGACCGATCCGGGTAAGGGCGGCAGCCCGCAGGAGATGCCGCCGACCCGGCTAAAAAACAACGCCGTTATCCGCCCCTATGAGGAGTTTGTGGAGATGTACGGCCTGCCGGGCTACCGCGATATCGACCCCACCGCTTTTCTGTCGATCATCTACACCGTGCTGTTCGGCATCATGTTTGCCGATCTTGGCCAGGGACTGTGTGTGGTGGCGCTGGGACTGTTTCTGTGGCTGAAGAGCCGCAGCCGCATGGGCGGCATCCTGCTGCGCTGCGGCCTGTCCTCGGCGGTGTTCGGTACGCTGTTTGGTTCGGTCTTTGGCAATGAAGAAGCCCTGGATGGCTTCTATGCCAATGTGCTGCATATGGATAAGCCTATCGTCATCATGCGTGATATCACCTTTATTCTGGTGGCGGCGATCGGCATCGGCGTGTTTTTGCTGATCGTGGCGATGGGGCTGAATGTGTGGGCATGTATCCGTCGCCGGCACTTCGGCGAGGCGCTGTTCAGTGAAAATGGGATCACCGGCATAGCGGTCTATGCCAGCCTGGTGCTCTTGATCCTCAAATTCATGGGCGGCGACAGCTTTGCGGCACTGCCGTCCAAGCCGGTCGTATTCGTGCTGCTGTGCGGGCTGCTGCTGCTGTACTTCAAGGAGATCCTGATCGGCCTGGTGGAGCGCAAGCCCGACTGGAAGCCGGAAAGCTGGGGCGATTACCTGCTGGCCAATCTGTTTGAACTGATCGAGTATGTGCTGTCCTATTTCAGCAATACGGTCTCGTTCCTGCGGGTGGGCGCCTTCGTGCTGGTGCACGCCGGCATGATGTTGGTGGTCTATTCGCTGGCGCCGGAAAGCGGCGTGGCGCGGGTGATTGTGCTGGTGCTTGGCAATGCGCTGATCATGGGCATTGAGGGCGTGCTGACCTATATCCAGGTGCTGCGTCTCGGCTTCTACGAGATGTTCAGCCGCTTCTATCAGGGGGATGGCAAGCCGTTCCACCCCTTCCGGCTGCAGCCGGCGGAGCAGAAGACGGCGGAAACTGCGGAATAAAGCGCCGGAGTGCGCTGAATACACAAAATGTGGAGGTAATTTGTATGAAAGCATTATTGTTTATCCTGCCGGCGGCAGTGATCGTGGCCACGGTGATCTATGCCATTGTGCGGGTGCGCCGTGGCGCTTCGCCGAAAAAAATGGTGTGCCTGAATTTGGCTACCGTAGGGGTGCTGCTGATCCTCAGCAGTGTGTTTGCCATGACGGTCTCCGCCGCGCCGAATGAGGCGGCGGATGCCACGGCTGTGGCTGCTGCCACAGAGACGGCGGACACAAACCAGACGGACGGTCTCGGCCTTGGCCTCGGTCTGCTGGCGGCCGGCCTGGTGACCGGCCTGGCCGGTATCGGCGGCGGTATCGCTGTGGCGGCCGGTGCGCCGGCGGCTATCGGCGCTACCAGCGAAAACCCGAAGATGTTCGGCCGTGCGCTGATCTTTGTGGCTCTGGGTGAGTCTATCGCCCTGTACGGTGTGGTTATCTCCATCCTGATTTTGCAGGGCCTCGGCGTGCTGTAAAAAAAGCGGTGCAGAGCGATGAAGTTTTATCTTATCAGCGACAATATGGACACCCAGATGGGGCTGCGGCTGGCCGGCATTGAGGGCACGGTGGCGCATACCCCGCAGCAGGTGGAGCAGCAGCTGCGTACCCTGCTGGCGGATGAAAGCATCGGTGTGGTGCTGATCACCGAAAAGCTGGCGCAGCTTTGCAGCGATCTGATCTACCAGACCAAGATGAGCGTATCCCGTCCGCTGATTTTGGAAATTCCGGATCGGCACGGCTCCCGTACCAAGGACAGCATCACCCGCTATGTGCGGGAGGCTGTCGGGGTAAAATTCTGATCGGACAGAAAGGCGAAATGGCATATGCAAGAGACAAATGAACGGCTGCGCCCCTTCCTGGAGGCGATCCGCGAGGCGGCGGAGGAAAGCTGCCGTGCGGTACAGCAGGAGACCGCTGCCTATACCAAGGCCGAGATGGCTAAGGCAGAGCAGCAGGCGCATGATCTGTATGAGCAGCAGTACCAGAGCGGTATCCGTGCGGTACGCACACAGGCGGACGCCGAGCTTTCGGCCTACCGTGCGGCTGCCCGTGCGCGGGTCAGTGGGCTTCGCCTGGCCTATGAGCAGGCGGTGTTCCGCGATGCCCGGCAGGCGCTGACCGCGTTTGTCGCCACGCCGGCGTATCCGGCGCTGCTGCTGCGCTCGGCCAAAAAGCTGGCGGCGGTGCTGCAGCCCTATCCGCAGGCGGATGCGGTGCTGCTGGTGCGGCCGGCGGATATGTCGCTGGAGGCGCAGCTGCGGGAGGCCTTCGGCCGCCCCTGCACCGTGCGTGCCGATGAGAGTATTACGCTGGGCGGCCTGCGGCTGCGCAGCGATGCCGCCCGCCTGACGGTGGATGATACGCTGGAGATGCGCCTGGAGCAGCAGAAACCGCAGTTCCGGCTGGCGGCCGAGCTGCCGGTACTGTGAGGGGGGACGACCATGACAAACGCAAAAACCGTTGCATCCGTCAACGGACCGGTTATTACGGTGGATAATGCCGGCGACCTTTCCATGATGGACATGGTATATGTTGGCCGACAGCGCCTGATCGGCGAGGTGATCTCGCTGGAGGGCGGCCGTGCCACCGTGCAGGTGTATGAGGAAACGGGCGGTCTTGGCATCGGCGAACCGGTGGAAAGCACCGGCGGCCCGATGTGCGTGACCCTCGGCCCCGGCATCCTGCATAATATTTTTGACGGCATCCAGCGGCCGCTGGAGGCGATCCGTGAGCAAAACGGGCTGTATATCCACCGTGGCGTGCAGGTGCCGAGCCTGGATACGGAGAAGAAATGGACTGTGACCGTGACGGCCAAGGTGGGGGATACGCTGTCCCCCGGGCAGATCTATGCCACCTGTCCGGAGACTGCGGTGATCACCCACCGCTGCCTGGTGCCGCCGGATGTCAGCGGCCGGGTCACTTTTGCGGCAGCTGACGGGGAGTACACCGTCAACGAGCCGATCCTGCGGCTGGAGACGGCCGACGGACAGGAGCGCACGCTGACCCTGTGCCAGCGCTGGCCGATCCGTGTGCCGCGCCCGGTGAAGAAGCGCCTGCCGGCACAGATGCCGCTGATCACCGGTCAGCGGGTGATCGACACCATGTTTCCCATCGCCAAGGGCGGCGCGGCGGCGGTGCCAGGCGGCTTCGGCACCGGCAAAACCATGACGCAGCATCAGATTGCCAAATGGTGCGATGCGGACATCATCATCTATATCGGCTGCGGCGAACGCGGCAACGAAATGACGGATGTGCTGGGCGAATTCGGCGAACTGGTTGACCCGAAATCCGGTAAGGCGCTGATGGAGCGCACGGCGCTGATTGCCAACACCTCCAATATGCCGGTGGCGGCGCGCGAGGCATCCATCTACACCGGCATCACACTGGCGGAATACTACCGTGATATGGGCTACCACACCGCCATCATGGCGGATTCCACCTCCCGCTGGGCGGAGGCGCTGCGCGAGATCAGCGGCCGTCTGGAGGAGATGCCGGCGGACGAGGGCTTCCCGGCGTACTTGCCCTCCCGCCTGAGCGAATTTTACGAGCGGGCGGGCTATATGCAGACCCTGTGTGGCCAGGACGGTTCGGTGTCGGTTATCGGTGCAGTCTCACCGCAGGGGGCGGATTTCTCCGAGCCGGTTACGCAGAACACCAAGCGTTTTACCCGCTGCTTCTGGGCGCTGGATAAAAGCCTAGCCTATGCCCGGCACTACCCGGCCATCAACTGGACGAACAGCTATAGCGAATACCTGACCGACCTTGCCCCCTGGTATACCGAGAAGCTGGGGGCCGGCTTCCTGCGCGACCGCGAGGAGATGGCGGCGCTGCTGGCCGAGGAGGCCAGCCTGATGGAGATTGTCAAGCTGATCGGTGCGGATGTGCTGCCGGACGATCAGAAGCTGGTGCTGGAGATCGCACGGGTGATCCGCGTCGGTTTCCTGCAGCAGAACGCTTTTCATGCGGATGATACCTTTGTGACGCTGGAAAAGCAGCAGAAAATGATGCGGGTGATCCTGCACCTGTACCACGCCTGCCATACGCTGGTGGCGCAGCAGGTACCGATCTCCAAGCTGCTGGCGCTGGGGCTGTTTGATAAGGCGGTCAAGATGAAATATGATGTGCCGAACGCCCACCCGGAGCTGCTGGACGGATACATTACCGAGATTGATGACGCCCTGGCGGGTGTGCGCGTGGTAACGGCGTAAGAGGAGGGATACACCATGAAGATCGAACACACGGGGCTTTCCCGCATCAACGGCCCGTTGGTGGTGCTGGACGATGTGGTGGGCGCCTCCAATGAGGAGATCGTCGAGCTGCGGCTGGAGGACGGCAGCCGCCGCACCGGCCGTGTAGTGCAGATGGATGGCCGCCGGGTGGTGGTGCAGGTGTTTGAGGGCAGCCGCGGGCTGTCGCTGGAGAATACCCGTGTCTGTCTCACCGGCCATCCAATGCAGCTTGCTCTCGCGCCGGAGATCCTCGGCCGGGTGTTTGACGGCGTCGGCCGTCCGCTGGACGGCCTGGGGGAGGTATATCCTGATGCGATGGCGGATGTGAACGGTATGCCGATCAATCCGGTCTCCCGCATCCTGCCCCGCAGCTATATCAATACCGGCATCTCGGCTATCGACGGCCTGACCACCCTCATCCGTGGGCAGAAGCTGCCGATTTTTTCCGGCTCCGGTATGCGGCACAATGACCTGGCGGTGCAGATTGCCCGGCAGGCCAATATTGGCGATGGAGAGGAATTTGCTATCGTCTTTGCTGCCATGGGCGCCAAAAACGATGTGGCAGATCACTTCCGCCGCGCCTTTGAGGAGGCCGGCGCCATGGGCCGTGTAGTGATGTTTCTCAATCTGGCCAATGACCCGATCATCGAGCGTACCATTACCCCCCGCTGTGCTCTGACGGCGGCGGAGTACCTGGCCTTTGAGCTGGGGATGCATGTGCTGGTCATTATGACTGATATGACCGCCTACTGTGAGGCAGTGCGCGAATTCTCCTCCTCCAAGGGGGAGATCCCCGGCCGGAAGGGCTACCCCGGCTATCTGTATTCGGATCTGGCCAGCCTGTATGAGCGGGCAGGCATGGTGAAGGATAAGCCCGGCTCGGTCACGCAGGTGCCGATCCTGTCCATGCCGAATGACGATATCACCCACCCGATCCCCGATCTGACCGGCTATATCACCGAGGGACAGATTGTACTGGATCGTGCGCTGGAAAATAAGGGAATCTACCCACCGATCAGTGTATTGCCCTCCCTATCCCGTTTGATGAAAAGCGGCATCGGCGAGGGATATACCCGTGCAGACCACCAGGCGGTGGCCAACCAGCTTTTTGCCTGCTACGCCAAGGTGCAGGATGCCCGCGCGCTGGCCTCGGTTATCGGCGAGGAGGAGCTGGGGGAGGCCGACCGGCAGATACTGGAATTCGGCAAGGCCTTTGAACAGCGGTTCCTGAACCAGGGCATGACCAACCGCAGCATGGCGGATACCCTGGATATCGGCTGGGAGCTGCTGCGCCTGTTGCCGCGGGCACAGCTGGATCGCATCGACGATAAGCTGCTGGATCAGTATTACGAGAAGAAGGCGGCGGAATAAAACCGCCCGGAAGGGAAGTGAACCCTCATGGCGCAGATCGCCCCAACCAAGGGAAACCTGATGGCAACGCAGAAAAGCCTGGAGCTGGCCGAGCTGGGCTATGATCTGCTGGACCGCAAACGCAATATCCTCATCCGGGAGATGATGGGCATGATCGACCGTGCCGCCGATGTGCAGGGGCGCATTGACTCGACCTTTGGCGAGGCCTATGCCGCCTTGCAGAAGGTGGGGCTGACCATGGGCTTCAATGAGGAGTATATCCTCAATACACCGGTGGAGGATGGGCTGGAGATCGACAGCCGCTCGGTGATGGGTGTGGAGCTGCCAACGGTGCGCCTGCACAGCGAGAGCCAGCCGAACTACCCCTTTACGGGGACTAATTCGCTGCTGGATACAGCAAGTAAGCGCTTTCGAGAAGTGAAAGAGTTAACGGCGGAGCTGGCGGAGGTAGAAAGCAGTGTTTATCTGCTGGCCAATGCCATCCGCAAGACCCAGAAGCGGGCAAACGCCCTGAAGAATATTCTGATTCCGCAGTTCCGTGAGACGGTCAAACAGATCGCGGAGGCGCTGGACGAAAAGGAGCGGGAGGATTTTACCCGCCTCAAGGTCATCAAACGGCAAAAGGAAAAAGCCGCGGAATAAAAAGACGAGCCGCCACCCCGAACGGGGTGGCGGCTTTCGCACTTGTTATAAAAGTCCTTGCTTTTGTTCGTCAGCCGCGGGGGTGAAAGAAAGCATACAGCCGACGGGCACGGTCCTCGTCCACAAAGGGGAGCAGCGTGAGACACAGGCAGTGCAGCTCGCGTCGCCAATAGCGGCGTTCAGCCGGCGTATGGGCGCGGGATATCTCCATGCGAACGGCCTGCAGATCTCTCCGGAACCGGACAAGGCTGAGAATGCCGACGAACAGCAAAAACAGCAACAGCAGGGACAACAGTATCAGTGCGACAGGGTCTTTGAGCAAAGCGCCCATGGGAGAGGAGCATCCTTTCTTTTGTTTCCCTGCACAACATATCACGCAGCGGCTGCTGCGTCGGTCGCCAACGGCTTCCACGACAAAGTGTACCATATTCGACAAGAGATGACAAGCCCTATTCCGTAGAAAAAGGCCATGCCGGCAGAAAAGCTTAGGACAGATCCTCGCGGATCAGTGCCTCGGCCTGTTCACTCAGTGCGCCGGTTGAAGCGGCTTTCACCGTTTCTTCGTCAAGAACCGCCAGCACATGCAGCTCCACGCGGCGCGGTGCCAGCGCCCACCGGCGGCCGTGATCCTGTATCGTCAGTACGGCAATCGGGCAGCCGGCCAGCTTGGCAATCTTGAAGGAGCCGTTGTGGAACGGCAGCAGCTCCCCGGTTTTGCTGCGGGTGCCCTCCGGATAGATGCCCATGCACAGACCGCGGTCGGTGATGTATTCCGCCGCGCGGTGGATGGTGACCACGGCGTTGCGGGCATGTTCGCGGTCAATGGGCAGGTAGGAGGCGCAGCGGATGAATGGACCGGCTATCGGGATACGGAAATTCTCCGGCTTGGAGATAAAGGCCAGACGCCAGCGCCGCAGTGCTACCATGGTGATCATGGGGTCATAATTGGAGCGGTGGTTGGAAACCAGCAGAAACGGCCGGTCGGTCGGCAGCTTTTCCGCGCCGGTTACCCGGATGGAAAAGCCGAACAGGGTCAGCATCCATTGCACGCTGCCAATGATGATGTGGCGGCACCACTCTTTGTGGCTCTGCGGTTCTGCTTTCGGCAGCAGCAGGGAGATGATGACCAGCGCCAGCACATACACAAGGCACAGCGCAAGATAGGCGCCCACTGCCAGCGGCACCAGCCACCAGAACGACAGGGCAGGGCACAGTGCGCACAGCAGCACGGCGGCTGCAGCACTAAGTATCCACAGGATCACAGTTAACATAATGCTCACTCCTTATTCTTCCGGCTGTGCTTTTTTACCCGTCGCCGCAGCTCGGCCAGCCGGCCGTCGGCGCTCAGCCGGGCAACATACTGGCGCAGGTGCTCCGGCAGCGGCCCCTCATTCAGCGGCAGGGCGAAGGTCCACAGACGCTGCCGGACGGGGTTGCTGGCGTGCAGGTGATGGATGTGAGCCTTCAGCTCTTCATACCGCACCTCGATCTGGTATTCATCGGCCAGCTTGCGGATGCGGGTGAGCACATGGGTAGAATAGCCAAGATCCACCAGCAATATGCCGTACAGGATCCCCTCCGGGAACAGGATGCCGGGACGCAGCGAAAGGCGATCCACCGCTGCGGACATGAACGGATCCAGGAAGAACAGGTAGCCGGCGCCCAACGCTGCCCAGGCAGCGGAAAACAACGGGCAGATCAGCCCGCGGTAATTCCCCCAGCGGTCGCTGTAATCCCACAGCCGCACATGGCCGATCCATTCGGCCAGCAGCCCGGCCAGCAGCTCAATGCCGGTCAGCGCCACTGTGATGATGAGAAGCTGCAGCAGCACAGTAACTGCCTGCGGCCCAGGCAGCGGCAGCCGTGCCAGCAGATAGAGGATACACAGGCCGAACCCATACAGCGGCACATACGGCCCAACCAGAAAGCCGGGGTTGATCCAGCGGCGCTCCGGATTGTTGCCGGAAAAGAACCGTCGGTAGAACAGCTCCAGCACCCAGCCGCACAGGCTGCCGGTGAGGAAGAGGAAGGTCAGCTTCAAAAACACAACGATGTCCTCCTGTTTTTCGATACTCGGATACGCAGGTTTTGACACGATCACTATACAGTATCGTACACCGCATAGTATAGCATGATTGGTGAAAATCTGCAAGCGACAACATGGTTTTAGCAAAATGAAAGCGCTTTCTTTAATGAAAACGACAGACCCGATTGTTTTTTTAGACAAACGGAAGTGCAGGTGCCGGAGGGGGGACGCAAGGAGAAATCCGGGACTGAAAGTGAAAGCACCAAACGGCCGCGGGAGCTCCATGGCCGTTTGAGATATAAGCTATGGGGTGTCGGTGTGTCGGTGAATGCTCCCCATTGGGAAAATTATTTGACAATCAAACCGGCATATGATACAATTAAATCGGTTCAATCCAATCAAAATATGCTATAAAGGAGCAAAAGCAATGCAGTGTCGGGGGAAGATGCGAAAGCCCTGGATAGCCATGGCTGTTGTTTGTACTGCTTTGATCATTTTTGGGGGGTGTCGGGGCTTGAGTAAGCAGGAAACAAACCGATCGGATGAGAAACCAACGCAGGAAAATGCGGGCATTTCCATCGATCTTTCGATCGAGGATGGAGAAGAGGTATTGCTGGTATCCCCTGTTGTGAAGGAATTTGTCGAGTCGGATATTGATGTGCATAGCAACGCGCGGTATACCGGATTCGCAGAAGGCAAGCTGGATTACGCTGTGCCGCTGAATGTTTCTTATTATGTTGAGGGGATGCCGGAGGATCTGTCTGTCAGCCAGGCGGTTCTTTACATTGCAGAGGATGAAGCCCTGGCGGATCCACAGGCATATATATATGAACAGAGACAAAGTGTGCTTTCGGTGAAATTTCTGAAGACAAATACGGTTTACTATTACAAGATCGAAGTGACCTTCTCCGACGGAAGTACGGCTGTGAAAACGGGAAGCTTTCATACGGCAAATACACCGCGTATTCTTTCCATAGACGGTATTGTGAATGTCCGGGATATCGGCGGCTGGGCGACGAAGCAGGGGACATCCATCCGGCAGGGGATGATCTACCGGGGAAGTGAATTGGACGGCGTTGTGGCGGCAGAGTATCGCCTGTCGCCAAAGGGGACCCGGGATATGCTGGATGTCCTAAGGATAAAAACGGATATGGATCTGCGCTCCGGGGAGAATTTTAACGGGACGCATGCGCTGGGGGCCGATGTCAAACATATCTATTACGATTCCCCCTGCTATGGGCAGATCTTTGAGGAGCACTATAAAAAATCGGTCCAGGACATTTTTGCGGATCTGGCCGACAGCGAAAACTATCCGATCTATTTGCACTGCACTTACGGCAACGACCGCACGGGCACCATTTGTTATCTGCTGGAAGCGCTTCTTGGGGTAAGCGATGAGGATCTGCTGAAGGAATATGAGCTCAGCCTTACCTACTACGGCCAAAGGCTGTCTTTGGAGTCAATTAACGGTCTGGCCGCACAGATTCAGCAGTACCCCGGAAAGAGTACACAGGAAAAGGTTGAAAACTATTTGCTCAGTGTCGGCGTTACCCAAGAGACGCTCCAAAGCATCCGGGATATCCTGTTATCAGACGGAAAGGCGTGATCTGTCCCCGTCAACCGGCTGGATGGAAAGGTAAAGCGCGGGGGCTATATGCAGCATACTAAAAGTGGGCCTGTAACAGGGCCCACTTTTATTCTATCCGCGTTCTTTTGCCTGTACAGTGCGCGGCGAATAGGGGAGAAGAAAAAGAAAATCCCCCCACCGGAGGGTGGGGGGATTTGGACAAGTCGTAAAGATTAGTTCTCGCCCTTCATAGCAGCAAAGCACTCGCTGCAGTACACGGGACGATCCTCACGGGGCTTGAAAGGAACCTTGCATTCCTTGCCGCAGTTGGCGCACACGGCGTCATGCATCTCGCGCTCCGGACGGCCGGCGTTCTTGCGGGCGTCACGGCAGGCCTTGCAGCGCTGGGGCTCATTGACAAAGCCTTTTTCAGCGTAGAACTCCTGCTCGCCGGCGGTAAAGATGAACTCATTGCCGCACTCTTTGCATACTAATGTCTTGTCTTCGTACATGGATGGTTACCTCGCTTTGAAATGATAATATCTGCCCCGCGACGGATTTGGACCGACACCTTTGTTGCCAACGCTCTGATTAAGCTACCCGGGCATCTATTGCAAACGGCCTCATGCCGCTATTGCCTTGAACTATTTCCGGCCGGACATTTTGCGTCGCAGCCGCTGTACGGCGTTATCCACCGCTTTTTTGCTGACACCGAGACCGGCGGCGATCTCCTCGTAGGAGCGGCCGTCCAGCCGCGCCAGCAGCACCTCGTATTCCAGCGGTGTCAGGCGCTGCTGCAGCTGTCGGTGCAGCCCGTCTGCCGCCTCCTGCGCCACGATCCGGCTGGCCGGATCGGCATCGTCGGCATCGGTGGTGGCCTGTGTATCCTCCTCCAGCGGCTGCTCAACCTGGGAGCGGACGCCGCTGCGCCGCAGCAGGGAGATCAGGCGGTGGCGGATACAGGTGAACGCATAGGTCTGAAAGGAAGCCCCGCCGTCCGGCCGGTAGCTGCGTACCGCAGCCAGCAGCCCCAGCAGGCTTTCCTGCAGCAGATCCTCCCGATCGGCCTCGGCCGGGGTGAAGCTGTGCAGCTGCGCCCGGATCATGGGCATCATGCGGTGCACGATCACGGCAAACGCTTCTTCATCGCCTGCTGCTGCCGCCTCAACGGGCAGCGGTGTGCCGGCGTCGGTATCCTTGTCCAACCGTTTCACCCCACAGTGGATGCCGTTAAACGGACGCACTTATATCCGTAACTGTTTTATAGTCTACTTGATTTTTTTCGGAATGTCAACCCTTATTTTCACAAAGCGTGAAATCTTGTTGAAAATTCAGCAAAAAGTTTTTCGAAAATTCGACAATTTGCCCAATTGACTGCGGCCAATAAAAAATCTGCCGGAAATTTCCTGCCCGGAGGGGCTTTCCCGGTTGACTTTTTTTTCGGCGTATATTACAATAAACAGGATATTGGGCTTTGCTGCGCCCTACGCGGCGCTGCCCTCATGGGAGGATACCATTATGAAAAACACCGAAAAATCAATGGAAAAGATCGTGGCGCTGTGCAAGGGCCGCGGCTTTATTTATCCCGGCTCCGAGATCTACGGCGGCCTGGCGAACACCTGGGATTACGGCCCGCTTGGTGCAGAGCTGAAGAATAATGTCAAGCGCGCCTGGTGGAAGAAGTTTGTGCAGGAGAACCCGTACAATGTCGGCCTGGACGCTGCGATCCTGATGAATCCGCAGACCTGGGTGGCCAGCGGCCATCTGGCCGGTTTCTCCGACCCGCTGATGGATTGCCGCGAGTGCCATGAGCGCTTCCGCGCCGATAAGCTGATCGAGGACTGGTGTGCGGAAAACGCCTTTGCGCTGCCCAAGCCGATCGACGCTTTCAGCCAGGAGGAAATGAAAGCCTTTGTGGAGGAGCACGCGATCCCCTGCCCGACCTGCGGAAAGCACAATTTTACCGATATCCGCCAGTTCAACCTGATGTTCAAGACCTTCCAGGGTGTGACGGAGGATGCTAAGAACACGGTGTATCTGCGGCCGGAGACGGCGCAGGGCATCTTCGTGAATTTTGCCAATGTGCAGCGCACCAGCCGGCGCAAGCTGCCCTTCGGCATCGGGCAGATCGGCAAATCCTTCCGCAATGAGATCACCCCAGGCAATTTTATCTTCCGTGTGCGGGAATTTGAGCAGATGGAGCTGGAGTTCT
>DJRT01000006.1:18170-18340 GCA_002437905.1 Ruminococcaceae bacterium UBA6353 | reverse complement strand
CGGCACCGATCTGGAGTGGTTCCAGTATTGGCGCAGCTTCTGCCACAATTGGCTGCTGTCCATCGGCCTGAAAGAGGATAGCCTGCGCCTGCGGGACCATGACCCGGAGGAGCTGTGCTTCTATTCCAAGGCGACCACGGACTTTGAATTCCTGTTCCCCTTCGGCTGGG
>DJRT01000006.1:10922-18114 GCA_002437905.1 Ruminococcaceae bacterium UBA6353 | reverse complement strand
CCTCCGGCAAGGATCTGACCTATTTTGATCAGGAGACGAACGAGCACTATATTCCCTATGTGGTGGAGCCGAGCCTTGGCGTGGAACGCAGCGTGCTGGCTGTGCTGTGTGACGCCTATGATGAGGAGATCGTGGATGCAGAGAAGAATGACACCCGTGTGGTGCTGCGGCTGCATCCGGCGCTGGCGCCGTATAAGGCGGCGGTGCTCCCCCTGTCCAAAAAGCTCAGCGAAAAGGCGCTGGCGGTGCATGATGCGCTGGCGAAGGACTTTATGGTTGATTTTGACGATGCCGGCTCGATCGGCAAGCGCTATCGCCGGGAGGATGAGATCGGCACGCCGTTCTGCATCACCTACGATTTTGACAGTGAGCAGGACGGCTGCGTGACGGTGCGTGACCGTGATACCATGCAGCAGGAGCGTGTGCCTGTCAGTGAGCTGAAAGCCTATATTGCAGAGCGCATTGCATTTTGATCCGTTTGGGAGGCGGTGTGGCCATTGCCGTACCGTCTCCTTTTCGCGCCCGGATAAGGAAAAGTGAGGAGATTGGATGCGGGAAGAGAGAACGAAGCCGCTGTCTTCCGGCCTGTGCGCCGGGCTGGTGGTGGCAGCCGGATGCCTGTGGGGAACGGCGGGGCTGTTTGTGCGGCACCTGAACGCCATTGGGCTGACGGCCATGACCATTGTGCTGCTGCGCAGCGCGGTCACGGCGCTGCTGCTTTCGCTGGTGGTGCTGTGTGTGCGGCCGCAGCTGTTCCGCATCCGGCTGCGGGATCTGTGGTGCTTCCTTGGCACCGGCATTGTCAGTGTGCTATTTTTCAATTTCTGCTATTTCTCCACCATCCAGCTTTCCAGCATGGCGGTGGCGGCAACGCTGATGTATACCTCGCCGGTATTTGTTATGCTGCTGAGCCTGTGCCTGTTTGGTGAGCGCATTACGGTGCGCAAGCTGGTGGCACTGGCTCTGGCGGTGGCCGGCTGCGTGCTGGTCAGCGGGGTGCTGGGCAGCGGCGGGGCATTAACACCGCAGGTGCTGCTGCTGGGGCTTGGTTCCGGGCTGGGCTACGGCCTGTACGGGATATTCAGCCACTATGCGCTGCAGCGGGGCTACCACTCGCTAACGGTAACGGTGTACACCTTCCTCTTTGCCACGCTGGGCGGGCTGCCGTTCCTGCAGCCGGCACAGATCCGCACGGCTGTGGCTGCCGATGGCGGCTGGCTGCTGCTGTGGCTGCTGTGCTATGCGGTGATCAATACGGTGCTGCCGTTTCTGCTGTACACGGCGGCGCTGACCGGCATGGAGACCTCCAAGGCGGCGGTGATTGCCTCGGTGGAGCCAGTGATGGCGGCACTGCTTGGGCTGGTGGTCTTCCATGAGGTGCCGTCGCTGGCGGCGGCCGCCGGCATCCTGTTGGTGCTGGTTGCTGTGCTGGTGCTCAATCTGGGCGGCAGCCGGCTGCCGGCAAAGACCCCCGACGGTGGAAAAACCACCTGAGATGGACAATACGCGTGGACAGCCGGTGCAGTGTGTGGAAAGGAGTGGCCTATGGAAAGCCGGGTGCTGAGCTCTTTGCATAAGATTTATCCCGATGCAGCGCCGGCTGGCGACTATACCCGCCTGACCGGTCTGCGTAATGAGGCGCTGTCTTTTCAGATCGCCTTCCGGCATGACGGAGATCCGCTGCCGGTATATACCCGCATCGACGCGGCGCTGCCGGTCAGCGCCTACCGGGTAGATTATCTGCCGCTGCTGGAGGGAAAGAATGCCGGCAGCGACGGCGGTGAGGAGCGCACCGGCGCGGGGCTGTACCCCGATGTGCTGCGTCCGCGTCTGCCGCAGCCGCCGATGGAGGCGGAGGGCCCGCTGTGGTTTGAGCAGGGGGAACGCCATCTGCTGACGGCCGTCCGCTGCTGGCAGTCCCTGTGGCTGACGATCAATGAAGAGGGCGCGGCGCTTCCGGCCGGGGAATACCCGGTCACGGTGCGCTTTTATGCGCGCAGCGGGCAGACGCTGCTGGCCGAGCAGACGGTCACGGTTACCCTGCTGCCGGCGCTGCTGCCGCCGCAAAAGCTGTGGTACACCAACTGGTTCCACGCGGACTGCATGGCGGACAGCCACCGCGTGGCGATGTTTGGGGAAGAATTCTTCCATATTCTGCACAGCTATGCCCATGTGGCAGCGGTGCACGGGATGAACACCTTTCTGCTGCCGGCCTTTACCCCGCCACTGGATACCCTGGTGGGAGGGGAGCGGGCTACGGCGCAGCTGGTTGGCGTGCGGGTCGATACGACGCAGGGTGAGCGGCAGTACAGCTTTGATTTTTCGCTGATGGAGCGGTATATCCGGGTGTGCCTGGGGGCGGGTATTACCCGCTTTGAGCACAGCCACTTCTTCACCCAGTGGGGAGCGAAATATGCGCCGAAGGTGGTCGTCACGCAGGACGGGGCGGAAAAGCGCCTGTTCGGCTGGGATACGCCGGCGGCCGAGGGGGAATACCCGCGCTTTTTGCGGCAGTACATTCCCGCGCTGCGGGCGTTCCTGCGCACGCTGGGGCTGGAGCAGCGGGTGCTGTTCCATATTTCCGATGAGCCGCCGGCTGATAGCCTGGCGGATTATGCGGCGGCCCGGGCGGTGGTGGAGCCGCTGCTGCGGGGCTGCACGGTGGGCGATGCCCTGTCCGACTATGCCTATTATCAGCAGGGGCTGACGCAGACCCCGATCGTTTCCACTACGGCCATCGAGCCGTTTCTCGGCCGCTGCGAGGATCTGTGGTGCTACTATACCGGTGCTTCCCTGCAGAATGGATTGAGCAACCGGGTGATCAGTCTGCCCTCTGCCCGCAACCGGGTGCTGGGGATGCAGATGTACCGCTACGGTATCCGCGGCTTTCTGGAATGGGGCTATAACTATACTTATAGCAGGCTCAGCCACGGCTTTGATAATCCGGCCTCCTTTCCGGGGCTGTATGATATGACCAATGGCGGCGCCTTTATTGTGTATCCTGACCACCGCGGCGGTGCGGCGTTCCCCTCTATCCGCCTGAAGGTGTTTGCCGAGGGCGTGCAGGATATGCGGGCGCTGGAGGCACTGGAAGCTCTGACCGGGCGCGAGGCGGTGTGTGCGCAGCTGGACCGGCTGTTTGGCGGCCGGCTGACCTTCCACAGCTGCCCGGCCTCAGCCGACGCGCTGCTGGCGGTGCGGCAGGCGGTTAATTGTGCCATTGCCGCGGCATGTGAGAAAAAAGGAGTATCGTCATGACCTATGAACAATTGCGGCAGGATGCCTCTATTCGGGCGTTGATCCAGCAGGCGGATCAATCACTGGTGGCGCTGGGCTTTACCGAGCACAGCTTCGCCCATGTGGGGCGGGTGGCCGATACCGCTGGGTATATTCTGCGGGAGATGGGCTATTCCGCTCACGAAATCGAGCTGGTCTGCATGGCGGCGTATCTGCACGATATCGGCAACCTGGTCAACCGGGTGGAGCACAGCCAGAGCGGCGCTACCATGGCCTTCTGCCTGCTGGAAAAGACCGATATGCCAGCCGAGGACATTGCGGTGATTGTGACGGCCATCGGCAACCACGATGAGGGCACCGGTGTGGCGGTCAATCCCGTTTCGGCGGCGCTGATCCTGGCGGATAAATCCGATGTGCGCCGCAGCCGCGTGCGCAACAAGGATATTGCCAGCTTTGATATTCACGACCGGGTCAACTATTCGGTGGAGGAGTCCCGCCTGGTGATCGACGATACGCATACCACCATCACCCTGCAGCTGACCGTAGATACCCAATACAGCTCGGTGATGGACTATTTTGAAATTTTCCTTGGTCGCATGGTGATGTGCCGCAAGGCGGCCGAATACCTTGGCCTGAGCTTCAAGCTGCTGATCAATGGGCAGCCCCTGATGTAAACCACACAACGCTGATGACATACGGAGGTTTATCGGAATGACGCTGTTTTCTGTGATCGGCCTGATCGGCGGCCTGACCTTTTTCCTGTTTGGTATGAATGTGATGTCCGGCAGCCTGGAAAAGATGGCCGGCGGCAAGCTGGAGCTGCTGCTGAAAAAGATGACGGCCAACCCGTTCATCAGCCTGGTGCTGGGTATGGTCATCACCATTGCGGTGCAGTCCTCCTCTGCCACCACCGTGATGCTGGTTGGTCTGGTGAATTCCGGGCTGATGAAGCTGTCGCAAACGCTGTTTGTCATTTACGGCGCGAACATCGGCACCACCATCACCTCCTGGATCCTCAGTCTTTCCGGCATCCAGAGCGACAATATCGGCCTGCAGATGCTCAAGCCGGAGAATTTTTCTCCCATTGTGGCGCTGATCGGTATTCTGATGCTGATGCTTTCCCACAATGACCGCAAAAAGAGCATCGGCACGGTGTTTGTGGGGTTTGCCGTGCTGATCTACGGCATGAAGATGATGTCCGATGCGGTCAGCCCGCTGGCAGACTCGCCCGGCTTTGCCGCCATGCTGACCAAATTCAATATCCCGCTGGTGGGGATGCTGATCGGTACGCTGTTCACCGGGGTGATCCAGTCCTCGGCGGCCACCATCGGTATCCTGCAGGCCCTGTCGATGACCGGCAGCCTGACAAACGCCATGATCATCCCGGTGGTGATGGGCGCCAACATCGGCACCTGCGCCACCTCGCTGATCTCCTGCATTGGCACCAACCGCAAGGCAAAGCAGGTGGCGGTGATCCATGTGGGCATCAAGATTATCGGTACGGCGGTGTGGCTGACGGTGTTTTCCATTGTCAATTCGCTGGTGAGCTGGTCGTATTTTGAGGCGGCGGCCTCGCCGGTGTCGATCGCCGTGGCGCACTCCGCGTTCAATATCCTCACCACGATCCTGTTGATGCCCTTCACCAAGTGGCTGGAAAAGGGGATCAAGTGGTTGATCCCGGACAAAAAATCCGGCGCGCGGTCGAACGAGCTGTTTCTGGATGAGCGCCTGCTCAAATCCCCCTCTGTGGCGGTGACGGAGAGCAACAATGCCACCGGGAAGATGTGCCGGCTGGCACAGCAGAATGTGCTGATGGCTATGGAGCTTTTCCACCACTTTGACGAAAAGCAGGTGGCGATCATCCGGGATAATGAGGAAACGCTGGACAGCGATGAGGACAAGCTGAGCACCTATCTTGTGCAGCTTTCCGCCCAGGCGCTGTCGCAGGCGGACTCGCTGGTGGTTTCCAAAATGCTGCACGCCATCGGGGATTTTGAGCGCCTTGGCGACCATGCGCTGAACCTGATGAAGGTGGCGCGGGAGATCCGGGACAAGGAGATCCAGTTTACCGAGGATGCGCACAAGGAGCTGCATGTGCTGACCGATGCCATCCAGGAGATCCTGGAGCTGACATCCCGTGCCTACATCGAAAACGACCTCACGCTGGCCGCGCAGGTGGAGCCGCTTGAGCAGGTGATCGACGGCCTGACCTCCCGCATCCGCGGCAACCACATTGAGCGTCTGCGCACCGGCAACTGCACCATTGAGATGGGCTTCATCCTGTCCGACCTGCTGACCAACTATGAGCGCATATCCGACCACTGCTCCAATGTGGCGGTGGCGGTCATTGAGGTGGAGCACAACAGCTTTGATACCCACAAATATCTTAATGGCGTGAAATCGGGCAACGAACAGTTTGACGATTGCTATGAGAAATATCGCACAAAATATGCGATCGGCTGATTGCGGAATAACAAACGGGCGGCGCAGCCGGATCCTTATGATCCGGCTGCGCCGCCTGGTGTTTATGGCGTTTTTGCGGGCAGAAAAACCACGCTCTTACCGCCCGATGGAGGACAGCTCCTCCGGCAGCGCCTGTTCGGTGTACAGGGCGATGCCATTCTCCTGCAGCAGCGTGGCGGTGATACCCTGGCCAGAAATCTTCCGCCCGGTGTGGGTGCCGTCGTATATGCGGGTGACACCGCAGCTGGGGCTGCTTTCCTTCAGGATGGCCGCGGTCAGGCCATAGCGGCGGCATGCCTCCAGCGCCAGTATGGCGCCGCGGCGGTATTCCGCGGTGCAGTCGCCGCCATCGGCAGTCAGCACCCGCCGCCCACCGGCTGTGTCGACGATCTCGCAGGGTGGGCGTGGCGTTGGCAGGCCGCCGGCACATTCCGGGCAGAAAGGAACCGCCAGCCCGTTTTCGGCAAGCTGCCGCAGAGTCGGCAGCTCAAAGCCGCCGCCGTCGTAACGGCAGCACCGACCGCACAGGCAGGCGCTGATCAGATAACGCGGCGCGGTCATCCGAAATACCGCACCAGGGAGATCACCTTACCCAGCACGGTGGCTTCCTTGACAATGATCGGCTCGAAAGCGTCATTTTCCGGCTGCAGGCGGATATGGTCCTCCTCCACATAGATACGCTTGACGGTGGCTTCATCGCCGATCAGCGCTACCACGATATCCCCGTTCTGCGCGGTGTTGGTGCGGCGCACGATCACCACATCCCGGTCCAGGATGCCGGCGTTGATCATACTGGTGCCGGATACCCGCAGTGCGAACAGCTCACCGGGCTGGTAGTGGCTGCCGCCGGAGAAGGGCACATAATCCTCAACCTCCTCCACAGCCAGGATCGGCACGCCGGCCGTGACCTTGCCGAGCAGCGGTACGCGTGAAACACTTTCGCCGGGCAGACGGATAGCGCGGTTCAAACCGCTGCGGCGGTCGATGTACCCCTCGCTTTCCAGCAGCTTGAGATAGGTATGCACGGTGGAGGTGGATTTGATGCCGGTGGCATCGCAGATCTCCCGCACCGAGGGCGGAATGTCGTCCTGCAGACGCTCCCGGACAAATTCCAGCACCTTTTGTTGTTTCTCGTTCAGTGGTTTCATGGTATGCCCCTCCTGAATTTTTTTGTGCAGAGCAGCTGGCCTGAAACGGCCAAAAGCGAACGCTTGTGCGCTTTTAGCGGCGTTAAATGGCCCCTGTTATTGGAAACAGTATACCACAGCTATCCGGAAAAAGCAAACATTTGTTTGAAAAAATGCAAAATTTCTTTTCAGCCGGCTTTTTCATTCATATTTTTCTTTTGGATTATTCACGAATTTTTCATACATTCGACAAAAATCCCTGTTATACTGACAATGTACTCAGGAGGGGACGGAGCCGCATCCGGAACCTCATAAAAACTGGGTACTTATCCTCCTCAAAACACCCCTCTAACAGAAAGAACGCC
>DJRT01000006.1:0-10910 GCA_002437905.1 Ruminococcaceae bacterium UBA6353 | reverse complement strand
GGCGTTCTTTCTGTTAGAGGGGATTTTTTATATTCCGGTACAGGCGTGTGTGTGCAGATAGGCGGCCAGATGCGCCGGCGAGACATAGCGGGCGAAAAAGCGGATAAAGGCCTGTTTGTCGGCCACACCGGTGCGCCGGAACATCCGCCGGGTGTGGTAGAGCAGCGCCTGGTCGGAGATGTACAGGGCCTCGGCGGTGTGCCGGTTGGTATCCCCCCGCAGAAAGTGCAGCAGGATCTGCAGCTCCGTCCGGTCCATGGCGCACAGCTGATCCTCTGTGGCCATGATGCGTCCAAGCACCGGGTCCTGCTCATAGAAGAAGCCCTGTTCCGGAAAGCGCAGGCGCGTACTGCCGCCAGAGCCAGGCAGCGGTGCGGCTTCCGGCGGCAGCGGAAAGTGCTGCGTGCTCTGCCGCACGGCGATGGCGGTCGGCAGCTGGTACTGCAGGCTGACAACGCTGCCGCGGTCACGCAGCAGGGTGCGGTAGACGGTGGCGACCCCGCGCAGCAGATCCCGGCGGCGGTAGGCAATGGTGGTCACGGTGGTGTGGTACAGCCGGGAGAGCAGTGTATCCGCTGCGCCGATCAGGAAGTGTCCGGCCAGGTAGGCCGGATCGGCCGCCTGCATGGCCTCGATGAAGGCGATGGCCGCGTAATCATTGGCGAAATGAATGGCGTCGTATTGCTGCCGGTGGGGATAGAAGCGGGCAAAGCTCGTTTCGAACGAATCCACCGCCGCAAACAGATCCTCTGGCTGCAGGGTGGCTGCCCGGTCGGCGATTGCCTGTGCCCGGCTGCGATCCACGGCACTGACGGCATTAAAGGCGAAGAGCGCCAGCCGCTGCCGGCCGGCGGCAGCACAGTAGCGCAGCAGTGCATCTGCGTCGCTGTGCGCATGCCCGCACACGCTGCTGAAATGCAGCGCGGGAAAGCTGCTGCCCGGTGTGTGCAGAACGATGACCGGAATGGCCTGCTGCTCACAGCGGCGGATAACCGTCTCCGGTGCCGCATGGAGCTGCGGGAGCAGCAGCACGGCCTGCGGATCCTCGGCGAGAGTGTCGATATCGGCCAGCCCGACCGGCCGCGTGGGGATGCGGTGGCGGTTCAGCGCCCGTAGCGCGCCGATCTCGGTGCGCGTTTTGGCGGGCAGCTGCACCGAAAGACCGGGATCATCCAGAATGTATAAGGCCACGGCGTTTTCCTCCTTTGCCGGTTTTGGTTCTTTGGCCGTATTGTACCACACTGGCAGGAAAAAGTAAATTGCCTGCCCGCCGGCGGGGGCAAAAAATACCGGGACGATCGTCACGCGATCCTTTTCTTTGCCCGCGGCGGCCGGTGTGGTAGTATAGAGGCACCAAAAACACACTGTATGGAGGAAAACCGCAATGACGGATGTATTTAGCATTAAGGGCTTTGATTTTCCGGAGGGCTTTCTGTGGGGCAGCTCTACGGCTGCCCACCAGATCGAGGGAAATAATATCTATTCTGACAGCTGGTTCCGGGAGCAGGAGTCCGCGCGTGCCGGCCGTCCGGGGGAGCCGTCCGGCACTGCCTGCAACCACTACAATATGGTGGAGGAGGATGTGGCGCTCCTCTCCGAGCTGGAGCACCAGGCCTTCCGCATGGGCGTGGAATGGGCGCGCATTGAGCCGCATGAGGGCGAGTTTTCGGAGGAGGCAGCCGACCACTATGTGCGGGAGCTGGCACTGCTGAAGGAAAAGGGAATCAAAACCTTTGTCACGCTGGTGCATTTCTCTGTGCCAAAATGGTTTGCGGACAAGGGCGATTTCCACACGCTGGAAAACCGGCGGTATTTTGAGCGGTATCTGCAGTATATCCTGCCGAAGATCAGCCCCTATGTGGATTTCTGGAATGTGATGAACGAATTTAACCTGGGCTTGAGCGAGGAGCGCCTGACCTATAAATACTACTGTGTATTCTATCATGCCCTTGGGTATCACCTGATCAAGCAGTATTCCGATAAGCCGGTCAGCTCCGCCCACGCGCTGGTGCAGTATTACGGTAAGCGGCAGAATGATGTGTTTGACCGCGCGGTGCAGCAGTACAAGGATGTGGTTGATCACGAATTCTTCTTCCACGCCATGCGGACCGGTGAGCTGGTGCTGCCCGGCCGTGACGGCGCCTTTGACCGGGATCTGAAGGACACTGTGGATTATTGGTCGGTCAATCTGTATACCCGGGAGATGGTGGATGCCCGGCGGGCGAATTTTTCCTCGCCGCGCTACCCCTTTACCGAGACGCGTATGCTGCCGATGAATTTCTATTTGGATGAATTCTATCCGGAGTGTATGTTCCACAACCTGACGCGCCTGACGGATAAGCCGGTATATATCACGGAAAACGGCTGCTCCTGCGAGGATGATGCTTTCCGGCTGGTGTATCTGGTGGAATACCTGTGTGCGCTCAACGAGGCGATCCGGGCGCATGTAGATGTGCGGGGGTATCTCTACTGGTCGCTGCTGGATAATTACGAGTGGTGGACCTATATCCCGAAATTCGGCCTGGTGGAGGTGGATCGGGAGCACGGCTTCAAGCGTACCCCCAAGCCCAGCGCCTATTTCTACCGGGAGATCATCCGGCAGAACGGCTACCGCCCGGAAATGCTGCAAAAGTATCTGAAAGAACTGCCGCGGGTCAAGGATCTGCCGATCCTGCTGTAATAAAGCCGTCCCCCGGAGGCTGTAGCCTCCGGGGGAGACGCGGGATGCTTTCAATGCAGCCGTACCGGGGGCGAAAATCGGGTGCGGTGCAGCCGGAATAGCCCCTCGCCGGAAAATTTCTGCTTTTCCTCTTGACTTTTCTCCGGCTTGGGGGTATGATGGAAAAAACGCAGATGGAGACAGTAGCGTGCGGATGGCTGCCGCAGCGAGCCGGGGATGGTGCAAGCCCGGTACAGATCACCGCACGGGAAGATCCCTCCGGAGTTGCTGCCCCAACGGTGCCGCCCGCCGGCGCCCAGTAGACGCAGCCGGTTTCCCCCGTTAGCAGGAGGGCGTATGTTGGTACGCTGACAGGAGCATAGGGTGGTATAGCGAAGCAATGGTCTTCGTCCCTTTCCGGGGGACGGGGGCTTTTATTTTTTTCACAGGAGGCAGTGTCATGTATCAGAAAGTACCGACCAACATGGATTTTGTTGAGCGTGAGCGCGGCGTGCTGCAGTTCTGGACGGATAACGAGGTTTTCCGCAGGAGCATGGACGGGCGCAGGCAGGGGGAGACCTATACCTTCTACGACGGTCCTCCCACCGCCAATGGCAAACCGCACATCGGCCATGTGCTGACCCGCGTGATCAAGGATATGATCCCGCGCTACCATGCCATGAAGGGGCAGCTGGTGCCCCGCAAGGCCGGCTGGGATACCCACGGTCTGCCGGTGGAGCTGGAGGTGGAGAAATCCCTCGGCCTGGACGGCAAGGATCAGATCGAAAAGTATGGCCTGGAGCCGTTTATCCAGAAGTGCAAGGAAAGCGTGTGGAAGTACAAAGGGATGTGGGAGAATTTCTCCGATATCGTCGGCTTCTGGGCGGATATGGAAAACCCGTATGTGACCTATCACAATGACTATATCGAGTCTGAGTGGTGGGCGCTCAAGCAGATCTGGGACAAAGGGCTGCTGTACAAGGGCTTCAAGATCGTGCCCTATTGCCCCCGCTGCGGCACGCCGCTTTCCAGCCATGAGGTGGCACAGGGATATAAGAGCGTCAAGGAGCGCTCGGCGATCGTGCGGTTCAAGGTGGCAGGCGAGGACGCCTATTTCCTGGCCTGGACGACGACCCCCTGGACGCTGCCCTCCAATGTGGCGCTGTGCGTGAACCCGGATGAGCCATACTGCCGCGTAAAGGCGGCCGACGGCTATACCTATTATATGGCCGAGGCGCTGCTGGATAAGGTGCTGGGTGGCCTGGCCAAGGACGGCCAGCCGGCCTATGAGGTGACCGGCCGCTTCACCGGTAAGCAGCTGGAGCACAAGGAATACGAGCCGCTGTACGACTGTGCCAGGGTGCTGGCGGATAAGCAGCATAAGAAGGGCTTCTATGTCACCTGTGCCGACTATGTGACCATGAGCGATGGTACCGGCATCGTGCATATCGCGCCGGCCTTCGGCGAGGACGATGCACAGGTTGGCCGCCGGTATGACCTGCCCTTTGTCCAGTTTGTGGACGGCAAGGGCAATATGACCGCCGAGACCCCCTTTGCCGGCCTGTTTGTCAAAAAGGCCGATCCGCTGGTGCTGGAGGATCTGGACAAGCGCGGCCAGCTGTTTGCTGCGCCGAAATTTGAGCACGATTATCCCTTCTGCTGGCGCTGTGATACCCCCCTGCTGTATTATGCACGGGAATCCTGGTTTATCAAAATGACGGCGGTGCGGGATGATCTGATCCGCAACAACAATACCGTCAACTGGATCCCGGAAAGCATCGGCAAGGGTCGTTTCGGCGACTGGCTGGCCAATGTGCAGGACTGGGGCATCAGCCGCAACCGCTATTGGGGCACGCCGCTGAATATCTGGCAGTGCTCCTGCGGGCATATGCACGCGGTTGGCAGCATCGAGGAGCTGCGCAGCCTGTCGGATAATTGCCCGGCAGATATCGAGCTGCACCGTCCCTTTATTGATGCGGTGACCATCCGCTGCCCGCAGTGCGGCGGCGAGATGCACCGTGTGCCGGAGGTGATCGACTGCTGGTTCGATTCCGGCTCCATGCCCTTTGCGCAGCACCACTATCCCTTCGAGAACCAGGAGCTGTTCAAGCAGCAGTTCCCGGCGGACTTTATCTGCGAGGGCGTGGATCAGACCCGCGGCTGGTTCTATTCGCTGATGGCCATTTCCACTCTGCTGTTCAATTGCGCCCCGTTCAAGAATGTGCTGGTGCTGGGGCATGTGCAGGATGCCAATGGCCAGAAGATGTCCAAGTCCAAGGGGAACGCCGTGGATCCCATCGAGGCGCTGCAGACCTATGGCGCCGATGCTATCCGGTGGTATTTCTACTCCAACTCTGCGCCGTGGCTGCCCAACCGCTTCCATGGCAAGGCGGTGCAGGAGTGCCAGCGCAAATTCCTCGGCACCCTGTGGAATACCTATGCTTTCTTTGTGCTGTATGCCAATATCGACGGCTTTTCCTCCCAGAAGTACACGCTGGAGTACGACAAGCTCTCCGTGATGGATAAATGGCTGCTGTCCAAGCTGAACAGCACCATCAAGGCGGTGGACGAAAATCTGGCTGCCTACCGGATCCCGGAGACGACACGGGTGCTGGAGGGCTTTGTGGATGAGCTGAGCAACTGGTATGTGCGCCGCAGCCGTGAGCGCTTCTGGGGCAAGGGGATGCCGCAGGATAAGATCAATGCCTACATGACCCTGTATACCGCCCTGGTGACGGTCTGCAAGCTGGCTGCCCCCATGATCCCGTTCATGGCGGAGGATATCTACCGCAACCTGGTGTGCAGCGACGATCCCTCGGCGCCGATGAGCGTCCATCTGTGCGATTTTCCGCAGGCGGATGACAGCCTGATCGACACCGCGCTGGAGCAGCGCATGGAGGATGTGGTGGAGATCGTGGTGCTGGGGCGCGCCGCCCGCAATGGCGCCAACTGCAAGAACCGCCAGCCGCTGCGCAAAATGTATGTGCAGGTGGCGGACGATCTGGACGCGTATTTCACCGCCATCATCGCCGAGGAGCTGAATATCAAATCGGTGGAGCTGATCCGGGATGCCGGCGCCTTTATGAGCTATGCCTTCAAGCCGCAGCTAAAGACCGTTGGTCCCAAATTCGGCCGGCAGCTGGGGGAGATCCGCGAGGCTCTGGCTGCGCTGGACGGCAATGCCGCCAAGGCGCAGCTGGATGCGAACGGGGTGCTGGAGCTGGCACTGCCGAGCGGCACGGTATCGCTGTATCCGGAGGATCTGCTCATTGAGACTACGCAGACACCGGGCTACTATACGGTCAGTGACCACGGCATCACCGTGGCGATCGACACCACGCTGACCCCGGAGCTGGTGGAGGAAGGCTTTGTGCGGGAGCTGGTCAGCAAGCTGCAGACCATGCGCAAGGAGGCCGGCTTTGAGGTGATGGATACCATCACGGTCTATGCCGACGGCAACGAGAAGCTGCAGAAGCTGATGGAAAAGAACGCCGACAGCATGCTGTCGGATGTGATGGCGACGGCGCTGCACACCGGTACGCTGGCCGGCTACCAGAAGACATGGAATGTCAATGGCGAGGAGATCACCCTCGGTGTGGAGAAAAACGCGTGATATAAGCCCTTGCTATTTCTGCAAAAAGTGTGTATAATACCAATAGACCGAAAGAAAGGTGGTTTTTACAATGATCGTAACGAAGGATACCCTGATTGGTGAGATTTTGGATGCTGACCGCACGACGGCGCCCTATTTCCTGGAGATGGGGATGCACTGCCTCGGCTGCCCTTCTGCCCGCGGCGAGTCGCTGGCACAGGCCTGCGAGGTGCACGGCGTCAGCGCCGATGAGCTGGTGGAGAAGCTGAATAAGCACTTCGGCAACTGAGCCAAAGCAGGTAAAACGCCCCGCCGCCGGCGGGGCGTTTTTTCGGCAGAAAACTCTTGGGGGGAAGAAAAACCATGACATTGGATGCGCGCCTGGCGATGGTGGCCGCCTGCATCCGGCCGGGCAGCCGGCTGGCGGATATCGGCACGGATCATGCCTACCTGCCGGTGTGGCTGGTGGAGGCGGGGGTCTGCCCCTCGGCCATTGCCTCCGATCTGCGTCCGGGGCCGCTGGAGTCGGCCCGCCGCACAGTGGAGGCGGCCGGCCTGTCCGACCGCATTTCCCTGCGGCTGGGCGATGGCCTTTCTACCATTCAGCCGGGCGAGGCGGAGGATATCGCCATTGCCGGTATGGGCGGGGAGACCATTGCGGCCATTCTGGCTGCGGCGCCGCTTGTGCAGGATAAGGCGGTGCGGCTGGTGCTGCAGCCCATGTCCCGCGCGGAGGAGCTGCGCCGCTTTCTGCTGGAAAACGGGTTTTCCCTGCTGGCCGAACGGCTGGTGACGGATGGTGCCCACCTATACCCGGTGATGACGGCTGTCTATACGCAGGCACCGCCGCCCGCGGATGCGCTGCCGATCTATGCGGGGGCGTTTTCGGTACAGGAGGGAAGGCCGTACCGCCAGCGCATGGCGGCACATCTGCGCCGCCGGGCCGCCGGCATCGCCCGCGCCGGCGGCGATGCCACCGAATGGTTGCGGCTGGCCGGGCAGCTGGAGACTATGGAATAAAAAACGGACGCGCGGAGAAGTCCGCATTCACTTAAGGACGAAGGATACTCAAAAAGGATACGGCATAGCTTACGATCATGTAGGCTATGCCGTTTCTTTTTGCTCTTGTTGCGGGATATCGACCACGCCGATGAAGTTCCACCAGATGACCAAGGTCTGCTTTTTTGTCCGTGTGCCGGGGACTTTCTCCGGTTTCTTCACCTCGATCTTCTCCACGAAAGAACGGATAATCTCTGCTGTGAGTTCAGTAATGTCCGTGTACCGGCGCACCATTCCCAGGAAGGAATCAACATTCAGGCGTTGCTCCCGAGCCTCCGCAATGGCAGCCTCCAATTCGGAGGCTCTTGTTTCCAATTGCTTTTGCTCGGTTTCGTAGGTTGCAGACATTCGGGAAAAACGGTCATCGGATATTTTTCCGTCGATGTTATCCTCGTAGAGCCGCTGCATGATACTATCCAGCTTCTTGATGCGCTCTTTCGCCTGAACAAGCTCTTTGTTGCTGCTACGCATTAGGCGATTGAGCTTCTTTTCGTTCTGCTTCGTGACCAGTTCTACAAATTCCGTTTCATGGGAACGTGCATAAGCCGTAATGCTCTTTAATTGCCGAAGTAGGATCTCTTCCACCTGGACATTGTGGATTTGGTGGGGAGAACACAGCCCTTGCCCCTTTCGGTAGGATGCACAGGTGAAGTACTCCTGCTCGTGTTTCCAGCCCCTCGATCTGACTTGGTACAGTTTGGCTCCACAGTCGGCGCAGAACAGCATTCCGGATAGTATCGGCATCTCACCGATCGGAGTAAGTCTCCTGCGCCCGTCCCGAATACGCTGGACGATATCGAATGTCTCCTGATCGATGATCGGTTCGTGGGTGTTCTCAAAGATCGACCATTCGGAAGGATCGTTCCACACGGTCTTTTTGCACTTGAAGGACTTCCTTCTTGTGCGGAAATTGACCGTATGGCCCAAGTATTCGGGCTTCATCAGCAAATCGGCTATGGTGCGTTGCTGCCAGAAGCCGGGCTGTTCCGACTGCTTTGCGGGTGTCTTGATCCCAAGCGTATGCATATGTTCGGAGGGCGTCGGAATGCCACGGCGCATCAGTTCTTTCGAGATCTGCGAAGGACCTTTTCCGGCAACGCACATTTTAAACATCTCCCGTACTACCGGAGCTGCCTCCGGGTCTATGATCCAACGGTGTTTGTCATTGGGGTCTTTCAGATAGCCGTAAGGCGGATTGGTAGTCAGCGGTTTGCCGGAATTTCCTTTAGCACGGAACACAGCCTTAACTTTCTTGCTGGTGTCTTTGGCATAGAACTCGTTGAAAATGTTAATGAACGGCGTCATGTCGTTGTCCATCTGATTTGCACTGTCTACACCGTTATTGATGGCGATGAAGCGGATATCGTTGTTCGGGAACACCATCTCCGTGTACATACCTACCTGAAGATAGTCCCTTCCCAATCGGCTCATATCTTTCACGATAATGGTGCCGATACGCCCTTCGTCGATCATACCGAGCAGGCGTTGCCAGTCAGGACGGTCAAAATTTGTTCCGCTGTAACCATCGTCTACAAAATAAGCCGTGTTGGTGAATCCGTGATCGTCGGCATATTTTTTCAGGATAGCTTTCTGGTTCACGATGCTGTTGCTTTCGCCCTGTAGATCATCGTCACGGGACAGTCTGCAGTAAAGAGCGGTGACCTTGTCTCCTGCGACAGAAAAAGACGGTCTGTTTGTTTTGGGAACGCTGATATTCATATTCATAAAAATTCTCCTTTCCGACCGTCTTCAAGCGGTACTACATATTCCCGTACTGTCGCAGAAAAAGCAAGTCATTTCTTCAATGTTTATTTGAATTTTGAGATAACTTTTCCGGAGCTGATGTGCAGTTGCCCAGGATCAGTTTTTTGACTTTTTCAAAAGCAGTTTCCCTTGCAGAATCGCTTTGTACGGAGATGACCGTGAACAGGGTATTGCCCACGGCCATTTCCGAAACGGTGCAGGGTCTGCCTTCATATGTGCCGACCGTTGCGCTCATAGGATCACACGCTTTCTTCAATAACGGCGATCGCTTTTACGGCATCCCTGCGCACGAGTCGGGCATCAAGCAACTCGAACGCAACATATCCCACACGACCGCTCATGGCGAAGCGCTCCTTCAGTGCTTTCATGCTGACGGGAGAGCGGTCTACGATCCAGTAGTACCGGAGGTCACCGAATAGTACAGGCTTTGCTCCGGCGGCAATGTCCGGAAGTTCATTGCAGATGCGGATCGGTTTACCGAGGATGGTATCCGTGCTGCTGTTCCAAAGATAGTTGCCCGAATCGTCTTTCAACTTCCGAAGTGCCGCAGCAGTGCGATCATTCATCAGCCAAGCAGCATGGGTGCGAAACTCCGGCTTCACAGAGAAGAACAAGTCAATGACGGCATCATAGGTCAGCGCAGATACCGCAGTTCCTATTTCTGCCCCTTCGGTATCATGGAGCAGCCCAAACGGCTCGTTTACGCCGCTGCCGCCGATGAATGCTTTGTCCTCCGCATATGCGAAAGACTTACCCATGCGCTCGGAAATGTATTTTTTGAGGTCAAAGTCCGCATCAAGAGCAAACTCCTCGCTCAGTTTGAGCAGGCAGGCGATTTTGTGACTGCCGACACGGATACGGGTAAAATCCTCCTCGACATCAAAGCCCGGGATGGGTGCGCCCTCCGGGACGAAAGATGCGTAATCATGGGAATCAGCCGCCCAGATCACCGCCCCGCCCCGGTACTTCTTCAGGTTCGTTGCGAGTGGACGAATGATGCTTTCCCGGACGACCACCTTACGAAGGTCGGCTTCTCCGGCGGTCGGAGCAAAGTATGTCCCGGTGACGCTGTCCATCGCATCACGCATAGCCATCTCACTGTCGGGTTTAAGTCGCATGGCATTCCAGAAATGTTTATCGTATTCCTGCGTGGCCGTAATATTTCTGATCTCGTTGATCGTTTTCATTGTTTTTATCTCCTTTCGGTTGCTTCATCGCAGTGTCTGCATTTGTACAGACCGTGAGTGGTGGCATCGAGCGGCAGCCCGCAAAGGCGCAGATCGCCGTTGCAATGAGGGCATTTGAGGTCGTATTCCAGGGTATCCGTGAAGCGGGCCGGGTCACAGGTGCGGAGGCGATAACGGTGATATATCTTTCTCCGCTCGTCCTTCGCCAGATATTCCGTCATGAAGATCTTTTCGTGCTCCGCCAAGTACTCCTCGGTCAACCAGTCGTTTTTCGGGAACAGCGTTTTACCGCCTTTGTAATTGTAAAAAGTGTAGTTTCTCATGTGTATTTTCCTCCTCGATAGATGTTTTTGGGTAAGTGTTAATTACCCTTTTGATTTCGCCGTTTTTGTGCGTAAGACCCCGGGCCGTTGCCCAATGGTCAAGACCTCGGAGATTTGAGCCGCCCCGGGTCAATGGCGCAGAATTTGTCATCCGTGTGCGGTGAAGGTCGTGACGGTCGATAAATAAAACTCTCTTTAAGAGTGATATACCGAATACCACACTATAAAGGGTTTTATGAAGAGAGCGTCACCGAGCATCACCGTGGCGTGTTACTCATCCGCAGCGAACACAGATGCGAACTCCGACTTGAGCCGCAGGCCGAGAA
>DJRT01000010.1:24642-111172 GCA_002437905.1 Ruminococcaceae bacterium UBA6353 | reverse complement strand
GCATGTGCCTCTTTTCCTTTCCATCGCATGGGCAACACTGTTTGTGTGATTTTTGCAGTGGAGCAGGGAACGATGGCGATAACGCCGCCAGGAAAGAATATAAAAACTTCTTGCAATCTGCTCCGAAGAAGAATAGAATGTACTTGGAGCATTTCTCCTCACTGTATGCAGCGTATCTTAAACTTTTTGAGGAGGTTATTATATGATCATTTCCCCGGATGAGTACAAATTCGCTATTAGCGAAGAAGCACAAAGGCTGCGGAAGGAATACATGAAACGCCATCCCGGGGAAGTAGCCCCCGGCTATAATCCGGATGAATTCGCCAGCATCGAAGAATGGGTCACCAAGCTTAAAGAGTGATCCTCCAGCACTTCGGGAGCAATTCAAGTGTACCAATTTTACCAACAGCGACAATGGCTGCTTTGTCTAAACAATGACTTATCAAAATGCCATTTTGCGCAGCGCACTGGTGCGCCGTATTGATACGGCGCTGGATAAGCTTCCGGAATACACCGGCACGGTGTACCGATCTGTCAGTGCAAGGTTTTTGGATGATGTAGAGGCGTTTGAGAAGGAGCTTCAGACTTCCAATATCGTTATGTATTATGCATACACATCTGCATCATCCGACGAACCGTATGACCCGTCCATGGAATACCAGTTTATCATCCGGTCCAAACACGGTAGAGATATGAGAAAGTACAATCCGTTAGAGATGGAAATTATTTTTAGGAGAGGCACTCGCTTTCTGATCAAGAAACGCGAAGGCAACACAATCTATTTGGAGGAAATGTAAAAATGCTTACCTTTAAGGAATTTGTCAAACTGCCAACACAAGAACGGTTAGCGCGTTATGGGGAGCTGTCTGATCATGATAAATTCCTTGCGCGGTGTTTTGCGGAGACATCATCCTACGAAATGCACTTCTGTAATTTTTGCAAACACTATCGGGGCGATGCTTGTTGCGACGCATTTCCTGATAGGATACCGCGGGAATTGATTTATAGTGACAACCACGATACCCCGTTCCCAGGTGATAACGGCATCCGCTTTGAGCCAAAAGAGCAAGCTGATTAAACGCCAATTTAATCCCTATTTAATCCCGCTTAAAAGCCCGTTTAACGGGCTTTTATTTTTTACCCCAAAACGAAAAAATCCTCCCGATTCAAGTCGAAGATTTTCGGGAAACAGCGTCCTTTTCGCCGCGCGGCGTCCCGACCGACGAGGGGCAACAAATCCGATAAGGACGCTGTTTAGCCGAAAAACCGTTGTACCTCGACGGCTTTGTCTAACCATGCCCAGGTGGTGGAGAGTACGCTGGACAAGGCTTTTTTCACGGAGGCCGTCACCGGCGGGAGATGACTTGACAACTGCCTGCGTAGCGGAGTATACTGTCCAAATGGAGTGCCCTGTCGGGTGAATTCCGGAAGGTCGGTTTTTCCGATAACACAAAGGAGCCGTAAAGTATGCAAACACATTCACGCTATCGCACTGCCCGCGGCATATTGCTTTTCTGGACATGGTTTATCGGTCTCGGCGCCGTGGCCGGTGCGGCAGGCATGCTGCTTGACCCAAGCGGCCGGGCCATGGGAATGGATGCGATGCTGCCGTATTTTCAGGTGCTGCCGTTTGCCAATGTCCTGTTTCAGAATTTCACCTTTTCGGGGGTGGCGCTGCTGATCGTCAATGGGCTGACCAATCTGACGGCCGCGGGGCTGCTGCTGGCGAAAAAACGCGCCGGCGTGGTGTGCGGTGGCATTTTCGGGGTAACGCTGATGCTGTGGATCGGCATCCAGTTTTATATGTTTCCGTGCAATTTTATGTCTACGAGCTATTTCATCTTCGGCCTGTGCCAGGCGGCAACCGGATATGCGGCATGGGTGTTCGCCCGGCAGGAAAGCTTCTGCGTGGATGCGGCGGATTACCCGAACATCGGCAGGCGGCCGGAACGGCTGGTGGTGTTCTTTTCGCGCATGGGCTATGTGCGGAAGCTGGCGTATGAACAGGCGAACCGCACGGGGGCGGCGGTTTATGAGATCCGGGCGACGGAGCGGACAGCGGGAACGCCCGGCTTTTGGTGGTGCGGGCGCTATGGGATGCACCGGTGGGCGATGCCGATTGAGCCTGTCGACATCAATCTGGCGGCATACGAACATGTGACCATCTGCGCACCAATCTGGGTATTCAGCCTCGCTGCCCCGGTGAGAAGCTTTTGCATACAGGCTGCCGGAAAGATCCGGGAGGCGGACTATCTGCTGGTGCATCATACCGGCGGTACATACGAAAACGCGGCCCGGGAAATGGATATGCGGCTGGGGATCACCCGCACCGGCCTGCGCAGTGTGCAGTGCAAAATGGGGCGGTATAGGGACCGGGCAGAATAATATAAGCGCCCCTATCGGTGTCGGACGACACCGATAGGGGCGCTTTTCTGCAGCAATCTCAGCGGGGGTTTCGCACCAGCCGGTGTACGCGTTCCAGCATACACACCATCAGAAGCGTAAATGCCAGTAGGTACAGCGGCAGCAGCCGGATGGAGACATAATTGGCCAGCAGGCCAAAAACCGGCGGCATAAAAGTGGAGCCAACATAGGCACTGGCCATCTGGATGCCGATGATGCTTTGCGAATTTTCTGCGCCGAAATTGCCCGGCGTGGCGTGGATGATGGAGGGGTAAATCGGAGCGCAGCCGAAGCCGAACACCACAAAGCCGGCCAGTGCCAGCGTGTTGATAGGGATGGGCAGCGCAATGCACAGGATGCCCAGCAGCATGATGCCGGTACCGATCAGGATCAGGCGGCGGTCGCCGAGTCGTTCGGAGACGAGGCCGGCCAAAAAGCGGCCAACGGTGATGCCGATGAAAAACAGTGAGGCAAAGGCGGCGGCCAGCCTGGCGTCTACGCCGCGGGCACGCACAAGGTAGCTGCTGGCCCACAGCATTACGGTGGATTCCGCTGCGCAGTAGGCGAAAAAGCCGCATAGCAGCTGCGGAACCCCGCAGATGCGCAGGCTGCGGCGCAGGCCGGCCGGTGCACTGTCTGCCGCCTGTGAGGCGGCCTGTCCCATGCGCCGCCACAGGGGAGTGGACAGCAAAAGCAGCAGTGTAATGAGCAGCTGTATTGCCGCCACCGCGCGGTAGCCGGACTGCCAGCCGGCCGTGGCCAGTGCGCGGCTCATGATGTAGGGGCTGCATACGGTGCCCACCCCCCAGAAACAGTGCAGCCAGCTCATGTGGCGGGCGGTGTAATGCAGAGCCACATAGTTGTTCAGTGCGGCATCAATGGCGCCGGCGCCGAGGCCGTAGGGTACTGCCCACAGGCAAAGCTGCCAAAAGGCGGTGACGGTGGAAAACCCGAACATGGCGGCAGCGGTCAGGAATACACTGACGGTCGTTACGGTGCGCACGCCGAAGCGCCGTGTCAGCCGGTCGGAAAGCAGGCTGGAGCAGATGGTGCCGCCGGAGATGATCATGGAGATAAGCCCGGCGTAGGAGAGCGGTACGCTCATCTGCTGCTGCATCACCGGCCAGGCGGAGCCAAGCAGGGAATCCGGCAGGCCGAGGCTGATGAAGGCCAGATAGATGACCAGCAAAAGCAGGGTCGTCATAGCGCCACAACCTCCCCCTGGATATATAGGGAATATTCCCGGTTACGCAGCACGGCGGCCAGCTGTGCCTCATCCCGCACACGCCGGGTGCAGGCAATGCCCGCGCGGGCAGGGAAATCCGCTGTGTGGGCATCGGAGCCGGCGCAGGGGCGCAGCCCGGTTTGCTGCGCCAGCTGCTGTGCGCGCAGGTTCTCCAGCTCACCGTTGCAGGCGTTAAAGACCTCAATGCCATCCAGCTGCTCGGCGGGCAGCTTTTCCCAGGGGCGGGGGATGTAATCGCGCACCCGGAAGGGATGTGCCTGAAACACCAGCCCGCCGGCGGCGCGCACAATGGCGCTCAGCCGGGGCAGGGTGGCCTGCGGCCACTCCGGGTGGGCATACAGCAGCGCCGGCGTGATACCGTAGAGCAGAACCTCCTTGCCGTCGCCGAGTCCCTCCTCCAGGCCGAAAAGCACATCGAAATCCAGCCGATCCCCCTCTGCCTTGGCGGTAAGGTACGCCTCCTCGTAGGCGCCGACAAACGCCTCCCAGGGCAGGCTGCGGCGGATGCCGGTATTACCGTGGAAAAAGTGATTGGTGAGAACCATGCCGGAAAAACCGGCTTTTTTCAACCCGAGCACGGTGCTGACCGGATCATCTATGCCGCAGGCACTGCAGCCGGCCGTGTGCTGGTGCATTTCGTAATAAAACATGAAGAGACCTACTCCTTTCGGTTCCCTCCCATTATACGGAGGGGGAGGAGAAATGTCAACCGTTTTCCCGGCAGAAAAGCAGCGGCAAAAAAGACCGGCGGCGCACACCTCAAGCGTGCACCGCCGGTCGTCTGTGTGGGGAATTTTATGCCTGCCGCTGTCGGTTGATCCGGATATCTTGGCTGTCGGTGATCTCGGCGCAGGTGGCCTCATCGCGGCCGGCGCCGTTGATCAGGCTCAGCCCGTCGATGCGGATATCCTGGCCGTTGCGGATGAGGAACACCTTCCAGTCGGCGGGAAAGTCCGGCGGCAGCTTGACCGTCACATCGGATACCCGTACACCGCTGAGCGGGGAGCCGGGCAGGCCGAAGAACGGCATGCTCTCATTGGGGAACAGCATCAGCCCGCTGCAAACGAGATCCCGCACAAAGCAGTCCTCCGGCAGCGGCTTTACGCCGTGTGCCACTATGAATTCCAGCGGGCGCTTGGCGCGGATGGTCAGCCCGGTGCAGTGGATGTTCTCGACGGAGGTGATGATCCTGGCGTGGTCGGCCCAGCGCCCCATGATGCCCAGACCGCCGCAGTTCGGGGCCTCGATATCCAGGTTGCTGAGGGTGCAGTTGCGGACAACGCCATTGCCGACACCGACGCGGATGCCATAGTCCTTGCCGGCGCGCAGTACGCAGTTGGTCACCACCACATTTTCGCACACCGCCTCCCGGTGCAGCAGCGGTTCGCCGAAGGCGCGCAGCGTCAGGGCGTCATCGCCTACATCGACCAGGCAGTCACTGATCCGCACATTGCAGCAGCAGTCGATGTCAATGCCGTCATTCGTCCAGCGCGGCCGGTCGCCGCGGATGGTCAGTCCCTGAATGACTGCATCGCAGCAGCCATGGAGGAACAGGTGCCAGTAGGAGCCGTTCTGCAGGTGCACGCCGGTCACACGCACGCCCTTGCATTCGCACAGGAAGATCATCTGCGCCGGGCGTGTCTCATCCGGCGTCCAGTCGTGCTCCTCGTTCACCCAGTGGCGGCCGTCGCCGTCAATGGTGCCGTAGCCCTCGATGGTGATGTTTTCCTGCTCCACGGCGGAGATCAGGTGTGCGCCGGTGACCCATTCGCTGGAGAACACGCGGTTTTGTGCGCAGTAGTCATCGGCATTGTAATCCTCCCGGTTGTGGCTGGCGTGCAGCACAGCGCCCGGCGCCAGATGCAGGCCACCGTTGCTTTTCAGATACAGCGTACCGATCAGATAATCGCCGGCCGGTATATAGACCATGCCGCCGTCGTCAATTGCCCGCTGGATTGCAGCGGTGTCCAGCGTAACGCCGTCCCCAATGGCGCCGTAATCCCGAATGTTTCGCATAAAAATCCACCCTTTCAATTTTGTTGACATCATGTGATGGGTATGCTACGATTATATCGGTGACAGGCTGAAAAATCTATGATTTTCACGCTGCGCCATTGGATTATTCTGCTGACTTTTTTGGTGGAGGGTGTATATGAAGACCATTGGATATGAGGAGCGGCATGTGTATAGCCAGCATTTTCCGTTCCGTGTGCAGTGCTCAAACCATCCGCTGCGGATGCCGCCGCACTGGCATTCGGCCATCGAGCTGATGTATTTTTATACAACCGAGGGGTGCGAATACCGCTGCCGGGACAGTGTGATCCCGGTCAGGGGCCGGGAGCTGATCGTGGCCAATTCCACCGAGGTGCACGAGTGCTGCGATTTCGGCCGTTCCAGCGTTTGCTGCATCACCATTGCCCCGGAGATGCTGGGGGAGTATCAGGGGGTCCTGTTCTGCCGGCATATTGCCGGGGATGAGCGGCTGGACGGTCTTTTCGACCGCATCCGGCAGGCACTGCAGGCACCGGCCTTTGCCGAGTTTTTGTGCGCCGGGCTGATCAATGAGCTGCTGTTTGTGCTGCTCAGCACTTATGTGGCAGATAATCTGTCGGACCGCCAGCGGATAGGCTATAATGCCTCGGTACGGGTGATCGATACGGTGCTGCAGTATGTGGCCGGGCACCCGGCAGAGGAGCTGAGCATCGGCCGGCTGGCGGCGATTGCCGGGCTGAGTGACAGCCGTTTCTGCCATGTGTTCCGCCGGGTGACCGGCATCAGTCCCACGGCATATGTGGAGCAGGTGCGGATCGACCATGCCCGATGTCTGCTGGCTGACCGGGAGATGACCCTGGCGCAGATCGCGCAGGAATGCGGTTTCGCCGACCAGAGCTATTTTACCCGCCGCTTTAAGCGGTGCACCGGTCTGACGCCGGGACAATTCCGGGCGCACGCATAGATGTACAGAAGTTGAAGCTTGTACCGTGCGCCCTCGAAGATGGGGTGGCGGCCAATAATAAGGTCTTGCGATCGATGCTGCGGATTCTGCTCTGGACATACGGCCGAGGGAAGCGACAAAGGCTCGTTTGGTGTGGCTTGATGCGGACGGAACGCCCCCTAAAATGGCAGCGATTTGGGGGCTTCTGTGTTGTTCAGCCGCTTGATATACTCCGAAGGGCTTACCTGCTTTATCCTCTTGAAAATGCGGGAAAAATATATCGGATTTGCAAATCCGCATTTTTCCGATATTTCCGCAAGGGAGATTTCCTTACCATAGATTTCAAGCAGCATACAGGCGTGATTGATTCGCACCTGGTGGACAAAGCCTACGGGCGTTTTGCCGGTTCGCATCCGGAATTTTTCTCGGATGTAATCCTCGGCATAGCCGGAGCTGTTTAACACGGATGTCACGGCATACTCGGGGCGGAGGGCGTTTTGCGCTATATCATTCACGATCCCGTTTATGACCGTATCCATGTGTGAAGGCGAGTGGAACGATTGCATTAAAGAGGATATATAGCAATTCACCAGCAAGAGTAGATGCGTGTTGTCGGCGTATTGGTTTTCATATACCAGCTTTGCGAGCGTTCTGCTTTCAATGGTGGCTTTTATCGGAACGGGTGTGTCAAACAGCAGCAGATTTTCAAAGTGTCCGCCTATGGAAATGTTCCGGAATCCGTTTTCAGACACAGAACCATGTGCGATATTTTTTGGTACAATGATGGCGGTGTTCTCTTCAAACGGGATGTCTCCGCCCTCTGTTTTCAGGCATCCTTTCCCTTCAAAATAGAGCATTATCTCGCAAAAAGGGTGCTTGTGCATCGGGTATCGGACAACGCCATCTTCCGTTCTGCTGATGAAAAATTCCATATTTACACCTCCGCAGTCATTGTAGCACAAATCTATCTTTTGTGCAATAACACCTATATCGGAAGTATTGCGCAGCCCAATAAAGCGGCCTATAATTATGGACAAAAAGGGAGCGTGTGCGATGAAAAGGTTTATCGGTTTTGAAAGAGGTATGGGCATCGGCGGCTGGCTGACCAACTATAAACGGTTCAATTGTCTTCCGATGGACAGACGGTTGGTGCTGACCGTTGGCGACTTTGAGCATTTCAGGGGTTATATTACCGAAAAGGATGTGCGCTATATCTATGAGCTGGGAATGGATCATATCCGGCTCGGCTTCGACCAAATTGTTCTGGAAGAGAAGCCCGGAGTTTACCGTGAAGAGATCTTTTCGCTTATGGAGCGGTTTCTTGATTGGTGCGAACGATACGGGCTGCATGTAGTCCTGAATCTGCATAAAGCGGTCGGCAATTACTGTGATATACAGGAGGCTGTGCAGCTGTTAGACGATGCGGAATTGCAGGATCGATTTATCCTGCTTTGGGAAACGATCGAGAAGCGATTCTCTGACAGGCCGGATGTGGCTTTTGAGCTGCTTAACGAGGTGCGTGATGTTGATCCGCAAAAATGGAATGCGCTCGCTCAAAGAACCGTCGATGCCATACGCCGAAAGAATGCTGCGCGAAAAATCATCCTCGGCAGCACCTGCTGGAACTCGGCGTTTACCCTCAAGGACCTGAAAGTGTTCGACGATGAAAATGTGGTATACACCTTTCATACCTACGCACCCTTTTCGTTCACCCACCAGCGCGGGGTCCTGCAGTCCGATACGCTGTATTATAATCGGGAAATGCCATACCCCGGCGATATAGAGTATTATCGGGATTTTGAACGGGTCGTTCACGGACAGGAAAACACACTCTCAAAGTACACGGCTATGGATTACCGCTATATTGCCGACAGTCTTGCGCCTGCAGCAGAGTTTATCCGGCAGCATCCCGATAAAATCCTTTGGTGCGGCGAGTTTGGCACCATTCGGCATTGCTGGTTGGCGTGGCGGGAAAACTGGATGCGGGATGTCATTCGTTTTCTGAGTGAAAATCAAATTCCGTATTGTGTGTGGAACTATTTAAGCACACCAAATGACGGAAACCGTTTCAGCCTTGTGGATGATGACACCAGAAAAATACTGAGCGAAAATCTTGCCGAAATCATACGGGGAAACCGGAAATGAATGGGGTCACCGTGTTTTGGCTCATAGCCTCGGTTTCCTGTTCGACGGCGCGGGCCGTCTTTTCCAAGAGGCTCGGCGTGTCTGCCGGGGACAGCACCGGAGGCAGAAGGGCATTTTATAAAACCCAGGCTTTGTTGTTTTTCATTGCTGCTGTATGGATATGTGTACTAAACATGCAGACAATGCACATCCCCTCAGCTGAAACAGCGGTGCTGGGGATACTGTACGGAATATTGACCGTGCTTGCCCAATGGCTGTATACCGTGGCACTTGGCCGGATGCCGGTTTCCGTATGCGCCACAGTATACTCCTTCGGCTTTATCATCCCCACCATATTCGGAACGATCGTATGGCATGAGCACATTACTTTCTGCAAAATACTCAGTGTGGGGCTTTGCATAGCCGCCATACGGCTTTCGTCAGCAAGGCCGGATACAGAGCATAAGAAAACGCCGATGGGCGCTTTTCTTCCATTGATGATTTCTATGGTATCGTCCGGCGGCCTGGGAATTGTACAGAAGCTGCAGCAAAGATCCACACGCGCCCCGGAGGTTGGCAGCTTTTTGTTTCTGGCCTTTTTGCTGTCAGCGGCGGTTTCCTTGGCGGCGGCAGCCCTTTGTGCAAAAAGCTCTGTTCGGGTATTCAGGAGGGAATCCGGCATTCCCATTGTCCTGGTCGGTACGGCTATGGCGGTGGCCAATACCGCCAATACATTGCTGGCCGGTCGGCTGCCCAGTGTAGTGGTGTTTCCGATAACGAATGTGGGTGTGATCCTGCTTTCTTCGCTCATTTCTGTATTTTTACTAAAAGAAAAACTGTCCGGGAGACAGGCTTTAGCCCTGTTTCTCGGAGTTGCGGCAATTGTTTTGTTTAATTTTTGAAAGGAGGGTATGGGATGCTGCAGTATCATATATATCCGGGCGGGTGCCGCCGGGTGGTTACATTCAGCTTTGATGATGGATACGAAAATGATGCGCGGCTTATCCGGCTATTCGATAAGTACGCTCTGAAATCGACCTTTCATCTTAACGGCAGCCGATATCGCGGGAAAACCACCGAAGAGCTGGCGGCTGTACGCGACGAATATCAAAATCATGAAATTGCCTGTCACACCTATTCCCACGGTTGGCCGACACGGATGCCGGCAGCTTCGCTTGTCGGAGAAATCATGAAGGATAGAAAAATCCTTGAAGAAATAGCAGGCTATCCGGTGACAGGCATGTCCTATCCCAGCGGCTCGTACGACAGCGGGGTGGTTTCGGTTATGCGCGCCTGTGGGATAGAGTATGCCAGAACCGTTGCGGCCACAAATGATTTCGGCCTGCCGGAAAATTTTCTTGTTTGGAACCCTACCTGCCATTTCAAGGTGGCCATGCCGGTGGTTGAGAGATTTATGGGTGCACTGGACAGCCGGTGGACGAAGCCGCTGCTGTATATATGGGGACACAGCCACGAGCTGCGCAGCGAGGAGGAATGGCAACAGCTTGAGACGCTCCTGCAGCTCCTGTCCGGGGACGAAAGAATTTGGTACGCCACCAATATGGAGATCTTCCAATACATTGCTGCACAAAAAAGCCTGAAAATATCCGCCGATGAGCGGATCATTTACAATCGGTCGGCGATGGATGTGTGGCTTGAAAAGGATCAGTCAGCGGTAATAAAAATTCCTGCCGGAGGCGTGGTGTAGCTGGGGCGGTGAAAGCTGAAGGAATGGGCAAACAGCAAAACCGTACAGTTTACATTCCTGTGTGCCCGGGATGACGATCAGGGTCCTGCAGCGGTTATTTTGCCGTGTGCACCGATAGGCACCGGGTGCCCGGGAAAAAGAGTCCTCCGAACAGCGATTTCACGGCAAAGTGCCGGCACACATCCGCCATTGTCCTCATACACTGATAGTGAAGCGAGACCGGGCAGGCTCCGCGCGCCGTTCCCCTGTCGCTTTAATCTTGAATAGGAGGCATAGTTCTATGGCGGAACAAAAGTTTATCCGGGATAACGGATGCAAAGAAGCCGTCTGTGTGGATGCTGGCCGGGTGTACGATAGCTGCTGCGACAAGGATTGCATTGAAAACATGCGGCTGTTCTTCACCGAGCGGGATCAGATGATCGTCGATCACGCCACCGGCATCCGCACCAAAAAGGCCGAGGTCATCACCACCTACATAGATGTAGAGGCGTTGCCCTTTAATCGGGGGTACTACTCCTGCGATCTGACCTTCTTCTTCGATGTGGAGGTGGAGGTGTACGGTGGCCACGGAACCCCCTGCAATGTGCTGCATGGTGTCGGGATCTTCCGCAAGAAGGTCATCCTCTATGGCAGCGAGGGTCATGTGCGGGTGTTCCACAGTGAGTATCGGCCGGACGAACACGACCGGCAGGAGATGCCCACCCGCAATATGCCGCACTGCTGCGTACAGATCGCTGAACCGGTGGTGCTGGATGCCCGCCTGGTGGACTGCTGTGAGCGCTGCCACTACGACTGCGGCGATTGCGGCAGCATCCCGGCCAGCCTGTGCAGCCGGTACGGCGGCAATTTCGTGGACTGCGCCGAGAACCGGCTGGTGGTCGTTTCTCTCGGCATTTTCACCATTGTGCAGCTGATCCGCAATGTGCAGATGCTGATGCCGGTGTATGACTACTGCATGCCGAGCAAGGAATGCACGCCCACCAGCGAGAACCCCTGCGATCTGTTCCATAAGATGAGCTTCCCGGTGAATGAGTTCTTCCCGCCGGCCTGCGAAAATGAAAGTGGCTGCGGCTGCAGCCAGCCGAAGGATCCCACCCCGCCGCGGCGCGGCTGCTGCTGACCCAGACGGCCGCCGGACAGCTGTCCGGCGGCCGTTTCATTTATGTGGGTTTTTGTATCGGAAATGGTATCGCCCGCCCGGCCGGAGTATGGTATACTGTGCACGGCAAAGGCTGCCGGGTTCCCAAGGGGCGGCCGGCGCTGGAAATGATGGAACAAAATTGGTTAGGAGGAAACGAAAATGGAGTTTTCGGGAAAGACCGCGATGATCACGGGCGCTGCTGTCGGTATCGGCCGGGCCTGCGCCATCCGGCTGGCACAGGAGGGGGCGACGCTGCTGCTGCTGGACCGGGATGCCGCAGCGCTGGATGCGCTGCAGCAGGAGCTGGCCGGGTATAGTACGCCCATTCTGGCATGCCCCTGCGATGTCAGTGATGCCGCAGCGGTGCAGCAGGCCGTGGCCGCCGCCACCGAGCGCTTCGGCGGGGTGGATATCCTCATCAACAATGCCGCCGTCTGGCGCAGCAGCAAGCCGTTTCTGGAGCTGACGCAGGCGGACTGGCAGCAGTACCTGTCGGTCAATGTGATGGGTGTGGTCTATTGCACTCAGGCGGTGCTTGGCGGTATGCTCCGCCGCGGCTACGGGCGCATTGTGAATGTGGCCTCGGTGGCGGGGGTGTACGGGAACGCCAATATGGTGCAGTATTCCGCCAGCAAGGGGGCGGTGATCGCCATGACCCGCGCCCTGGCCAAGGAGGTGGCGGCCGGCGGCGTGCTGGTCAATTGCGTTTCCCCCGGCAGCGTCAGCCCGTCGGATATTGCGGACATCGACCATGTGCAGGAGAGCCCGCTCTCCTATCTCGGCCGTACCGGCAGTGACCGGGAGAATGCCGAGCTGATCTGCTTCCTGGCATCGGAGCGGGCCTCGTATATTGCCGGACAGAACATTCAGATCGACGGCTGCCGGCGGCAGCTGTAACGGCAAAACACAAGACCGGACGCCGTCTGTCGGCGTCCGGTCTTTTGTGCTGTATAGGCGGTTTTATTCGGCATTTGCCAGCAGATCGTCCATGGTGTACAGGCCGGCCGGCTGCTGCTGCAGGAAAGCGGCCGCCCGCAGGGCGCCGACGGCAAAAATGCCGCGGGACTGTGCCCGGTGGGTCAGAATGACCGTCTCCTCATCGCCGGCAAAGATCACCTGGTGCTCACCGACGATGCTGCCGCCGCGTACGGAGGAAATGCCGATCTCCTGCGGCGCCCGCTTTTGCCGGCGGCTGTGCCGGTCATAGACATATTCCGGCTCATAGGGCAGGCCGTCCCTGGCGGCCTGTGCCAGCATCAGGGCGGTGCCGGAAGGGGCGTCCAGCTTTTGGTTGTGGTGCATCTCCAAAATCTCCACATCAAAGGCTGTGCCCAGCACGGCGGCCGCCTTTCTGGTCAGGGCCGAGAGCAGCGCGACACCGACACTCATATTGCCGCTGTAAAAAACCGGTATGGCTGCCGCCGCTGTGTGCAGGGCGGCCTGCTGTGCCTCATCCAGGCCGGTGGTGGCGATCACCGCCGGCAGCCGGTGCGTTGTGGCATAGGCCAGCTCCTCCGCCAGCAGCGAGGGATTGGAAAAGGCGATCAGCACATCGGCGGTCTCCCGGCAATCGGCCGGGTGGGGATAGACCGGGTAGGGCAGGCCGGCGTCGGTGCGGTCAATGCCGGCCACAATGGTGTGTGCCGGGTCGGCAGACACGCGGGCGGTGATCGCCTGCCCCATGCGGCCGGCGCAGCCGGACAGCAGAATACGCATGGCGCTCAGCTCCTTTCCTCAGTCGATCAGGCCGTGCTTGTGCAGAACGGCTTCCAGCGCGCTGAAGGCCCGTTCGTCCATCTGATACAACGGCAGGCGGCACTCGCCAACCTCCATACCCATGCGGTTCATAGCCGCTTTCACCGGGATGGGGTTGATGTCCGAGAACAGCGCATTGGCCAGATCCAGATATTCCAGCTGCAGCTGCAGGCTGCCGGCCGGGTCGCCGTCAAACCATCTCTGGCAGATATCATGCACCGTCTGCGGCAGAATATTGGACAGCACCGAGATCACGCCGCGGCCGCCCAGCGACAGGATCGGGACGATCTGGTCGTCATTGCCGGAGTAGATCGGTACATCGCACAGGGCGGCAATGCGCGCCGTGGCAGAAAGGTCGCCGCTGGCCTGCTTCAGGCCGACGATCTGCTCGATATTCCGGTACAGGGTCGCCATTGTTTCCGGCTGGATGTTCACACCGGTGCGGGAGGGCACATTGTACAGGATCATTGGCAGGTCGGTGGAGGCTGCCACCTTGGTGTAGTGGGCGATCAGCCCGCGCTGGGAGGTCTTATTGTAGTAGGGGGTAACCAGCAGCAGGCCATTGGCGCCCATGCGCTGGGCCACCCGGCACATATCAATGCAGTGGGCGGTATCGTTGGAGCCGGTGCCGGCGATCACCGGCACGCGGCCGGCTGCCCGGTCGATCACCACCCGCAGCGCCTCCAGGTGCTCCGGGGAGGTCAGGGTCGGTGCTTCGCCGGTGGTGGCGCAGGCGATGATGGCGTCGCTGCCGTGGCAGATATGCCAGTCCACCAGCTCCTCCAGCTTGGCATAGTTGACATTCCCATCCGGGAGCATCGGGGTGACCAGCGCCACGCCGGCGCCGGAGAAAAGGGGCTGCTTTGCCATAGAAAAAACCGCCTTTCATTACCGAAGTGTATTTGCGTGATCAACAAGAGCATAACAGGGAAATGCGGGGATCACCGTGCGCTGATGTAGCCGTCGGCACACAGCAGCTCGGCCAGCAGCACCGCGCCGCCGGCCGCCCCCCGCAGGGTGTTATGCGAGAGGCCCACAAACTTATAGTCGTACTGGCTGTCCTCGCGCAGCCGGCCAAGGGAGACCGTCATGCCCCCCTCCAGATCCCGGTGCAGCCGGGTCTGGGGCATATCCGGCTCCTCGAAATACCGCAGGAAATGCTGCGGTGCCGACGGAAGCTGCAGCGCCTGCGGCCGGCCGGAGAAGCTGTTCCATTTTTCGATGATCTGTTCCTTGGTCGGCTTGCGGTCAAACCGGACAAACACCGCCGCAAAGTGACCGTTGCTGACCGGCACCCGCAGGCACTGTGCCGTGAAGGCCGGGGAGGTGGCCGGCACGATGGTGTCCCCCTCGATCCTGCCCCAGATCTTCAGCGGCTCCTGCTCGGATTTTTCTTCTTCGCCGCCGATATACGGAATGATATTGTCCACCATTTCCGGCCAGCGTTCAAAGGTCTTGCCGGCGCCGGAAATTGCCTGATAGGTGCACACCAGCACATCCCGTACGCCGTATTCATCCAGCGGGTACAGCGCCGGCACATAGCTCTGCAGGGAGCAATTGGACTTAACGGCAACAAAGCCGCGGCGGGTGCCGAGGCGGCGGCGCTGTGCCGGAATGATCTGTTCGTGCTGCCAGTTCAGCTCCGGAATGATCATCGGCACATCCGGCGTGCCGCGGTGGGCGCTGTTATTGGAAACGACCGGGCATTCGGCCTTGGCATAGGCCTCCTCCAGCGCACGGATATCGTCCTTTTTCATGTCCACAGCGCAGAAAATGAAGTCCACCAGAGCGGCGACCTCCTCCACGCGGGAGGCGTCCAGCACGGGCATCTGTTTCATGCTTTCCGGGATCGGCGTATCCATCGCCCAGCGGCCGGCAACCGCCTGCTCATAGGGCTTGCCGGCGGAGCGGGGGCTGGCAGCCAGCGCCGTAACAGTAAACCAGGGATGGTTTTCCAACAGGGTCATAAACCGCTGCCCGACCATGCCGGTGCAGCCAACAATGCCAACGCGGTAGTGCTTTTTCTCGCTCATAATAGTATACTCCCTTACCTCACAAAACAGACGAAAATAAAAAACCATTGAAAAAAAGTGCCATCCGGTATATAATAGACCGGTCATACAGTTGCATTTTATCACTGCCGGCAGGGGATTGTCAATATGCAACTGCGCAACTCCCCCCGGCCGAAAACACAGGATAGGAAGAATAGCGTATGCTGCGTAGTGAATTTTATTACGATCTGCCGCAGGAGCTGATCGCCCAGACCCCGGTGGAGCCGCGCGATGCCTCCCGGCTGCTGAAGCTGGATCGCCGGACCGGCGGGTGGGAGGATCGGCATTTCCGGGATATCCTGGACTATCTGCGGCCGGGCGACTGCCTGGTGCTGAACGACAGCCGGGTGCTGCCGGCGCGTCTGCTGGGGGTGCGTGCGGCCACCGGTGCCCATGTGGAGCTGCTGCTGCTGACCCCCAGGGGGAATGACACCTGGGAGGTGCTGGCCGGTCCCGGCCGCCGGGCGAAACCGGGGGATGTGCTGGTGTTTGGTGAGGGGCTGCTGACAGCTGAGGTGCTGGAGATCCTGGAGGGCGGCAACCGCCTGGTGCAGTTCCGCTATGAGGGGAATTTCTACGAGGTGCTGGAGCGCATTGGACAGATGCCCCTGCCGCCGTATATCCACGAAAAGCTGCTGGATCAGGAGCGCTACCAGACGGTGTATTCCCGTGAGCTGGGCAGCGCCGCTGCGCCGACTGCCGGCCTGCACTTTACCCCGGAGCTGTTAGAGCAGGTGCGGGCGAAGGGCGTGGATATCGCCTTTGTTACCCTCCATGTGGGGCTTGGCACCTTCCGCCCGGTGAAGGAAGAGGAGATCACCGCCCACAAAATGCACACCGAGCACTACGAGCTGAGCGAGAAAACGGCGCAGATCATCAACCGCACCCGTGAGCGGGGCGGCCGGGTGATCGCTGTGGGCACCACCAGCTGCCGCACGCTGGAAAGCGTTGGCCTGACCAACGGCCGTGTGGAGCCGGCAGAGGGGTGGACAGGTATTTTCATCTATCCCGGCTACCAATTTCAGGTGCTGGATGGACTGATCACCAATTTCCACCTGCCGGAAAGTACCCTCATCATGCTGGTCAGTGCTTTTGCCGGCTATGAGCACACGATGGCAGCCTATAAGCATGCCGTGGAGGAAAAATACCGCTTTTTCTCCTTCGGTGATGCCATGCTGATCCTATAAACAGACAGAAAACGGAGAAGAAACCATGCTGACGATCACAAAAACAGAGGGCGCTGCCCGCCGCGGGGTATTTGAAACACCCCATGGCACGGTGCAGACCCCGGCATTTATGAATGTGGCCACCTGCGGCGCCATCAAGGGTGGCGTGTCGGCCTTTGACCTGAAGGACCTGCACTGCCAGGTGATGCTGTGCAATACCTACCACCTGCATGTGCGTCCGGGGGACGATCTGGTATACCGCATGGGCGGGCTGCATAAATTTACCGGCTGGGACGGACCGATCCTGACCGACAGCGGTGGGTTCCAGGTGTTCTCGCTGGCCAGCCTGCGGAAGATCCGGGAGGAGGGGGTGCACTTTGCCTCCCATATCGACGGCAAGAAGCTGTTTATCGGCCCGGAGGAGAGCATGCAGATCCAATCGCATCTCGGTTCCACCATTGCCATGGCCTTTGACGAATGTGTGGAAAATCCGGCAAAATACGCGTATGCCAGCCAATCCTGTGCCCGCACCACCCGCTGGCTGCGGCGCTGCAAGGAGGAGATGGCCCGGCTGAACAGCCTGCCGGATACCGTCAATCCGCGGCAGCTGCTGTTTGGGATCAATCAGGGCTGCACCTTTGCCGATCTGCGGGTGGAGCATATGCAGCAGATTGCCGAGCTGGATCTGGATGGTTACGCCATCGGCGGCCTGGCGGTGGGTGAGCCAACCGAGGAGATGTACCGGATCATTGAGGCGGTGGAGCCGTATATGCCGAAAAACAAGATCCGCTACCTGATGGGGGTGGGCACGCCGGAGAACATCCTGGAGGCAGTACACCGCGGGGTGGATCTGTTTGACTGCGTGATGCCCTCCCGCAATGCCCGCCACGGCCATATCTTCACCTGGCAGGGGCACCGCAACCTGATCAACAATAAATATGCGGAGGATCCCCGGCCGCTGGATGAGGAGTGCGATTGCCCTGTCTGCCGCCGTTTTTCCCGCAGCTATATCCGCCATCTGCTGAAGGTGAATGAGATGCTGGGGATGCGGCTGACGGTGATGCACAACCTGTATTTTTACAACCGTCTGATGGAGCGTATCCGTGAGGCGCTGGATGAGGGACGGTATGAGGAATTCTATCGCCGGTATGTCGGGGTACTGGACCACCGTATCTGAGCTTTTTTTGGACAAATTGTAAATTTTGCATTTTGTGTGAAAAACGGGTTGCACTTTTTCCAGGCAGCCCTTATAATAAAAGAAATATTGAGTTTTGGAGGAAGAACAAATGAATTTTATGGCAAAGATGCTCCTGCTGGCCGACGAGGTCTCGACGACTGCGGCTGACGGCGCAACGCAGGGTGGCAGCAACTGGCAGGCAATGCTGCTGCAGTTTGCACCGCTGGTTCTGATCGTGGTGCTGATGTATTTCATGCTCATCCGTCCGCAGAAGAAAAAGCAGAAGGAAGAGCAGCAGATGCGCAACAGCCTGCGCGTGGGCGATGAGCTGACGACCATTGGCGGCATCTGCGGCCGTGTGGTCAGCATCAAGGACGATACCATCACCATCGAGAGCGGTTCGGATCGCACCAAGATGCAGTTCAAGAAGTGGGCCATCCAGACGGTGGATACCAAGCATGATGCACCAGCGGATGATGATGACGACGATGATGACGATATCTGATCCGCTGCACAGCGGATTGCATATTTTCCCCGTTTGCATCATACATTGTGGATGAAAACCAAATGATGAAAACGGGGAGGAACCGAGGATGGAGTCGCGGGACAGAACGCCCTCCTTTGCCCGGCAGTGGCTGCGGCCGCTGCTGGTGGGGACGGCGATTGGAGTGATCGTCTGCGTTGCAGCGCTGCTGCTGATGGCAGCCCTGGTGCGCACAGTGGATGTGCCCCGTGCGGCGGTGCTGCCGCTGGCCATTGCCGCGGCGGCAGCCGGGGCTTTTGCCGGCGGTCTCGCGGCCGCGGCCGCGGCCGGGCAGCGTGGCCTGGCGGTGGGGGCACTGTGCGGTCTGGTGCTGTATCTGCTGATCCTGCTGGCCGGGTTTATCCGTTACAGCGGTGTCAGCGGCGGCACTGCCGTGCTTAAGCTGGCGGTGCTGATCGTGGCCGGCGGTCTGGGTGGCGTGCTGGGCGTCAATTGCCGCCGGCACTGAGCGCCGTTTCTCCCTTTTCTCGGAACGGCCGCTATTGACCGGTGCTGAGCTGTGAAAAGTCCGCCGCCGTGCAGCCGCATGGCCGGCGGACTTTGCTTTTCCGGTCTTTTTTCTTTCCCTTCTGCATAGCATACAGTAACAGGAAAGGAAGGGATGCCCATGAAAAGGACAACCACCCGCCGGCGGCGGGCAATGACCGATTTTCTGGCGGGGAACCGCCGGCTGTTCCCCTTTATGGGGCTGTTTTTGCTGGGGGCGGCGATCGGTGTGATCGCCTATATGACCGTTGCGCCGCATATCACCCGCGATTGGGGCAGTCTGCTGCGGGTCAGTGGTGTGACCGGCGGGCTGAAAAACGGATTGGGCGCCCTGTCCGGGGCGGTGTTTTCGGAGCTGCTGCTGTTGGCGGCGCTGTTCTTGCTCGGCCTGTGGCCGTGCGGCGCCCCGTTTGTGCTGCTGGCCCCCCTGCTGCAGGGAATCGGCCTCGGCCTGACGGAGGCGTACTATTATTCCCTCGGCCGTACGGGGGTGGCAGCGGTGGCGGCGGTTATCCTGCCGCACGGCCTGCTGTGCGCGGCTGTGCTGACCATGGCCGGTGCCGAGAGCCTGCGGCTGTCGCTGCAGCTCAGCCGGCAGCTGCTGCCGGCGGAACCGGCGGCGCTGGCCGATGCGGCACCGGGCGCGCTGTGGCCGCGCTTTCGGCTGTATTGCCTGCGCTTTTTGCTGTTTCTGGCACTGGCGCTGGCAACGGGGCTGGTCAATGTGCTGCTGCGCACGGTTTTTGCCGGTCTGCTGCCGTGAAAGGGAACATCAAGACAAAGGAGTGGAATTTGTGGCCGGTTTTTTCGGTTTGTTTGATTATACCAAGGAAGGCGCCGGGGTGGAGAAAAATGCTCCGCAAAAGCGCGCGTGGGTGGTCTTTTTTGAAATTTACGGGCGGAAATTCTGGCAGCTGATGCAGGCCGGCCTGCTGTACCTGCTGGTCAGCCTGCCGGTGGTTACCTGCGGCTGGGCACAGGTCGGTCTGACCTTTGTTACCCGCAATTTTTCCCGGCAGAAGCATGCCTTTGTGCGGTCGGATTTCTTTGAGACGATCCGCAAGAACCGCGGACAGGCCCTGGCCTGCGGGTTGATCAATCTGGTGGTCACCGGGCTGCTGCTGTTCAATATCAGCTATTACACCTTTGGCCTGTTTCCGGAGCTGATCACGCTGTTTGACGCTTCGCAGACCGTGCCGGAGCCGATGAAAATGGGGCTGCTCAACTATATCGTGTTCGGGGTCAGCGTGTTTGGCTATGTTGTTTTCACCTTCATGAAGTATTATATTCCTTTCCTGGTGGTGACCTTCCGGCTGAGTCTGAAGCAGATCTACCGGAACGCGCTGATCTTTTCCGCGGCGGGACTTAAGCAGAATTTGCTGATCTCGGCCGTGCTGCTGCTGATCTACATTGCGGCATTCCTGCTGCTGGCGCTTTTGCCCTATATGATCGTGTATATGCTGGTGCTGCTGCTGTTTGTGCTGGTGCTGCCGGGCTTCCGGTCGCTGCTGATCCAGTACACGATCTTTCCGGTGATCCGGCGGCTGATGATCGACCCCTACTATGCGGAGCATCCGGATGCGGACAAGCAGCAGCGGCTGGATCTGAACCTGGAGGTGGAGGAGCCGGAGCCGGACGAGCCGATTTTTTCGGATCAGCGGGCGGCTGCCGCACCGACCACCATCCCGCGCCAGTACAGCGAGGAAGAGCTGCGGCAGCATGGCCGCCGGCAGACGCAGGATGACGACGAGGACGATAGCACGATCTGAGCCGTGACGGCGATTGCAAGGAGGAAAAACGCATGACCGAATACATTTTGCTCGGTCTGGGGCTGGCCACAGTTGGGCTGCTGATCGTAGCGGTGTGCCAGCTGGCGGCTCTGCGCCGCCGGCAGGAGGACGCTGCCGGACAGCGGCAGCTGGTAGAGCGGCTGGAGCGGATGCAGGCGCAGCTGACCGAGGAGCAGCGCGCCAGCCGGCAGGAAAGCGCCCGCGTAATCCAGCAGACGGTGCAGAGCATGAGCGAGGTGCTGCTGACGGCACAGGGTACGGCCAACAAGACCGTGACCGATAGCCTGGAGACCATCCGGCAGGCGGTTACGGGGCAGCTGGAGACCATCCGGCAGGAGAACGGCCGGCAGCTGGATCAGATGCGCCAGACGGTGGATGAAAAGCTGCAGAAGACCCTCAATGACCGCATCAGCCAGTCCTTCCGGCTGGTGAATGAGCGGCTGGAGCAGGTGTACGCCGGCCTTGGTGAGATGAAGACCCTGGCCAACGGTGTGGGCGACCTGAAAAAGGTGCTCTCCAATGTCAAGACCCGCGGCGTGCTGGGGGAGATCCAGCTTGGCGCTATTCTGGAGCAGATCCTGTCTCCGGAGCAGTATGAGGCCAATGTGAAGACCAAGCCGGGCAGCACCAATTTTGTCGAGTATGCCGTCAAGCTGCCGGGCAGCGATGACGGCACCGTGTGGCTGCCGATTGACGCAAAATTCCCGGCGGATGCCTATGCGCAGCTGCTGGATGCCTATGAGACAGGCGACCCGGAGCAGGTCAAGGCAGCGGGCAGTGTGCTGGAGCAGCGCATCCGCAGCTTTGCCAAGGATATCCGGGACAAATATCTTGCGCCCCCCAGCACAACGGATTTCGGCATCATGTTCCTGCCGATTGAGGGGCTGTATGCCGAGGTGGTGCGCCGCGGCATGGTGGAGACCCTGCAGCGGGAATATCATGTGAACATTGCCGGCCCCACCACGATGGCGGCGGTGCTGAACAGCCTGCAGATGGGCTTCCGCACGCTGGCGATCCAGAAGCGCTCCGGCGAGGTGTGGAAGGTGCTGGGCGCCGTGCGCACCGAGTTTGATACCTTCGGCGATGTGATCCAGCGGGCACAGTCCCGGCTGGAACAGGCCAATACCGAGCTGGATCGACTGGTGGGTGTGCGTACCCGGCAGATCCAGCGCAAGCTGAAGGATGTCACGGCGTTAAGCAGCAGCGAGGCAGCCGAGCTGCTGGACGATACCCCTGCCGCAGAGGAGTAAATCCACCGGCATTTTTTCACCGATTTCTGCTATGTATGTGGAGAGAGGTGATAAAATCATGTATCGTGTATTTCATTGGCATAAATGGCGGGACGCCGGGCTGCTGGTGCTGGTGGCTCTGCTGGCGGTGGCCGGCGTGGGCGAGGCGGTGCTGAGCAGCCGCCGTCCGGCAGCTGCCGTGGCTGCTGAAACAACCGGCACGGCGCCGGCTGTCTGCCTGCCGATCGTCATGTACCACGGCATATTGGAGGATCCTGCCCGGATCGGGCGCTATGTGATCTCGGCAACGCAGTTTGAAAAGGATCTGGAGTACATACGCTCGGCCGGCTATGAGACAATCGTGATGGCGGATCTGCTGGCCTATGTCAGCGAGGGAACGCCGCTGCCGGAAAAGCCCATCATGCTGACATTTGACGATGGGTATTACAACAATTATTTCTATGCCTACCCGCTGCTGAAAAAGTACGGTATGCGGGCGGTGATCTCGCCGGTGGTCAGCTGGTCACAGCAGTATTCCGACTCACCGCAGGAGCAGGATCATCTGGTCTATTCCCATATTACCTGGGCGCAGATCCGGGAGATGGTGGAGAGCGGCGCGGTGGAGATCCAGAGCCATAGCTATGATATGCATTATTGCGAGAGCGGCAAACGCAAGGGTACGCTCAAGCGCGCCGGGGAAACGACGGAGCAGTACCGGCTGGCGCTGCAGCAGGATCTGACCACGGCACAGCAGCTGCTGACACAGAATGCGGGGGTCACCCCCACGGTGTTTACCTACCCCTACGGTGCCATCTGCGATGAGGCCAAGGCAATCATCCGGGAGATGGGCTTCCGCGGTACCCTGACCTGCGAAAGCCGTATCAACCGTATCACGCGGCAGCCGGACTGCCTGTATGGCCTCGGCCGCTACCTGCGGCCGAGCGGGACGGATAGCCGCACCTATTTCAACAAGATCTTTACCGCCGCGCAGGCGGCACAGAATAAGGAGACAAAGAACCGGTGAACAAGGAACGGATTGCACGCATCAATGCGCTGGCCAAAAAGAAGCGGGAGAGCGGGCTGACCCCGGAGGAGGCCGCCGAGCAGCAGGCGCTGCGGGAGGCCTATCTGGCCGATTTCCGACGCACGCTGGAGGGGCAGCTGGACAGCATCCTGCTGGTGGATGAGCAGGGTAACCGTACCCCGCTGCCGAAAAAGCAGCCGCCAAAGGCCTGAAGATGTACCAAAACCGAAAGGATGAGATAAACAATGGATAAGCTGTTGAAACTGTTGGATACCGATGCCCGGATGTCTGCCGAGCAGCTGGCGGTGATGCTGGGTCTGTCCAAGGCAGAGGTGGAGGAGCGCCTGTCTACCCTGGAGAAGGCCGGCGTGGTGCGCGGCTATAAGGCCCTGATCGACTGGGATAAGACCGACCGCGAGTATGTTACTGCGGTGATTGATCTGCAGATCGCCCCCTCCAAGGACCGTGGCTTTGACGCCGTGGCGGAGGCCATTATGGCCTTTGACGAGGTGGAGAGCCTCAAGCTGATGTCCGGTGGCTATGATCTGTCGGTGACCATCACCGGCCGCTCTTTCCGCGATGTGGCGATGTTTGTGGCCAAGCGGCTGTCGCCGCTGGATGGCGTTCTTTCCACGGCCACCCACTTTGTGCTGAAGACCTATAAGGAAAAAGGCGTCCTTTTTGTGGACGGGGATGTGGATGAGAGAGGCCAGATATGAATTACGAAAAGCTCATGAACGGAACGCTGCAGGAGCTTAAGCCCTCCGGCATCCGGAAGTTCTTTGATATTGCCGCCGAGATGGAGGATGTGATCTCCCTGTCGGTTGGCGAACCGGATTTTTCCACCCCCTGGCATATCCGGCAGGAGGGTATCCGCACGCTGGAAAAGGGCAAAACCTGGTACAGCGCCAATGCCGGTATGCTGCCGCTGCGGCAGGCGATAGCCGCCTATGTGCAGCGGCACAGCGGCATGGTGTATGAGCCAAAGACAGAGGTGCTGGTCACCGTGGGCGGCAGTGAGGCGATCGACCTTGCTTTCCGCACGCTGGTTTGTCCCGGTGATGAGGTGCTGATCCCGGAGCCGTGCTTTGTGTGCTATGAGCCGCTGACCCGTATGGCGGGCGGTGTGCCGGTGCCGCTGGTAACCAGGGCCGAGGACGCATTCCGCCTGCAGGCGGAGACCGTGCGGGCAGCCATCACCCCGCGCACCAAGCTGCTGGTGCTGCCATACCCCAATAACCCGACCGGCGCCATTATGCCGCGGGAGGAGCTGGAGCAGATCGCTGCCGTGCTGCGGGGAACGGATATTATGGTGCTCTCGGATGAGATCTACGGGGAGCTGACCTACGGCCGGCAGCATGTGAGCATTGCCTCGCTGCCGGATATGCAGGAGCGCACCGTGCTGATCAGCGGATTTTCCAAGGCATTTGCCATGACTGGCTGGCGACTGGGCTATGCCTGTGCGCCGGCACCGATCCTGAAAATGATGACCAAGCTGCACCAGTTTGCCATCATGTGCGCACCTACTACCGCCCAGTATGCGGCCATTGAGGCGATGCAGAACGGCGATGGGGATGTGGTGGCCATGCGGGAGGAATACGATATGCGCCGCCGCCTGATCGTGGACGGCCTGAATAGCCTCGGCCTGACCTGCTTTGAGCCGGAGGGGGCTTTTTATGTGTTCCCCTCCATTGCGGCCACCGGGATGACCTCAGAGGAATTCTGTGAGCGTCTGCTGAAGGAAAAGCATGTGGCGGTGATCCCCGGCACGGCGTTCGGCACCAGCGGCGAGGGCTTTGTGCGTATTTCCTACTGCTATTCGCTGAAGCATATCCAGGAGGCGCTGGAGCGCATCCGTGCCTTTTTGGCGGAGAACGGACTATGCGGGTGACGGTGCAGGCACCGGCCAAGCTGAATTTGACGCTGGATGTGACCGGCCGCCGGCCGGATGGCTACCATGAGCTGTGCAGTATCATGCAGGCGGTGGATCGCTGCGACACACTGACGGCGGAGCCGGCACAGGATATCCGGCTGGATACGGTGGGCAGCGCGCCATGTCCGCCGGAGCAGAATATCGCCTATCGCGCGGCCGAACGCTTCTTTGCCCATACCGGCATTGCCGGTGGGGTGCATATGACGCTGCACAAGCGCATTCCGCAGCAGGCGGGCATGGGCGGCGGCAGTGCCGATGGCGCCGCGGCCCTGCTGGCGCTGGATGCGCTGTATGGCACGGCGCTGCCGCCGGAGCAGCTGTATGCATTAGGACTGTCGCTGGGAGCGGATGTGCCGTTCTGCCTGTTGGGCGGTACGGCGCTGGCCGCCGGTGTGGGGGAGAAGCTGACCCCCCTGCCGGCACTGCCGGATTGCGTGATTGCTGTTGCGCAGCCGGAACAGGGGGTTTCCACCGCCGAGGCGTATGCACGGCTGGATGCAGCGCCGGTGGCCGGCCACCCGGCGCTTTCGCCGGCCCTGGAGGCGCTGCGGCAGGGGGATCTTGCCGGCCTATGCCGGCAGATGGGCAATGTTTTTGAACCGGCGCTGGCACTGCCGCAGGTGCGGGCGATCCGCGAACAGATGGCGGCCTTTTCGCCGCTGTGCAGCCAGATGACCGGCAGCGGCTCGGCCGTGTTTGCGCTGTTTCCGCCGCAGGCGGTGGCGCAGGCGGAGCGCTGCGTGGCGGCGCTGGCACAGTGCTGTCCGGTGGCCTTTCTCTGCCGTCCCTGCGGCGCACCGGTGGTGAGCGTGGAAAAAACTGTATAAAACTGGAAAAAGCCGTCCATACTGCTTACTGAAAAGCAGGAAAGGACGGTTTTTTTCATGAAAAAGCGGTGGATACAAGCAGTTTGCGGTGCGCTGGTGCTGAGTATGGTGCTGTCGCTGTGCGGTCTGTACGGTGAGTGTCAGGGCATCCGCAGCCGTGTGCTGCGCCTGCATATCCTGGCCAATTCCGATAGCGAGGCGGATCAGCAGCTGAAGCTGCAGGTGCGGGACGCCGTAACGGCCGCTGCCGCCGGGTGGCTGGATGAGGCAACAAATGCGGCCGAGGCCAGGGCGCTGGCGCAGCAGCAGCTGCCCCGGCTGCAGGCGGTGGCGCAGCAGACGGTGCAGCAGGCTGGGTATGCCTACCCGGTGCAGGTGCAGCTCTGCCGGATGTACTTTACCACCCGCCGATATGATACGGTGACCATGCCGGCCGGCATGTATGACGCCGTGCGCCTGACCATTGGCAGCGGCCAGGGACACAATTGGTGGTGCGTGGTGTTTCCGCCGATGTGCCTTGGTGCCGCCACGGACGGTGGTGCGCTGCAGCAGGTGCTTAGCGATCCGCAGCAGGAGCTGGTAACCGGCGGCCGGCGCTATGTAGCGCGCTTTAAGCTGGTGGAGTGGTTTGAGTGGCTGGTCAGACGGAGCGACCGGTCTGTACAGAGTAAGTGATGCGAAAACGGAAGGGCTTCCCGGTATCGGGGAGCCCTTCCGCCCTATGGTAGAGAAGATTTTATTGTGCGGCCTGCACGGTTTGTACCCACGCAGCCACCGTGGCTTCGTCGGCACCGGAGGCAAAGCGGATGCCCTCCAGCCAGCGGCCGGTTCCGGCAGCCTCCGCCAGCAGCGTGCCGCTGCTGCCAAGCCCGGACGAGGCGGAGGTGCAGAAGGGGATAACCGTTTTTCCGGTAAAATCATTGGCCGCCGCAAAGCTGTTGACCGGCCATGCGGCGATCCCCCACCAGATGGGGTAGCCGATGTATACCGTGTCATAGCTCTGCCAATCCGGCACCGCTGTTTGTTCCAGGGCGATGCGGCGGCTTTCGGGCGCATCGTGCTCACGGCAGACGCGGCTGTCCGGATCCGACCAGTTGAGGTCGGCCTGTGTGTACGGCTCTGCCGGGGTGATGGCAAACAGCGTGCCGCCGGCTGCGGCAGCAATGTACTCGGCAACGGCCTTGGTGGAGCCGGTGGCGGAAAAGTACAGGACCAGCACCCGCCCGGCGGTGTCGGTGGAGCTTTCCGTCCCTGGTGTGCTCACGGGGCTATTGACCGGGGCGGTGTTTTGCGGTTTGCCGCAGGCCGCTGCACCGAACAGCAGCGTGGCGGCCAGCAGCAGACATAACAGCTTTTTCATGCCTTTTCGTCCTCCGCATAGACCTCCTTTGCCATACGGAATGCCGCCCATGCCTTTGGCCAGCCGGCGTAAAAGGCCAGCTGCGTCAGTGCCTCTGTCATTTCCTGCTGCGTGACGCCGTTTTCTTTGGCGTGCTGGATGTGGTAGCGCAGGGAGCTGTCCAGAATGCCGCCGGACATCAGTGCGGCCACGGTGATGAGGCTGCGGTCGCGCGGGGAAAGCTGTGCTTCCCGCGACCATACCTCGCCGAACAGAACATCATCATTCAGATGGGCAAACTGCGGGGCAAAGCTGCCCAGGGCCTCATGGCCGGCTGTTTGCTTTTCCATGGATATTTTCCTCCTTTATGTTTTACAGTGCAGCGTATTCCTCATCGGCTACCGGCAGCCCCCAGGCGGTGTGGCAGTCCTCGCCGGGCACCTCCACGGCGATGTGGGAGAACCAGCAGTCCTTTTTGGCTCCGTGCCAGTGGGAAACATTGGCCGGAATGACGATCACCGTGCCGGGGGTCAGGCTGACGGCCGGCTTGCCGGCCTCCTGATACCAGCCCTCGCCGGCCGTGCAGAGCAGGATCTGTCCGCCGCCGGCGGTGGCGTGATGAATGTGCCAGTTGTTCCGACAGCCCGGCTCAAAGGTCACATTGGCCATGTGCAGTCCGTCCTGCGGCCCGGTCAGCGGATTGAGATAAGACTGGCCGGTAAAGTACGCAGCGTAGGCGGTATTTTCTTCTCCCTTGCCGAAGATGTTTTGCCGGGTAAAGTTCTCGGCAGACAAACAGGTATCCATAGCATTTCCTCCCGATTGACAGTTTTTTTCTTCTGTGTTATGCTGTGCCCGTGCAGCCGCTGTGCGGCAGGCACGGCTTTATTGTACAACCTGGAGTTTGCTCCAAGTCAAGAGGGGAAAATAAAAACTTTTTGTGAACGGGCGCTGCCGGCCGTAGGATGGCGGGAAGAGGGTGCGGATGAGACGGGGAGGGCTTTGGCTGCAGGCGGCCAACCTGCTCACAGCAACCCGGTTGGTTGCAGCGGGGGTGCTGCTGTTTCTGCAGCCGCTGACCGGGCCTTTTCTGCCGCTGGAGATCTCCGCAGTGGCTGTTTGCGCGGTGGCCGGCTTTGCTGCCCTGCAGGAAGGGCACCGTATCCGGGCAAAGCGCCAATGAGCGAAACCTCCCCCGGTGCTAAGGGCACCGGGGGAGGTTGTGTCATTTTTTGCGGGACTTTGGCTGTGGGGTGAGTTTTTCCAACAGAGGGATCACAGCCTGCAGCCGGTTGCTATCCTCAATATCCAGGATATAGTGCTCCTTGGCTCCCGGGTAGGGGAAACCGCAGTCGGCTCCCGCCATCAGCGGCTGCAGCTGTGGCAGCATTTTGACAAAGACGGTATTATCGCACACCGACAGGATCGGCTTATCCTGCAGGTAGACGATATACTCCCCGAACATCCGGCGGGAGCGGATGGCGCCGAAGGGGGCAAGCTGCTCACAGACAAAGGTGATGTAATCGACAGAGGTGGCCATGGGTCGGGGCTCCTTTCGGTTTCAGATGGTTTGCCGATCCAGTTCGGCGGCCTCAAAGCGGCACTGGAAAGCCAGCTGTTCCGGCGTATGGAACCAGTGCTCACCGTTTGGCATGACCGTCCGGCGGCAGCCGTTCTCCTGCACAAAGCGCTCCAGCGCGTGCGGCGGCAGAACAGCATCTTCCCCAGCGCAGAGGATGGCGGTATCGGGGCACAGCGCCCGCACGGGGTGCGCCTGCGCCCAGCGCAGGTATGCGGCCGAGAGGATTTGCCCGGTGGCGGTGGGGATCTCTTCTGCCTGTACCAGCTGTTGCTCGGTCACGCCGGCCTGTGCCATCATGCAGCGGATCATGGCCTCCATATCGGTCAGGGGGGAAACCAGCAGGCAGCGCTCGATCGGCCGCTGGTCGGCGGCGCCGGCAAATGCCAGCAGCGAGAACCAGGCGCCGATGCTGTTGGCGCGCACGGCGATGTGCGGCCAGCGGGTGCGGGCATTGCGCAGCACGGCCTGCAGCTCCGGCAGCACCACCCACGGCAGCAGCCGCGAGGCGTCCCGGCGCTCACCGTGCTCCGGCAGGTCGACGCTGAGCACCTGCCAGCCGCGGGGAATGGCGACGGCCGCAAAGCGTGCCGCCTCTTCTTTGTTTCCGTACTGTCCGTGGATGAATAGAAACACCCGGTCAGCTGCGGCGCCGTAGACGATGGCTGGCATGGGGCCGATCCGGTGGGCTTCGGTTACCGCCGGCAGCAGAAAGCGTGGCCCCTCTTCGCCGGTGATGCCGCAGGGGAAAAAGCCGACCTTTTCCAATACCCGCTGGGAGGCCGCGTTGTCCGGCGTTGTTTCGGCCTCCACAGCGGTCACGCCGGTCTGGCTGAGCGCCCAGCGGCACAGAGCCTCCACCGCCTCGGTGGCGTAGCCTTTTCCGTGGTGCGGCGGCAGGAGGCCATAGCCGATCTCCGGCCGGCCATGCTCCGGCAGCCCTTTGAAGCCAAGGTCACCGATGGACTCCCCGGTGGCACGCAGACGGATATCCCAGGCGGTGTACCAGAGCGCCTGCTGCGGCTGCGCAGTGCAGCCGGCCAGCATAGCGGCATAGGCCTCGCTCAGCTCCGGATCCTCTGCGGCATAGCGGTCACGCAGCCCGGCCAGCGCCGTCGCAGGCATCGGCCGGATGGTCAGACGGGCGGTCTCCAGTTGTTCTGTCATGTTTCAGTTCCCTCATATAATCAAAGTGTTACCGGCACGGTGGTGCCGAGATGGAAGCTGTACAGCACCGCTTGCGTTACCGGCAGCCCGAAAAGCGGCTCCAGTGCCTGCCGGTAAAAATACAGCTGCGAACGGTAACGGTCTGCCAGCTCCTGCGGGGAGGAAACGCGGTCGGTCTTATAGTCCAGCAGCACCAGCCCGTCTCCCTCCCGGAAAACGCAATCGGCGATGCCCTGTACCACCACCTGTTCCTCCGTCTCCCCGGCCTCCGGGGCGACGGCCTTAGCCGGCACCTGCACAAAGAAATGGTATTCCCGCCGGCAATCCGGCGAGGCCTTCATGCGGGCGAACAGCGGGTCGGCGAAAAAGCGGCGCAGCTTGTCCAGTGGCAGCACCTCGGCCTGCCGCGCGGTGAGAAATCCGGCGGCGGCCAGCCGCTCGGCCTCGGCGGCCGGATCGGCCGCCGCCTGTGTGAAATCGGCAAACTGCATGAAGGTATGCAGCGCCGTCCCTTTTTGGGCGGCGGTCAGCCCCTCCTGCTGCAGAAATGCCGGGCGTGCGGCGGCGATGTGCTGTCGGCTCATGGCTTCATGCGAAAGCTGCGAGGCGGCCAGCTTGGCCGGCACGGCGGCCAGTGCGGCGTGAGGATAGCGGTAGGCCAGCCGTTCGCGCAGGGCGGCCACAAAGGCGCTGTCTGCTGTGGGGGTGGGGGGAGCGGCTGCCTCGACAGCTTCCGTATCGGCGGAGGGATCAATGAATACCAGCCGGAATGGCTGCGCGGCTGCCAGGGTGGCGGTGTGCTCCGGGTGCTGCCGCAGCGCGGCAAAAGAGGGATGCCGCAGCGCAGCCAGCAGAAACCAATCGGCCGGCGCGGCGGCGGACAGCAGTGCCTCCGGCGGTATTTCCCGCGCCGGCGTCAGCTGTTCCTCCAGCCCGGCAAGCTGCCTGCGCAGATCCCGGCTGCTGATCACGCAGCACAGCTTTTCCCGTGCGCGGGTCATAGCCACATACCATACGCGCAGTTCCTCGGCACGGCTGTCCTGCTGCCGGGCGGAGAGCACGGCGGCAAAGGGGAGGGTGCGATGCTTCTCTCCGGCATCCTCGTCCCGCAGGCACAGACCGATGCCTGCCTGCTGGTGGAACAGCAGCCGGCGGCGGGTGTCATCGGCGTTCATTTTGCCGCTCAGCCGCGCCAAAAAGACCACCGGGAATTCCAGTCCCTTGGAATTGTGCACGGTCATCAGCCGCACGCCGTCCGGGTGCAGGGCGCTGCCGGCCGGCAGGTCGCGCTTTTGCTCCTGCAGCCGGTCAATATAGCGCACAAAGGCAGATAGTCCGCGGAATTCCCCCTGCTCAAAGCTGCGTGCCAGCCGGTCAAGCTGGTGCAGGTTGGCCACCCGCTGCCGGCCGCCCGGCCGGGCGGCGAACACGGCCAGAAGACCGGTATCCCGGTACAGCCGTTCCAGCAGGCGGTCAACCGGCAGCGTGACTGCCAGTGTGCGCGCCCGCCGCAGCAGCTGCAGCAGCCGGCCGCAGCGGGCTTGCAGGGCGTCCGGCTCTCCTGGCTGTGGGGTTGCGTCAGCCTTGACCTGCAGGGCAGCAAACAGGCTCAGCTCCTTGCCGCCGTCCAGGCGGATGCGGGCACAGTCGTCTGCTGTGAAGCCGCCCAGCGGGGAGAGCAGCAGGGCGGTCAGCTCGACCTCCCGCAGGGGGTTGTCGATCACCCGCAGCAGCGAGAGTGCCGTGGCGATCTCCGGGGTGGTGAGAAAGGCGCTGCTGCTGTCGGCGCCGACCGGGATTCCCATGAGGCCAAGCTCCCGGATAAAGATATTGGCTTTGGTGCGGGCGCGCAGCAGAATACCAATATCGCCGTAGCGCAGCGGGCGTTCGCCGTCCTCGCCCTTAATGGTCATGGTGTCCATCAGTTCGCGGATGCGTCGGCCAATGGCACGGGCCTCGGCCACGGCCGGCTCCGGCACATCGCCGGCAGCGGATGCCTCATCCAGCAGCAGCCACTCGGTTTCCCGGCCTTCGGCCGGTGGGTAGTCCGCCGAGCAGACCAGGGCCTCCCGTTCGTCGTATTCTACCCCGCCGAGGGAGCGGTGCATCAGCTGGCGGAATAGGAAATTGACCGTATCGGTTACGGTTTCCCGGCTGCGGAAATTATTGCCCAGCGTGATGGCAGCAGGGAAGGCGGGGTGCACGGCATCGTATTCCGTATAGTGATCGCGGCGGGCGGTGAAAATGGTGGGCATTGCCTGCCGGAAGCCATAGATGCTTTGTTTGACATCTCCTACCATGAACAGGTTGCTTTCCTGCCGGGAAAGTGCCCGGAACAGCGCGTCCTGCGCGGCATTGGTGTCCTGGTATTCATCCACCATGATCTCGGCAAAACGGCCGGAAAGCTCCTCGGCCAGCGGGGTGGGACGGCCGCTTTCGCCGTCCAGCAGCAGGCGCAGGCTTTCGTGCTCCAGATCGTTATAGTCCAGCAGTTTTTTCTGCCGCTTGCGGCGGGTAAATTCCTCGGTATAGCGGGTCACAAGCCCGCCCAGCGCGTCCACGACCGGCGCCATGGCGGCCAGATCCGCCCGGCACTCCGCCTCGCTGCCGCAGAAAAGCTTTTTGGCCCGTTCCAGCTTTTTCTTTATGCGGTCCCGCAGTGCCTTGATCTGCTCTTTGTCCTCGATCACGGCGGCGTCCTTGCTGCGTACCGGCGGCAGCCGGGTCAGCGAGGCGGCGCACACGGCCTGCTGCAGGGCATCATAGCCGGTGTCAGCAGCGGCAAGGGCCGATAGATTTTGCGCAGCCTTGGCGTCCACCGCCAGGGCGTCGGCATAGGCTTCCAGACCGTCGCGGGCGGCAAGGGCGCAGCACCGGTCGGCAAGCTGGCAGCAGCCCTCCAGAATGTATTGCAGCTCCTGCCGCAGCGGCGGCATCCAGCGGGTATTCTCCAGCGGCTGCACAGCGGTGTAGGCATCCAGCTGCTCCCGTAGCCACGCCTGCGGAAAGGGCTGTGCCTGCATGAATCCGTATGCCTCCAGCACGGCGCTCCGCAGCCCGTCATCGCTGCGCCCGCCGCCCAGCTGGGCGGCCAGTGCCAGAAAGGCGGGATCCTGCGCACGGTAGCTTTGCTCCAGCACCGTATCCAGTGCCTCACTGCTCAGCAGTGCGGTCTCGGCCTCCTCGGCCACGCGGAAGCGTGGCGGCAGGCCGATTGCACCGGCCTGCTCCCGCAGCAGCGCGGCGCAGAAGCCGTGCACGGTGGAGATATGGGCGCGCGGCAATAGCATCTGCTGCCGCTGATACAGGGTGTTGGCGGGGTCATCGGCCATTTTGGCCGCCAGGGCAGCCGAAAGGCGCTGCTGCATTTCGGCGGCGGCAGCGCGGGTAAAGGTGACAATCAGTAGGCGGTCCACATCCACCGGATCGGCGGGATCGGTGATGCGGCGGATGACCCGCTCCACCAGCACGGCGGTCTTGCCGGAGCCGGCGGCGGCGGAGATCAGCAGGGTGCCGCCGCGGGCCTCAATGCTCTGCTTCTGCCGGTCTGTCCATCGGCGCTCAGCCATTTTCCGTCACCTCCTGCGCGTCCTCTGCGGCTTCCAGTTCCTCCAGCACCGCCGCCATGCTGCGGCTGCACAGCGGCCGGGCGGGATCCTCGTCCTCCCGGCAGCAGACCACCCGATAGTCACAGTAGCGGCAGGGGTCGTGGTTTTCATTGATAAGTGGCAGCGCGGCGATATCGCCGGCAGCCAGCTGCTCAGCCATGTTCCTAAGCAGCTGCTCCACCACTCCGCGCAGCAGGGCAAACTGCCGGGGGGTGATTACATTGCCCTTCGGGGCGCCGGCCTTATCCAGCTTGGCGGGGATAAAAACGCTTTCTGCGCGCTCCTCCATCGCATGGATAACCGCCGGGTCGTCCAGCACCAGCCCGTTCATGCACATGGATCGCAGGCGTGCCTGCCGGGCATCCGGGGTGCTGCGTTCTACCACCGTATCGGACAGTGGGTGGTACAGCACACCGGCCGGGTGCAGCTGGCCGCTTCCCTCCAGATACCGCCGGCTGTTATCGCAGATAATGAAGAGATACAACAGCATCTGTGTGTTCAGCCCGGCGGTCAGCTCACTCAGGTCAAAGGTCTTGCTGCCGGTCTTATAGTCCACCACCCGCACAAACGCCTGGCCATCAAAGCGGATGTACAGATCCACCCGATCCACCTTGCCGGTTAGCCGCAGCTGGCCGCCGGAATAGGGCAGACGCACGGAAAGCACACCGTCCTGTCCGCTGTCGGGGTCGGGCAGGATGCTCAGCTCGTAATCGCGGGGGGTGAACAGGCTTTGCCGCAATTCCATGATGGTGTGCCACAGCATGTTGCAGGCCGCGCGCTCGGTCAGCTGCAGCTGGTACAGGAAGCGGCCGGAGCGGCGTTCGCTGCCGCCCATCTGCTGCTCCACAAAGGCGGTGACCACCCGGTGCACATCGCCGCGCAGCCGGGTCATCAGTTCTGCCTGCAGGGCGTTTTCGGCGGCAGCCTTCTCCGCCTCGCTGTGGCCGGCCATGGCCTCGTCATCGGCTTTCAGGCGGGCGATCAGCCCCCCCTCACCGCCGCAACCGACATACTCCGGCAGCAGCGTTTCCATCACATAGTGCACCACCGTGCCGAAGGCGGCGGCATCCACCCGCGCCGGGCGGCGTGGCTGGATGTGCAGGCCATAGCGGCAGAAATAGGCAAAATGGCAGTCGTAGAATTTTTCCGTCTGGCTGGCGGACAGGCACATATCGCTGCCGAACAGTTCGGCGGTAATGCCCGGCTGCTCCAACCGGAATGGCGCCTGTCCGGCGCTGCGCTGCACAGCGGCCAGCCGTCCGGCGAAGGCCGGCTGGCCGGCCAGTACTGCTTGCAGACCGGCGTGCAGGGTGTTCGGGCAGGCGGCTGTCTCGGCCAGCCGCTGAAAGGCCTCCTCGGCCGATTCGATATCGCTGCCGTCCGGGGCGGCTGCCATGCCGCGCGTGTGTGCGGGCAGAATACGGCGGATCTGCTCCACCAGCGGTGAGGGGGCGGCATCGCCGCCGGTCAGGTAGGTTACGGTCAGCCGCTCGCTTGGGGCCGCGACCGCTGCGTAGGCATAGTACCGTTCCTCGATGCAGCGGCTCAGGGTATCGCCGGAAAGGCGCACCCCCTGCTGCTCCCACAGACGGCGGTCGTCCTCACTGAGCAGGCCGCCCTCCTCCGGGTAGGCGGGAAATACGCCTTCGTTTGCGCCGAGGATGAACACGGCGCGCGGATTGGTGTACCGGATGCGGTCGGCGCTGCCGATCGTAACGGCGTCCAGCCCCTGCGGAATTTGTCCCATGTCAATCATCTGCACCAGCATACCGAACAGCTCCTCCAGCCGGGCGGCCGGCATGGGCTGATCGCCCAGCACATCCGCAAAGCGATCCAGTATACCGATCAGCTCGTCCCACAGGCGGGCGGCATGGGCGGCCAGCAGCGGCTCTGCCAGCTCTTCCAGCCGGGCGGTCTGCCGGGCGATGCGCTCCGGCAGTGCTTCGTCCGCCGTAAGATAGCGGTACAGTGCCATGGCGAACTGCCGCCCGTTCAGCGTGCCGCGCAGCGCCTGCCGCAGCGTCATCAGCGGGGCGATCAGCCCCTCCCGCCAGGTGTTCAGCAGGCTCAGCTCCCGGCCGGTCTGCGCGGTGACACCGGCGGTCAGGCCGGCCGGATTTTCGGTAAAGGGGCTTGTCCAATCGTCCCCCTCGATGCTCCACAGATACACATAGTTTTCCAGCCGGGCAGTTTCCACGGGGGAGAGCGGGGTCAGGTCGGTCTTCAGCAGACGCAGCAGCTCCTCGGTACGCCAGCCGCCCACCGCCAGCCGTAGGGCGCTGCGTACATAGACCACCAGCGGTTCGCACAGCAGCTCCTGTCGGGCGTCGGTGAAACAGGGGATTTCCTCCTGTGCCAGCGCGTCCTCCAATAGCCCCTGGTATTCTGTCAGATTGCGGGCAACCACGGTGATCTCCCGGCAGCGGTAGCCCTCCTGCCGCAGCAGCCGGCGGATGCTGCGGGCCACATAGGCACACGCTTCATAGGTGTCGGTGCAGGGGGTCACCGTAACGGCCTCTGCCGGCCGGTCGTATACCGCCGGCGAGGGGGCGTACAGCCCGGCCTCCAGCGCGGCCAGGGCACCGGTGCTGCGGCGGTTTTCGGTCAGCAGTTCTATTTGCCAGGTCAGTCCATGCGGTTCGGCCAGGCGGCAGAGCTGCTGTACCGTATCGGTCACGGGGGAAAACAGGGTGTATTCCCGTGCGGTGTCGGTGTGGGAGTGCAGGCAGCGGCCGGGGGTATCGCTGCCAAGGGCGATGGTCAGCTCCGCCACCCGCGGCAGCAGCCGTTCCAGCACCCGCAGCTCCTGTGCGGTGAAGCCCTTGAAGCCATCCACCAGCACGGTGGCGCCATCCGGCAGGCGGCTGTCCGGCAGCTTATCGGCCAGCCGGGTCAGCGCGTCTGCGCCATCCCCGATGGAGGATCCGTCATAGGCGGCGAAGATGCGGTAGAGATCCCGTGTGCGCTGCGGCAGGCTGCTGGCGCCGGCGGCGGCGGTCAGCGCCTCGCTGAGTTTCTCCAGCTCCTCCACCGGTACGGCGCACTGGCGCAGCTCCTCCCGCAGTGCCACAAGCTGCTGCACATAGGCGGCGTCGGTGATCTGCCGGGGGCTGACCCCCAGCAGCGGTTCGCCGCAGTCGGTCGCCACCGCGGCAGCCCGTTCCAGCGCCTGGCTCATGCGCAGCGCCTGCGTGCCCTCATCCGGTGCGGCGCCGCACAGGCCGCCGACCTCCCGGAATACGGTGTCTGCCAGCCGGGTAAAGCTGAGCACCTGCACCCCGGCTGCACGCCTGGTGCCAAGGCGCTGCAGCAGTGCCCGCTCGTTTTCAAAAGAGCTTTGCTCCGGCACCAGCAAAAAAAGCTTTTCCTGCCCGGCGGCGGTCAGCGCCTCCAGCCGGTCGGCGATCCAGTGGCTTTTTCCGCTGCCGGAACGGCCGATCAGCAGTCGCAGCATTCCGGTCACATCCTTTCCTTTGGCTCATTACGCCCATTATACAATATCGGTGGGCAAAAATGAAGTCTTTTTTCATTTTACGGCAGCGGATGGGATTTTTTCGGTACATCCGGCAGATACTAACCGAAAAAATGCAGAAGGGAAGATCGGAATGGATTGGTTGAAGATACTTTTGGTGGCGCCGCTCTCGTATGTGGCGCTGCTGCTGATCACCAAGCTGATCGGATACCGGCAGATCTCACAGCTGAGCATATTTGATTATGTCAATGGCATCACCATCGGCTCTATCGCGGCGGAGATGGCCACCGAGCTGGAGGAGCCGCACAAGCCTCTGCTGGCTATGGTGGTGTACGGCCTGCTGGTGCTGCTGACCTCCGTGATCACCTCCCACTCGCTCAAGGCGCGCCGCTGGCTGACCGGCCGTACGCTGGTGCTGCTGGAAAACGGCAAGCTCTACCGTGAAAATCTGAAAAAGGCCAAGCTGGATATCAACGAATTCCTGACCCAGTGCCGGGATAGCGGCTATTTTGATCTGAATGAAATCCAGCTGGCGCTGCTGGAGACCACCGGTAAGGTCAGCTTTCTGCCCAAGAGCCAGCAGCGCCCGGCCACCCCGCAGGATATGGGTGTGACGGTGCAGCAGACGCTGCCGCAGATCAATGTGGTGCTGGATGGCCATGTGCTGGCGGATAATCTGCAGCACCTCGGCTATGACGAAACCTGGCTGGACCGGCAGCTGAAAGCGCAGAACACAACGGTGGGGGATTGCTTTCTGGTGACCTGCGACCGCGAGGGGACGCTGGGGGTCTATCCCATGAATACCACCCCCATGACGCGGGATCTGTTCCTGTGACCGGCCGATGATCGGCACACGGCCGGCAGATAGCCGACGGAAAATGTGTGTAGAATTGTGCTATTGCAATAGTTTTGTGCCTTGACGCTCCTTTTGCCGCATGGTATCATGCAGATAACGCTGTTGATACCGTTGGCCGGGGAGGAAACGCCATGAAGGATCCAAAAATTCTTGCTATGCTGCAGCGCATGACGCTGCGGGAGAAAATCTACCAGACCATCTGCCACCATGCGGACGAAAGCTTCTATCAGAGTGATCCGCAGGCGCTGCGCCGCTATGCGCAGGAAAAGCCCTACGGCGCCTTCTTCGTGGGTGAGGAGATTATCGGCAATGCCCCGGTGGAGGGGGAGCAGGTGCAGGCAGCCATCCGGGAATATCGGCAGGTGGCAGCGATCCCGCCGTTGTTTTCGGCGGATGTGGAATTTGGCTGCGGCTATATGTTCCGGGATAAGAGCCGCTGCGGCAGCTATCCGTGGCAGATGACCCTCGGGGCAACCGGCAGTGTCGCTCTCGCCTATGAATATGGCAAGTATACGGCACTGGACGCACGGGATATCGGGGTCAACTGGGCGTTTGCGCCGGTGTGCGATATCAACTACAATTATCTGAACCCGGTGGTGAACACGCGGGCGTTTGGCGATCGGGCGCCGCTGGTGGCCGATCTTAGCGAGGCGGTGGTGCGTGGGATGCAGGATTACGGCCTTGCGGCTACGGCCAAGCACTTTCCGGGGGACGGCACGGATCACCGGGATCAGCACTTTGTGTTGACCTCCAACTGGTTTTCAACGGAGAAGTGGATGGAGACCTATGGGGCGGTCTATCGCCGGCTGATCGCCGCCGGCGTCAGCACGGTGATGGTGGGGCATATCAATCTGCCGGCCTATGAGCGGGAGCGGTTTGCCGGCGTGGCGCTGCCCGGCTCCCTATCCCATGAGCTGATGACCGGGCTGCTCAAGCAGGAGCTTGGCTTTGATGGGATCGTCGTCTCCGATGCCGTGTGCATGAATGGCTTCCGGGTGTTTTATCAGCCGCAGGTGGAGGCGGAGCTGCACTGCTTTGCAGCGGGCTGCGATGTGTTGCTGTGGCCGTCGCCGGAGTATCCGGCGGCGCTGGAAGAACGGCTTTTGGCAGGCGAAATACCAATGGAGCGGCTGGAGGACGCCGTCTATCGGGTGCTGTCGGTCAAGGCGCGCTTTGGCCTGCTGGGGGAGCCGGCGGCTGCCTTTCCGCAGGAGGATCGCCGGCCGTCCCTCACACTGGATGACCGAATCTCCCGCGCCGGCGTAACGCTGGTGTGGGACAAGACCGGTCTGCTGCCGCTGCGGGATGCGCGGCGGGTGGTGGTGATTGCCCTGACCCCAAACGCGGACGAGTTTGCCGGCCTGCATACCCTGCAGGAGGCCCTGGCCGAAAACGGGGTGGAAGCGATCCTTTACCAGGGGGAGTGCCCGGCGGACGATTGGCCGGCGTGCGATGCTATCGTGTATGTGACCTTCTGCCACCAGCACAGGCCGACGATCCACCTGGATGTGGCTACCTCCTGGCAGACGGCTTCCTATCAGCGGGAAAAGGTGATCGCGGTGGCGCTTGGTTCGCCCTATCTGCTCAGCACGCACTTTGAAACGGTGCCGGCGGCGGTGGCGGCGTATTCCGATACCCCCGGTGCGCAGCGGGCGGTGGCCGATGCCCTGTGCGGCAGGATCCCTTTTGCCGGCCGGCTGCCGGTGCGGCTGCCGGATGCGCAGCTGTGGCAGGATATTGTGGCGCGCATGAGCGCGCCGGATGAGCGGGAGGATGCAGAATGTACATATTAAAGCGGGAGATTCCCTTGAATGAAGACTATGATGTGCTGGTGGCCGGTGGCGGTCCGGCCGGCTGCACAGCAGCGGCTGCGGCGGCCAGGGAGGGCGCACGGGTGCTGCTGCTGGAAAGCGGCGGCTGCCTCGGCGGCATGGCAACGGCCGGGCTGGTGACCTCCTGGGCACCGTTCTCGGACGGCGAAAAGCTGGTTTACCGCGGGATGGCGCAGACCATCCTGGAGCGGGCAAAGGCGCCGCTGCGGCATATTCCGCCGGATATGGTGGATTGGGTGCCTATTGATGTGGAGCATCTGAAGAGGGTGTACGATGATTTTCTGGCCGAGTACGGCGTCGGGGTGCGGTTCAATACCATGCTGGTGGGGGCGGATACGGATGCCTCCGGCCGGGTGGAGGCGGTTATTGCCGCCAATAAGGCCGGCCTGACGGCTTACCGCGCAAAGGTGTACATTGATTGCACGGGAGATGCGGATCTGGCGGCCTATGCCGGTGGAACCTTCCAGCCGGATGTGCAGGAGGAGCCGATGCCCGCCACGCTGTGCTTTGTGCTGGCCAATGTGGATACATACGCGTATCTATACGATTCGCAATACGGGCAGCTGACTGTCGGTGGGATGCTGGCCTCGGCCAATCCGCACAGCTTTGTGCACCGGCTGCCGCAGGATGACCGTTTCCCGCATATTGTGGATACCCACCTGTGCAATGATCTAATCGGACCGGGGGTGGTCGCCTTCAATGCCGGGCATGTGTTTGCGGTGGATGCGACCGACCCGGCCTGTGTCAGCCGTGCCATAGCTACGGGGCGGGTGATCGCCGGGGAATTCTGCCGGGCGCTGGCACTGTATTTTCCGCAGGCCTTTGGCAATGCCTTCCTGGTGGAAACAGCACCGGCCATGGGTATTCGGGAATCCCGGCGCATTGCGGGTGAATACACCCTGACCCTGGAGGACTATTACCGCCGTGCCAGCTTTGCGGACGAGATCAGCCGCAATTGCTATTACCTGGATAAGCACTATACCCGGCAGGAGCTGGAGTTGCTGCGGCAGGGGAAGATTGATGAGCAGGCGCGGTGGGCAAACTACGGAAAAGGGGAATCCCACGGCATTCCCTACCGCTGTCTGCTGCCGGTGGGGCTGGAAAATGTGCTGGTCGCCGGCCGCACGGTATCGTGCGAGAAACGGCTGCAGTCCAGCCTGCGGGTGATGCCCTCCTGCCTGGCAATGGGGGAGGCGGCCGGCACTGCCGCCGCGCAGGCCGCCTCCGCGGACGGCAATGTGCATGCGGTGGATACAGCGGCCCTGCGCCGCCGCCTGCGGGAATGCGGCGGATACATTCTTGGCTGAGGAGGCGCAATATGGAGGGCTATAAGCTGCGTCTGCGCGGCCTGCCGGAGCCGGTGTTTGCCTTTCGCATAACGGCGGAAAACTATGTGTGGGAGAACACGGCGCCGCCGGCCGGCGTTGAGCTGTCGATCACCAGCGGCGCACCGCTGGTGCGCTGGCTGGACGGCGTGCGTCAGCAGGACCCGGCGTGTGCGCTGCGGGTTATCCCTGCCGGTGAGCGTGTGCGGATGGAAAACCCGACCGATGCCCCTCTGACGATCGGTACGGTGAAAGTGATCCTGCCGGAGGCGGAGATCCAGCGGGTATCGCTGACCGGGGCGGACGCGCGGGAGGCGGATTGTCTGCTGCTGCCCTGCTGTATGGATGCCGCCGGCTGCCGCATGACGGTGGACCGGCTGCTGAATACCTATATATCGCTGAACACCCGCGGGCAGGGGTATGCGGATAGGGCAGCCTGTGCCGCTGCGTGGCTGGAGCTGGTATGTACGGTGGACAGCCTTTTCCGCCAGTCGCTCAGCCACCGGCTCTTCTCCGGGGCGGAGTATTACATCCGGAAGGTGGATGCGCTGATCGAGGCGCAGTATGCCGGCACACTGCGGGTATCGGACATGGCGCAGGAGCTGGGCATTACGCCGAACTACCTGTGTGCCGTGTATAAGAAGGGCACCGGCCGCACCATCATTGAGGCGGTCAACAGCCGGCGTATGCGGGTGGCCCGTGAGCTGCTGCAGGGCGGCTGCACCCCGCAGCAGGCGGCGCAGCAGGTGGGGATCAGCAGTGTCGGCTACCTGCGGCGGCTGTACAAGCGCTATTACGGTGCCAGTATCACAGAGGGGCAGAAGATCGACCGGGAGCTGACGCTGTACTTTCAAAAGCCCTGGGAACAGAATACGGAGGAATGATCGGATATGCAATGGATAATGCTGTGCTGTGCAACGGGTGGCCTCTTTGCACAGAATGTACTGATGAAGGCCTTTACAAACGGCAAGCGGCTGTCGCTGTTTTCGGTGGTGCTGTATAATCTGCTGCTGGCCTGCGGGGCGCTGGTGCTGTTTTTCCTTGTGCAGGCGGCAACCGGCACGGCGGTGGCATTCCATCTGCCAACGGTGCTGTATGCGCTGGTCTTTTCCGCCTGCTTTACCGGCAGCATTTTCTTTTCTACGCTGGCCTTTGCCTGTGGCCCGATGGCGGTATCCGCGCTGTTTATTGAGTATTCGCTGATCCTGCCGACGCTGTTTGGCGTGGTGTTCTGCCGGGAGCGCCCCGGTGTGCTGGCCGGGATCGGCGTGCTGCTGCTGTTTGTTTCGCTGCTGCTGACGGAATCGCCCAAGCGGGCGGCCGGTGGGCGGCGGTGGCTGCTGTACATACTGCTGGCGTTTGTCGGCAATGGGATGTGCTCGGTGCTGCAGAAGCTGCACCAGCTCCGGTATCCGGGGCAGTATCGTTTTGAACTGCTGGAATGCTCCATGCTGGGGGTCATACTGCTGTCCGCACTGCTGCTGATCCCCCTGCGCCGCACGGCCGCGGAGAGACCGGCCGCGCTCTGCCGCAGCGCAGCCAGATACGCTCTGCCCGCCGGCTTGTGCAATGGCATCGTCAATTATCTGGTGGTGGTGCTGGTCAACCGGATGGCGGCCTCCGTCATTTTTCCGGTCATCACGGCCGGCGGCGTTGTGCTGACCTTCCTGGTCTCGCAGCTGGTTTACCGGGAAAAGCTGCGTGTGGGACAGTATGTGGGGTATGCGCTGGGCGTTTTGTCGGTTGTTTTGCTGAATTTATGAGTGGATAAGGAGATGAGCCTGGTGTATTCCGTAACAGTCCCCATGATGAGCCGCACCTTTGCCCGTGCAGAGCAGGCGGAGCGGCAGGCACTGCTGCAGCAGCTGCAGCAGGCCGGCGCGCGGCGGGTGCTGCTGGCGCTGGATGCCTATCGGCTGGACGCGGCGTGGCAGGAGGAGACCTTCCGCCTGCTGCGGGAGCAGACGGCCTTTTTCCGCACGGCCGGGCTGGAGGTCGGCGTTTGGCTGTGGACCTTTATGTGCGATGACACAAACCCGTATACCAAAATGGTCGGGATCGACGGCCGGGTATCGGCACAGGAGGTGTGCCCGGCTGATCCGGCGTTCATCGCCTTTGCGGCGCAGTATGTGGAGCGCATTGCCGCCTGTGGGCCGGATCTGATCCTGTATGATGACGATTATCGCTATGGCCATCTGGATATGGGGCTGGGGTGCTGCTGCCCGCACCATATGGCGGCGCTTTCGGCGCGGGTGGGATACACCGTCACGCAGGAGGCGCTGCATGGGCAGCTGTTCTGCGGGGAGCCGGGGGCGCTGCGGGCGGCCTGGTTTGCCACGCGTGGGGAAATTCTGCGGGACTTTGCCCGCGCCATGCGGGCGGCGGTGGATCGCGTGGATCCGGCCATCCGTCTGGGGCAGTGCGCGTGTATATCCTCCTTCGGCGCGGATGGCATTCTGCCGGTGGAGCTTTCCCGCACGCTGGCCGGCGGTACCCGGCCGTTTCTGCGGCTGATCGGCGCGCCCTATTGGGCGGTGCGGCAGAATTGGGGCAACCGGCTGGCGGATGTGATCGTGGAGGAACGCATGGAGGCCGCCCTTTGCCGGCAGGGGGATGTCGAACTGCTGGCGGAGGGGGATACCTACCCGCGGCCGCGGTATACCACGCCGGCGGCTTATCTGGAGGGTTTCGACACCGCCATGCGGGCAGACGGCGGTGTTGACGGCATACTGAAATACATGGTGGATTACACGGCTTCCCCGGCGTATGAAACGGGGTATTTCCAGCGGCACCTCCGCAACCGGGAGCTGTATGCTGGGATCGCAGAACTGTTTGCGGATAAGCAGGCGGTGGGGCTGCGGCTGTACCCGGATATCCGCCGATATGAGGCGGCGGTGCTGCCGGCCGGATGCGACGGTGTGCAGGCGGTGGAAAATGCCCTGTTTCTGCCGGAGATTCGGGCGGCAAATGCCGCCTCGCTGCCGGTTGCCTTTGCCGGTGGCGGCATGCCGGGCATGGTGTTCGGCGAGTGTGCCCGGCGGCTGCCCGCAGCCGCGCTGCAGGATGGGCTGATTTTGGATATTGCCGCGGCACAGATATTGACGCAGCGCGGCGTGGATGTGGGTCTTGCGGGGATGCAGGGCAGCTGCCGCATCCGGGAAGAGTATTTTCAGCCGCAGGGAGATTACCTTGGCCTTGAGGGGACGGCGGAGGTTTTCCGGCTGCAGCTGTGTGCCGGCGCGCAGCCGCTCAGCACGGCTGCCGCTGGGGGAGAAACGCTCTGTACCGCCTACCACTACGAGAATGCGGCCGGGCAGCGGTTCTGCGTGCTGGCCTATGACGCCGCCCGGTGGCCGGAGGCGGCCTACCGCAATTATTTGCGTGCGGCACAGCTGACGGCCGCCGCGGCCTATGTGGGGCGTCGGCCGCTGCCGGCGGTCTGCCCCGGTGCGCCGGATCTGTACATGCTGGTCAAGCAGGGGGCGGATGGCCGTCTGGCGGTTGGGCTGTGGAATTTCTCGGCAGACGAAGTCTTTGCACCGTGTATCACGCTGGATCGTCCCCGGCGGCTGCGGCGTATGCTCGCCACAGACGGCTGCGCGGAGAAAAATCGGGTGCATCTGCAGACGCTGCCACCCTATAGCTTTGCCGCCTTTGAGGTGGAATAGACAATACGACCGCCGCGACGAAAAGTCGCGGCGGTCGCTGTCTGTGATCAGTATTCGTTTTTCTCGCGCAGCTTTGCCCGGACACGGGCAAAGGCGGCATCCTCGCCCTCCTGCGCCAGGCAGGTCAGCCATTCCTCCAGCAGGGCGGCGGTTTGCGGATGAATCACCCGGCGGGGCTTGCCGCGCAGGTAGTATTCCAGCGGGTGCGTCTGCGTATAGGCGACCCCCTGATAGATCTTGCTGGCGGCTACGCGGTCGCAGAACATCTCGGCCACATACCGCAGCGGCATTTTCACCGGCATCACACGGCGCTCGGCCGGGTTGTAGTCCGTCCAGTATTCAAAGTGGTGGCGGTTGCGCCCCTTGTGGTGCAGCCATGCGGGGGAGTAGCCGTATTTTTCCCGCTCGATTTCGTTCGGACTGCGGGTGCCCTGATAATACCGGGCGCCCGGCCAGAATTCGGTCGGGGAGTATTTTGACAGGTCGTGGAACAGTCCCTGCCAGCCGATACCGGCGCGGAAGCAGTTGGCGATCACCTTGTGCCGGTGGCGGGTGATGGTACGGAAATGGCGGATGGGATGCATGGCGGAATTCCTCACTTTATATGCCGGTTGAAAATCGGCGGATACTGTGCTATGATAATAGGCAGCTGCGGCGGGGACTATTTTTCGGCGACCTTCCTGCTTTTGGCAGGGCTGCTGCCGGTGCGGAAGATCTCGGCGAACATCGGCGTTTCCGCCATAGAGACATAATCATCCTCGGCCACCACAATGTGGTCCACCAGCCGGATATCCACCAGTGCCAGCACCTCGGCGAAGCGGCGTGTGGTGTCGATATCGGCATTGGAGGGCAGTGCAAAGCCATTGGGGTGATTGTGCGCCATGACCACGCGGGTGGCATTATCCTGCAGGGCCTGCTGTACGGCGGTGCGGAAATTGAACTGGGCGGAATTGACACTGCCCTCAAAAATGCGGGTGGCATTGAGCAGCTTGCTGCGGTTATCCATGGATACCAGCACCACCGATTCGGCCTTTTGTCCGATAAACCAGGGCAGGATGTATTCGCCCAGCTCCTTGGCGGTGTAAAGCAGTGTGCCCCGCTGGTAGCGGCGGCGCATATAGCTGTGCGCCGTCTGTCCGCACAGCGTCAGCAGGGTGGCAATGTGGGGCGTGACGCCGGGCACCTTCAGCAGGTCGGCATAGGCGGCGTCCAGCACATTGCACAGGCTGCCAAAACGGTCGATCAGCACATGGCCGAGCGCATTGGTATCCCGGTAGGGGAGGGCATAAAACAGCAGCAGCTCCAGCATTTCGTGCTCACTGAAGCTTTCCAGCCCATCCCGCAGCAGGCGCTCCTTCATCCTCTGCCGGTGTCCGTCGTGGGAGACCGTATCCTTGGTTTGTGCCATCCGTGCTCACCTCACTGTGGTTGATTGTACCACACGGCCGGGGAAATGTAAAGCTTTCCGTTAGGAGGAATTGCGTGAAAACCACCATCACCGTACAAAAAAACGACGCCGGCCAGCGGCTGGATAAATTTCTGACCAAGACCTACCGGCGGCTGCCGCTGCCGCTGCTGTACAAGGCTATCCGCAAAAAGGATGTGCGTCTTAATGGCAAGCGCTGCGACAGCGCCGACCGGCTGCAGGAGGGGGATGTGCTGTCCCTCTTCCTGCCGGAGGATGTGCTGCAGGAGGTGCCGCCCGCCTACGATTTTCTGCAGGCATCCCGCCAGCTGGATATCGTATACGAGGATGACAACCTGCTGCTGCTGAATAAAAAGCCGGGGCTGCTGGTGCATCCGGATGAGCATGAGTATCGCGATACGCTGATCTTCCGCGTGCAGCGGTATCTGTATGAAAAGGGCGAGTACGACCCGGCTGCGGAGCAAAGCTTTACGCCGGCGCTGGTCAACCGGATAGACCGTAATACTGCCGGCATTGTACTGGCAGCCAAAAACGCGGCGGCACTGCGTATTCTGAACGAAAAGCTCAAGCAGCGGGAGATCGAAAAGTACTATCTGTGCATTGTGCATGGGCAGATGCCAAAACCGGCGGATACGCTGGAGGGATACCTGGAAAAGGATGAGAAGAAAAACCGCGTAACGGTGTCGGCCACGCCGATCCCTGGCGGTCGCACCATCCGCACCCGCTATCGGGTGCTGGAGGAGCGGTACGGCATGAGCCTGCTGGAGATCCACCTGCTGACCGGTCGCACCCACCAGATCCGTGCACACCTGGCCAGCATCGGCCATCCACTGCTGGGGGATGGCAAGTACGGCCGCAATACCCTCAATAAAGGAACCGGTTTTGATAAGCAGGCGCTGTGTTCCTACCGTCTGCGCTTTGCATTCACCACGCCGGCTGGGGAGCTGGAATACCTCAATGGCCGTGAATTTGTGCTGCCGAGCGTCTGGTTTGCCGATAAATTCCGGGATGGCACCCTTTTCCGGGAGTGATCGGGTATCAATGCACAGACAGAAATAGCCGAAAAAATCCCCGCTGCAAAGCCTGGGCTTTGCAGCGGGGATGTTGCTTTTATGCAGCAGGGGGCCTTATTCCTCAGCAGCGGCTTCGGTGGCTTCTGCAGCCTCGGTTTCCGGCTCCAGCAGGGCGCGGATAGACAGGCTGATGCGCTTGCGGTCGTAGTCGATCGCGGTGATCTTGGCCTGTACTTCCTGGCCGATCTGCAGCTCATCCTGCGGCTTCTCCACGCGGTGGTCAGCAATCTGGGAAATATGGATCAGGCCGTCCACGCCGGGCAGGATCTGTGCGAAAGCGCCAAAGGTGGTCATGCCCACGATCTTGGCGGTCACAATGCTGTCCACCGGGTACTGCGCCTTGAAGATCTCCCACGGATTGTCCTCGGCCTTGCGGTAGCCGAGCGAGATCTTCTTCTTCTCCGTGTCCAGCCCCTTGATATAGACCGTGACGGTATCGCCGACATTCATCACCTCGGAGGGGTGCTTGATGCGGCTCCAGGACATCTCAGAGATGTGCACCATACCGTCCACGCCGCCCAGATCCACAAAGGCGCCGTAGGAGGTCAGGGACTTGACCTTGCCGGTGTACTCCTGGCCAACCTCAGCCTGCGCCCAGAAAGCCTCCTCCTGCTCCTTGCGGGCAGCCTGCGCCACCTGGCGCACGGAGCCGACCGCATGGCGGCGGTGGGCATTGACCTCGATGATCTTGAGCTGGACGGTCTGCCCCTTCAGCGGGGAAAGATCCTCCATGCGGTTGAGGGAAGCCTGCGAGGCGGGCACGAACACACGCACACCGTGGGTAACCACCAGCATGCCGCCCTTGATGATGTCGACAACGGTGCCCTCCAGCACAGTGCCGTTCTCCTCGGCCTCCACAATGGTGTCCCAGCCCTTCAGGGCATCCACGCGCTTCTTGGACAGCATGATGGTGCCCTCCTGATCGTTGGTGCGCATGATGAGCAGCTCCAGCTCATCGCCCACCTTGACCAGATCAGCCGGATTGGCATTGGGATCGTTGGAAAGCTCATCAGCAGGAATGTAGCCGGTCTGCTTACGGCCTACCACTTCGACCTGAACCTCGTTGGGCGCGATTGCCACGACCAACCCACGGACTTTATCGTCAGTGACATTCTGCAGAGTTGCATCCACTGCGGCGGCAAACTCTTCAGAGCTCATCTCCTCATAGTTTTCGGGGGCTGCGACGGGTTCCTTGACTTCGGTGTTGTTGACGATTTCGGACATAGTTGAATGTACCTCCTTTATAATATCGGCCGGTGTGGAAGCGCCCGCAGTCAACCCGACGCACTCGCCGGGTCGGAACCAGCTGCGCTGCAGCTCGGCCGCTGTCTCCACCAGATGGGTGGGGCAGTAAGCAGAGCAGAGATCCCGCAGCTTGGCGGTGTTGGAGCTTTCGCGCCCGCCGACAATAACCATTTGATCGCACTGCTGCGCCATCCGGAGTGCTTCCTCCTGGCGCTTCGCAGTCGCATTACATATTGTATCAAAGATTTGGAGATTTGTACAGCTTTTTTTTGCGATGTTTGCGCATTTTTCCCAGGATTTTGTGTTGTAGGTTGTCTGAGCAACCATAATAAACGAAGTTCTTTGTGGGAAATCTGCAAAATTTAGGTATTCCGCCAATTGCGCCTCGTTTTCAAAAACAAAAGAGGGGCCGTGGCAGTGGCCGCGGATGCCCAAAACCTCGGGATGGGCGGCATTGCCGGCGATCAGAACGATGCTGCCGGCGGCGGAATGCGTGGAAACGATCTGGTGGATCTTGGCCACAAAGGGGCAGGTGGCGTCACTGAAACGCAGCCCGCGCTGCCGGATGGCGTCATAGGTGCTTTGCGGTACGCCGTGGGAGCGGATCACCAGTACGGCGTTTTCGTCCGCCTCGGCGGGGTCGCTGACGGTGCGCACACCGTGTGCTGCCAGCTCTGCGACCACCTGTGGATTGTGGATAATCGGGCCGAGGGTGCAGACCTGCTCCCCTTCGGCCAGTAGGGTATGTACCCTGTCAACGGCGCGCTTGACGCCAAAACAGAAACCGGCACTTTTGGCCAGAATAACGGGCATGGCGTTATGCCTCCTGTCCGCTGTGCGGCAGCCGTGCGGCCACGGTCTGCCGTACCCGCTCGATTGCCTGCGCCAGCGTATCATGGCTGGTATCCACCAGCACGGCGTCCGGCGCCTGCTGCAGCGGGGAGATGGCGCGGTGGGTATCGTCATAGTCGCGCTTTTCCATATCCTGCAGCACGGCCTCGTAGGTGGTATCGACGCCCTTTTCCTGTAGCTCGGTGAAGCGGCGCTGTGCCCTGGCCTCGGCCGAGGCGGTCAGAAAGATCTTGACCTGCGCCTGCGGCAGGATGGTGGTGCCGATATCCCGGCCGTCCATCACAACAGAGTGGGCGGCGGCCATGTCCCGCTGGGTCTGCAGCAGGAATGCCCGCACGGCGGGAATGGCCGAAACGGTTGAGGCCGCCATAGAGACCTCCGGCGTGCGGATGCTGTCGCTCACATCCTCCCCGTTCAGAAAGACCCGCTGCTCCCCGCCGGCGTAGCCGAGGGTAACGCGCAGCCCCGGCAGGCCGGCCGTAATGGCCTCTGCATCCGTCAGGGCAATATGGCTGCGCAGGATATACAGGCCAACGGTGCGGTACAGGGCGCCGGTATCCACATAAATAAACTGCAGCTCCTTCGCCAGTGCACGGGCGATGGTGCTTTTTCCCGCGCCGGCGGGGCCGTCGATAGCAATAGCGTATGGCATGGTTGGGGACACATCCTTCTTTGGTATTTTATTCAGCAATATGTGATCCGGCAGCCATGCCGGTGGAAAAGGCGATCTGTAGATTGAAACCGCCGGTATAGGCGTCAATATCCAGTACCTCACCGGCAAAGCGCAGCTGCAGCACCAGGCGGGAGGCCATGGTGCGGGAGTTGACCTGCCGCACACTCACGCCGCCGGCGGTAACGATGGCCTCGCTTATCGGCCGGAAGCCGCTGATGCGCACCGGCATGGCCTTGATCAGGGCACACAGGCGGCGGCGTTCCTCACGGGTCAGGTCGTGACATTTGCGCTCCGGGGGGATTAGCGCCAGCCGGAGGATGACCGGGATGAGCAGCCGCGGCAGCAGCTTGCCCAGCGCATTGCTCATATCCATGTTGGCGCGCTCACCCAGATCCCGCAGCAGGCGGGCATCCAGCTGCTCCGGGGTCAGCCCCGGCTTCCAGTCGATCCACAGGGTGTACCTCTGCGGCGCCATCTGCCGCATGTGGGCACTGGCGCTGAGCACCATGGGGCCGCTGACGCCGAAGTGGGTGAACAGCATTTCACCAAGGTCGGTATAGAGCGTCTTGCCGGTGGCGGTGTCCTCCACCCGCAGGCCGCAGTTTTTCAGGGATAGGCCCTGCAGCTCCGGGCAGAATGTATCCGGCGATTCCAGGGCAACCAGAGAGGGGCGCGGCGGCACGATGGTGTGCCCGGCCTGCTGCGCCAGCGTGTAGCCATCGCCGGTGGAGCCGGTGCCGGGATAGGAGCAGCCGCCGGTGGCGATGATCACCCGGTCGGCGGCCAGCCGTGTGCCGTCCTCCAGCCGTACGCCGGTGCAGGCGCCTCCGGTCAGCTCCAGCTGCACGGCGCGCCCCTGCACAAAGCGGGCGCCGGACGGCTCACCGGGGCACCGGGCATAGCGCGCCAGCGCATCCACGATGTCCACCGCCTTATCGGAGCAGGGGAACACCCGGTTGCCGCGTTCGGTTTTAAGCGGTACGCCCTGTGCCTCGATCAGCGCCATCATATCCTGCGGGGTGAAAGCGGTCAGCGCGCTGTACAGAAAGCGCCCGTTTTCCGGCACATGGGCGATAAACTCCTCAATGGAGCAGTTGTTTGTCAGATTGCAGCGCCCCTTGCCGGTGATCATCACCTTGCGCGCGGGACGGGGGTTGCGTTCCAGCACGGTAACGGTGTGTCCCTGCCGTGCTGCTGCACCGGCTGCTATGCAGCCGGCTGCGCCGCCGCCGATAATCAGTACCTGCATCAGCCGTTCTCCGTTTCGTCTACCGGCTCATACACCCGATAATCGCCCCATAGGCGCTCCAGCTCCTCCAGCTTGTGGCGGTTCTGGTCCATCGTTTTCAGGGAGACTGCCACGATCAGTGCGTTGATCACGCTCAGTGGCGCCACCAGCGAGTCCACTATGGAGGCCATATCGCTGTGCGCCAGCAGCCGGTAGGAGGCGTGCGTGGCAATGGGGGAGAGCAGGCTGTCGGTCAGGGCGATCACCCGCGCCCCTTTGGAGCGGGCGTAGTGCAGCGTGGTGGCAGCCTTGCTGGAATAGCGGGGGAAGCTGATGCCGATAACGGCGTCCTGCCGGTCGATATCCAGCATTTCTTCAAAAATTTCGCTTTGGCTGGAGGCGGTGACCAGGTGTACCCGGTTGCCCAGCAGCATCTGCAGATAGTGGGTCAGGAAAGAGGCCAGCGCCTTGCAGCTGCCGGCCGCGAATACATACAGGTGCCGGGCATGGACGATCGTGTCCACCGCGCCGAAGAAGGCCTCCTGATCCATCTCCTCCATCGTTTGGCGGATATTGTGGATGTCGGCGGCCGCCACATCGTGCAGCACCTCGTCATCGGCCATGTGGGCGCGTGTGACCTCCAGCCGCTGCAGGATGGTCAGCTTGCTGCGGATCATCTCCTGCATCGCTTTCTGCAGCTGCGGATAGCCGTCAAAGCCCAGCTCGGCAGCAAACCGCACCACGGTGGATTCGCTGACGCCGACCTCCTCGCCAAGGCGGAAGGCGGTCATAAAGGCCGCCTCATCGGAGTGTTCGGTAATAAAAGCGGCAATGCGCCGCTGCCCTTTGGAAAAATGGCTCTCATGGGCGTGGATCAGCCCGGTCAGGGTCGCTTTCACAGATGCCTCACCTCAAATGCCGCCCGGACTGGCAGGTGCTGCCGCCGGTAGGAAATACAAAAAAAGCTCCGGTGGCTATTGTACTCCACCGGAGGCAAAAATGCAAGTCCCATTTTCCATCCTGCAAAAATGCCCGCCACCGGAGAACGGTCATTTTTTGATCAGCCGGTGCACGCGGGGCTGCCAGTGGACGATATAGGCGGTGATGAGGCGGGAAAGGCCCCAATCATACAGCACAAACACGCCGTTGCCCAGCAGCAGGAATACCCAGGGTAATGATACGCCGCCGATGGTAAAGGTTTCTGCCGGCAGAGCAAAGAAGGTCAGCAGCAGCCAATAGGTGGTTACGGTGGCCAGATTGAATACCAGCAGCTTCAGCGTCCATTCGAGGGCGCGCGGCGGGCGGCGGCTCTCCAGCAGAGCCTTTACAATGGGATAATAGCCAAAAAAGGCCACATACAGCGCCTTGCCCTCCAGCGAGGGAACCACCAGCAACGCCAGCAGGCTGACGGCAACATAGGTCAGCAGGCCGGCGCGGCGGCCAAGCTCGATGACCACCGGGATCAGCACAACGCCGGCCAGAGCCGGCAGCGCCATTTCGGTCACCGGCAGGGCGGTCAGCAGCAGAAACAACAGGGAGAGCGCGGCGGTGATACCGCACAGCGCAATGCGGCCGGAGGATCTACTCACGGAAAGCCTCTCCTTTTGTGAAAGAATACAGGCGGTTGCCATCGGGCAGCCGCCGGATGCGGTCAGCAGCAGCGGATCAGATCGCCGCCCATGCATTCGCAGCAGCAATCGGCGCAGTACAAGGTGGTACACACATCACAGGCGGTGCAGCCCTGGCCGCCGCCCCCGGCGGTACGGTAGCCGCCGGTGCGGCGGTTGTTTGCCACCCGGTTGAGCGCCTGTCGGTATTCCACATTGCCCGGGTCCATACGGCAGGCGGTCTGAAAATGCACATTGGCCTCCTCCAGCCAGCCCTTCTGGTACAGCACGCTGCCCTTGAGAAAAAACCACTCGGCATTGCGGGCATAGTCCGGTATGCCATCCAGCAGTACCTCGGCATCCATAATGCGGTTTTGCCGGATCATCTGCCGCACATCGGCGTAGCCGGTGCTGCCGCAGCTGCTGTTCGGCGCGGTATAGCCGCCGGCAGCGGGGCCGCCGGCCTTGCGCTCCCGCACAATGGCATCGTAGGCATCGTTGATCTCCTGCATCTTTTCCTGTGCAAGGTCGGACAGGGGGTTGTCAGCATAGTTGTCCGGGTGGTATTTGCGCGCCAGCGCACGGTAGGCGCTTTTTATCTCGTCGTCGGTCGCGTCGCGGCGTACGCCCAGCACTTCATACGGATCACGGTTCATGGCGGTGTTGTTCCTCTCCGGGGGTGGCAAGCCGCTGCGCTCTGCGCTGGGCGGCGGGCATCCCCTGTTCCAGTATATTGCGTATAATGCCGTCAAAGCGGCGGATATCCAGCAGGTTATAGGCGGCAATGCACTCCGCTAGGCAGGCGTTCAGCGCGGCGCCGGCATGCTCCCGTATGGCGGGAAGGTCAGCTGCTGTCCGGCCTCCGGCTAATAGAAATGGGTTGTAGGCACGCCGCTTTTCGTCTGCCTCCAGATCATCCACAGCGTCGATCAGGTATACCCACCGGCCAAGACAGTAGCCAAAGCGCTCCAGTATCCGGCGCTGGCGGCCGTTGGCGGCTGTTTCGGCGGCCAGCCACTGCAGCAGCAGGGCGAATGGTTCGGCCGCCCGGTCGATAGAGGCCGTCCCGGCTTTTTCCAGCGCTGCCTGATCAGCCATCATGGCGGCAATGCGCCGGTCGGTCTTTGGCTGCCGTCGGGCCGCCTTGCGCCGGCGCAGGGCGGCAAAGGGCAGCAGCAGGGCAGCGCCGAACCGTCCCCAAAAGCCCTCATCCGCGAGGGTGTCCTGCAGCTTGTAGTAGGTAAGCAGGACACTGATGTCGGCCGCGCGGTCTATGGCGTCGGTGTTCCGGCAGCGCAGGCAGCGCTTGGATGGGTTGAAGCTGCAGCGGCCGGGGCAGAAGCCCGGCTCCTGCGGCTGCTGTGCCATCTGCAGCAGCGCCAGAAAGGTGAGGTCATAACTCAGGGACATCCTGGCCAGCAGTCCATAGCGGCGGCCGAGACGACGGCACAGGGTGCAGTAGACACCCCGGTACTGTTCGTATTCCCCCATCTTGATTTCGGGTTTGTAGAGCCGTACATAGCCGAACATCCGCATCACCTGCTGTTATCATACCGCAAAAGGAAGAGCAGTATATGACGGAATTGTAAAATTTCTGCCACAAAAGGCGCCAAAAGGAGGCACTGCAGCGTTTGCAGCACCTCCTTGCAGAAAAAGCTATTTCAGCAGCGGCTTCAGATACCGGCCGGTATAGGAGCGCTCACAGGCGGCTACTTCTTCCGGTGTGCCGGCCACCACCAGCTGTCCGCCGCCGTCGCCGCCCTCCGGGCCAAGGTCGATGATGTGGTCGGCCACCTTGATCACATCCAGATTGTGCTCGATCACCACGACCGTGTTGCCGGCGTCCACCAGCCGCTGCAGCACCTCAATCAGCCGCTGCACATCCGCAGCGTGCAGGCCGGTGGTCGGTTCGTCCAGAATATATACTGTGCGGCCGGTGGCCTGACGGGAGAGCTCGGTGGCCAGCTTGACGCGCTGTGCTTCGCCGCCGGAAAGGGTGGTGGCCGGCTGCCCGATCTTGACATAGCCGAGGCCGACATCCAGCAGCGTCTGCAGCTTGCGGGCAATTTTTGGAATGGCGGAGAAAAACTCCACGCCCTCCTCCACCGTCATATCCAGCGTATCGGCGATGGAGCGCCCCTTATACTTCACTTCCAGCGTTTCGCGGTTGTAGCGCTTGCCGCCGCACACCTCGCACGGGACATAAATATCCGGCAGAAAGTTCATTTCCACCTTCAGGATGCCATCGCCCTGGCAGGCTTCACACCGGCCGCCCTTGACATTGAAGGAAAACCGCCCGGCGGTATAGCCGCGCATTTTGGCATCCGCCGTGGAGGCGTACAGCTCACGGATATCGTTGAAAACACCGGTGTAGGTGGCGGGATTGGAGCGTGGGCTGCGGCCGATAGGCGACTGATCAATGGCGATTACCTTGTCCAGGTGCTCCAGCCCCTCCAGACCGGCGTGTTTGCCGGGGCGTGTTTGGGCGTGGTTCAGGTCGCGTGCCAGCCGTTTGTACAGAATGGCGTTCACCAGGGAGGATTTGCCGCTGCCGGATACACCGGTCACGCAGTTGAAGCAGCCCAGACGGAAGGAGACATCAATGTTTTGCAGATTGTTTTCGGCCGCGCCGCGCACGGTGAGCAGCTTGCCGGAGCCGCTGCGGCGCTGCTTCGGTAGTGAGATGCGGCGGCGTCCGCTGAGATACTGGCCGGTGATGGAGTCCGGGCAGTCCACAATGCCGGCTGCCGGCCCGGAATACAGAATGCGGCCGCCGTGGATACCGGCACCCGGCCCCACATCCACGATCCAATCCGCGGCCCGCATGGTGTCCTCATCATGCTCCACCACAATGAGGGTATTGCCGAGGTCGCGCAGCCGGCGCAGGGTATCCAGCAGCCGGTCGTTGTCGCGCTGGTGCAGGCCGATGCTCGGCTCATCCAGCACATACAGCACCCCCACCAGGCAGGAGCCGATCTGCGTGGCCAGCCGGATGCGCTGGCTCTCGCCGCCGGAGAGGGTGGCGGCGCCGCGCCCCAGCGTGAGGTAGCTCAGCCCCACGCTGTGCAGGAAGCCCAGTCGCTCCCGGATCTCTTTCAGAATGCGGTCGCCGATCATATGCTCCCGCGGGCTGAGGGTCAGGCTGTCCAGAAATTCCAGCAGATCGTCCACCGTCAGCCGGCACAGCTGCATGATATTGCGCCCGCCCACCGTTACCGCCAGACTTTCCGGCTTCAGCCGGTCGCCGTGGCAGGTGGGGCAGACCACCTGGCTCATATAGGCCTCCAGTTCCTCGCGGGCGGAATCGCTGGTGGTCTCGTTATAGCGGCGCTGCAGATTGTTCAGCACCCCCTCAAAGGTGGTTAGATGGGTGCCGCTGCCGTATTCCCGCGTGTAGGTCATGCGGATCTTTTCCTCCCCGGTGCCGTACAGCAGGATCTGCTGTACGGTGGCGGGCAGGTCTTTATACGGTGTGTCCAGTGAGAAGCCGTAGTGGGCGGCCAGCCCGTCATAGTACATCCGGGCAATGGTGCCGCCGGTTTTGTAGTTCCAGCCGCTGGCCTGGATGGCGCCTTCCCGGATGGAAAGGGTGGGATCGGCGATAATGCGGTCGGGATCCATGGCCATGTGGATGCCGAGACCGCCGCACTGCGGGCAGGCGCCAAAGGGATTATTGAAGGAGAACATCCGGGGAGAAAGCTCCTCCACACTGATGCCGTGCTCCGGGCAGGCGTAGCTGCGGGAAAAGGTCAGCTCTTCGCCGCCGATGACATCCACGGTCAGCAGACCACCGGAAAGCTCTGTGGCGGTCTCAACAGAATCGCTCATGCGGCCGGTGATATCCGGGCGCATCACCAGCCGATCCACAACAATCTCAATGGTGTGCTTTTTGTTCTTGTCCAGCGGGATCGGCTCCAGCAGATCGTACAGGCTGCCGTCCACCCGCGCGCGGGCATAGCCGGCCTTGCGGGCGTTTTCCAGCTCCTTGACATACTGTCCCTTGCGGCCGCGCACGATGGGAGCCAGCAGCTGCAGCTTGGTTCCCTCCGGCAGCTGCATCAGCCGGTCGACGATCTCGTCCACAGTCTGCTGGCGGATCTCCCGCCCGCACACCGGGCAGTGCGGTATGCCGATGCGCGCATACAGCAGCCGCAGGTAGTCGTAGATTTCGGTTACCGTACCGACGGTGGAACGGGGGTTCTTGGTGGTGGTTTTCTGGTCAATGGAAATAGCCGGGGATAGCCCTTCGATATAGTCCACATCCGGCTTGTCCATCTGGCCGAGGAACATCCGGGCGTAGGAAGAGAGGCTTTCCACATATCGGCGCTGCCCTTCGGCGTAGATGGTATCAAAGGCCAGGGAGGATTTGCCGCTGCCGGACAGGCCGGTGAACACCACCAGCTTATTGCGCGGAAGCTCCACATCCACATTCTTCAGGTTATGGGCGCGTGCGCCCTTGACAAGTATTTTATCACTTTCCGCCACGCGAGCCGTCTCCTTTGCGGTGTTTTTCTCAGAATTGTGTGCTCGGGCATAAGTGTTGCCCGGCGTACTGCCGGCAATAGTATGCCCGGCAACAGGCCGGCCTATCGCCGGGTAAATGGCTGTATCCGGTGTGCCAAAAAATAGGTTGTTTGCTACACTCAAGCAAGAACAAATGTTCTTGCTTATTATAGCGAAACCGACAGGATTTGTCAAGCAAAAAATGCGGGGCACAGCTTTCAAGGCCATGCCCCGCAAAAACGGTTCAATCCAGCTCTTTCAGGCCGGTGTATAGCTCATAATAGCGGCCCTTCTGTGCCAACAGTGCGTCATGATCGCCGCGTTCAACGATTTCGCCGTGCTCCAGCACCATGATGGCATCCGCATTGCGCACGGTGGAAAGCCGGTGGGCGATCACAAAGGTGGTGCGGTTCTGCATCAGACGATCCATGCCGTGCTCGATGTGCCGCTCTGTGCGGGTGTCCACCGAGCTGGTGGCTTCATCCAGTACCAGGATGGGCGCTTTGCTGAGGGCGGCGCGCGCAATATTCAGCAGCTGCCGCTGCCCCTGCGAGAGATTGGCGCCATCTCCCTCCAGCCGGGTCTGATAGCCGTTTTCCAGCCGCATGATAAAGGAGTGGGCGCTGGCGGTCTTGGCGGCTTCAATGACTTCTTCATCGGTGGCATCCAGCCGGCCGTAGCGGATGTTCTCCATCACGGTGCCGGTGAACAGGTGGGTATCCTGCAGCACCATGGCAATGCTGCGCCGCAGATCGGCCAGCGCATAGTCCTTCAGATCCACGCCATCAATGGTGATGGAGCCCTGCTGGATATCGTAGAAACGGTTGAGCAGATTGGTGATGGTGGTTTTGCCGGCTCCGGTGGAGCCGACAAAGGCGATCTTCTGTCCCGGATGGGCATACAGCGAGATATCCCGCAGGATCACCTTATCCGGGTTGTAGCCGAAGGTGACATGCGACAGCGCCACATCGCCGCGCATCCCCTCGGTGGTGTGGGGCTGCGGCTGATCTGCCGGCTCCGGCTGCGCATCCATCACATCAAATACCCGTTCGGCGCCGGCCATGGCGGCGAAGATGGTCGCCATCTGCTGCGAGATCTGGTTGATCGGCATGGAGAACTGCCGGGCATAGGAGGCGAATACCGTCAGTGCGCCGGGGGTCAGGCCGGCAGTGCACATCAGCACGCCGCCCACGCCCACGGTAATGCCGTAGCTGATCTGGCTGGTATTGCCCATGATGGGCCCCATCACGCCGCCCCAGAACTGGGCACGGAACTGCTTATCCCGCATATCGTCGTTCAGCTCGTTGAATTCCTGTATGCAGGTGTCCTCATGATTGAAGATTTTGACCACTTTCTGCCCGGTAACCGTCTCTTCCATATAGCCGTTCACCGCGCCCAGCGCGGCCTGCTGGCCGCTGTAATACTTGCGGCTGCGGCCGGCGATCAGCATACCGCCCTTGGCAAATATGGGGATAAAAATGATGGTGACCAGGGTAAGGATCCAGTTGGTGGTGACCATGAAAAGGAATGTGCCGATGATGGTCACCGTGCCGGAAACCAGGGAGGTGAGGGAGTTGTTGAGCATGGTATCAATGTTATCAATATCGTTGGTGAAGCGGGACATCACCTCGCCGGTGGGGTGCGAGTCAAAATAGCGCACCGGCAGGCGCTGCAGCTTCTCAAACAGATCATTGCGGATGCGCTCGATCACCCCCTGCGATACGGATAGCATCAGCCGCCCCTGCAGATAGGTGGTGGCAATGCCGACAAGGTAGATGATCCCCAGCAGGGCTACGGCGGTGGCCACATAGGCAATGGCCTCGCCGGCAGCATCCAGATGCAGCGCGCCGATCAGCCCGGTAACTGCCCGGTCGGCGATCACCTCGGCGGCGCTCATGCGGATGTCGGCATCCGGCTTCACGGCCAGGGTGAGCTTGTCAATAATCGGCGCCAGCATATAGGAGCCAAGCAGGGAGGTAACCGTGCTGACCAGCATACACAGCAGCACGGCCAGCAGCCGCAGCTTGTAGGCGCCGACATAGGCCATCAGGCGGGAAAGGGTGCGGCGCATATCCTTGGGCTTGCCGGTCATGCCGGGGCCGCCCGGCCCGCGGCGCATGCCCATACCGCCCCGCTTTTTCGGTTCGGCGGCGCTGTTGTATTGCCGCTGCAGTTGTTCCAGGGTTCTGGCCATCGGTCACGCCTCCTTTTCCATTTGGGAATAATAGATTTCCTGGTATTCCGTGTTGTTCGCCAGCAGCTCGGCATGGGTGCCGATGCCGGTCACGGTGCCCTCGTCCATTACGATGATCTGATCGGCCTCCTGCACCGAGGAAATGCGCTGGGCAATGATGATCTTGGTGGAGCCGGCCAGATCCTCCCGGAATGCCCGGCGGATCTGTGCTTCTGTGGCGGTATCCACTGCGCTGGTGGAGTCGTCCAGGATCAGAATTTTCGGTTTCTTCAGTAGGGCGCGGGCGATGCACAGGCGTTGCTTCTGCCCGCCGGAGACATTGGTGCCGCCCTGCTCCAGCAGGGTGCTGTAGCCCTCCGGAAAGGCGGAAACAAATTTATCCGCCTGTGCGTGGGCGGCGGCTGTCTGCACCTCGGCATCCGTGGCCTGCTCGTTGCCCCAGCGCAGGTTCTCCGCGATGCTGCCGGAAAACAGGGTGTTTTTCTGCAGCACCATGCCCACGCCGTCCCGCAGGTGGCGCAGGGAATAGTCCCGCACATCCACGCCGTCCACCAGCACCTCGCCCTCATCCGCATCGTACAGGCGGGCAATGAGGGAGACCAGGGTGGTCTTGCCGCAGCCGGTGGAGCCGATAATGCCCACGGTGGCGCCGGCCGGGATGGTCAGGTTGATATCATCCAGCACCAGACCCTCGCTGTTTTTGTAGTAGCGGAAGGAAACATGGCGGAACTCTACGGCGCCGTCGGTCACCAGGCGGTCGGGCTGTGCCGCGGCGGTGTCATCCAGATCCACCTTTTCGTCCAGCACCTCGGTGATGCGGCGGGCGCTGGCCATGGCACGCGAGGAGATCATCAGCAGCATGGTGACCATCATCAGCGACATGAGAATTTGCGTAACATAGGTGATCATGGCGGACAGGTCGCCCACCGGCATATCCCCGCTGAGCACAATGCGACCGCCCAGCAGGATCACCGCCAGCACGGTCAGGTTCATGAACAGGGTGGTAACCGGCTGCATGAAGATCATCACCTTCATCGCGCTCATACCGGCATCCTTCAGATCCCGGTTGGCGCGGCGGAACTTGGCTGTTTCGTGATCCTCCCGCACAAAGGATTTGACCACCCGCACATTGGTGATGTTCTCCTGCACGGTGGAATTAAGGTTGTCGATCTTCTCCTGCATACGGGAAAAGCGGGGGAAGCCCTTGGAAATGACCAACCCTATCACGACCAGCATCACCGGCATGCTGACCAGAAAGATCATAGAGAGCGACGGCCGTATGGCAATGGCCATGATCAGCGCGGCGATCATCATGCCGGGGGCGCGCAGCGCCATGCGCAGCAGCATATTGACAAAATTCTGCAGCTGGGTCACATCGTTGGTCAGACGGGTGACCAGAGAACCGGTCGAAAACCGGTCGATATTGGCAAAGGAATAGCGCTGCACCTTGGCATAGGCATCGCTGCGCAGGTCGGCGGCAAAATTGACGGAGGCCTTGGCACCGAAATAGGCGCCGCCCACGCCGCCGGCCATCATCAGGATGGCGGTCACGACCATGGCGGCCATAATGCCCAGGCTGTTGCCTACCGTCAGCACGCCGTCATTGGCGCGGTTGATGACGATGCTGAGCAGCTTCGGCATCACGACCTCGCCGATCACCTCCACGATCATGCACAGCGGCCCGATAATAAAATAGGGCAGGTAGGGACGGATATACTTCATCCAGCGTTTCATTCGGGTAACCCTTCTTTCTCGGTTGCCGGCGGCAGTGTGTCGCAGGCAATCTGCAGATTGACGATCATTTTGTCCAGCAGGCGGTAAAGTGTCTGCTTTTCCGCGGCGGTAAAGCCATTGTACAGGGAGCCGACCATAAAATCCCGCCCGCGGGCGCAGGCGGCGTCCATGGCCTCGCCGGCCGGCGTCAGGTACAGGTGCATCACCCGGCCGTCCCGGCTGTCCCGGCGGCGCTCCGCCAGGCCGGCGGCCTCCAGCCGCCGCACGGAGATGGCCACTGCGGCTGGCGATATCGCCAGCCGCTCGGCCAGCGCCTTTTGTGTAATGCCCGGGGAATGGGCAATGTGGAACAGCATGTGCGGGTGTCCGTTGAACATTCCCACAGACTGAAAATACCGGTGCATGGTGCGATGATGTGTGCGCATGAACAGCGCCAGGCGGTCGTCCAGCATTCCGGTGTCAAACGGTGTGTCCGGCATCGTCGGTTCCTCCTTCCGGCGGGGGATGCACAGTCCCCTGTCTATGCAGAATAGTTTACCAGTTTTTTCGCCGGAATGCTATTGGCAACACGCCGATAGTTATATGTTAAACTATTTATTTTTCCAGCAGAATAGACAAAACGAACACGCACCGGGCTTGCAAATGCCCGGTGCGTGTAAAGAGGCGTATTGAAGCGGCCGGAGATGGTAGTTACAGCTTTTCCTCCCGGAATCCCTCCGGCCATAGGGTCAGCAGGCTGCGGAAGCCGGCCGCACGGATCAGCTCGGTCGCCTGTGGGAAGAAGAAATCGATGGTTTCGGCGGCGTGGGCGTCAGCCCCGAGGACGACCTGCCCGCCAAGCTCGTGCAGCCGCCGCAGCAGGAAATCCGAAGGGTAGGGATGGGTGCGCCAGCCGCGGGCGATGCCGCCGGTATTGACTTCCAGCACCGGCGTGACGGCCACAACCTGCTCCAGCGCCTCCGTGGCGATGCGCTGATAGGCGGGGTCGCTCTCATCCATCAGGCCGAATTTGGTGATGACATCAAAGTGGCCAATGATGGTGGGGCGGCAGCGGCGGACATGCCGCACAACCTCGGCAAAATAGCTGCGGGCAAAGGCCAGCCGGTCGCCGCCGAATTCGTTGTCGATGCACGCCTGCTGGATATCGCGTGCATGGTCGATCGCGTATACACGGCCGTCGAAGATCAGGTAGTGGACGGAGCCGAGGAAATAGTCCAGCTTTGCAGTGATGGCAAGGTCGGAATCGGCGTCCAGCTCCATGCCGGCCAGTACGGTGATGCGGTCGGCATATTTTTCCTTGACCCGTGCGATCTCCTGCAAATAGGCAGGATACTGCGGGATCTTCATGCAGTAGGAGGGATCGCAGGGGGTGTCGCTGTGGTCGGAGATGCCGATGGCCGGCATCCCGCGGGTGATGGCGGCCTGCACCATTTCTTCTACGGTGTTTTTGCCGTCGGAGAAGGTGGTGTGGGTGTGGTAGCCGCAGTACGCGATAGGCATAGACATAGGGGAAAGGCTCCTTTGTTTCTCAGTTCCTTAGACAAAGCAATCGGGGTAGAGCGGCTCCTGAAACGGAATATTTCCCCGTTTTGTTTGTCTCATCACGACCATCGACAGCCAAGGGACCACACGGTTTTTCCGGACCGAAATACGCCCATACCGCGTCATGTCCCTTGGCCATACGCCAGTATGCCCTGCGGGGCTTTCCTTGTCTGGCCGCATTTCTGCTCCGGTAAAACTGCGCAGCACCTGTCGGCGATGAGTTTTTGTGCGCTTTTGGGCATTTGAGGCGCAGGCGGGCTGACGCCCGCCAAGGCGAAAAGGACAAAAAACGCCGAAAAGACGCGCCGACAGGCGTATGGGCCCTTGGCTGTCGATGGTTGCAATACGGCAGTATTGCTGCGTTCTTTGACTTCCAAAACGAAAAAATCTTCTCGTTTCAGGTCGAAGATTTTCGGCAAACAGCGCTTCTTAGCGGCGCGGCACCCGACCGAAGAATACTGGCGTATTCTGAGCGGAGGGCAACAAAGCCGATAAGGACGCTGTTTAGCCGAAAAAGCCGTTCTACCCCGATTGCTTTGTCTACAGTATACCACATCTGCGGCAGGATGCAAGCCCTTGCGCGCAAATATGGTCACAGACCCAGCAGATGAGCCCCTGTATTGATCAGCATACAGACCGCCATGCCGAGCAGCGTGGGCAGGGCGGCGGCCAGCGCCGTCCATTTCCAGCTTCCCGTTTCCTTATGCACTGTGAGCAGGGTGGTGGAGCAGGGCCAGTGGAACAGGAAGAACAGGATGGTGCAGATGGCGGTGACTCCTGTCCAGCCATTGGCGATGAGCAGACCCTGCAGGGCAGAAAGATCGCTCAGGCCGGTCAGGGTTCCCTGCGCCTGATAGGCCATCAGGATAATGGGAATGACGATCTCATTGGCCGGAAATCCGAGGATGAAGGCCAGCAGGATGACACCGTCCAGCCCCATCAGGCGGGCAAAGGGATCCAAAAAGGCGGCGCAGTGCTGCAGCAGGGTGGCGTCGTGTACGGTGATATTGGCCAGCAGCCAGATCAGCAGCCCGGCGGGGGCAGCCACGGCGGCCGCCCGGCCGAGGACAAACAGCGTCCGGTCAAGGATGGAGCGGACGATCACCCGGCCGATCTGCGGGCGGCGGTAGGGGGGCAGCTCCAGCGTAAAGGAGGAGGAGACGCCCCGCAGCACAGTGGCGGACAGCAGGCGGGTCATACCGAAGGTGGCCAGGATCCCCAACAGGATCACGCCGGTCAGCCACAGGGCGCACAGCAGGTTTCCGCCGCCGGCCGTGCCGACGAAGAACAGCGTCAGCAGGGTGATCAGCGCTGGAAAGCGCCCATTGCAGGGCACCAGGCTGTTGGTCAGGATAGCCAGCAGCCGTTCCCGCGGAGAATCAATGATGCGGCAGCCGACCACGCCGGCAGCATTGCAGCCGAAGCCCATGCACATGGTCAGTGCCTGCTTGCCGCAGGCGCGGCAGCGGCGGAACGGCCGATCCAGATTATACGCCATGCGGGGCAGATAGCCGGCGTCCTCCAGCAGGGTGAATAGCGGGAAAAAGATCGCCATGGGGGGCAGCATGACCGAAATGACCCATGCCAGCACGCGGTAAACCCCCAGCACCAGCGCACCGTGCAGCCAGGCCGGTGCCTGCCAGTGGGTGAACAGCGCGGTCAGCAGCGCCTGCAGGCGGAACAGCCCGGCCGCCAGCAGGTCGGAGAGGCTGTTTGCCCCCACGATGGTCAGCCAGAAGATCAGCGCCAGCAGAAGCAGCATGACCGGATAGGCGGTGATGCGTCCGGTGACCACCCGGTCAATGCGCCGGTCGATCGGCGCATAGCCGCAGGCGGCATCCGGCACAACGCCGGCGCACAGGGTCTGTGCCGCAGCCACTATGGCGGAGGCGATCGCCTCCTGCAGAGTGTCGCCGGAAAGGCCGGCGGCCTCCAGCTGTGCGCGCTGTTCGGACAGTGCGGTGGCTACGGCGGGATCCGCAGCCGGGTCGGCGCACAAATAGGCGGTGATCTCCCGGTACAGGCCGGCATCCTCCTCCAGCAGACGCAGAGCCAGCCAGCGGGGGTTAAGATCGCCGGCCAGCGGCTCCAGCAGCGGCTGCAGTGCGGCGATGGCCTGCTCGATTGGTGCCGGATAGGCAACCGTGGCTGCAGGCGCGGCGGACGGCTCCTCCAGGGCACACAGCAGCCGGTGCAGGGTGCGCGGCCGCCGGGCGATTGTGCCGACCACCGGGACGCCCAGCCGCTGCTGCAGCAGCCGCAGATCCGGCGCCGCATGCTTGCGGCGCGCCTCATCCATCAGGTTGACGCATACCACCACGCGGGCGCCGGTTTCCATGGTTTGCAGCACCAGGTCAAGGTTGCGCTCTACGCAGGTGGCATCGCACACCACCACAACGGCATCCGGCCGGCCGAAACAGATGTAGTTGCGGGCAACCTCCTCCTCGGCGGAATGAGCCATCAGGGAATAGGTGCCGGGGATATCCACCAGCAGGTAGCTTTGGCCGTTTTGCCGGCAGGTGCCGCAGGCGTTCGTCACGGTTTTGCCCGGCCAGTTGCCGGTGTGCTGGTTCATGCCGGTCAGGGCATTGAATACGGTGCTTTTCCCCACATTCGGATTGCCGGCCAGAGCAATCACCCGTTCGTCCGCGCGGCGGCGCCGGATGTCCGGTGAGCGGTCGACGGCGCCGCGGCCGACCGCACTGCTGGTCAGACCCATAAGATCACGCTCCTTTGCTATACCAGTGTCCGTACAATATCGCACCGAACAGAGCGGAGGCAGCGGACTTCCCGCAGCTTCCGTGCTGACGGCGTTTATTGGTTTACGGACTATGGTACGCTGTATGGTATATCTTATGAGAGAGGTTGCACGATAATGTCTGCTGCATCCTGCTGCCGGATGGCAATGACCGCGCCGCGGATCAGATAGGCGGTCGGATCGCCGCCGGGACTGCGGCCGAGGCATTCAACGGCTGTGCCATGGATCAGGCCGATATCCAGCAGGCGGCGCCGCATGGCGCCGGTAGCTGTCAGCGCACGGACGGCAGCCCGCTGCCCTGGTTGGAGATCGCACAGGTGTATGGGGATGTCCATGCTGTCAGCTCCTTTCTGTATAGGAAGTCCTATTGTTATGGTATGCCGGCGCTGGGGAGTGTGTCACGGAAAAAACTGCGCCCCATACCGTTCCCAGTGGGTGGTATGGAGCGCAGATCATCGCATTATTGATCCTGACAGGCCTTTACATAGTAGCCGTCAGCGTAGCGGACGACGGTGTAGGTCTGATAATAGGTGGCATCCGAGGCCTTGGGCGGGATCTCATTGCCGTGCTCGTCCAGCAGAATATCGTTGCTGGCAACATAGCCGATGCGCACGGTATACACGCTGCCGCGGTGCCGGATGTGGTCGATCACCCCTCGCCAGGAGGAGCCAAGGGTGCTGAAGGGTACATAATAGCATTCGTCCGTTTCGCTGTACACCAGCTCATCCTCCGACAGTGTGCGGTGGTTGAGCGGCGCGTCCGGCCCGAACAGCGCCCGGTAGGAGGCTTCGATCTCTTCTGTGGGGACGGCGATGCGTCCCTGGTCATCTACGGGGTAGGCGCAGTTTTCGTCGTTCTCCCGCAGCATGCGCACCTGCTCGGCCAGAGAGACCCGATAGGCGGCAGCATTAAGGAATGCATCCTGCTCCGTTTCTGCCACATCCTCAAACGGTGTGGGGTTATAGAACATCAGCGGCTGGAGGAAATAGTACATCTCCTCCTTCAGGGCATCGGCGGCCGCTGTGCGCTGCCGGCCGATCAGGGTGATGCCGCCGAAAACGATGGCTGCCACACCAACCAGGCTGAGCAGGGTGATCAGGACGCCGAGCGGGGCAGCATAGGCGTATTTTCCGCGCCGCTGCCCGTTCTTTCCATAGCGGCGGGTCACCGGTCGGGCAGCCGGCGTATCGGCAGCCTTTTCCGGTGCGGTACTCTTGGTGTTCTCGGCTGGTATGGTATCCTTTGCCGGCTTTTCGGTCGGCTGGCTTGTCTGCTTTTTACTCATCAATGGGGAACCCCCTTGTGTACAGTAGTGAAATATAGACAAAACAATCGGGGTACAATGGCTTTTTCGGCTAAACGGCGTCCTTATCGGCTTTGTTGCCCTCCGCTCAGAATACGCCAGTATTCTTCGGTCGGGACGCCGCGCCACTAAGAAGCGCTGTTTGCCGAAAATCTTCTCGTTTCAGGAACCGTTCTACCCCGATTGCTTTGTCTACCCTTATCATAGCACAGATTTGCCGGTTTGCCAACCCCCCAATATCATGAAAAAAGTACCGGGCTGTCAAAAACAGCCCGGTACGGGAGATTTTTGCCGGTTTTTAGGCGTTGTGATCGCGGCGGGGACCACGGCCACCCTCGCGGCGGCGGTTGTTGAAGCCACCCTCGCGGCGCGGCGCCGGAGCCTTGGCATAATCCTCGGGGTTGAGTCCCTCCATCTTGATGATGGCCTCGCGGCGGGAGAGATTGATGCGTCCCTGCTCGTCGATCTCGGTCACCATCACGGCGATGGTATCGCCTACGGCCACCACATCCTCCACGCGCTCCACGCGCTTAAGATCCAGCTCGGAAACATGCACCAGGCCTTCCTTGCCGGGAGCAATCTCGACAAAGGCGCCGAAGGTCATCAGGCGGGTGACCTTGCCCTTGTAGATCGAACCGATCTCGGGATCCTTGGCGATGGTTTCGATCACCTGCAGCGCGCGGCGGGCACCGTCAAGATCGGTGGAAAGGATGGTCACAGTGCCGTCCTCCTCCACATTGATCGTGCAGTTGCACTCGGACTGGATCTGCTGGATAACCTTGCCGCCCTTGCCAATCACGCCGCCGATCTTATCGGTGTCAATCTTGGTGCTGAGCATCTTGGGCGCGTACTTGGACAGCTCCGGACGCACCTCCGGAATGGCCTTGAGCATGACCTCGTCCAGGATGTAGCAGCGGGCCTTATAGGTCTTGTCCAGCGCCTCACGGATGATGGCGGGGGTCAGGCCGTGCACCTTCAGATCCATCTGGATAGCGGTGATGCCCTTCTTCGTGCCGCCCACCTTGAAGTCCATATCGCCGAAGAAGTCCTCCAGCCCCTGGATGTCGACCATGGTCATGAAACGGTCGCCCTCCGAGATCAGGCCGCAGGAAATGCCGGCCACCGGCGCCTTGATCGGCACACCGGCCGCCATCAGCGCCAGGGTGGAGCCACAGATAGAGGCCTGCGAGGTGGAACCGTTGGAGGACAGCACCTCACTGACCAGACGGATGGTATAGGGGAATTCCTCCACCGAGGGGATCACCGGCAGCAGCGCGCGCTCGGCCAGAGCGCCGTGGCCGATCTCCCGGCGGCCGGGGCCGCGGGAGGGCTTGGTCTCACCCACCGAGTAGGAGGGGAAGTTGTAGTGATGGATATAGCGCTTTTCGGTCTGGTCGTCCAGGCCATCCAGCGGCTGCGCATCCTTGCTGCCGCCCAGGGTCACGGTGGTCAGCACCTGGGTCTGGCCACGGGTGAACATGCCGCTGCCGTGGGCGCGGGGCAGCAGATCCACCTGCGCATCGAGCGGACGGATATCATTGATACCGCGGCCGTCCACGCGCTTGCCGTCATCCAGCAGCCAGCGGCGCACCACATACTTCTGGGTCTTGTACAGGCACTCGTCGATCTTCTCCACGCAGTCGGCGTATTTCTCGTCAAACTGGGCGTGCACTTCTTCGTACACGGGCTTCAGGCGCTCGTCGCGCACCAGCTTGTCGTCGGTGTCCAGGGCGTAGCGCACCTTTTCGATGCAGAATTCCTTGATCTCCTCAAACATGGCCGGGTCGGGATCATTGGAGGTGAAGGCAAACTTCGGCTTGCCGATCTCCCGGACGATGCCATTGATGAATTCCACGATCTGCTGGTTGGCCTTGTGTCCCTCCATGATGGCGTCAAACATGGTGTCATTGTCCACCTCGTTGGCGCCGGCCTCAATCATGGCTACCAGATCTGCCGTGGAGGCGACCGTTACATGCATCTGGGACTTCTTCTCCTGCTCGGCAGTGGGGTTGATCACAAACTGGCCGTCCACCAGGCCGACCACCACGCCGGAGATGGGGCCATCCCACGGAATATCGGAAATGGCAATGGCGGTGGAGGCGCCGATCATGGCCACCGTCTCCGGCTGGCAATCCTGATCAACGCTCATCACGGTGCACACCACGGTCACATCGTTGCGCATATCCTTCGGGAACAGCGGGCGGATGGGGCGGTCGATCACCCGGGAGGTGAGGATCGCCTTCTCGCTCGGCCGGTTCTCGCGGCGCTGGAAGGAGCCAGGGATCTTACCCACCGAATACATCTTCTCTTCATAATCCACGGCCATCGGGAAGAAATCCACGCCCTCGCGGGGCTTGGCCGAAGCAGTGACGGTGCACAGAATGGCGGTCTCGCCATAGCGCACCATGCAGGAGCCGTTGGCAAGCTGTGCCATCTTGCCGGTCTCAATAACCAGCGGGCGGCCTGCCAGGGTTGTTTCAAATTTGCGGAAATTTTCGAACATTACCGTTACCTCCGTTAAACTATATTTCCGGCAAGGTACGCGCGGTTTTTAGCAATAAAACCGGGGTCGAGGCGGCTGGCTTCGGCCTCCGTTTCACTGCTAAAATGGCCGTACATCCCTTGCGTGCGGACACATCATAAAGTGCAAGACGAGGCAGGAGGGGGATGCCCCCGCCTGCCTCATGGCTTGCATTATTTGCGCAGACCCAGCTTCTCGATGAGGGCGCGATACCGGACGATATCCTTCTTCATCAGATAGTTCTGCAGATTGCGGCGGCGGCCGACCATCTTCAGCATACCGCGGCGGCTGTGGTGATCCTTCGGGTGAGCCTTCAGGTGCTCGTTGAGGTCGTTGATCCGCTTGGTCAGAACGGCGATCTGGACCTCAGGAGAACCGGTATCCCCTTCGTGGGTGGCATACTCCTGCATCACAGCAGTTTTTTCTTCGGGCAGCATCATAGTGACATACACCTCTTTCAAAAATTTTCGGGAAACCCAGAGAAAGGAAGCGGTGTTCCCCGTGGCGGGGCATACTCCGTAACCCGGGTAACCGAATAGTGCCTGCCTGCAAGCGGCTGCTCACAGACAAGCGACATTATAGCATGCTTTTGTGCGTTTGTAAAGAAAAATTTTTGCTGCTGAAAAGAAAACCGCCGGCGCACGGCATTCAAGCGGTGCGCCGGCGGATACATCAGCCGATCACATAGATGTTGAGGTTGCGGCGGCCAAAGTAGAGGCACTCCTCATAGGTGCCAAAATACAGGTCGCAGAAAGTGCGTGTACCGCTGGCAAAGGCGCCGGTATCGGCCGCGATGGCATAGCCGTAAACGAACTTGCCGTCGGCGGAGGTGATCCACAGCTTGGTGCCGTAGGGGATCACATTGGGGTTGACGGCCACCGTGCCAACGCCGAGACGCATACCGGAGGCGCCGCGGGTGCCGACCGAGTAGGCGGTGCAGCTTTTGCTGGTATAGACCGTTTTGTAGCTGACCGGCTGGTTATTGCTGTCCAGCTGGATGCCGCCGGGTGCCGGCGACAGCGGCGTGCCGCGGGAGGAGCCCTGCAATAGGATGCGGCTGACCGCCTTCTGGGTAATGTTTTCGGCAATCTGGGCGGTTTCCACCACCTCGCCGTTCACGATCGTCTTGCGGAAGGTGCGGGTCATGCTGCCGTTGGAGCCGCTCTGCAGCACTTTCGTGCGGCCGGGATCCAGCACCGGGGTCTGTTTCACGATCGTTTCGGCGGCAATGGTTTCGGTCACGGTGTAATCCTCGTAGTCCACGCGGTCCACCGTCACGGCCATGCCGTCGGTCACCGGCTCGGTCAGCTCACGGTCCACCGTGTCGTATTTGTTCAGGGTGATGCCGGCCTGCTGCAGCGCCTGTTCAACGGTGCCGTCGGACATATACAGCAGGGTGGAGGTGCCGTCGGCCACGACCTCCACGGTCGCTGCGCGGTTCACGGCAATGGTGCTGCGGGCGGTGTCCACCTGCAGCAGGTCGTAGTTGGCCATTTCGACGCCGGCCATTTCCACTGTCTTGTACGGGTCGCTGTGGATGGTCAGCACCACGCGGCTGTCGGCACCGTCCGTGACGGTAACGGCGTGCGTGATCACGGAGGCAATGGCTGCCATCAGCACGGTGGCGGCAGCCAGCACGCTGACGGCAAACAGACGGCTGCGTACGATCCGGCCGGCTGTGTGCACTATGCGGGATAATCGTTCCATAAAACGCGTCCTTTCTCTCGGCGGTAGCAGGAATGCATCTACAGTATGGGCAAATTCCGGAAACTTATGCAAGTCCTGCCTGCTCACGCCGGTCCCATCCGTTTTGCCCTGCCGGCCGGGGTGTCGGATGCCGGTTTGGAGTGGATGGCAGCGGAGCGCCGCGCTATTGACGGCCGAACGGACAAGGAAAAACTGTGTGTACCGCTCACGGCCGTTAAATTGGCAAGGGGGTTCGTCGCTTTCGTACTGTCGCCATTATACGCACATCGTTTCGCCATGTCAAACTGCCCTGAAACGCAAAAATATAGGCAACCTGCACAAATAAAAGACGAAATCAGGAAAAAACCGGAAAAAACTCCGCAAAAAGAGCGCGTCAAAAATCCGGTCTGAAAAAGAAATTTTTTGGTTAAGATGCCGGCTGTCAGAATGAAATTATGACAATGCTGTAACTTTTTCAAGGAAAAATCCCGTATAATACCAATTTTGGAGGCAAAATCGAAAATGGGAAAATCCGTCGAAAATTTTGTGCAACCAACCAAAAACGCTACCGAGTATTGCCCCCAAAGTGCTGGATTTGGGGGTCGAAATCCGGAAAAACCGCCGGAAAAGCGTCGCTTAAAAAGAATAATTATACGATTTTGTGAAAAAACATGCAATATGCATGCAATTCCCAAATGAATTTCTGCAAAAAACCGCGGCTGACTGCGGGGTATGCAGTCAGCCGCGGTGGAATACAGCGGTTTTGGAATGTGTATACGGAGGCAAAACTATGATCAGAAAGCGGTGCAATGCCCTGTGTGGGTAGATTACTCGGCAGCCTCCGGCGCGGTGGCGGGAACCAGGTGGCGCGTCTCGTCAAAGCGCAGCTCCGTTGCCTCGGAGCGCGTGTACTTCAAAATATCGCGCAGGCGGAAGCGATCTGCGTCGGTAAAGAAGGTGTAGGCGGTGCCCTGCCGCTTGGCGCGGCCGGTGCGGCCGATGCGGTGCAGGTAGTATTCGTTCTCCTCCGGTATATCGTAGTTGAATACCGCTTCCACATCCTCCACATCAATGCCGCGCGCAGCCACATCGGTGGCTACCAGAATTTCCAGCTTGTTTTCACGGAATTTGGCCATCACCTTGTTGCGCAGCGCCTGCGGCATATCGCCGTGCAGGCAGTCGACCGAGCCGCGGCGCTTCTGCAGCCGTTCGGTCAGCTGCTTGACGGTGCATTTCATATTGGCAAAGACCATCACCCGGTGGTAGTCCTCCGCGGCGATGATGTCCAGCATATCCTCCAGCCGTTGGGAGCCGCCGGAGCGCACAAGAAACTGCCGGATGCGCGGGCGGTCTTCGCCCTCGGCCTCCACCTGGATCTTCACGGCGTCATGCTGGTATTCCCAGGCCACATCCATCACCTCGCGGGAGATGGTGGCGCTGAACATCACCACCTGTGTATCGCCCGGCGTGGCATTGAGAATGCGGCGAACATCCTTGATGAAGCCCATCTTCAGCATTTCATCTGCCTCGTCCAGTACGGCGGTGTACAGGTTGCCCAGCCACACATTGCCGCGCCCCATGTGATCCAGCAGCCGCCCCGGGGTGGCTACCACGATATGGGGGTGCTTTTTCAGTGCGTCTACCTGGCGGTTCATCGGCTGTCCGCCGTAGATGGAGGCAATGCGGATGGCCGGATTGAAGCGGATAAGTGCACGCAGGTCGGTGGTGATCTGCTCACACAGCTCACGCGTGGGGCACAGCACGACTGCCTGCAGATCCTTCATGTCCGGATTCAGGCACTCGATCAGGGGAATACCGAAGGCACAGGTCTTTCCGGTGCCGGTGGGTGCCTTGGCGATCACATCGCGGCCATCCATCATCAGGGGGATGGTGCGGCTCTGTACCGGTGTCGGCTCCCGGAACCCCATCGCCTCCAGGGCCTTCAGGGTCGGTTCGCTGAGCTGCAGGGCAGCAAAGGTGTTTTCACTCTCACTCATTTAGGGAACGATCCTTTCTTTTTTGCGGATACGCAGATACCTTGCGTAGGGGCGGCGCAGCCTCTGCGGCACGGGATAACATATATACCTATATATATGAAAAAGCCTGGCAGCATCGCTGAGGAAGAACAACAATGTCGTCATTATACCAAACATTTCGACAAAAAGCAAGCATGCGGGCGGCAAAAGCCCTTTTTTGCGACGATTTCCGAAAAAAAGCGGACGCTTTCTATTGACAGTTTTTCTGCCATTTGGTATCATAAAGGTGATCGGATTTGGGGAGTAGATCCGGTTACAGACCCCGCTGAAAGGAGATGGGCTGATGATTTCTACCGGTATTGTGCGTCGTATTGACAATGTGGGGCGTATCGTGCTTCCGATTGAATTGCGGCGTACGATGGAGCTTGGAGAGGAAGATGCCCTGGAGATCTTCGTGGAGGACAATGTCATCATGCTGAAGAAGTATGAGCCGGCATGCGTCTTCTGCGGGAATGCCCGGGATATCCAAAGCTTCAAGGGGAAGAATGTCTGCGGCAATTGCCGCAAGCTGCTGGCACAGCAGCAGGACTAAGTTCCATTGGGGAGGACAAGAGCTGCGCGGCCGTGGGATGACCACAGCCGGGCAGCTCTTTGCCTTTTTTGTGCTGTTTTTTGAAAAAAAGGTTGACGGGCGCCGGAATTCCGGCGCCCGTCTCAGCATGGAGGTTTAGTTGCAGCCGCAGCCGCAGCCGGAGGTCGTCTCACCGCAATCGTCATCGATCAGCAGAAGGATGATGATGATGAACAGGATCCAGGTGCAGTCGTTGCCCCCAAAGAGATTACGCAGGCACATGTGTCTTTCACCTCCTTACACTCCATACTATGCCCCAGGGGGGCAGGGGGTGCAAGGAAATCGGATGTATATTGCTGCGTTTTGCTGCCTATATTCTAATTAGAATATAACGAGTATAGGGAGGCGGGCGGATGTACCGTTTCAAGCGATTTACGGAAAAGGCCAATACGGCGCTGAATCTGGCGGTGGATGCGGCGCGGGAGATGGGGCATACCTACATCGGCACCGAGCATATTCTGCTGGGGCTGCTGCGGGAGGGCAGCGGCGTGGCGGCCGTGGTGCTGGGGGCGCGTGGCATCACCACCATGCGCTATGCCGGCAAGCTGCTGGAAATGGAGCCGAGCGGCCTGTACAGTCCCCTCACCCCGGAGGATCTGACGCCGCGCGCCAAGGCGGCAATGGAAACGGCGCTGTCGGATGCGGCAATGACCCAGCAGCGCTTTGCCGGCACCGAGCACATCCTGGCGGCCATTCTGCGGGATAGCACCAGCGTGGCGGTGCGCCTGCTGCAGCAGCTTGACGGCCGCCCGGCCGAGCTGCTGCACGATCTGTCCCGTGCAGTGGATATCCAGGGGCCGCCGGAGATCAGCGGCAGCCGTCCGGAGAACACGAAGGCCGCCCGTACCCCGACGCTGGAGCAGTTTGGTCGGGATCTGACCAGGCTGGCCCGTGCCGGGAGGCTGGATCCGGTGATCGGCCGGGAAAAGGAGATCCGGCGGGTGATCCAGATTCTGTGCCGGCGTACGAAGAATAACCCCTGCCTGATCGGTGAGCCGGGGGTGGGCAAGACCGCCGTGGCCGAGGGGCTGGCGCAGCGCATCGCCGCCGGCGAGGTGCCGGAGCTGCTGCGGGGCAAGCGCCTGGTAACGCTGGACCTGACCGGCATGGTGGCCGGCACCAAGTACCGCGGGGATTTTGAGGAGCGGGTAAAGACCGCCATCGCCGAGGTGGAGAAGGCGGGGGATGTGCTGCTGTTTATTGATGAGCTGCATAACCTCATCGGCACCGGTGCGGCCGAGGGCGCAGTGGATGCGGCCAATATCTTCAAGCCGCTGCTGGCGCGCGGGGAGCTGCAGCTGATCGGCGCCACCACGGTGACGGAATACCGCCGCCACATCGAAAAGGACGCGGCGCTGGAGCGCCGGTTCCAGCCGGTTACGGTGGGGGAGCCGACGCCGGAGCAGGCGCTGGAGATCCTGCGGGGGCTGCGGGATAAATACGAAGCACACCACCGGGTACGGATAACGGATGAAGCGCTGGAAATGGCGGTGAAGCTGTCGGTGCGGTATATCCCCGACCGGTTTTTACCGGATAAGGCGATTGATCTGATGGATGAGGCAGCCTCACGGGTGCGGCTGCAGGCCTATGCGGCGCCGGATGGCGTGCGGCAGATGGAGAATGAGGCTGCCCGCCTGCGGGAAGAAAAAAAGGCAGCCGTGCACGAACAGGATTTTGAACTGGCGGCACGGCTGCGGGATGAGGAAAAGACGCTGGCGGACCGGCTGCGGCAGGAGCGGGAGCAATGGCAGCAGGCCGAATGCTCCTCCGGCGACGGCAGCGAGGTGGATGCGGCGGATATTGCGGCCATTGTGGCCGGCTGGACGGGAATACCGGTGGAACAGGTCTCCCGCGAGGAGGAGGAACGCCTGCAGCACCTGGAGAAAACGCTGCATAAGCGGCTGGTGGGGCAGGAGGAGGCGGTCAGCGCCGTGGCGCGTGCGGTGCGCCGCAGCCGCGTGGGGCTGCAGGATCCGAACCGGCCGGGCGGCTCCTTTATTTTCCTCGGCCCCACCGGCGTGGGAAAAACGGAGCTGTGCAAGGCGCTGGCCGAGGCGCTTTTCGGGGATGAAAAGGCCATGATCCGCCTGGATATGTCGGAATATATGGAAAAGCACACCGTTTCCCGCCTGGTTGGTTCGCCCCCCGGCTATGTGGGCTATGATGAGGGCGGCCAGCTGACCGAGCGGGTGCGCAGCCGTCCCTATTCGGTGCTGCTGTTCGACGAGATTGAAAAGGCGCACCCGGATGTGTTCAATATGCTGCTGCAGATACTGGAGGATGGGCAGCTGACCGATGCCCAGGGGCGGCGGGTGGATTTCCGCCATACGCTGATCATCATGACCTCCAATGTCGGCGCGCGGCAGATCGCGGGGGACGGACGCGTGGGCTTTGCCGCAGCATCGCAGCAGGACCCGAAAGCGCTGCGGGCCTCGGCTATGAGTGAGCTCCGGCGCCTGTTCCGCCCGGAGTTTCTCAATCGGGTGGATGAGGTGATCGTTTTCCACACCCTCACGCCGGCCGAGGTGGAACAGATTGCTGCCCGGCTGCTTGCCCGGCTGTGCGCACGCGTGCAGACGCTCGGCTATGGCTGCCGTGCAGAGCCGGCCGTGGCGGCGTGGCTGGCGAAAACCGGGTTTGACCCGGTGTACGGTGCCCGCCCGCTACGCCGGCAGCTGCAAAGCACCATAGAGGATCCGCTGGCCGAGCAGTTGCTGGCCGGCGCCTACCAGAAAGGGGAGACGATCGAGATCACCCTGCAGGGGGATCGGCCGGTCTGCCGGCAGGGAGAACCCGCCTGACGATGGCGTCGGCGCCGGCACAGAGCAGGCAGCCGGCAGCGTAGCAAAGCAGGTCGCCCCAGGAAAAACTGGTGCCGAAAAGCACACGGGCAAAACGATTATCCCCCAGGCCAAGCAGGGTGAGCAGATGAAAGTATTGCCCGGTCTCCACAGCCGCTGCCAGCAGGAAAACCGGCAGCGGCAGCCAGCGCCACCCGCACGGCCGCAGGGTGCGTCCGGCGGCATGCAGCAGAATGACCACCAGCACATCGCCAAGGTATGGCCGCACAAAGCGGTCGTGTACCCACAGGGCGATGGCCACCTCGGTCAGCAGCAGGAGCAGGGCCACGCCGGCATAGCCCAGCCGCAGGTTACGCATTGGCTGGTCCCCCTTTGGAATGGGGCGCTTTTCCGCCCTGCATCGGTGCCGGCAGCAGGGGATACACCGCCTCTATCGACAGGTCGCCATCTTTGTAGGCCGTTCGCAGCACTTTGACCTCGCCGGAGGGCAGCACGGCGTACACGCCGATGGGGTCGGGTGTGCTTTGCCATGCGGCCTCAACAACATAGTTCCCGATGGTGAGTCGGGTATCCGGCGCGGCGGTGAGTGTCGGGTCGCAGACGAGATAGATCTCGCAGTCTCCGGCGTAGCCAAGAGCAGTGGTCTGCTGGCTGTACCAGGAAAGGCCGACTGCTTCGGCCAGCCGCTGCTCGTTGTAGCTTTCCGGCTCACTGCTGTATGCGGTTTCGTCCATTTTCTCCTGCATTTCCTCCTGATGCTTCCGCAGCGGCTCGGCATGGGCGGTCAGCAGAGCTCTTGCCCGTGCGGCGTCGATATTGTAGCTGCGCAGGAACGCCAGCCCGGTTTTTTTCTGCGGCAGCGTCTCCAGCCGGTCGTACAGTGCCTCAGCCGCGCGCGCGGCAATCGCCTTGTCCCGGCTGTTGTAGAGCTCAAACAGATAGGGCACGGCGCCGTCCGATAATTCGGCGAGCGCCTCGACATCCATTTGCTTGAGGGTGCCGGCCTGCCAGGCGCGGACATTGTAGCGCGCGATGACCGTGTCGACATCCGCATAGGCCGCCAGCAGCCCCAGCAGGGCAATCACGATGATGCCGGCACGCATATAGGCGAAGCGGGGGCGGAACAACCGGATACAGACGAACAGCAGCATCCCCGCCAGCATCAGCATGAACAGACCGGTCAGCAGGCGCAGACGGGTCATCCCGAAGGAGCCGATGTACAGTACCATCTTGGACAGGGCTGTGGCGACCATGCCGATGGAGAACAGCAGAACGAACAGCAGCAGCAGCCGGGTGGAGAGCGGCGCCCTGCCCTCCCGGCGGCGGCTGATCAGCAGCGTCAGCGCAGCGATCAGCAGGTTGATCAGGCTGATGGCGCACATCTCAAAGAAACCGCGGCGGGCGTATTGTGCAACGGTGTAATTCTCCGGCAGGATGCCGGCGAAGGCGCTGACAAAATACGCCAGCTGGGCAAACAGGTACAGCAGATATACCCCGCAGATCACGCCCAGGAAGGCATTGACCGCTGCCGCATCCGCTCCGCGGCGTTCCGTGGCGGCCGGGGCCGCTTTCTGCGGCGCCGTGTAGCGCAGGCTGTACAGCCGGCAGAAGAGCAGGACGAACAGCGCAAACCCCAGCAGCAGCGAAATAAAGGCGTCGCCGAGGTGGTCAAGCACTGTGTGCTGCAGCAGGCTTTCGAAAGCAGCATCCGCGCCGATCAGCAGCGGCACCAGCACCAGCAGTGCCGGTATGGCGCAAAGAATACCGATCAGCACCGGACCGCAGCGCCGCTTTTCTACTGCATCGCCCCGGCGGGCAAGGAATAGCGCACGGAGTGCGGACAGATGCTGTATCGGCCGGATAAGCAGCATGCAGGCGGCATCCCGCACGGCGCCGATGGTGGCGCCGCTGCCGTTGCCGGTGGCCTCACACAGTGCCAGCATGGTCAGGAACACCGTGCCGCAGAACAGCAAAAACCGTCCGGCGGCGTCATTGTGCCACACAAACACGCCGGCACCGGCCAGGGCGGCCAGCAGACAGAAACAGGCGAAGGGGGTTGCCCGCAGGCAGCGGTCGCCTGCCTCGCCGGCGATCCGCCGGCCGGAAAGATAGATAAGCCCGCACCCGGTGATCGCCAAATAACTGACGGTGTAACCGAGGTGGAAGCCCCCGAACAGGGAAAGGCTGACACCAAGTACGCTCAGCACCAGCAGCACCAGCGCTGCTGCCGCATCCCGGCGGTCGGTGGTTCTGCGGGGGTGCGGCGTGGCCGGAAGGACATTGGCGTCCCCCGCCGGCGAGATATACCGGGGTGTTTGCGGCGAAAACGGCTCGTTCATACGATCAGACTCCTTTTCTCCGGAAAGCAGAGGGCTGTCTTCCGGTTGCGTTGCCTAAATCGTACCACTGAATTTATCGAAAGTCAATAAAATTCGGAAGAATTTTCCCATTTTGGAGCTTTACACAACGAAACGGACGGCTTATGCCGTCCGTTTATCGAAAATCAATAAAACTTACGATTTTGACCCGGGTTCCTTGCGCTGCTTGCGGCGCTGGTATTCCGAGGGGGTGCAGTTCTTGATGGCCTTGAATACCCGGGAAAAGTACAGCGGATCATTGAAGCCGACCGAGCCGGCCACCTCGGCGATGGAGATACCGGCGTCCCGCAGCAGGCTGCAGGCCTCATTGATGCGATATTTTTGCAGATAATTGTGTGGGGAGACGCCGAAATCTTGCAGAAATGCCCGGTAGAGCTGGCTGCGGCTGATGCCGACATACTGGGCAATGTCGTTTACGCCGATATCGTTGGCGTAGTTGTACTGCATAAACCGCAGGGCATTGGCGACATATTCCTGGTGCGGGTCGGATACCGCACGCTGGTCGTTGAGCTGGATCAGGCGGGCGAGAAACAGGTACAGGCACCCCACCATCTCGGCATCGCTCACGGCGGTATTGCCGCTGACCTCGGCGATCCGCAGCAGGCGGGAGCGCAGCTCGGCATCCCGGGTGTGCAGCACCGGCCGCTGCGCGGAAAAGCCGGCCATGGTGACCAGCCGGCGGGCGTCGGTGCCGTTGAACCCCACCCAGCAGTATTCCCAGGGGTCGAGGGGGTCGGCGCGGTAGCTGACCAGCTGGCCGGGGGCGACGAAGAACAGATCGCCGGTCTGCAGTGAATAGGTCTGGCGGTTGCTGGTGAAGCTGCCGTGCCCGGCGGATACATAGTGGATAAGGTAGTGATCCCGCAGCGCCGGTCCCCAGCTGTGTGTGCTGTCGCACCGCTCATAGCCGGTGTTGTAGACGGACAGGCCGGCATTTTCTTTCAGTGTGTCTTTGAATGAATAGCGTTCGTCCTTCACGGTAGCCCTCCTCCCTGATGCTCCTATGATAGCACAGAATGCAACATTTGTCCATACAAATGGCAGATAAAACGATGGCACTTTTTCGTGCATCTTTTATAATGTTATATAGAGATGACCGGAATATACGCCTGCGCATTGCTGTATGCCGGGCAAATGGAAAGGAAGATGCTGTGTGTCTGCGTCCGCGATTTTGCTCAACAGGATCCACAACGGAGAATACGACAAAACCTTTGCCCGTCTGTACGGGCAGGAGAAGGTGGCTGCCCAGCGCGCCCGCTATGCGGCGGCGGTGGAGGGCTTTGTGCGCACCTTTGGCGATGGCGAGGAGCCTCTGCAGCTCTTTTCCGCCCCCGGCCGCACGGAGATCAGCGGCAACCACACCGACCATAACCACGGCCGGGTGATCGCCGGCAGCGTGGATCTGGATGTGATCGCTGTGGTGCGCCCGGCTGCCGGGACGATCTGTGTGCAGTCGGAGGGGTATCCGCTGAATACGGTATCGCTGGATACGCTTTCCCCGGTAGAAAGCGAAAAGAATTCCACTGCGGCGCTCATCCGCGGCACGGCGGCACGCTTTGCCCAGCTTGGCTATGCCACGGGCGGCTTTGAGGCGTATGCCACCTCCAATGTGCTGAAGGGCTCCGGCCTGTCCTCCTCGGCGGCGTTTGAGGTGCTGGTGGGGGTGATCCTCAATCACCTGTATAATGGCGGCCGTGTGGATGCGGTGGAGATCGCCCAGATCGCCCAGTATGCCGAGAATGTTTTTTTTGGCAAGCCCTGCGGGCTGATGGATCAGATGGCTTCTTCGGTGGGCAATATCATCACCATCGACTTCGCCGATCCGGCCAAGCCGGTGATCGAGCAGCTGCACTTTGATTTTGCGGCTACCGGCTACGCCCTGTGCATTGTGGATGTGGGCGGCAACCATGCCGACCTGACCGACGAATATGCGGCGGTGCCCGGCGAGATGAAGGCCGTGGCGGCTTCTTTGGGGGTGGAGGTGCTGCGGCAGACCTCCCTGGCGGAGCTGATGCGGCACATCCGTATGCTGCGGGAAAAGCACGGCGACCGTGCGGTGCTGCGCGCGATCCACTTCTTCAATGAAAACGAGCGTGTCGGCCGGCAGGTGCAGGCGCTGCAGACGGGCGATTTTGCGGCCTTCAAGCAGCTGGTCATCGCCTCCGGCAACAGCTCCTTTGAGTACCTGCAGAATATCTACGCCAATGGCAATGTGCGTGAGCAGGGCATGTCGCTGGCGCTGGCGCTGGCACAGCAGGTGCTGGACGGCTGCGGCGCGTGGCGTGTGCACGGCGGCGGCTTCGGCGGCACCACGCAGAATTTTGTGCCGATGGATAAGCTGGACGAATTCAGGACCTGTATGGAGCAGGTGTTTGGCGAGGGCTCCTGCCATGTGCTGAGCATCCGCCCCTGCGGCGGTACGGCGGTTACAGCCGACCTGGCCGTATAAAATGATGGCAACATATTTGGAAAGGTGACGATAAGCAATGGCTGAACTGCGTAAGCATCCCCTGACAAACGATTGGATCATGATCGCCTCCCACCGGCAGAACCGGCCGCAGATGCCGAAGGACTACTGTCCTTTCTGTCCCGGCAGCGGCAAGGTGCCGGAGCACTTTGATGTGTACGAGTACGATAACGACTTTCCGGCGCTGTCGCAGAACCCGCCCGCGCCGGACGATGTGGCGGATGATTTCTTTGAAACGGCGCCCTGCTATGGCAAGTGCGAGGTGATCCTGTATTCGCCGGAGCACACCATAACGCTGCCGGAGCTGCCCCGCGAGCATATCAAAAAGCTGGTGGATCTGTGGGCGCAGCGCTATGAGACCCTCAGCGCGGATGAGAAGGTCAAGTATGTGTTCATTTTTGAAAACCGTGGCGAGGCGGTCGGCGTGACCATGCCGCACCCGCATGGCCAGATCTATGCGTATCCTTTCCTGCCGAAGAAGCTGGAGCTGGAGGTGGAAAACGCCAAGAAGCACTATGCCGAAAAGGGCAAGTGCCTGTTCTGCGACTGGCTGGATCATGAAGTGAAGGACGGCCGCCGCGTGATCTTCCGCAATGCGTATTTTACGGTGTTCCTGCCGTTTTTCTCCGAGTACCCCTATGGCGTGTATATCATGGCAAACGAGCACAAGAGCAATATCACCCAGTTCAATGAGGAAGAGCGGCTGGTGCTGGCCGAGACGCTGCGCTGCACGGCCGGTATGCTGGACAGCCTGTTCGGCTTCAAATTCCCCTATATGATGTGCATGTACAATGAGCCGGTGAACGGTGAAAATCTGTCGGAGCAGTTCCATTGGCACATCGCCTTCTATCCGCCGATGCGCAGCGCGAACAAGATCAAATTCAACGCCTCCAGCGAGACCGGCGCCTGGGCGCACTGCAACCCCACCTGCCCGGAGGAAACCAGTAAGGAGCTGCGGGAGGCCTATCAGCGTTTTCTGAATAAATAAGGTATCGGCCGGATGGCCGATGACCAATCCACCTATTTTCCCCCGTCTTTCGCCCGTTTTTGGGCGGAGGACGGGGTCTCTGTTTCTTAGCGAAAAGCTTGGTCGAAAAAATTGTGCAACAATCACGGAAAAAACAGTTGTAATTCCGCCGCTTTTATATTATAATCATATAAAAGGCGGTGACTGTGCAAATAATTTGTGCAACTCGCCTTGCTCATCCGACTGTATACGGCCGGATGAGCGCCAATGGGTAGAAGAAAGGGCGTGCTTCCATGAAAAACTACACTGCAAAATCCATCCGTAATGTTGCGTTTGTCGGTCACGCCGGCACCGGCAAGACCTCGCTGGCCGAGGCTGCCTGCTACCTGACCGGACAGCTTGACCGCCTGGGCAAGGTGGCCGACGGCAATACCGTCAGCGATTTTGATCCGGAGGAGATCCGGCGGCAGGCATCGGTATCCACCTCGCTGGTGCCGATTGAATGGAAGAATACGAAGATCAATATTTTGGATACCCCCGGCCTGTTCGATTTTGTCGGCGGGGTGCGGGAGGGCATCCGGGCGGCCGGCAGCGCCGTGATCGTGGTCTCCGGCAAAAGCGGCGTGACCGTCGGCGCGGAGAAAGCCTATGCCGCGGCCAGGAAGAAGGGCATTGCGACCATCTTCTTTATCAATAAGCTGGATCGGGAAAGCGCCGATTTCTACCGGGTGTTTGAGGAGCTGAAGAGCAAATTCGGGCCGGCGGTGTGCCCCCTGGTGGTGCCCTATGTGGTGGATCACAAGGTGCAGTGCTATGTCAACCTGCTGGAGTACCGTGCCTATACATACGACAGCCAGGGCAAGGCAACGGCGGTGCCGATCCCGGATATGGGGCACCGGCTGGAGGGCCTGCGCACCGCCATGTGCGAGGCAGTGGCCGAAACCAGCGAGGAGCTGATGGAAAAATACTTCTCCGGCGAGGAATTCACGCCGGATGAGCTGATCCACGGCATTGCCTCCGGCGTGCGCAAGGGCGAGATCGCCCCGGTGTTCTGCGGTTCGGCGCAGGAGCTGGCGGCAGTGGATCAGCTGCTGACCGGGCTGCTGTGGCTGGCCCCCTGGGCGGAGTCTGTGGCCGGCGAGACCGGCACCGATTCCAAGGGTGAGCCGGTGGCGCTGGAGGTGCGGGAGGATGCCCCCACCGCGGCGGTCGTTTTCAAGACCGTGGTGGATCCGTTTGTCGGGAAGATGCTCTACTTCAAGGTCATCCGCGGCCGTGTGACGGCGGACACGCCCCTGTTCAACCCGCGCACCGGCGTGACCGAGCGCCTGGGCAAGCTGTACACCGTGCGGGGTAAAAAGCAGGAGGAGACCCCCTATGTGGCGGCGGGCGATATCGGCGCTGTGGCCAAGCTGCTGAGCACCGGCACGGGGGATACGCTGTGTGCCGCGGATTGTCCGGTCACGCTGGCCGGTGTGCCTTTTGACGCACCGTGCCTGTTCATGGCGGTGAACACCGTGAAGAAGGGCGAGGAGGAAAAGGTGGCCAGCGGCCTTGCGCGGCTGCGCGAGGAGGATCCGACCATCGGTGTGGAGCAGAATACCGAAACGCGTGAGCTGCTGCTTTCCGGTATGGGTGAGCAGCACCTGGATGTGATCGTTTCCCGGCTGAAGGCGAAATTCGGCGCAGAGGTGACGCTGACCACGCCGCGTATTGCCTACCGCGAGACCATCCGCCGTAAGGTTAAGGTGCAGGGACGGCACAAAAAGCAGTCCGGCGGCCATGGGCAGTATGGTGATGTGTGGATCGAGTTTGAGCCGGCGGAGAGCGATGGGCTGATCTTTGAAGAAAAGGTGTTTGGCGGCGCGGTGCCGAAGAACTATTTCCCGGCGGTGGAAAAGGGGCTACAGGAAAGTGCCCGCGAGGGCGTACTGGCTGGCTATCCGCTGGTAGGGGTCAAGGCAACGCTGGTGGATGGCTCCTATCACCCGGTGGACTCGTCAGAAATGGCTTTCAAGACGGCAGCGGCGCTGGCCTACAAGGCGGGCATCGAGCAGGCCGGCCCCTACCTGCTGGAGCCGATTGCCAAGCTGCAGGTGTATGTGCCGGCCGATAATACCGGCGACATCATGGGTGATATCAATAAGCGGCGCGGCCGTGTGCTGGGGATGCACCCGGCGGAGGACGGCCTGACCGGTGTGGAGGCTGAGGTGCCGCAGGCAGAGATGGCGGATTATGCGACCGCACTGCGCTCCACCACGCAGGGGCGTGGCTGGTTCACGCTGGCTTTCGAGCGCTATGAAGAGGCGCCGCAGCCGGTGGCGGATAAGATTATCGCCGCACATAGGGCGGCCGAATAGGACCAAAAGAAAAAACAGACCGGCACTTGCCGGTCTGTTTTTCTCTGTCATTTGGCGCAGTCCCTGATGCGCCGGGGCAAACGGTCACAGGCGCTCATAGGCGATACGCGGTGTGCCATCGTCCGTGTGGATGATGCCGCAACGGGTGAAGCCGTTTTTTTCGATCAGGTGCTGCATGATACGGTTGTTTTCGTGGGTGTCAATACGCAGGTGGCGGATCTGTCCGGCGGCGTAGTTGACCGCCAGGGTCAGGAGGCCGTGTACCCGGCCATCGCCGGCAATGCGGTGGATGGTGCCGTATGTGGTATCGGAAAGCCAGGCGCCGTCCCGGATGACCGCATAAGAGGAATCCGGGCCGATGATCAGGGCAAACACCCCGTGCGGCTGCCCGTCCTGCTCATCACATACAGGTGGCCGGCGGCAATATCCTGCTGCAGCAGTGCCGGCGGCGGGAAATGCGTCCCCCACTGGGTGGGGTTGCCGTTTTCCGCCATGAAGCGGCGGGCGTAGGCGTAGATGGCGTTGATGGCCGGCAGATCGTCTGCTGTGGCCGGCCGGATGCAGCCGGCCGGTTCCGCCTCACTTACAGTAGTTTTCCACATAGCTGTTGATGGCCTTTTCGATCACGGCCTTGGCTTCCTCGGCATTTTTCACTTCATTTACCGCTGTCTGCTTGCCCTCCAGCTCCTTGTACACGCGGAAGAAGTGGGACATCTCCTCAAAGATGTGCGTGGGGATCTGCGCGATGTCCGTGTAGGTGTTATAGGTAGGATCATTGAACGGAATGGCGATGATCTTCTCGTCGAACCGCCCGTTGTCAATCATGGAGATTACGCCGATGGGGTAGCACCGCACCGTTGTCATAGGGTAAAGGCTCTCCGAGCAGAGCACCAGCACATCCAGCGGGTCCAGGTCATCCGCGTAGGTGCGGGGGATAAAGCCATAGTTGGCCGGATAGTGGGTGGAGGTGTACAGGATGCGGTCAAGCCGCAGCACACCGGTCTCCTTGTCCAGCTCATACTTGCATTTGCTGCCCTTGCCGATCTCGATCACGGCCATAAAGTCGTCCTTGGTGATCCGCTTGGGGTTGATATCGTGCCAGATGTTCATGGTGCCTCTCCTCTCGCATCCTGCCGCCGCGGCTGCGTACAGCAGGGAGTGATGGAAAAAGGACCTTGCCTGCGCAAAGTCCTTTTTGTTGGAGCGGCTGACGAGGCTCGAACTCGCTACCTCCACCTTGGCAAGGTGGCGCTCTACCAGATGAGCTACAGCCGCATATCGGTTGCCGTTTCCTGACGACGCACACGATTATAGCAAAATTTGTCTGACTTGTCAAGCCGCAATTTGCAGTTTTCTTCGAAAAAATTGCGCCGCTGCATCCGGCTGCAGGAGATGCTTGCGTTGTGTGGGCTTTTGTGCTATTGTATGGGGCAGACAAAACACAGGAAGAGGGAACAAAAACCATGATCGGTCTCGGAACACTATTGAACAGCGCCGGTATTTTGGTGGGCGGCCTGGCCGGGCAGCTTGTGGGCAGGCGCTTCAGGCCCGAGCAGCAGGAGGCGCTGAATAAGGCCTGTGGGGTCAGTGTTCTGTTTATCGCTATTGCCGGGGCAATGGAGGGGATGCTGACGGTGGAGCAGACACAGCTGCACAGCGGAAGATCCATGCTGCTGGTGCTTTGCCTTGCTGTCGGAACGGTGATCGGCGAACTGCTGGGGATCGAACGGGGCTTTGAACGGTTCGGCGAATGGCTGAAACGGAAGACCGGCAGCAGCGGGGACGCGGGCTTTGTTGATGCCTTTGTCACGGCATCGCTGACGGTTTCTGTCGGGGCTATGGCCATTGTGGGGGCCATTCAGGACGGCCTAACGGGGGAATACTCCACTTTGGCGGTCAAGTCGGTTCTGGACTGTATCCTTGTGGCGGTGATGACTGCCTCGATGGGGCGCGGGTGCCTGTTTTCCGCTATTCCTGTGTTTGTTTTCGAAGGGGGGATCACGCTGCTGGCACGGCTGGTCTCGCCGATTATGACGCAGACGGCCGTCTCCTATTTGTCTCTCATCGGCTCGGCCTTGATCTTCTGTATCGGGATAAACCTTGTGTGGGGCAGAAGGGTGCGGGTGGCCAATATGCTGCCGGCGGTATTGCTGGCGGTTTTGGCGGCATACCTGCCGTGGAACTTCACCTGAAGATGCCGATAAAAACAGCCGCCCGCAC
>DJRT01000010.1:0-24618 GCA_002437905.1 Ruminococcaceae bacterium UBA6353 | reverse complement strand
GTGCGGGCGGCTGTTTTTATCGTGGCAGGCAGGTGCAGACCGCCTGCCTTACAGCGCAAAATCCTCGGCGTTGTATTTTTCCAGCGCCGGCTGGCGGTAGGGTGTCCGCTTGAGCGGGTCGTAGCGGAAGCGCCGGCAGTGGTGGTACAGCGGGACGATCCCCTTGCGGGCGCAAAGCATCACCCGGCCGTCGGCGGCGCGGCGGGCGCAGGCGCAGTATTCACAGGAGGGGCTGATGTTGTTGCCGTAGAGCTTTCGGCGCATGAAAAAACAACTCCTTGCTATCGGGATACCGACAGTATACCACAGTTTATTCCGTTTTTCCAGTGCTTTTTGGAGAAAAACAGACCATGGCCAAAAAACTGAGCACCAGCAGCATGCCGGAGGCGGCGGCTGTTACGGGGTACGGCAGCGTCGCTACGCCGCCGCCAAGCGTACCGACAGCGGTGGGCAGCCCGGCGGGGATCAGGCGGAACAGCAGCAGTGCCAGCAGGCCGCTCGCTACCCCGTGCAGCACCCGGTATAGGTAAAAGCTGCCATCCAGCAGCCGCCCGTCCCCCAGGGCGGCGGAAAGCTGTCCCTGTACCGACAGGCCGCCCCAGCCCATGCACAGGCACAGCCAGAAGGGGGCCGCATCGCCGCAGTCGGCCAGGGCAATGCAGCCGCAGCTGACCTCCAGCAGGCCGGCGGCCGCCGCACTGAAGCGGGCAGCCGGCAGCCCTGTCAGCTGCTGCAGCCGCAGCGGCAGCGCGGCAGCCTCCAGCAGCGATAGCAGCGCCGCGGCCAGTACCACAAAGCCGCACATCGTCAGCAGTGACCGGCAGGCGTCGGCGACGATCTGCGCCACCGGCCGGGGCGGGGGCAGTGCCGCGGGGGTGCCGGCCTCTGTGCGGCGCTGTCCGCGCCCAAGCCCGATCCCGAAGCCGACAGAAACGGCGATGTGGGCGGCAAACAGCAGCAGCCCGGCACGGGTGCTGCCCAGCAGGCCGCTGCCGACCGTGCTGATGATAAATCCTGGCCCTGCATTGACGCAAAAGCGGGTCATCCGTCGTGCCTGCTGCCGGTCAATCTGCCCCTGCCGCCATAGCTGGCCGATGGCCAGCGCCCCGGCCGGATAGCCCCCCACAAGGCTGATCAGGATGGCCGGGCCGCAGCAGCCGGGCAACCCGAACAGCCGCCGGGTCAGGGCAGCGCACAGGCGCCCCGGCCGGCGGCACAGCGGCGTTTCGGTCAGAAAGCCGGCCAGGATCATGAACGGGTACAGCGTCGGGATGATCACCCCGGAGCAGACGGACAGCCCGCGGTTTACGCCGGTGGCCAGCGCCTGCGGACGCCACAGGCACAGCGCTGCCGCGGCGGTCAGCAGCAGCGCACAGGCGGCGCTGCGCAGCCCCCGCCGCCCGATGGTGTGGATAAACATCCGGATCCCTCCTGTTGTAGTTTTTTGTTCTATTTTTATTAGCGGCCATGCGCAGATATACCATCGGGAGCGCCTGCGGCAGCGTATGCGGATGTATGAAACGGCTGCGGTCCGCATACTTATGCGTAGGCTAAAAAACACCGGAGGAGGGCGCGGCTATGGGACGCAAACGGGCACTGCGGCAGCGCATGGAGCGGGCAATGGATTTCCCCGGCGGTTCGCTGAGCAACACGGCGTTGCTGGAAATTGAGGGGGATCGCCGTGTGGTGATCGCCGGCTGCCAGGGGATCCTGACCTATACAGACGATTGTATCTGCCTGCGCACGCCGGAGGGGCAGATCGCCTTTTTCGGGCAGGAGCTGGAGATGGGCTGCCTTTCGGTGGATGGCGCAACCGTCACCGGCCGGCTGCAGCGGATCGAATTCGGCCGTTGAGGAAAGGGGAGGATCGCGTGCGGCTGTCGCAGGGGTTCCGGTTTGTTCCCGGATTTGTGCAGGTGGAGGCGGAGGGCGGCTATCCGGAGCGGCTGCTCAATGAGATTACCGGGCAGCAGATCGCGGTTTGGGGCGTGCGCCACCGGCAGGAGCGCACGCGCTTTTGCTGCTTTGCGCGGGATTACTGCCGCCTGCGCCGGCCGGCGCGGCGGGCGTGTGTGCGTATGCGGGTGCGGCGCAAGCGCGGCCTGCCGTTTGTGCTCCACCGCTATCGCCGGCATAAGGGGCTGGTGTTGGGGGCGGTGCTGTATGTCGTGCTGCTGGCACTGCTGGCCCCCCGCATATGGGTGGTGCAGGTGGTGGGAAACACTTCCACACCGGCCGCCGCCATTCTGGAGCAGGCGCAGCAGTCCGGTGTGTGTCTTGGTGCCCGGATGCGGGCGGTGGATATCAAGCAGCTGGAGATTGTCGGGCTTAGCCGCCTGCCCACGCTTTCGTGGATCACGGTCAATCCGAGCGGCTGCGTGGCGCGGGTGGAGGTGAATGAGCGCCAGCCGACGCCGCAGGTGCTGGATCTGTCGGAACCGTCCGCCATGGTGGCGGTACGGGACGGCCGCATTCTCTCCATGACGGTGCTCAGCGGTGAGCGGGCGGTGATGACCGGCGAGGCGGTCAGTGCCGGCACGGTGCTGATCACCGGGCGGGTGCAGTCGGAGATGGGGGAAAAGCTCTACCGCGCCTATGGCGAGGTGATCGCCGAAACGCAGCGGCAGATCACGGTATCGGTGCCGCTGGTGTATGCGCGCGCCGAGACGGCACCGGGCACCGTGCTGCAGCCCACGCTGCACTTTCTCGGGCGGGATTTTCCACTGTTTTCTGCCGGCCAGCCGGCGGGGGAGTACCGGCGGCAGGAGCGCGCGCATTTTTTAACAGCCAATGGCCTGACGCTGCCGCTCGGGATCACCAATGTGTACTATGTGCCGGTTCAGCGGGTGCGCACGGCGCGCACACAGCAGCAGGCGGCCGCACTGGCGCAGCAGCAGCTGGCCGCCCGGCAGCAGGCGCTGTTTGCCGAGGGCACCTATACGCCGACCGCGCAGCGCGAGAGTGTCCAGAACGGTCTATATACCCTTACCGTGGAGTATACCTGCCGGGAAAACATTGCCGTGGAGGTGCCGCTGTCGGCAATACCGGCGCCGGATGCAGCCGAACAGCAATGAGTGCGGAAAAATTGGCAAAAAATTTGTGTATTTTAGCAAATGACAATTGAGAATTTTAGCGATATAATATAAAAAGCATCAGGGTGCGGCCGGCGGCCGCCGCTGGGCAATCTTCGTAGAATGGGAAGTTTTGATCATCGAGCAAAATATCAATGTGGAGCGCATGGAACAGGCCGTTTCGCTGTTTGGCAGCTTTGATGCCAATGTGCGGCTGGTGGAGCAGACCTTTGGGGTTACGGTTCTGGCGCGCGGTACGGATATCAAGGTCAGTGGAGAGCCGGAGCAGGTGGCCGGTGCCGTTAAGGCCATCAATGGGCTGCTGCAGCTGCTTAACCGCGGCGAACAGCTGAATGAGCAGAATGTACGCTATGTGCTGATGCTGGTGCAGGAGGGCGCGGAGGACTCGGTTGCGCAGCTTTCCGGTGACAGCATCTGCATCACGGCCAAGGGCAAACCGGTCAAGCCGAAGACCCTGGGGCAAAAGGCCTATGTGGAGGCCATTGAGAAAAATACTGTTACGCTGGGCATCGGCCCGGCCGGCACCGGCAAGACCTATCTGGCGGTGGCGATGGCGGTGCGTGCCTTCCGCGCAAAAGAGGTCAACCGCATCATCCTTACCCGGCCGGCGGTGGAGGCCGGCGAACGGCTCGGCTTTTTGCCCGGCGACCTGCAGAGCAAGGTGGATCCGTACCTTCGCCCGCTGTATGATGCCCTGTTCGATATGCTGGGAGCGGAGACCTACCAGCGGTATCTGGAGCGCGGGGATATCGAGATTGCGCCGCTGGCGTATATGCGTGGCCGCACACTGGATGATAGTTTTATTATCCTGGATGAGGCGCAGAATACCACGCCGGAGCAGATGAAGATGTTTCTCACCCGTCTGGGGTTCCATTCCCGCATGGTGGTCACCGGCGATGTCACGCAGATCGACCTGCCGGATGGCAAGCTGAGCGGCCTCAAGCAGGTGATGCGGGTGCTGCGGGGTGTGGAGGATGTGGCAATCTGCCAGTTCAGCCAGAAGGATGTGGTGCGCCACCAGCTGGTGCAGCGCATCATTGCCGCCTATGAGAAATATGAACAGACCCGTGCCGGCGGTGAGCGCCGCCGCGCGGAGAAAAAAGAAGAAAGGTCGGGGAAGTCTCATGGACAAAATCAAGGTCACCATTGAAAACAAGCAGAAAGCGGTGAAAATTCCGACCGGCGTACGCCTGCTGATCCGGCGCTGCTGCCATGCGGTGCTGGAGCTGGAGGGCTTTGAGGGTTCGGCCGAGGTGGATGTCTCGCTGGTGGATAATGAGCAGATCCATCAGATCAATCTGGAACAGCGGCAGGTGGATATGCCGACGGATGTGCTTTCCTTCCCGCTGGGGGAAAATGGTGTGTATGATGTGGACCCGGCCACCGGCGCCTATATGCTGGGGGATATCGTGCTGTCCATGGAGCGCGCCGCCGCACAGGCGGAGGAATTCGGCCACTCGCTGCAGCGGGAGGTAGGGTATCTCACGGTGCACTCCATGCTGCATCTGCTGGGCTATGACCATGTGGACGGCGGCCTGGAGGCTGTGCGTATGCGGGAAAAGGAGGAGGCCGTAATGACCTCTGTCGGCCTGCCCCGCGGCGGCAGCTATGTTATGGATAACGAGTAAAGAGCGTAGGTGGCAGAGCGGTCCCGGCTGCGGCGGGGGCCGCTCTTGTCAGGAAAGGAACAGAATGGATACATTATCGGCTTTTGTGGCGATTGTCGGTCGCCCCAATGTTGGCAAATCGTCTCTGCTGAACGCCCTGGTGGGCAAAAAGGTGGCGATTGTCTCGGACAAGCCGCAGACCACCCGCACCCGTATCATGGGGGTGGTCACCCGCGGCAAAACGCAGCTGGTCTTTTTGGATACCCCCGGCAACCACAAGCCGCGCACCCGGCTGGGGGATTTCATGGTGCGTTCGATCGGCGAGGCTGTTTCCGGCGTGGATGTGGGGCTGCTGGTTACCGAGCCGCGTGCCGCCATCCGCGAGGAGGAGGCCGCCCTGCTGGAGCAGCTGACGGCGCAAAAGCTGCCCAAGGTGCTGGTGATCAACAAGATTGATACCCTGGATGATAAGGCGGCCCTGCTGGCGGTCATCGCTGCGTGGAAGGAACGGGGTGATTTTGACGCCATTGTGCCGGTATCGGCGCTGAACGGGGACGGCTTGGAGGAGCTGCTGACCGTGCTGTCCGGCTTTGCATTTGAAAGTCCGCACTTTTTCCCGGATGACGCCACCAGCGACCAGACCGAGCAGGCGGTGGCGGCAGAGGTGATCCGGGAAAAGATGCTGCTGCTGCTGCGGCAGGAAATTCCGCACGGCATTGCCGTGGCCATCGAGCGCATGGGTGAACGGGAAACCACCAAAGGGACGATCCTGGATATCGAGGCCCATATCTACTGTGAGCGGGAAAGCCATAAGGGCATGGTGATCGGCAAGCAGGGCGCTATGCTCAAGCAGATCGCCAGCCTGGCGCGGGCGGAGCTGGAGCAGCTGTTTGATACACGGGTCAATCTGCAGTGCTGGGTAAAGGTGAAGGAAGATTGGCGCAATCGCCAGGGCTTTCTGAACGGTCTTGGCTATAAGCTGGATTGAGGAGCGCCTGCCCGGTTCGTACAAATAACAATAATTGCCGCCGCTGATCGGCCTCTTTCCGGGGATACTAAACGGGGAGAGGAAGTGAGGCGGATGGCACAGCCGGAAAGTGAGGCACTTTGGCAGGCCTTTGCCCGCAGCGGGCGGGTGGAGGACTATCTGCGGTATTGCCGCGGTGCGCGGGCGGAAAACCGCGCCGTGCAGGGGGAGATGACACATGGCGGACAGCAAAAGGCAGCACCTGATGACCGATGGCCTGGTGCTGCGGGAATATCAGACCATCGCGGAATCTGACCGCTTTGTGGCGATCCTGACGCGGGAACGCGGCCTTGTGCGGGCATCGGCCCGCGGTGCGCGCAAGATGAACAGCCGCGCCGGTACGGCCACGCAGCAGCTGTGCTATGCCCGTTTCAGCCTGATCCCCGGACGGGACAAATACATTGTGGAGGATGCACAGCCGCAGGAGGTGTTTTTCCCGCTGCGGCAGCAGGTGGAGCGGCTGGCTCTCGGCCAGTATTTCTGTGAGCTGGCGCTGCATCTGACCCCCACCGATTCGCCGGCGCCGGAGCACCTGCGGCTGCTGCTCAATGCCCTGCATTTTCTCGGCGAGGGCAGCCGGCCGCCGGCGCTGATCAAGGCGGTAGTGGAGGGGCGCCTGCTGTGCCTGGAGGGGTATATGCCGGATCTGGCCGCCTGCAGCCGCTGCGGCTGCACCGAGGCGTCGGGCTGGTGGTTTTCGCCGCAGGATGGTACGCTGACCTGCGCCGGCTGCGGACGCGGAAACGATGCCCTGCCGGTTACGCCGGGCGTGCTGGCGGCGCTGCGGCACATCCTCTACGGGGATTTTTCCCGCTGCTTCGCCTTTTCGCTGCCGCCGCAGGAGCTGAAGGAGCTGGGGGCTGTCATGGAGCGCTTTTTGCTGGCGCAGCAGCCGCGGCGGTATACCACACTGGAATTCTACCGCACGCTGCAGGATGAAACATAACAGGAGCAAAGGAACATGGAACGCGATTTACATGCACTGGAATTAGATAAAATACTGGATATGCTGGCAGGGGAGACCTGCTGCGCCGATGCGGCGCACATCGCCCGCAGCCTGCGTCCGCAGACCGAGCTGCCGCTGGTGCAGCGGCTGGTGGAGGAGACGGATGATGCCTGCCGGCTGATGGCGGGCTTCGGCACCCCCTCCTTTGGTCACCTGAGCAATGTGACCAACCCGCTGCGGCGGGCGGAGGCCGGCGCGGCGCTGATGCCGGGAGAACTGCTGCGCGTGGCGGAAACGCTGCGGGTGATCCGTTCGCTGCGGGAGTGGCGTGCCCACTGCGAGGGCGTCTCTACCTGCCTGGATGACCGCTTTTCCGCGCTGGCGGCAAACAAGTATCTGGAGGAGCGCATTGCCGGCGTGGTGATCAGCGAGGAGGAGATCGCCGATACCGCCTCGCCGGCGCTGGCGGATATCCGCCGCAAGATGCGGGCGGCTTCCGCGCGGGTGCGGGAGCAGCTTGACCGCATGGTGCGCTCGGCCACCTACCAGAAGGCGCTGCAGGAGCCGATTGTAACCATCCGCGGCGGCCGCTTTGTGGTACCGGTCAAGGCCGAGCACCGCGGTGAGGTGGCCGGCCTTGTACACGATACCTCCGCCTCCGGCGCCACGGTGTTTGTGGAGCCGATGGGGGCAGTGGAGGCCAATAATGAGCTGAAGGTGCTGCGCTCCCGCGAACAGGCGGAGATCGAGCGGATTTTGCAGGAGCTTTCGGCTGAGGTAGGCAGCTTTGCCACGGCGATCATTGCGGATTATGAGCTGGTGCTGGAGCTGAATGTGATCTTCGCCAAGGGCCAGCTGGCGTATAAGATGAAGGCTATCCGTCCCCGCCTGACAGCGGACGGGCACACCGTGCTGCATAAGGCGCGCCACCCCCTGATCGACCCCAAAAAGATCGTGCCGGTGGATGTGGAGCTGGGCGGCGGATTTGATGCGCTGGTAATCACCGGCCCCAATACCGGCGGCAAGACAGTTACGCTCAAAACGCTGGGGCTGCTGACGGTGATGACCATGTGCGGCCTGCTGCCGCCGGTCAGCGACGGCAGCCAGATCGCCGTGTGCGACCGGGTGCTGGTGGATATCGGGGACGAGCAGTCAATCGAGCAATCCCTGTCCACCTTTTCCTCCCATATGGTCAATGTGATCCGGATTTTGGAGCAGGCCGACGCCCGCTCGCTGGTGCTGTTGGATGAGCTGGGTGCCGGCACGGACCCGGTGGAGGGCGCCGCACTGGCAATCGCCATTCTGGAGCGGCTGCGGCAGCAGGGCGCGCGTATCGGTGCCACCACACACTATGCCGAGCTGAAGGCCTATGCCATCCATACCCCCGGTGTGGAAAATGCCAGCTGCGAATTTGATGTGGCGTCGCTCAGGCCGACCTACCGGCTGCTGATCGGCGTCCCCGGCCGTTCCAACGCTTTTGCGATCACCCGTCGCCTTGGTATGGATGAGGCGCTGGTGGAGCACGCCAAATCACTGATCTCCGGTGATGACCGCCGGCTGGAGGATGTGGTGTCCAGCCTGGACGCCCGCCGGCAGGAGCTGGAGCAGAAGCTGCAGGCGGCAGAGGATGACCGGCTGCGTGCGCAGCGGGCCGCTGCCGCCGCCGAAGAGAAGCTCGGTGAGCTGGAACAGCGGCGGGAGAAGGAGCTGGAAAATGCCCGCCAGCAGGCGCGGGGCATTGTGGAAAAGGCGCGCCAGCAGGCGCAGCAGCTGATGGATGAGCTGGATGACCTGCGCCGGCAAAAGGAAAGCGCCGATTTTGCGCAGAAAACGCAGCAGGCCAAGAGCCAGCTCCGTTCCCGCCTGCGGCGGCTGGATGACGCTGTGGATCCGGTGGCTCAGCGGGATATGGGCGAATATGTGCTGCCGCGGGCGCTGCAGAAGGGTGACCGCGTGCTGCTGCAGGATATGGGGCTGCAGGCCACGGTGACTGCTCTGCCGGATGATAAGGGGCTGGTGGAGGTGCAGGCCGGTGCCATCCGCACCCGTACGCCGCTGCAGAATTTGCGGCTGTATGAGTCCAAACGGGCAGAGAAAAAGGGCCGCCCCGCCCCGGCACCGCGTACCGGCGGTGGCTTGACCTCCCGCATGGAGCGCTCGGCTGCCACCGACCTTGACCTGCGTGGCATGACGGTGGAGGAGGCGCTGCTGGAGGTGGATCGCTTCCTGGATAATGCCGTGCTGTGCGGCCTTGAGCGGGTCACGCTGATCCATGGCAAGGGTACCGGCGCACTGCGCGCCGCGGTGCAGCAGCATCTGCGCGGGCATAAACAGGTAAAGGGGTTCCGCCTCGGCACCTATGGCGAGGGGGAGACCGGCGTTACGGTCGTAGAATTAAAATAAACGGCGATGCTTTCGCCGCCGATGAGCGGGAGCCGACACGATTTGTGTCGGCTCCTTTTTTGCGGTCATAATTCCGTCGGCGGTGCCATATACATGGGACAAGAGGTGAGGACAGGCATGACAAGCACAACGGATTGGGCGCTGCTGCAGCCCTACCTGCCGCAGCGGTGGCTGGCGGCACTGGCGGTGCTGCCGGCGGCACAGCAGGCGGCCGTTCAGGAGCTGCGGCTGCGGGCGGAGCAGCCCTTGGCGGTATCGCTGCCGGCGGGTGAGCGCTACCTTTGCCGTGATGGGCTGACCGCGCTGCGGCAGCCGGGGCTGCTGCGGTGCAGCGCGCGTGAGCTGGAGGGCTGCTTTCTGCGCTTTTGCCAGGAGTCGGTGTACGCCCATGAGGCGGAGCTGCGGCAGGGCTATCTTACGGTGCCCGGCGGCCTGCGGGTGGGGGTGGCCGGCACGGCCAGCCCCGGTGGGGTGCGGCAGGTGACCTCATTGTGTGTGCGCCTGCCCCGCCGCCATGCCGGCTGCGCGGCCGGGCTGCTGCCGCTGGTGGATACCCCGGCCGGGCTGCAGAATACCCTGCTGGTGGGGGAGCCGTCCAGCGGCAAGACCACCCTGCTGCGGGATCTGGCCGCCCGCCTGGCTGCCCGCGGCCGCCGGGTGGCGGTGGCGGATGAGCGGGGCGAAATTGCCGGGGTGGATGGTCTGCCCGGCTGTGATGTGCTGCGGGGCGGCGATAAGCCGGCTATGATCCGGCAGGCCATCCGCACGCTGGCACCGCAGGCGGTGGTGTTCGATGAGCTGGGCAGCCCGGAGGAGGTGGAGGCGATCGCCGCCTGTGCCTATGCCGGCGTGGCGGTGATCAGCTCACTGCACGGGCGGGAGGCGACGGCCCTGCAGCGCCAGCCGCTGGTGCAGCTGCTTGCCCGCCGGCAGACATTCAGCCGGTGGATCTTTTTGGCGGGGCGGCAGACGCCGGGGCGCTGGGTGCAGTGCCTGCGGCCGGAGGTGGAAGCGGATGAAGTATCTTGGACTGTGGTTGGTGGTCGCGGCGGGGATCGGCCTCGGCCGCTATTATTCCCGGCGGCTGTATCGGCGGGCGGAGCGTCTGCAGCAGCTTGTGCGGCTGCTGGAGACCCTGCAGCAGCAGCTGACCTATACGGCGCTGCCGCTTTCCGCCCTGTGGCGGCGGCTGGCGGCCGGTGAGGCCTTCCGGACGCTGCCGCTGCTGCAGGCCACGGCGGAGGCTCTGGCGGCCGGGCAGCCCTTCCGCGCGGCCTATGCGGCGGGGATGGAGTCCCTTGCCGGCGATGGCCTGACCCCGGCTGACCGGCAGCTGCTGCTGGAATTTGGCGAGGGCTGCGGCGTTACCGGGCTTAGTGAGCAGGCGGCGCATATTGCCGCCTACCGCGGTCTGCTGCAGCAGGCGCAGCAGCAGGCACAGCAGCAGGCACAGCAGCAGGGGCGGGTGTACCAGGCGCTTGGCGCTGCCGGCGGCATTGCGCTGGCACTGCTGCTGCTGTGAGCCGGCATAGAGGCAACAAACAGAAAGGATGCAGACGATGGATGTGGATCTGATTTTCAAGATCGCGGCGATCGGAATCATTGTGGCGGTGCTTAACCAGCTTCTGGTGCGCTCCGGGCGGGAGGAGCAGGCCATGCTGATGACGCTGGCGGGGCTGATCGTGGTGCTCTCCATGATCGTGACGCAGATCAGCGAACTGTTTGCCACGGTGAAATCCGTGTTCGGCCTATGAGCGCCCTGCTCAGTGCACTGGCCATGCTGCTGTGTGCGGCGCTGCTGGCGGTGCTGCTGCGCGGGCAGCAGCGGCCGGAGCTGGCTATGTGCCTGTCGCTGGCGGCCGGTGTGGTGGTGCTGCTGCTTCTGCTGCGGCAGGTGACGCCGCTGCTGGATACGCTGCGGCAGATGTTGACGGCCGGCAGCTTTCCGGCGCCGTACCTGACAGTGGTGGTCAAGGCGACCGGTGTGTGTCTGCTGACGCAGCTGACAGCGGACACCTGCCGGGATGCCGGCGAGACCGCCCTGGCCGGAAAGGCGGAGCTTGCCGGGCGCTTTGTGCTGCTGGCGCTGGCGGTGCCGCTGTTTGCCGATGTGCTGGAGCTGGTTACGGCGCTGATCAACGGACAGGCGGTGAGCGGATGAGACGGCTGTGCGGAGCGCTGCTGTGTGTGGCGCTGCTGTGGCTGCTGTGCCTGCCGGCCGCTGCCGCGCCGGCAGAGTCGACAGAGTCGGCAAAGCCGGCGGATACGGCGCAGCTGTATGCCCAGCAGCTTTCGGCATCCGGTGGGGATACGCTGACTGAGCGGCTGCCGGCGGATACCCGTGCTCTGCTGGAGGAGCTGCAGGTGGATGTGAGCCGGCCGGAAAGCTTCACCGGTTTGTCGGTCAATGCGGTGCTGTCGATGCTGGCCGGCCTGCTGCGCACGCCGAAGAACGGCCTGCTGCAGGCGGCAGCCTCCCTGGCAGCGGTGGTGCTGCTGTGTGCAATGCTGAGCGGGCTGGAGGAAGCGGCCGAGCGTCCCTCTCTGCGGCAGACCTATCATACAGTCACGGTGCTGGCGGCCGGCGGGCTGCTGCTTTCGCCGATCACGGCACTGATGGTGCAGGTGCAGCAGGCGGCACAGAGCGCCGGCGTGTTTATGCTCAGCTTTGTGCCGGTGTATGCCGGCATCCTGTCGGCCGGCGGCAGTGCGGCCGCCGCCCTGTCCTATCAGACCACGCTGCTGGCGGCGGCGGAGCTGCTGGTGCAGCTGTGCCGCACGGCGCTGCTGCCGGTGCTGTCGGTCTCGCTGGCTATGGGCTGTACCGGGGCGGTGGCGGACGGCTTTTGCCTGGAAAGCTTCAGCGCCGCACTGCATAAGGCAGTGCTGTGGGTGCTTTCGCTGCTGGCCACCGTGTTTTCCGGGGTGCTGTCGGTGCAGCAGATGGTGGCGGCTGCCGGGGATACCCTCGGCCGCCGGGCAATGAAGTTTTCCATTTCCAGCTTTGTGCCGGTGGTTGGCGGCGCTCTCAGCGAGGCGTACACCACTGTGCTGGGCTGCGCCGGGCTGCTGCGTTCCACGGTGGGGTGCTTCGGCGTGGTGGCTACGGTGCTCACGGTGCTGCCGCCGCTGGTGGCCTGCCTGGCCTGGAGCATCTGCCTGCAGCTTGCCGGCAGTGCGGCGGCACTGTTCCGGCTGGCGGCGCTGGAGAAGCTGTGCCGCACGGTGGTGGGCAGTGTGCGGGTGCTGATCGCTGTGCTGGCGGTTTTTGCCCTGCTGATGATCGTCTCCACTTCGGTGATTGTATTTACGGGAAAGGCGGGATGAACGATGGATGCAATACGCCGCTGGGCGCTGCTGACCTGTACGGCGGCGGTGCTGTGCACGCTGCTCAGCCGCCTGTTTCCGGATAGTGCGCTTGGACGGCAGGGACGCCTGCTGCTGCCGTGTATCTTCCTGTGTGTCACGCTTTCGCCGCTGCTGTCCATGCGCTGGTCCCTGCCGGCACTGCCGCAGACGCAGACGGCGGCGGATACTGCGGCACTGGAGGCGCGTATGCGGCAGCAGACGGTGGCGCAGGTCAATACAACCCTGCTGCGCATGATCAACCAGGCGCTGCAGAGCTATGGCCTGCAGGCGGAAAAAGTGGTGGCGGATACGGATATTGCCGCCGATGGCAGCATAGATATAGGACAGATCACGGTCTATGTGGACAGCCGCACGGCGCAGCGCTCCATGCTGGTCAAGCAGGTGGCGGAAAAGCGTCTGGGCACAGCGGTGGTGGTGGCGCAGAAGGAGGCGGGGAACGGATGACGGAAAAGCTGCATGCGGCAGCCGCATGGCTGACAGCCAATGGAAAGAACCGGGCGCTGCGGTGGCTGGTGGTGCTTGGCGTGGCCGGCATCCTGCTCATCGCGCTCAGCGAGTGGCTGCCCGGCCGATCCCGTGCGCAGGCAGATGCGGCCTCTCCGGCAGCGATGCCGGTGGAGGCCTCCGCTGTGGAGGCGGCACTGGAAAAGCGGATCACTGCCATGCTGGATGGTGTGCAGGGGGTTGGAAGCTGCCGGGTGATGGTCACCCTTGAGCAGGGAGTGCAGCAGGTGTATGCCGCAGAGCAGAGCCATAGCAGCGGCACGCAGGCGGACAGCTCGGCCGAAAAGACCATCACGGTGGAGACGGCGTCCGGTCCGGTCGGCCTGCCGGTCACGCAGCTGCAGCCCACGGTCCGGGGGGTGGCCGTGGTATGCGACGGCGGCGATGATCCGGCGGTGGCTGAGCGGGTAACCAGGCTGATCACCGCAGCGTTGGATATCCCCTCGCGGCGGGTGTGCGTGGTGAAATAGACGGCAGAAGACCGGCAATATGCAATCAAATTGGGAGGAATGCGACGATGAAAAAGTTTCTGGAGAAAAAGCAGTGGATGATGCTGGCACTGGTGGCGGCCCTTGGCGTGGCGGTGTATCTAAACTACTACTTTACCAAGGAGCCGGCGCTTTCGGCCGGCGGTCTGCAGGCTGCCTCGGCAGAGGCCTCGGACACCCTGCCGGACGATGCGCACCTGGGCGAGGCGTCCTATGTCAGTGCAGGCGTATCGGAGGTCAGCAAGACGGGAACAGATACCAGTCAGAGCACCGCGGCCGCCACCTATTTTGATAAGGCGCGCGCCTCCCGCACGGCGGCCAGGGATGAATCGGTGCGCCTGCTGGAGGAGCTGCTCGGCTCTGCACAGGCCACGGCGGAGCAAAAGCAGACAGCGCAGAAGCAGGCCACGGCGATTGCGGAAAATGTGCTGCAGGAAAGCAATATTGAAAATCTCATCCTGGCCAAGGGCTTTGCGGATTGCGTGGTGTTTATTGACGGCGACCATGCCAGCGTGGTGGTGGCCTCCACCGACCTGCAGCAGAAGGAGAGCCTGCAGATCCTTCAGATCGTGGTGGCGCAGTCCGGCGTGGAGGCCAAAAATGTGCAGATTTCTACACCGCAGACGCAAAATCCGGCGGCCGATACGCAATAAATTTGCAAAAACCGTTGCACAATTCCAACTTTGTGTTATAATGATAGGGAGCAAGGTGGCCGCAGCGACGGGCTGTGCCTGTCGGCTGCAGGGGCTGCCATTCTCTTGACCGATGCAAAGGAGGACTTTGGCAATGGATACAAACGAATTTAAGCCGTCTGAGGGTAGCTGCATTATTTCAGAAGATGTGATCGCCTCAATCGCCTGCACGGCCGCCTCTGAGGTGGCCGGGGTGGCCGGCATGGCCAGCCGTCCGGCGGATCTGCGTGGGCTGATTGCTCCGTCCACGGCCTCCCGCAGTGTGAAGGTGCTGAATACCGAAAACGATACGGTGCTGGATGTGTATATCAATCTGCGGCAGGGTGCGCGCATTCAGGAGACGGCCGCCCAGGTGCAGAAGAGCGTCAAGGTAGCGGTGCAGTCCATGACCGGCAAGCCGGTCACCCGCGTGAACATTCATGTGGAGGGCATGGTCGCTGAAGCGCAGGAAGCCTGACAGAAGGCTCTCCGTTCAATGGCGGAGGGCCTTTTTTCCTATGTCTCTATGCATAAATATACGGAAATTGTGTAAGAAATCAGAAAAACCGAAGCTTGAAAGCAGGAGAGAATACTATGACCAGACGGGAGTCCCGAGAGCAGGCCTTTGCCCTGCTGTTTGAAAAGACCTTTAATGACGCAACGGTAGAGGAGCTGGCGCAGGGGGCGTCGCTGGCACGGGATGTGTCGGCGGACGGCTTCACGCTGCAGCTGGCGCAGGGGGCGGAGCAGCACCTGGACGAGCTGGATGCCAGGATCACCGCCTACGCCCGCGGCTGGAGCCGGGAGCGCATCTCCCGCGTGGCGCTGTCGGTGATGCGCCTGGCGATCTACGAGATGCTGTATGAGCCGGATATCCCGTCCAGTGTTTCCATCAATGAGGCGGTGGAACTGGCAAAGAAGTACGGCGGCGAGGAGGATGCGGCGTTTATCAACGGCATCCTCGGCAGTATCTCGCGGCAGGACAGTGCCGTGCTGCCGGATCCCGCCAAGCCGGTATGAGCGGCTGCCTCGGGCTGGATACCAGCAATTATACCACCTCGGTCGCTTACCGGGCGGCCGATGGGCGGCTGACGCAGTGTAAGCGCCTGCTGCCGGTGCGGGAGGGCGAATTGGGGCTGCGGCAGAGCGACGCAGTTTTTCACCATACCCGGCAGCTTCCGGATATGGTGGAGCAGCTGGCGCCGGCGTTGGCCGGCGGCGTGCGCGCCGTGGCGGCCTCCGACCGACCGCAGCAGCAGGAGGGCTCGTACATGCCCTGCTTTTTGGTCGGTGCCGGGGCTGCGCGCCAGCTGGCGGCGGTGCTGGGGGTACCGGTGCATTTTTTCACCCACCAGCAGGGGCATGTGGCGGCGGCACTGGCCGGTGCCGGCTGTCTTGATTGGATCAACCGGCCGTTTTTGGCATTTCATGTTTCCGGCGGCACCACGGATGCACTGCTGGTGCAGCCGGATGCGGAGGCGATTATCCGCTGCCGTGTGGTGGGGCGTTCGCTGGATCTGAAGGCGGGACAGCTGATCGACCGTGTGGGCGGTATGCTCTGTCTGCGGTTTCCGGCTGGTCCGGCGCTGGAGCAGCTGGCGCTGCAGGCGCCGCCGGGACCGGCGCCCCGTGCCAGCCTGGAGGGTGGCTGCTGCCATCTTTCCGGCGTGGAGAACCAGTGCCGGCAGCGGCTGCAGCGCGGCGAACCGCCGGCGGTGGTTGCCCGCTTTTGCCTGCAAAGTGTGCAGGCGGCGGTGGATGGGATGACCCGCGCGCTGCTGGCGGAATACGGCCGGCTGCCATTGATCTACGCCGGCGGCGTGATGTCCAACAGCCTGCTGCGGGCGTATTTTTCGGAAACCTACGGCGGGCGCTTTGCCCCGCCGGAATACTCGGCGGACAATGCCGCAGGCATTGCCTGCCTGTGCTATCTGGCAGAGGAGGGCTGCGGCAAATGGCTGTGATCTCGGTTGGACAGCTTAACCGCTATGTCAAGGGTGTGCTGGAAAAGGATCCCCACCTTTCAGCCGTGTATATCAGCGGGGAAATCTCCAATTTCAAGCTGCATTATCAGTCCGGGCATATGTATATGTCCCTGAAGGATGAAACCGCCGCCGTGCGCGCGGTGATGTTCCGCGGCGCTGCCGCCCACCTGGCCTTCAAGCCGGAGGATGGCATGAAAGTGATTGTGAAGGCGCGTGTTTCGCTGTATGAACGGGAAGGGTCCTTCCAGATTTATATCGAAGAAATGCAGCCGGATGGCGTCGGCGCCCTGCAGATTGCCTTTGAACAGCTGAAAAAGCGGCTGGCGCAGGAGGGACTGTTTGATGAACAGCGCAAGCGCCCGCTGCCGAAATACCCCGCCCGTGTGGGGGTGATCACCTCGCCCACCGGCGCGGCTGTGCGGGATATCCTGAATGTCCTCGGACGGCGTTTTCCGCTGGCGCGGGTGGTTTTCTGCCCGGTGCTGGTGCAGGGCGAGGGCGCGGCGGCCTCCATTGTGGAGGCTATCCGCCGCTTCAATGACCGCGCGGCGGCCGATGTGCTGATCGTCGGGCGCGGCGGCGGCTCTATCGAGGATCTGTGGGCCTTTAATGAAGAACCGGTGGCGCGGGCGGTGGCTGCCTCCGCCATCCCGGTGATCTCGGCCGTCGGGCATGAGACGGATTTTACCATCTGCGATTTTGTGGCCGACCTGCGGGCACCTACGCCATCGGCTGCGGCAGAGCTGGCGGTGCCGGATCAGCAGCGGCTGCTGGCGGGGCTGCAAACCGTCCATGGCCGGTTGGCCATGGGCTGCCGCAATAAGCTGCTGGCGTGTGAGCGGGATCTGCACACCCTGCGGCAGCGGCGCTGCCTGTCCGAGCCGCAGTATTACACGCAGGAGCAGTCCCAGCGGCTGGATATGCTGACCCAGCGCTTTTCGGCTGCGGCGCAGCAGACGGCCGGGGCGGCGGATCGCCGCCTGACGGCGCTGGCCGCCAAGCTGGATGCTCTCAGCCCCCTCAAGGTGATGGGGCGCGGCTACGCCATCGGCTATGCAGCGGACGGGCAGCTGCTGAAAAGCGTACACAATACAAAAAAGGACGACGCCGTGCGGCTGCGTCTGGCAGACGGCACGCTGCACTGCCGCGTGACGGATATTGAGGAGGCATGAACATGGCAACGGAATGGACTTTTGAGAAGGCGATGGCTCGGCTGGAGCAGATTGTGGCGGCGCTGGAGGGCGGACAGTGCAGTCTGGATGACTCCCTCAAGCTGTTTGAGGAAGGCACACGGCTGACGGCCTATTGCTCCAAGCTGCTGAAGGAGGCCGAACAGAAGATCGTCAAGCTGACGGCGGATGAGGCAGCACAGAGCCCCGAGCTGCAGGACCGGCAGGGCGAGGATATGGGCGAGGAGCTTTCGGAATAACGAAAGGAAGAACGGCATGAGTGAAGCAATGTATACCCAGCGCCTGCAGAATTACTGCACCCTGTTTGAAAAGGCGCTGCCCTCTTATATGCCCGCCACCGGCGGGCTGCAGACCACCGTGGCTGAGGCGATGGCCTATGCCTGCCGCAGCGGCGGCAAGCGCATCCGCCCGGTGCTGCTGATGGAGTGCTGCCGCCTGTGCGGCGGTGACCCCACGGCGGCGCTGCCCTTCGCGGCGGCGGTGGAGATGGTGCACAGCTATTCGTTGGTGCACGATGATCTGCCCTGTATGGATAATAGCCTTATGCGCCGCGGGCGTCCCTCTACCCACGCGGTGTATGGCGAGACCATGGCGCTGCTGGCCGGCGATGGCCTGCTGACTCTGGCCTTTGAGGTGATGCTGCGGCCGGAGAGCTGCGCCGGCATAGCGCCGGAGAACGCCCTTTCCGCTGCCCTGGCACTGGCGCAGGGCGCCGGTATCACCGGTATGGTCGGGGGGCAGGTGATTGACCTGCAGAGCGAGGGCAAGCCGATCGACCAGGCAACGCTGGAGGCGCTGCAGCGCGGTAAAACGGCCGCCCTGCTGACGGCCGCCGGCCTGATGGGCGCCCGCCTGGCCGGCGCCACCCCGGCGCAGGAGCAGGCCATCCGGCAGTACTGTGAGCAGCTTGGCCTGACTTTCCAGATCGTGGATGATATCCTGGATGTTACCGCCACTGCCGAACAGCTTGGCAAGCCGGTGGGCAGCGACGCCGATAATGAAAAGGTCACCTATGTCAGCCTGCTGGGGGTGGAGAAAGCCCGCCGCCTGGCGCAGCAGCGCACGGCTGCGGCGGTGCAGGCGCTGGAAGGCTTCGGCAGCGAGGCCGGTGCCCTGCAGCAGCTTGCCATGGCGCTGCTGGAGCGCGACCACTGAGCACAAATGATAGGAAAGGTGCCGGATAGTATGGTCAGGCTTGAGGATATCCACTCTCCGGAGGATGTCAAAAAACTGGATAGCCGTGAGCTGCCGGAGCTCTGCCGGCAGCTGCGGCAGAAGATGATTGATACCGTTTCGGTCAATGGCGGCCACCTTTCTTCCAATCTTGGCACGGTGGAGCTGACGGTGGCACTGCACCGGGTGTTCAGCACCCCGCGGGATACGATCGTGTGGGATGTGGGGCATCAGTGCTATGCCCATAAGCTGCTGACGGATCGCTGCGGGGAGTTTGCTACCCTGCGGCGCAAGGGCGGTATTTCCGGCTTCCCGAAGCCGGAGGAAAGCCCGCATGATGCCTTTATCACCGGGCACAGCAGCACCGCCATCTCGGCGGCCAACGGCATTGCCAAGGCCAAGGGATTGACCGGGGACGACAGCTATACGATTGCGGTGATCGGCGATGGTGCCCTGACCGGCGGCCTGGCCTATGAGGGGCTGAGCAATGCCGGCCGCAGCGACGACCGGTTGATCGTCATTCTCAACGATAACAAGATGTCCATCAGCCGCAATGTGGGCTTTGTGGCGCGGTATCTCGGCCATCTGCGTGCGCGTGTGCGCTATGTGCGCTGGAAGCAGCGGCTGACCGGCGCCCTGTCGCGTATTCCGCTGGTTGGACGGCAGATAAATACCTTCCTGCACGATTGCAAGAAGCGAATGAAGCGTTCACTGTTTTCCAGCACCTCCTTTTTCGAAAACATGGGCTTCTACTACATGGGGCCGGTGGATGGCCATAATCTGCACGATCTCAGCCAGGCGCTGCAGGCGGCACGCAGCATTGACCATCCGGTGCTGCTGCATGTGGCCACGGTGAAAGGAAAGGGCTACTCCTTTGCGGAGAAAAACCCGGATACCTACCATGGCATCGGTGGCTTTGACCGGCAGACGGGACAGGCTCCCGCCGGCGGGGAGACCTTTTCTTCCCGTTTCGGGCAAACGCTCTGCTGCCTGGCGGCCGAGGATGACCGCATCGTGGCCATTACGGCGGCGATGAAAAAGGGCACCTGCCTGGAGGCATTTGCCAAGCAGTTCCCCAAGCGTTTTTTTGATACCGGTATTGCCGAGGGACACGCCGTGACCTTTGCCTCCGGGCTGGCCTGCGGCGGCCTGCTGCCGGTTTTTGCGGTGTATTCCACCTTCCTGCAGCGCAGCTACGATCAGATGCTCAATGATACCTCAATCATGCACAATCACATTGTGCTGGCAATTGACCGGGCGGGTGTGGTACCGGATGACGGCGAGACACATCAGGGCATCTATGATGTGGCTATGCTGCGCTCCATCCCACATACGGTGATCTATGCACCGGCGACCTACGCCGAGCTGGACCGCCAGCTGAAGCAGGCACTGTATGATAACGATGGCATTGCCGCTGTGCGCTACCCCAAGGGGAATGAGCACCCGGCGCTGGCCGGGTATGAGCCGAGCTACCAGAGCTTTGAGCACATCCGGGATAAGAGCGGCCGGCTGCTGCTGATCACCTATGGCCGCACCTTCGGCTATGTGTTGGAGGCCAGCCGCCGCCGGCAGCGCAATGGTCAGCCCGCGGCTATACTGAAGCTTAACCGTATCCATCCGCTGGAGGATGAAGTCGTCGCCATCGCCCGCCAGTACCCGCAGGTGCTGTTCTTCGAGGAGGCAGCGCGGCAGGGCGGGGTTGGTGAGTATCTTGGCGATCGCCTGCTGGAGACTGGCTATACCGGCCGGTACGCTGTGCGCGCACTGGAGGATACCCCCGGCGTGTGCACCACGGCGGAGGGCCTGCATGATGCCGGGCTGGATGCCGAGGGGATCGCCGCGTTTATCACCGCACAGGAAAAGGCGGCGCAGGAGGCGGCCGATGGCGAGTGAAGCGCTGTGCCGTCTGGATGTCCGGCTGGTGCAGCTGGGGCTGGCCGGCAGCCGTGAGCGGGCAAAGGAGCTGCTGGCGGCGGGGCTGGTGACGGTGAATGGCCGCCCGGCGGCTAAGCCGGCCATGCAGGTGGGGGAGCAGGATGCCATCGTGTGCTCGGCGCCCCCGCAGCGATATGTCGGCCGCGGCGGCGAAAAGCTGGAAAAGGTGCTGGCGGCGGGAAGCGTTTGCGTGGCAGGGCTTTGCTGCATGGATGTGGGCGCCTCCACCGGTGGTTTCACCGATTGTATGCTGCAGCACGGTGCAGCCCATGTGTATGCCGTGGATGTGGGGCGGGATCAGCTCCACGCGCGGCTGCGGCAGGATCCACGGGTAACGGTGCTGGAGGAAACGGATGTGCGCAGCGACCGTTTGCGCACGGCGGTGCCCGCCGGCACGGTGGCCTTTGCCAGTGTGGATGTTTCCTTCGTTTCGCTGGAGACGGTGTTGCCGGCGGTGCTGCCGTACCTGCAGCCTGCGGCTACCCTGGTGTGCCTGATCAAGCCGCAGTTTGAGGCCGGCCGTGCGGCGGTCGGCAAGCACGGCGTGGTAAAGGAGCCGCGCGCCCATATCCGGGTGCTGCAGGAGAAGCTGGCGCTGTTTGCCGGGCTGTCGCTGGGGATACAGTGGCTTACCTGGTCGCCGATCACCGGTGGCGGGACAGCCGACGGAAATATTGAGTATTTGGCGGTGCTGCGCCGTGGCGCACCGGCACAGCCGGTGGAGCCGGCGGCGGTGGTGCAGGCGGCCTTTGCCGCACTGAAAACAGGAAAGGGAGGGAGAAACCATGCGGGTGGCGGTGATCGCTGACCGGCGCTCGGCGGAAAAGGCAGCGCTGACGGATGAGGTCTGCCGCCGGCTGACACAGGCCGGTGCCTCGGTGCAGCCGGTTTCATCGGCCCCGGTGCTGCCCTCCCTGGCCGAGATCACCCGGGCGCTTGCCGGGTGTGATGCCGCCGTGGCCATCGGTGGGGACGGCACCATCATGCACGCGGCTAAGGCGGCTGCGCCGGCCGGCTGCCCGGTGCTGGGCATCAATGCCGGCCGTCTGGGCTTTTTGGCCGGCCTGGAGAAAAACGAGCTGGATGCCCTGCCGGCCCTGCTTACCGGCCGTTTTGCTGCAGAGCAGCGGCGGCTGCTGGAGGTCTGTGTGATGCGCGATGGGGCTTGCCGCAGCCGCGCACTGGCCATCAATGAGGCGGTGGTTTCCCGCGGGGGGCTTTCCCGCCTGGTGGATCTGCGGGTGGAGGATCGCGGCTGCCCGCTGCTTTCCTGCCGTGCCGATGGGGTGATTTTGGCTACCCCGACCGGTTCCACTGCGTATTCTCTTTCGGCCGGTGGGCCGGTGGTGGATCCGGCGCTGGATTGCCTGCTGGTCACGCCGATCTGCCCGCATACGCTGGCCGCCCGCTGCCATGTGCTGCCGCCGCAGGCGGAACTGACGGTGTGGGCGCAGGTGGATGGCGGAGATGCCTATCTCACGGTGGATGGCGAGGAAAGTATTGCCATCGGCCCGCAGGATGCCGTGACCGTGCGCCCGGCTGCGCTGTGCGCCCGGCTGATCCGGATAAAGGATACCACCGTTTCGACGGTGCTGAATGAAAAATTGTTTGGCAGGAGGGTGCTATGAAAACACGACGCCATGCGAAAATTCTGGAGATCATCAACAGTCGCCCGGTAGAAACGCAGGATGAGCTGCAGCGCCTGCTGTGTGAGGACGGCTACAATGTCACGCAGGCCACGGTTTCCCGCGATATCAAGGAGCTGCGGCTGATCAAGACCCCGGCGGCCGGCGGCGGCTATCGTTACAGTGTGGCCCGCAGTGAGCGGCAGGAGATCTCGGCCAAATTCCATGCCATTTTTGCCAATTCTGTTACGGATGTGCAGTATGCGCAGAACATTGTGGTGGTGCACTGCGCCACCGGCATGGCGCAGGCGGCCTGCGCGGCCATGGATTCGCTGCACTGGCGGCAGGTGATCGGTACATTGGCAGGGGATGATACCTTTATCTGTATCGTCACCAGTGAGCGGGATGCAGAGGATCTGGTGCTGGAGCTGAAAAAGACCCTTAGCGGAACGGAAAGGTAAGAGCGTGTATGCTGCAAAGCTTGCATATCGAAAATGTGGCGGTGATCGAGCGGGCGGACATCACCTTTGGCAGTGGCCTGACGGTGCTCACCGGCGAGACCGGCGCCGGTAAATCCATTGTGATCGACGCCATCAACGCCGTGCTGGGGGAGCGTATCACCCGCGATGTGGTGCGCCACGGCGCCGACCGCGCCGATATTTCGGCCGTGTTCACCGATGTGGCGCCGGCGGTGGAGACAGCGCTGCAGGAGCAGGGCTATGCGCTGGAGGAGGACGGGACGCTGCTGGTGCAGCGCGCCCTCACAGCGGATGGCCGCGGAAGCTGCCGCATCAATGGCCGTCCGGCAACGGTGTCTGTGCTGCGCGGCATCGGCCGTATGCTGGTGAATATCCATGGCCAGCATGAAAATCAGGTGCTGCTGCAGCCGGAAAGCCATGTGGAATATCTTGACCGTTTGGGTGGCCTGCAGGCCATCCGAGCGGCCTACGAGCAGCCGTACCATACCTATTGCCGCATCCGGCGGGCAATCCGCGCCGCCCAAATGGATGCAGATGAGCGGGAGTTTCGCACAACCCGTTTGCGTGAGCAGATCGAGGCGATCGACGCGGCGGCGCTGAAGCCTGGCGAGGAGGAAAAGCTGCTTGCCCGCCGGGAAACGGTGCGCCATGCTGAAAAGCTGGCGCAGCACCTGCAGACCGCCTGCACGGCGCTGGACGGCGATGGCGAGGAGCTGGCCGGTGCGGTGGAGCACATGGCGGCGGCCACGGCCGCGCTGCAGGCCGCCGGCGCGGTATCGCCGGAGCTGGCGGAGCTGGCCGGGCGGATGCAGAGCACCCTGTATGACCTGCAGGCCTGTGCCGAAGAGGTGCGGGAGGCTGGTGACGGCCTTTCCTTTGATGCAGGGGAGCAGGCGGCGCTGGAGGATCGCCTGGCGCTGATCCAGCGCCTGACCCGCCAGTATGGCGGTGATGAGACGGCTGTGCTGCAAAAGCGGGAGGCAATGGCGGCGGAGCTGGCCGCTATCGAGAATACCGATGCGCACCTGGCCGAACTGGAAAAGCAATCGGATGCGGCCAGGGCGGAAACCATTGCCGCCGCTGAGCGGCTGACGGCCGCCCGCCGGGAGGCTGCCCGCCGCTTTGAAGAGGATGTGTGCCAGCAGCTGACCTTTTTGGATATGCCGCATGTGCGGCTGCAGGTTTCTATGGAGCCGACGCCGCTGACCGTGATCGGCGGGGATAAGGTGGAATTCTTGATCTCCTCCAATCCCGGCGAACCGCCGAAATCCATTGCCCGCACCGCCTCCGGCGGTGAACTTTCCCGCATTATGCTGGCGCTCAAGCGGGTGCTGGCGGAGGTGGATGAGATCGGCACGCTGGTGTTCGATGAGGTGGATAGCGGCATCAGCGGCCGCGCCGCCACCAAGGTGGGCATTCTGCTGCGGCAGACCGCTGTTCGCCGCCAGGTGCTGTGCGTGACCCACTTGGCGCAGATCGCTGCGGCCGGTCACGCGCACCTGCTGGTCAGCAAGAGCGTTGCCGATGGGCGCACCTATACCTGCGTGCAGCCGCTGCAGGAGGAGCAGCGTGTGGCGGAGCTGGCGCGCATTATCGGCGGCGAGGCGACCGAGACTGCCCGCAGCGCCGCGCGGGAGATGCGGACGCGCGCGGAAAGCGGGGCTTGACAACCCCGGTAAAATATGCTTTAATAGCCTCACAGGCGTTGATGGAGAGAAGTACCCGCAGGGTTTCCCCTTTGCAGAGAGCTGCCGGTTGGTGTAAGGCGGCAGGGGCGGCGGCGAAATACACTCCGGAGCCGCGACCTGAACAGCTGCCCCGCAGGCAGCCCGGTAGGGGAGCCGTGTGCGCACGATACAGCGCGTTCTTGAGGCCGGCAGGCATGGCTGCTGCCGGCGAACAGAGGTGGTACAGCGGCTGAACGGTCGCCCTCTGCCGGGTTTTCCGGCGGCGGGCGGCTTTTTTGTGTCTGCGGAAAAACTATGGTGTATTAACAGAAAAGGAGACAATGAGCGATGACCCTGTATGAAGAACTGAAAGCGCGCGGACTGATCGCGCAGGTAACGGATGAGGAACAGATCCGCGATGTGATCAACAATGGCAAGGCCACCTTCTATATCGGCT
>DJRT01000009.1 GCA_002437905.1 Ruminococcaceae bacterium UBA6353 | reverse complement strand
AGGTGCGCTTTTCTTCGCCCGCACCCTCGCAGGTCGGGGCAGTCGTCTGCGTCCACTCGCCATAGCGGTGGCCGGTCGCCGGGAGCTCGCGGGTATTCACCACCGCGTTGCACACCTTGCAGACCTCATTCTCAGAGCCCACACGCTCACAGGTGGCCGGCGTGACCGTCTTCCACTCGGTATCCGTGTGCAGGCAATTTACATTCACCTTGCCATCGGTTACAGTATAGGGGGTATCTACCTGATCAAAGTCATACAGACTGTCCACCTTCACCTTGATCGTGTAACCATCCGTGGCATATTTGGCCGTTTCTTTGATCTTGAATTTCATTGTAGCCAAAGTGAAACGACCGGTTCTGTTCTTGTTCGTGCTGCCATCAAACTGCAGGAGATACGGAACATCCTTCAAATCTCCGGAGAATGTATAGAAGGACTCGTCATCCTCACCGGCAATTTCCTTTCCGGTCACAAACATATCGCCGTTTTTCGGCTTTGCAACCAATTCCAACTGGGAATCGTCATAGGTAACGCTCAGATAAACGGTGACGATACCGCCGGTGGCTTTCGTATCCAGTGTGATCGGCACATCCACCGTATCCCCCGGATTGCCGCTGACAGTCGGCAGCGTGATCTCCACCGCCTCGGCCGCCATGGTAGGCAGCATCGACACGCCGGAAATCAGCAGCGCCATGGTCAGCAACAGTGCTAATGCTTTCTTCATTTCTGTTCCTCCCTGCTGTGCTTGTTGTTTGGGTCATATTCACCATTTGCCATTATCAAAGAAGCTGTGTACGGGCACCGGCCGGCTGCTGCATGACCCGCTGCAGCAGCCAACAGCCACCCTATTCTTCTTCATTTTACTGCGGAAAGATATGCCTGTCAAGCGAATTCCACCATAAAGCAGAATTTTGTAGCAATAACTTAACCGGTCGTGTAGCCCTGCCATTTGGCCAGTGCGCGGCGCAGATAGGTCACATCCTTGGCATCCACCACACCGTCGCCGTTCAGGTCGCATACCGCCGTATCGACCGTATATCCCTGCCATTTGGCCAGCGCACGGCGCAGGTAGGTCACATCCTTGGCATCCACCACACCATCGCCGTTGGCGTCGCCGCGCCGGCCGGCCGGCTTGCTCACAGCCACGGCCGCGCTGACCATCGTGGTACCGGCCAGCTCACCGTCCTGCGTCGGCCCGGCGCCGATCGGAACGCCGGTGACCCGCACATAGTAGCGCCCCTCCTGCGTGGGGGTAAACACTGCCCCGGTGGCACCATCCACCGCCACGGCCGCCGTGGGATCCGTCGGGTCAATGCGATACCACTGGTAGCTGCCTGCTGCGCCATTGACCGTCGCCGTCAGTGTATTGCCATCATGCGTCACCTGCACACCCAGCAGCTTATCCGCCGTCCACACCGTGTTGTTCCAGGTGTTCACACGGGTGCGGAAACGGGTGATATAATTGGCCGCATAGGCCGCATAATCAAAGTTCCACTTCTGTCCGTTGCGGGCGCCGGCCACCGCCAGCGTCTGCCGCAGCTGCGGCAGTGTGGTATCCGCCATCCCGGCAAGCAGCGCCTTGAAGGTGCCCTCATTCAGATCGTACAGCGCATCCACAAAATCGCCCTTGGTCAACAGCTGCTCCACCCACACCCGCGTCCAGCGGTCCGGCTCGGTGTCGGTGCCCACATAGTGGTACAGCGTCTCATCCGTCAGCTTTTCGTAGTCGTAATCCCAGGCGGGACCGGCCCGCAGCTTGTCGGTGAAGCCGGTATCATCGCCATCAATATAGAAGAAGCTGCTGGTCTTGAAGATATCATACTGCGCCGAGAAGCAATCCAGCAGGAATTTCTTGGCCAGTGACTCCATATCCACATAGTCCGTATAGTGCCGGCCGGCCGCATTGTAGCCGGTGGGCGAATACAGCGCATCCTCAAATTCCTGGATATACGCAGCGATCTGCGTCATCTGCGCCAGGTTGATAAACTCCGGCTCCTTGCTGACGAACGCCGCGCCGCGGCGGGTACGGAACCAGCTGGCCTCACTGGCATAGCGGGAATCCGCCTCCAGCAGGAAGCCGCCGGCGCTCTGCACCGTCACATTGGGGCAATACTGGAACGAGCGGATACCGGTATCCAGCAGCGCCTGCTCGGCGGCGGTGATATCGGCGGTCTCGCTATTCACCAGGCGGGTGGTCTCATCCTCGGTCAGCTTCGCCTCGGTGATGTTCACCCGCTCCTCATTGATCTGCACCTTCTCCACCAGCATGTACAGGCCGCGGTAGACCGAGGAGCGGCTGTTTGACGGGTCGGTGATGTACAGCTCCACCGGTTGGAAAGAAAGCGCCGCGTCGCCGCCCAGCTGCTGATACAGCGTATAGGCGGCGGCATTGGACAGGCCGGTACGGTCGGTGTTCTCGCCGTCAAATTTCACATTGCTGGCGATCAGGCACCAGCTTTTCGCCTTGCCGGCGCCCTCCACCAGCTCGGCCTTTTTGCTCAGCTTCAGATTATAGGAACGCTTGGTGCTGGCCATCGTCCAGCTGGCATTGCCGCGTCCCTTAAAGGAGGACAGCGCACCGCTGTACAGCGTACTGCCGTCTGCCCCCTTCAGCGTAACGGTGCCTGCCTTGCTGGCGTTGCCCTTGACCGCATGGATATAGTTCAGATCCACATCCGTCAGGGCAATCTCCAGCTGCGGCAGCCCGGAAGAAGTCGTTTCGCGCCAGCCGGCATAGGCCGTGGCGTTTGTTGCCGGAAAGACCTCCAGCAGCACCGTACAGGCGGCATCGCTGTACCAGCCGGTAAAGGCATAGCCTTCCCGCACCGGCGTGGCCGCCGTAAAGGGGGTGCCGGCCAGCCCCTCAACACTGCCCATATCGGCACCGCCCATGGTATCCAGGGTCACCGTGACCAGCTGGCTGGGGTCGGCGCCGCCGGTATATTCCACCGCCGCGCTGACCATCACGCTGCCGGCCGGCTCACCGGTCTCGGTGCTGCCGCTGCCCAGCGGCGTGCCGGTCACCTGCACATAATAGGTACCGTTCACCGTCGGCTGCAGCGTTGCCTCGGTGGCGCCGCTGACCGCATACGCACGGGTCGGATCGGCCGGATCCACACGATACCACTGATAGCTGTCCGCCGAACCCTTTACCGTAGCTGCGAGGGTATTCCCTGCCTGTGCCACCTGCACGCCCAGCAGCTTATCCGCTGTCCACACGGTGTTGTTCCAAATCTTCACGCGGTTGGAAAACCGCTGAATATAGCTGGCTGCACGGTCATCAAAGCTGACATGCCACAGCGCGCCATTGCGCGCACCGGCCGGCTGCAGCGCCGCCGCATAGGCCGGCAGTGTGGTTTCAACCATGGTGTCCAGCAGCGCCTTGAAGGTGCCCTCATTCAGATCGTACAGAGCATCCACAAAATCGCCCTTGGTCAGCAGCTGCTCCACCCACACCCGCGTGCAGCGATCCGGCTCAGCGCCGGCGCCCACATAGTGGTACAGGGTGGTGTCCCCCAGCTTCTCATAATCGTAATCCCATGCAGGGCCGGTCTTCATCTTGCCGACCAGCCCGGTATCATTCCCATCCACATAGAAGAAGCAGCTGGTCTTGAAGATGTCATATTGCGCCGTAAAGCAATCCAGCAGGAACTTCTTGGCCAGTGAATCAAGGTCGATATACTCCGTATAATGCTTGCCGGCCGCATTGTAGCCGGTGGGCGAATACAGGGCATCCTCAAACCCCTGCACATAGGTGGCGATCTCGGTCATCTGCGCCAGATTGATAAATTCCGGCTCCTTGCTGACAAAGGCCGCGCCGTGACGGGTACGGAACCAGCTGGCCTCGCCGGCATAGCGGGAATCCGCCTCCAGCAGGAAGCCGCCGGCACTCTGCACCGTCACCTTGGGGCAATACTGGAACGAGGTGATGCCGGTGTCCAGCAGCGCCTGCTCGGCAGCGGTGATATCGGCGGTCTCGTCGTCCACCCGGCGGGTGGTCTCATCCTCGGTCAGCTTCGCCTCGGTGATGTTCACCCGCTCTTTGTTGATCTGCACCTTTTCCACCAGCATATACAGGCCGCGGTATTCCTCATTGCGGCCGGCAATATCGGTGATATACAGCTCCACCGGGCGGAAGGATACCGCCGCATCCCCGCCCAGCTGCTGGAACAGCGTATACGCCACCGCATTGGACAGGCCGGTGCGGTCGGTGTTCTCGCCGTCATGGAACACATTATTGGCGATCAGGCACCAGCTTTTCGCCTTACCGGCGCCGTCCACCAGCTCGGCCTTTTTATCTAATTTCATGTTATAGGAGCGCTTCTCGCCGGCCATGCTCCAGCTGGCGTTGCCGCGCCCCTTGAAGGAGGCCAGCGCACCGCTGTACAGCGTGCTGCCGTCCGCTGCCGTCAGCGTGACGGTGCCCGCCTTGCTGGCGTTGCCCTTCAGGCTGTGGATATAATCCAGCGCCACATCCGAAAATGCCACACTCAGCCTGGCAATGGTCTCATTCTCCCCCGTGGGAGCCTTGATCCAGCCGGCGAACGCCGTGGCATCCTTCTGCGGAAACACTTTCAGCTCGGTGATGCAGCTCTTATCGCTGTACCAGCCGGCAAAGAGGTAGCCCTCCCGCTCCGGCGTCGGCAGCAGCACTTTCAGCCCGGCCACCCCGGTCACCGGGCTGACCGCAGAGCCGCCGCGGCTGTCCGGCGTTATCGTCACCGTCTCAGCGGCGCTGTCCCGCAGGGTGATACACACATCATCAATCAGCACGCAGCTGCCGTCCGGCGCTGCCGCTGTGCCCATATCCAGCGCCACATGGAAGCCGTCTACGCTTCCGGCGAATACCGGCACCTCATAATACCGCCACTCGCCGTCCGCCTGTGCAGGGGTCACCGTCTGGCTGTCCACAAGCTTATCGCGTATCTGGTCTGCCTGCCAGCCGTTCGTCCAGTTAATGGAGCCGTAATACACATTCAGCGAAGCGGCCGCGCTCAGCGCCTGCACGGAATACCAAAAAGACAGGGTATACAGGCTGCCCGCCGCGCCCTTGTCGTTCGCCAGCAGGCTGGTATCGCCAAACAGGCGGTAACCGGCCAGCTTCGGCGTAGCCGACAGGTAGGAAAGCCGCATGGCGCCGCGGCTGCTGCGGCCGCCGCCATCGGTGATCTGCTGGATCGTCTGCACCTCATCCAGATAGGTATTATCCGAGCATGAATTTGGCTGATACCGCAGGGCCGTTTTGTTTTTCAGCTGGGTCTCGTAGCCGCAGGTCAGCACAACCTGATCGGCCGCTGACACACCGGCTATGCACAGCCCGGATGCCAAAAGCACAACGCTGAGGAAAACCGCGCAGCTTTTACGAAAAAACCGCCGGATTTTCATGAAAAATTCCTCCCAACTTTCCATATTCTTCTTTCACGCACACCTTAGCCAACAAATTATATCATTTCATCCGAACAGTGTCAACGATTTTTGGGTAGATTGCCAGCAAAAGTTCCCTTACACACTGCACGAATTTTCCGCTCTCTTTTTGTGGATTTTTCTTGTTTGCGGTTGACAAACCGCCCAAACTGTGCTAAGGTAAGAAAAAACCGTGACGGAGAGAAGTACCGCAGCACAGCGCTGACAGCGAGCCGGGGCAGGTGGAAGCCCGGCAGCCAACGGCCGCGCGAATAACACTCCCGAGTTGCAAGCTGAACCCGCACCGGACACCCACCGGGCGGCAGTAGGGGCGCCGTAGGCCGCGCGTTAAGGGGCAGCGCCTTGTCAGAGGCGGGAGAGGCCGGCTGTACGCCGGCAAATTTAGGTGGCACCACGGGCAGTCTGGCTGTTCGTCCTATGCAGTAGGACGGGCGGCTTTTTTGTTTTTCCTTTTTCGGTTTCCCCGGTTTACCCGGTTTACCGGATATACTATGAAACACAGAAAGAAATAAAAACCATTATTATAAGGAGAGGATCACCATGAAACACATCGACATCCGGGATCTGCAGCAGGATCCCGCCTACCGCGGCACAGAGGTCACCGTCTGCGGCTGGGTACGCACCTCGCGCGATTCCAAAAATGTAGCATTCCTGGAGCTGAACGACGGCACCACCCTCAAGCATCTGCAGGTGGTACTGGATAAGGAGACCCTGCCGGATGTGAGCGCCTATATGCCGCTGGGCACCAGCCTGAAGGTGGTCGGCACACTGGTGGAAAGTGAGCGCAACGGCGTAGAGGTCAATGCCCGCGAGATTACCGTGCTGGGCGTCTGCCCCGGCGAATACCCGCTGCAGAAGAAGCGCCACTCGGTGGAATACCTGCGCACCATTCCGCACCTGCGGGTACGCACCAATATGTTCAATGCCATCTTCCGTGTGCGCTCGGTGATGGCGGCAGCCATCCACCGCTATTTCCAGGAGCGCAATTATGTGTATGTGAATACCCCGCTGATCACCGCCAGCGACTGTGAGGGCGCGGGCGAGATGTTCAAGGTGACCACCATCGGCTATTCCGACCAGTACAAGAGCGCCGAAGAATACTACCGCAACGACTTCTTCGGCCGCCGCGCCGGACTGAGCGTATCCGGCCAGCTGGAGGGCGAAATGGCTGCCACCGCACTGGGCAAGATCTACACCTTCGGCCCCAGCTTCCGCGCGGAAAACAGCAATACGCCCCGCCATGTGGCAGAATTCTGGCATGTGGAGCCGGAGGTGGCCTTTGCCGAACTGCCGGACATCATTGAAATTGCCGAAGAGATGATCAAGTACATCATCCGCGATGTGATGGAAAGATGTCCGCAGGAGCTGGCCTTCTTCGAAAAATTCATGGAGCCCGGTCTGCAGGAGAAGCTGCGCAGCGTGGTGGATAACGACTTCCAGATCCTGGATTACACCGACGCCATTGCCCTGCTGGAGAAGGCGGATGCCGAATTCAAATACCCGGTCTACTGGGGCTGCGACCTGCAGACCGAGCATGAGCGGTATATCACCGAGCAGGTGTTCAAAAAGCCGGTGTTTGTCATCAACTACCCCAAGGAGATCAAGTCCTTCTATATGAAGCAGAACCCCGACGGCAAGACCGTGGCCGCCACCGACCTGCTGGTGCCCGGCGTGGGCGAGATCATCGGCTGCTCGGAGCGTGAGGCGGATCTGGACAAACTGCTGGAGGCCATGCAGGCACGGCACATGAGCCTGGAGGAATACCAGGATTACCTCGATCTGCGCCGCTTCGGCACCGTGCCCCATTCCGGCTTCGGCCTGGGCTTTGAGCGCATTATCATGTATGTCACCGGTGTATCCAATATCCGCGATGTGCAGCTGTTCCCCCGCACGGTGGGCAGCATCCGCTGATACAGAAAGGAAACAAACGCTATGACACAGTATCGGTTTATTCCGGGGTACGATCCGAAGCTCAGCCTGCGGCAGACCCAGCAGGCCATCAAGGTGATCAAGGACACCTTCCAGGTGCTGCTGGCGCAGAACCTGCATCTGGAGCGGGTCACCGCCCCCGTGCTGGTGCGCGGCGGCAGCGGTATCAATGACGACCTGAACGGTGTGGAGCGCAAGGTCGACTTCACTATCAAGGGGATGGACGAAGCACACGCCGAGGTGGTGCAATCGCTGGCCAAGTGGAAGCGTGTGGCGCTGGGGCGCTACGGCTTCAAACCCGGTGAGGGGCTGTACACGGATATGAATGCCATCCGCCGGGACGACGACATGGACAATACCCACTCCATCTTTGTGGATCAGTGGGACTGGGAGAAGGTCATCACCCGTGAGCAGCGCACCATCGAGTACCTGCAGCACACCGTGCGCCGCATTGCCAAGGCTGTGGTGGACACCAACAAGCTGCTGCAGCAGAAGTATCCCCTGCTGACAGCCGAGCTGTCGGAGGAGGTCTATTTCCTCACCACGCAGGAGCTGGCCGACCGCTACCCGGCGCTGACGCCGAAGCAGCGGGAGGATGCCATCACCCGCGAATACCGCACGGTATTCCTGATGCAGATCGGCGGTGCGCTGGCAGACGGCAAACCGCACGACGGCCGCGCCCCGGACTATGACGACTGGAGCCTCAACGGCGATCTGCTGTTCTGGGACGATACGCTGGGACAGGCGCTGGAGATCAGCTCGATGGGTGTGCGGGTGGATGCCGAGAGCCTGCGGCGACAGCTGGCGATCGCCGGCGCCGAGGAGCGGATGCACTACGCCTATCACCAGGGGATACTGGAAAACACGCTGCCGCTGACCATCGGCGGCGGCATCGGGCAGAGCCGTCTGTGTATGCTGATGCTGGAAAAAGCGCATATCGGCGAGGTGCAGGTATCCGTGTGGCCGGAGGAAATGACCGCCGCTTGTGCAGAACACGGCATCCGGCTGCTGTAATGGCCGGCAAAATATTTTTTGCGCCCGCCCTGTTCCGACAGAATGTTCCCGCAGGGTGTGGTACAATGCTTCGCAGACGGCCGGCCAACGGCCGCTGACGGATGTAAAATACAAGGACAATTCCGGACAACAAAAAGAGGTGCTGACATATGGAAAATCTGGTCGAATGGTTTATCAATGCCCTGCACGGGCTTTCCGGCGAGCTGGTCTGTTTTATTATCTCCATGGTGCCTATTCTGGAGCTGCGCGGCGGCCTGCTGGCCGCCTCCCTGATGCATGTGGACATCCTGCGGGCGGTGCCGCTGTGCATTCTCGGCAATCTGCTGCCGGTGCCGTTCATCCTGTGGTTCATTACCCCCATCTTCAATGCGCTTAAGCGTACCAAGCTTTTCCGCCCGATGGTGGAAAAAATTGAGCGCAAGGCCATGGGAAAAAGCGAAAAAATCGAAAAAGGCTACTTTTGGGGGCTGGCACTGTTCGTCGGCATCCCGCTGCCGGGCACCGGCGCGTGGACCGGCGCGCTGATCGCCTCGCTGCTGGGCATCCCGGTGAAAAAAGCTTTCCCGGCCATTCTGCTGGGCATTGCCATTGCCACGGTCATTATGTCGGTGATCTCCTACGGTCTGCTGGGGGCGCTCATCGGCGCATAAAGCAAAGCAAGGACGCATATATATCCCACAGACGGCGCTTCTCCGCCGCCAAGTGAGAAAGGGAAGGATCGATATGGTCATGGCTACCGCAAACACAACCCTATATAAGCCGGAGGGGGCTTACATCCACACACCGGAGAACCAGGCGGCCATCAGCTCGATCACCGCGCTGATGCAGGCGCAGGAGGACGGCCGGCTGCTGGAGGCCCGCGCCGTGCGCTGTGATGTCGATCACAACCTGTATGTGCAGCTTCCGTGCGGCGAGGGGCTGATCCCCCACTGCGAGGGCGCCCTCGGCATCGCCGAGGGGGTCACGAAAGATATCGTTCTGATCACCCGCGTCAATAAGCCGGTGTGTTTTGTGGTCACCGGCTTCCGGCAGACGGCGGAGGGCTGCCAGCCGGTGCTTTCCCGCCGCATTGCCCAGCAGCGCTGCCGCGAGGAATACCTTGACCACCTGCAGCCGGGGGATGTGATCCCGGCACGCATCACACGGCTGGAGACATTTGGCGCTTTCTGTGATGTTGGCTGCGGGCTGCCGGCACTGCTGCCCATTGCGGATATTTCCGTTAGCCGGATCTCCCACCCGCGGGACCGCTTTGCGCCCGGCATGGAGATCCTCAGCGTGGTCTCCTCGATGGAAAACGGGCGCATCTGCCTTTCCCACCGGGAGCTGCTGGGCACATGGGAGGAAAACGCCGCGCTGTTCCAGGCCGGCGAGACCATTGCCGGCATTGTGCGGTCGGTGGAGCCGTACGGCATATTTGTGGAGCTGACCCCCAACCTGGCAGGGCTGGCCGAGCCGCGGGAGGATGTGCGCGTGGGCCAGCAGGCCGCCGTGTATATCAAAAGCGTGCAGCCGGAGAAGCTCAAGATCAAGCTGGCGCTGATCGACACCCAGGACAGCACCACGCCGCCGGCGCCGCTGCACTACTTCATCACCGAGGGCCCGCTGACCGACTGGCGCTACTCGCCGCCGGGCTGCAGCCGGGTGATCGAAACCCACTTTCCGCGTGAATAAACGAGAGGCCGGGCGCCGTGACGGTGCCCGGCCTTTTTTTGCCCGGAGGGGGCTTGTAATCCGCGCGGGAATTTGGTATACTGTCGGTGGATGTGCCGCTGCAGCCCGGCGGCAGGGAGGTGCCTGACATGGAGCAAAAACGCTCATGGAAACGCTGGCTGTGGTTCTTCAGCCTGCCGGCGGCCACAGTGATCCTGTATAAGCTCAGCGATGATCTGCCGCAGATTGCCCATGTGATCGGCTGGATCATCGGCATTTTGGCGCCGTTTATCGGCGGCTTTGTGCTGGCCTTTCTGCTATATGCACCCAGCCGGGCGCTGGAAAAGCTGTTCCTGCGCCGCAAGGCCAGGCTGTGGCAGAAGCTCGCGCGGCCGCTTGCCATCGGCATTGTGTATCTTCTGCTGCTGGGGCTGCTCACGCTGGCGATCTACCTGCTGATCCCGCAGCTGAAAAACAGTCTCACCAGCCTGGCTACCGCCCTGCCCGGCTATGCCGATATGGCGCAGCAGCGGCTGGAGGAATTCACCAAGCCGGGCGGCCTGCTGGATCGCTTTGACCTGGCGGATAAGCTGGACGAGGTGTACATCGCGCTGCGGGAGATGATTTTCCAGTTCCTCAGCACCGAAAATATCCTGACGGCTGTCCGCAGCGTGATCAGCTTTACCACCTCGCTGGTAGATATCATCATTGCGGTCATGGTTTCCATCTATATGCTCTCCGGGCGGGAAAACCTGGTGCGGGAATGCAAGACCCTGCTCGGCCTGTTCATGAAGCCGCACCGCATTGCCGTGCTGGCTGATTACAGCCACCGCATTGCCGGGATCTTTTACAGCTATCTGTACGGCTCCTTCATTGACGCCATGGTGGTAGGGATCGTCGTCTCCATCGGTCTCGCGATCTTCCGCGTGCCCTACGCCGTGCTGCTGGGCATGACGATGGGCCTGCTGAATATGATCCCCTATTTCGGCGCCATGATCGGCAGTATTCTGATCATCCTCATCACCCTGCTGACGAAGAACATTTACGCCGCCATCGGCGTAGCGCTATATATCGTCATCGTGCAGCAGGTGGACGGCAACATCGTACAGCCCCGCGTGGTTGGCGGCACAGTCGGCATCCGGCCGATCTATGTGCTGCTGGGCATCACGCTGTTTGGCGGGCTGTTCGGCTTCTGGGGCATTTTCCTCGGCGTGCCGCTGATGGCAACCATCCAGATGCTGGTCAAAGACCTGATCGCCCGCAAGCGCCGGCAGCAGGCTGCCGAAGTGCCGGCCGGAACCCCAGCAGAAGAGAAACCGGCCGCGGAGCCACCGCAGGATGCTGCCGAGTAAACACACCAACTGTTTTGCCAATAAAAAAGACCCCGGATGGGGTCTTTTTTATTGGCAGGGCAGAATGAAACCGACGCTTCGCCTGCATCCGGATCAAGCATATAAAGTGCTGACTGTCAAATGGTTCTTCCATTTATTCGTTAAAGCATGGTCATGAACCTTTTTGTGCCAGACAATATTCCTCGCCGATAGGCGAATAGAATGGAAAAGCTCTTGTTCAAAAGAACAAGAGCTTTTCCTGGTGGAGGCGGCGGGAATCGAACCCGCGTCCGAAAACCACTTGATACAGCTTTCTCCGAGTGCAGCCGATCTTTTCGGATTCCCCTCACGCATCGCCGTTCGGCAGGCTATGCGCTACGGTAGCCACTACGCCGTGACGCCGGGGGTGGCACCCCGCCGTTCACTTTCACCGCTCATCGACGCCTCGCTCCCGGCCGCGGTGCTCCGGGGCAAGACGGGCAGCCTAATTAGGCCGCCAACGCAACAGTGTTGTTGTCGTTTAATTTTAAGATTGCAGGTTTTATAGCGGGCCCGCACCGCTACTCGCTTACCGTACCTCACGATCCCCGTCGAAACCTTTACGCCCCCGTATCGGTTGGCCGGAGTACTTGCTATTATAGGCTTTTTCCCGCATTCTGTCAAGCGATACGCCGAAATGCGACCGGGCTTTTTGAAAACCCGCATAAACCGACACGGCCGCCGGGACGCAGAGGCGTCCGGCGGCTGTTCAAGGTGCGGTTTTTACTGTTCCTGCTGCGGCTCCTGCGGCGCAGCGGCAGAGGAAGCTGCCGGCACATCCGGTGTGTTATCCGCTGCGTCCTCCGGCACGCTATCCGGCGTGCTGTTTGCCGTATCTGCCGGCGTATCATCCGCGGTATCCGCCGGCGGTTGTGCCGCAGGCTCGGCTGCGGGCGGCGTTGTGCCGCTGTCCTCCGTGCCGATCAGGGTGCCCTCGGTCAGCGGATCGTCCGGCTGCTGCACACGGGTGCCCCATCTGGCCGTGAGGATCATGTCCCCACTGCTTTCCGGCCTTACCCGGAAGCGCAGCGTCCCCACGGCCGTGATCGGCGCCGTGCAATACGCTTTCCCATCCACCGTCACCAGGCAATAGCCGGCCGCGCCGTCGGTCCCACTGGCCCGGAGCTCAACGGTGTAGGTCTGCCCGGCCGTGAGCGCATACTGCGTATCGCCCTCCAGCACCGTATCGCTGTCCACGGCCGCACCACCGTCGCTCTTCTGGCCGGGCACGGTGTCTACGCCCTCAGCCGTTACGGTGGCCTTCAGGGTGTATTCCGGTGTGCGGATCGCCTGCGTGCTGCTGCTGATCGAGGCGGTAAACCACGCCCAGCTCATCCCGCACAGGCTGACGGCGCACACCGCCATGCCCACCAGGGAGGGGGCCAGCATGCCCCATATCCCATCGCTGCGCCGGCCGTGCTGCGGCTTATGGAAAAGCGCCCCGTACACCCGCTCCACATTGCGCTGCGTAACAAACGGCAGCAGGCAGAGGTAGCAGCAGCGCAGCCTTTTGCGCCAGTAGCGGTAGCCATTGTCGTCCCCGGCGCGGTACATCTCCATGCGAATATAGTGCACCTCATCCCGGAAATTCTTGAAAAACAACACCAATTTGACTATAATGAGGCTGGCAAGTGCCACCGCCAATATGAAAAGCAGAAGGATCGTAGACGATTCATTTCCCACGCTGTCTGCAGCTCCTTTCGAGGGTATGCGATACCAACCGACACCGGAAGATTACCGCCTTTTTTCATTCATTCGTACCATAGGCGATCAAAAGACACAAGGGACTGGCTTGTGCCCTTTGATCGCCCCTCCACCCCGCCGGGTGGAGGGGGATCTGAAGGTATTGGTAGCCTGCGCAGAGGTTAGTCTGCCACCACCGTATACCAGGTGTCGCTGCCGCGCGTCTCGCTCTCGACATGATAGCCGTCAGCCACAAAGTCGGTCCCAGCGCCTTCCGCCGAGTTGTTGGACGGATCAAAGTTCACAAATGTGCCGCCCTTGACAATGATCTTGGCTGTGCCGGCCTTGTAAGCCGGGTCATAGCAGTTCAGCACGAAGTTGTAGCCCCATGGCTCATCGAACGGCTCCGCAGCAAAGTGTCCGCCATTGATGATCAGCGTGCCTTTCTGCACCTGCACGGCCGTGCCGCCGCCATAGTACTCACCGCCGTTGATAACCAGCGTCGCACCGTCGAGAACATTTATGCCATAGCCGCCGTTTACACCCGTATCAATGCCGCCGTTTGCGGTGGCGTTGATGGTGGTATCCGCGCGCACCATGAGCGCGACGAAATTGGTGCCGTTATTGCCCATATTGTCGGGAGAGATGAGCTTGCCATCCAGATTCAGCGTTGTGGGCTGTTTGATCGCGACCCGATCCTCCAGCGTGTCGCCGACCTCACCGTAGGGGAGATCATCCGGCACATTGACAATGCCGCCGTTCTCGAGGGCATTGGTCAGCTCCGCCCGGTTAATAACCGGATACTCGGCAGCCTGATCATAGTCCTTGTCGAAGCTGTCATGCTCCACGGTGTCCTGCGTAGCGACCACATTCACGCCCAGCTCAATGGACGGTGCAGCAACACCAGTCTTGTGGTTGGCCTCGTTGCCCACGCTGGTGGGCATCCACAGCACCAGGGTGACCATCTTTGCGCTGTCGGTATCACCCGCCAGCAGATGCTCCTCGACCGTGTACCCTTCGTTCAGCTTCCGGTTATCCGCGGCGGTAGCCTTTTCCACCAGCGCATCCCGGCCGAGCTCGCTCTGATCGCCGGCCAGCACAGCAAAGCGGATGTAATCGGACAGCTTGAAGTCCGTCCCCGCCATGTTGGTGCTGCCGGTCTCGGCCGCAATGTTGATCCCCAGCTTGTACTTCAGCGCCAGGCTGCCGACATTGCGGACATTCAGCACCGCGTACTCTACATAGCCGGGCTCCCACAGGGCCTCGCTATCGAAGATCGCCGTGTCCTTGTTCGCCGGGGCGAAGTCGTCATTTGTGTCCTTGTTCTTGTAGGTCAGTTCCACTTTCAGATTACCGGAGACGATCCGGTTCACGCCGGTGGAGGCGGCGTCGGTGAACCACGCGAAGGTGGCCCCCATGAGCATCGCCACGCACGCCAGAATGGCCAGTGCACTGGTCAGCAATGCCCGTTTGGTAGTTTTGCTGTTTGCCATTGTTTTGTGACCTCCTATTGTATTTTTTGGATAACGCTATGTAAACACTGCACCCGCAGTGATCACATCAAAAGAACCGTGCTCTGCCTTAAAGCGTAACCGTAACGGTCACACCGTTGACGATCAGCGTGGCATTCGTATTCCAATCATCCGTATCCAGCAGCAGATCCTGCACATTCTCCGCCGTGATGGCCACACCGTTCTTGGTGCAGTCCGTCAGCGTGATCGTGTAGGCGTCCGCGCCGCTGGCATTGAGCTGATAGCCCGCCGATGTAAAGGCGCAATTCGTCAGCTTCGTCTCCGAATACGGGCGCAGATACTCATAGGCGTTCAGACCCAGCTGGCAGTTTTCGAACGAGACCAGCTTGATCCCGCTGGTATACGAGGTCCAGCCGTTCAGGGTCGAATTGCGGATGGAAAGGGTGGAGCCTGCCACCGCCGCGTCAATATTGAAGGTGTAGCCGGCCACATCCAGCACGCACTCGTCAATGACCGAATCGCCGGAGAGCGACCAGAACTGGATGCCGCGGAACGCCTTGGTGATCTTGGTCTTTTTGAACACCGTGCCGTCGTTGTTCTTGCCGGTGGAAACGGCAATGGCAATGTTGCCGTTGCCCCCCTCATAATTCACATTCTCCAGCGAGGTATTATTGCCGCTGATGTTCAAAGTACCTTCGGTCTTGGAAGAACCGCTGCCCTTGACCGTGATGTCCTTGATCGTCACACCATCTGCGCTGATCTTGGCCTTTTCGGCCTTCAGCACGCTGTCGTCCTTGCTGTCGCCGGCGATGGTGGTATTGGCCCCAATCGAGGTGGTGCTATTGATCGTGGCCGAGCTGCCGGCCGCGATGGCCGTATCGCCCGAGACCTCCTCGATCACCGCATTATCCTCTGCCTTCAGCGCGCCGAGCGCCTTGTAGGCTGCATCCTTTTCGATGGTTCTTTTATTACCATCGGTGCCGCAGACATAGATGTCCCCATCGGTATCGGTGTAGATATTGTTGCCGCCGAAGTCGATGCCGTCCAGGTTGATATAGTCCAGATCGATCAACGCATTCTTGATATTGGCAGAAGAGCCGAAGAAGTTGTTGGTCAGGGTGATCTTGACATCCGCATTGGAATTATCCGCGGCCTGAATGTGGATGAAGCGCTGCGCCGTGCCGCTCGTCTGCACAAACTTGCAGCCGTTGATCACAATGCTGGCGCCCGGCAGCGGGATCACCTGGATGCTGTCCCACTGCGTATTGGTGAAGACACAGCCATCCAGCATCAGCGTGCCCTCCAGGTTGGCCGCGTACAGGTTGGAGGCATTGCCGCGCCCATTGGCAGGGGCGTCAAACCACACATTCTTGAAGGTGACATTGTTGCCCGAGGCTACCCGCACCGGGGCGCCGGCCACAACCGCATGGCCATTGCCGTAGATGGTAATGTCCTTATCGATCTTCAGCTCGCTGTCCAGCGCGATATCGCCGGCCAGCAGCACATCCTTGCCCGCGGCCACGGCATCCAGGAATTCCTGCTGCGTGGCTACCGGTGTGCCGTACTCCGCCAGCTCATCATAGTCATTGCCGAAGCTGTCGTGCTCGGAGACCGCCTGCGTGGCGTACACCGTCACACCGATGCCGTCAATGGTCATGTTCTGATAGTGGTTGCCGGCCGTCTCCAGCATATGGCCGGCCAGCACGATGCTGCCGCTGTCGCAGCCCGGCTCCAGGATCCGGTCCAGAATGCTGTCCAGACTGCTCGTCGGCTCCTTGTTCACCGATATTGTCCACTCGATGACATCGTTCAGCTCCGCATCGCCGGCAATGCCGGTGATCAGCAGCTTGTACTTCAGCGCCAGGCTGCCCTTGTTCACCACACGCAGCTCCGGCAGCTTGTAGCGGCAGCCGGGCTCCCACAGAAGCTGCTCGTTCTCGCCGCCTGCGGCCTTAACGAAATTCAGGGTCTTGCCCTCGGCGGATACCCATTCGCCATCGCTGTTTTTCATCTCCAGCGCCACATCCAGGTTGCCGGAAACGATCTTGTTCACGCCGGTACTGGCGGCGTCGGTGAACCACGCGAAGGTGGTTCCCATGAGCATGGCCACACACGCCAGGATCGCCAGCGCGCTGGTCAGCAGTGCCCGTTTGGTCTTGCTGTTTGTCATTGTTCCATAACCTCCTCAAAAATTTTGCTATCGGGCAGCGCGGCCGTGACCCCCGGTCGCTTTGCCTATGTCAACGCGGCCGGGCAGCCGCGATCACACCATGGCACACAAAAGGCACAAACCTGGCTGCACCCGCGGGGTGCGGGGCTTATGCCCTTTGTGTGCCCCTCCACCTGGCAGGGTGGAGGGACAAAGAGGGAAAGAAAAGAAGAAAGCGGGTTAATCTCAGAGCACCTGCACACCATCGATGGTGACCTTCAGGTGCGCTGCATCCATGCTGTTCTTATTGGCCCAAACGGTCGAACCGGTGTTTTTGCCGGCGGCAAAGCCGAGCAGCCGCATGAGCTGAAAGTCCCAGCAAACCAAAGGCATAAACTGCTGCTTATGCCCTTGGTTTGCTCCCTCCCCCGGAGGGGAGGGAACAAAAGGAACATTACTTGGAATAGACGACCGTTCCGTCGACAGTGACGGTGACCGGCTTTACAAGTTTCTTCACATTCCAAACCGAATTGTTGCTCTGAGAACCAAGTCCGAAGCCCTCTACCTGATCAGCAGTGGCTTTGTCGATGATCACATCATAGCTTGTGCCGTAGGAATCGATCTCAATTGCAGCCTTACCCTCAACCGCAGCAGAGGCAGTAAACTTGCAATTCTGGAATTCGACTGTCGTCGTAGGCTGTGCGCCCTCGTTGTAAACCAGGACAGCTTTGCCCTTGCAGTTGAATTCGCAGTCCTTGAAAAGCACCTTGCCCGCGCCATAGGTCCAAACATTGTAATCTTCAACATCCTGGACGAAGGTGCAGTTGATAAACTCGACCTCTTCCGCATACAGGAACTGCTTGCCGGTGATGGTGCAATCCTTGTAGGTGACCGTACCGGTATGCTTAAAGCCAACATAATCGGATGTTCCGAAGTTGACAGTAACACCGTCGAAGCTCAAATTTTTGGCACCTGCCTTGTCGACATTCTTCATGTCAATGACCGTGTCCTTGGTACCAACGATCGTGATATCTTTGTTGGACACATCCGGCAGCGTATACTCGCCCTCGCCGAGCTTGATAGAGCCGGCCTCGTTGCTCGCGATGGCCGCATTCAGGTCATCCTGGGAGCCAGCCTCCACAACGGGGATGGCGATCGTGCCGCCGGCGTAGCTGTAGGCGGCACCCTCAGAGGACTTCACCATGACCGGGGCGGCCGTCGTGATGTGCGCCGTAACCTTGTGCGACTCCTTGCCGGTTCTGTAATCGCCCAGCAGAATGTCGCCGTTCGTACCGATCGTGCCGGTGAAGGTGTTGTTCGTCAGGGTCACATCCAGCGTGCCGTTCTTATTGTTGTTCACAAAACGGGCCGGGGCATAATAATCGTCCGACGGATTGATCTTGCCGCAGTTGATGAAGCTGCTGTCCTCGATTGTCACCGTCATGGTGCCGACCTGCTTGTGCGCAATGTTCACAGGGGCGCAGTTGTTGGCGAAGGTGCAATCCTTGATCACAATGCTGCCATCCGCCGTGGTGTGCACGATGGAATCAGAGAAGCCGGTGGCCGAGCACCCCGTCAGGGTCAGGTTGATCTTCGCCGAGAAATTCTCGCCGCCGCGATACATCAGGAAATTGCTGCCGTCATTGACGCAGTTGTAGAAATTCACATTCCAGGTGCAGGTGTCGGAAAGGTTGGCCGTCGGCTGACCCCACACAACAAGGTTCTTCGCACCGTAGATGTTGATCGTCGTCTCGTCGTTCTCGGGAGCAGCATAGGTGCCGATGGAAATGTCCTTACCGGAGAAATCCGCGCCGTTTCCATAGATCGTGACATTCTTCGTCACATTCAGGTGCGTCGGGAAATCTTTAGCGGTGCTCTCTTCCTTGAGGTACAGAGCGCCGCCGTCCTCCACATTGGCCATGGCCTCCTTGAAGCTGGAGTAGAAGTTGCCGTTGTCGTCCACCGCAACCTGATCCTTCTTAAAGCTGTCCTCGGTCATGCCCTGCGGATACATCTTGTAGGTGGCCGCTGCATCATACTGGTTGTCGAAGCTGTCATGCTCCACAGTATCCTGCGTAGCATACACCGTGATGGCGATACCCTCGATGCTCAGGCCCTGATACTCATTGCCGGCCTGCTCCTGCATGTGGCCCTCAATGGTCAGCGTATCGTAGCTGTCCGCATCCGTGATCTTAGCCGCCAGGTGCTTTTCGGTGCCCAGGGCATAGGTCTCACCCGCAACGGTATATGTCCAGTCAATCACATCCAGCAGCTTCAGGTCGTTCGTGTCGTTCTCGGGGGTTGCATCCTTAGCCCCGGCGATCACGATCTTGTACTTCAGTGCCAGGCTGCCCTTGTTCACCACACGCAGCTCCGGCAGCTGATAGCGGCAGCCGGGCTCCCACTGGATCAGTTCGCCCTTGCCTTCTTTGGCCTTAACGAAGTCGAGCTTCATGCCCTCGGCAGGCACCCATTCGCCGTTGGCGTCTTTCATCTCCAGTGCCACATCCAGGTTGCCGGAGACAATCTTGTTCACGCCGGTGCTGGCGGCATCGGTGAACCACGCGAAGGTGGCCCCCATGAGCATTGCCACGCACGCCAAAATGGCCAGCGCGCTGGTCAGCAATGCCCGTTTGGTCGTCTTGCTGTTTGTCATTGTTCTTGACCTCCTCTATATTTTCGCCGGCGGAATTTCGGGTACGCTCCGCCCGGCCGGCAGGGGGCGGACATACCGTAACCATGGATCCCTGCCCGGCCACACGGACAGGGAATTCAGGCGATCCAAAGGCATAAACCCGCGCTTATGCCCTTGGATCGCCCCTCCCCCGTGGGGGAGGGGACTGAAACCATTGCTTACTTGTACTCAACAAGCTCGTAGGCGCTGTTGTTGGTAATGGTGAAGCCGGCGGTCACACCGGGATAGCCGGAGCGGACATCCATCACCAGGTAGCTGGGCGTGGTGATGTCGATCTCGGCCTTGGCATCACCGACCTTCCCGGCCGTTACCTTGCCGGTATTGGTCAGGTTGATCACCACATCCTTGCCGATGGTGGTGTGGCCGGCCCGCATCAGGATGCCGACACCGTCCGTCACATTGAAGGTGCCCGCATTGACATTCACGGTGTCCTTATTGGCAACATAGATGCCGCAGGCAATATAGCCGGGGGTGCTGATATTGCCGTTGAAAACGCCGCCGTTGACCGTGATCTCGCAGCCTTCCTCAGAAGAGCCGTTGGTCGCGATAACCGCATTATCCTTCGCGGTGAAGGTGCCGCCGTTCACGGTCAGCTTGCTGCCGCCGAACAGAGCAAACACGGCCTCATGCGCAGTGAAGCTGCCATCATCGACGACGACTTCGCCGCCCTTTACATTGAAGGCATAGCGGCCGGAAATCACTGTGCCGCCGTTCATGGTCAGCTTGCTGCCGGCATTGACCGTAACAAAGTCCCCGGTTGCCGTTACCGTCTTGCCGTTCAGGTCAATGGTCAGGGCCTTGCCCTGCGGGATAGCCAGCGCGCTGGTGAGGGAAAGGTCGCTCTCCAGCACAACATTTTCACCGGCGCTGATAGCCGCCTGCAGCTCGGCAGGCGTGCCGACAAAGGTGGCGTACTCGGCTCTTGCATCATACTGGTCATCAAAGCTGTCGTGCTCCACGGTAGCCTGCGTAGCATAGACATTCACGCCCAGCTCGATGGACGGTGCTTCAACGCCGGTCTGGTGGTTGGCCTCGTTGCCCACGCTGCCGGGCATCCACAGCACCAGGGTGGCCGTCTTTTCGCTATCGGTATCGCCCGCCAGCAGACGCTCCTCGACCGTGTAACCGGCATTCAACTGCCAGTTGTTTGCGGCAGTAGCCGCTTCCACCAGCTCATCCCGGGTGAGAGTGCTCTGATCGTCGTCCAGCACGGCAAAGCGGATGTAATCGGACAGCTTGAATTCCGTCCCCGCCATGTTGGTGCTGCCGGTCTCGGCGGCAATGTTGATCCCCAGCTGGTACTTCAGGGCCAGGCTGCCGACATTGCGGACCTTCAGCACGGCGTACTCTACATGGCCGGGCTCCCACCGAGCCTCCTCGTAGAAAATCGGCGTGTTCTTATCCGCCAGGGCAAACCCATTCTCAAGATCCGGGTCCTCCTTAGAGGCGGCATTTTTGTACCACAGCTCCACATCCAGGTTACCGGACTGGATCCGGTTCACGCCGGTGGAGGCGGCGTCGGTGAACCACGCAAAGGTGGCCCCCATGAGCATTGCCACGCACGCCAAAATCGCCAGCGCGCTGGTCAGCAGTGCCCGTTTGGTCGTCTTGCTGTTTGCCATTGTTGTGACCTCCTTGATTTCATACTTTCAGTGACTGTATGGCAACACTGCGCGTGCAGTGTGCACACCAAAATGATCCAAAGGCATAAAGCTTATCCGCCTGCCCCTCCCCCGTGGGGGAGGGGGCAAAGGGCAGAAATTATTTGGCCACGACCTGCCAGACGCTCCCGTTCTGAACCATCTGCAGATCGTCCGCGAGGAAGTACTGCGCCGTGTTATCGGTAAAGGTGACCGGCGCGCCGGCTGTTATGCCAAGCTTGAAGAACCCATAGTTGTATTTTTCCTGCAGGGAATATATCGGGTTGGTGATCTCACCCTTCACAAGGTTGATCGTCGGCAGCGAGGTCTTCAGGCCGTTTTCCTGAAATGTGATGCCTTTTACATTCGGGACAGATGCCGCAGCCGTCGAGCCGATATTGATCTCCGTGAGACCAATTGCACGGATCGCATAGCTTGTGCCATACTCACCGCTTACCGTTTTAGCGGCGTTTGCCAAAAGCTTGCCGCCGTTGATATTGGCCACAGAACCGTCATAAGCATCCAATGCATGCAGGCCGCCGCTCACCGTGCCGCCGTTGATATTCACGGTCATGCCGTTGCTTGCAGCAATGGCACGGCTCTTTTCGTGCCCGTCGGGGTTGGCAACGGTACCGCCGTTGATATTGACCGTGCATGCCTTTTTGGCGTTGCTGCGGATCGCAACAGACTGGAGCGTATCCGTCGGGTTGCCCTGCACGGTGCCGGCCTCCAGCGTGAAGGTCGCACCCTTTTTCAGATCGACCGTTGTGGGGTCTTTGCTGCCGCTGTAGGTGTTCTTGATCGCACCGGATGCGGCGGCACTGCTGTCGGTGATGGTGACATCCGCGCCGCTGCCAAGCTCAAGCGTGGTTATGGCAGAGCTTGAAAGGGCGAAGCCGTTCAGGTTGATGGTCAGCTTCCGGCTGACGGAGAATTTGCTGGTGCTGTCGATGTCCGCGCCCAGATAGATGGGCTCATCCTCTGCGGCGGTTTTGATCGCCTCGGTCAGCTCCGAAGCGCTGCGGACGGTGAGCACCTCCACAACGGTGTACCAGACATCGCCGTTTTCCTTTGTTTCGGAAACGACCCGGTAGCCGTCGTCAACGAAATTGCCGCCGAGATTATCGTCACCCTTAGACGGATCGTAGTTGACAAAGGTGCCGCCCCTGACCGTGATCGTGCCGGGGTTGCCGTTGCTCTGGTTCAGCACATAATAGAAGCCATTATAGGCGCAATCGGTGTAGAAGAAGCCGCCCTCGATCACGATATTGCCGCCCTGCGAATAGACCACCGAGTTTCCGTAGCCGTTGGCGTCGCCGCCCACGGTGAAGGTGCCGCCCTTGATGATGACTGTGGCACCGTTCGCAGCGGCAACGCAAATATTGTTGCCGCCCGCGCCGCCGTCAAATGTCCCATCGTTGATGGTCACCTCTGTATTGGGGTCGATGGCCTTCACGGCAATGGCGTTCGGATCGGTGGCAATGATGCCGGTATCCAGGGTATACTTGCCGCTGCTGAAGCCCTTTCCGCCTGCGATGACCTCGGCGTATTTCGCATCCTTATCATACTGGTCATCAAAGCTGTCGTGCTCCACAGTATCCTGCGTGGCATACACCGTGATGGAAATGCCGTCAATGGTCATGTTCTGATAATGGTTGCCGGCCGTCTCCTGCATGGAGCCCTCAATGGTGAGGATGTGGCTGTCGGCGCCGGCCGCCAGGTGCTGCTCCGTGCCAATGTCGATCCCGTTGACCGTCCAGTCGATCACATCATTCAGCTCGGCATTGCCCATGATACCGGTGATGACCACCTTGTACTTCAGCGCCAGGCTGCCGACATTGCTGATGCGCAGCTGCTGCAGCCGATAGGTTCCGCCCGGCTCCCACAGCATGCCGGCATTGGCCGCATAGCTGCCGTCCGCCTGCCGCTGGATGAAGCTGAGCGGATCGCTGTTCTCGGTGACCTCGCCCCACTCGGTGGGTTCACCGTCCGTGTTCCACGCCTTGGCATATTCCAGCTTCAGCTTCAGGTTACCGGACTGGATCCGGTTCACACCGGTGCTGGCGGAATCGGTGAACCACGCGAAGGTGGTCCCCATGAGCATTGCCACGCACGCCAGAATGGCCAGTGCGCTGGTCAGCAATGCCCGCTTGGTGGTCTTGCTGTTTACCATTGTTTTGTGACCTCCTTAATTCATGTTCTCAATGACCTGTATGGCAGCACTGCGTGTGCAGCGGCCATACCAAAATGCTCCAAAGGTGCAAGGCTTACCCGCCTGCCCCTCCACCGCGCGGGCGGAGGGGCAAAGGGCCGTGTTACTTTTTGATCACACCGGAAACCGTCACTGTCTCCAGGCCGCTGACCTTTTTTGCCGAGCAAACCTTAACATTGAGGTTTTCGGAGAAGATCTTGATCTCTTCCGCTGTGCCCTTCTTATCTGCCCCGGTGGGGGTGGCAACGACGGCGTTGAAGGTATTGCTGCCTTCAAATTTCAGTATGGGTGCCCGATCGATCACACTGAAATTGCTGGTAGCGGTAACATTGAAGGTGCAATCCTTGATGGTGATCGTGCTGTCATTCGTCACATAGCTACTGTTCACTTCGATTAATTCGTTGTTCGTCAGTGCCTCAAAGGTGCAGTTTTCAAAAACCACCTCAAAGGAGCCGATCTTCCCGCTCAGGCCGTCAAATTTCAGAGCACTGTTGGTAAAGGTGCAGTTTTTGAATACCAGCTTTGTATGGCCGCCGGCCTCCGGTGTATGCTTGAGGATATAATCCGTGTGCGTAGTGGAAGAACCTATGGTTCTTCTGCCGGCATTGTACTGACTGACAAAATCGACATTGGTGTAGGTCACCACACCATCGGTCGTTGTGCCGGGACGAACATCCACATAGCTAGCAAATGTCTTGCCGAGCACCTTTCCGCCGGAAACCGTCAGCTTGGCGCCGTCGGCCAGCTTGGTATTATCGCCGACCGTCCAGGTCTGTCCGCCGAGAGAAATGTCGGTATCCTTCGTCATATTGAGCTTTTCCGGCGTCTGCACATCCTGGCCGAACAGCACGCTGCCGCCATTCTTTATCGCGTTGATTGCTTCAGTGGTATCCGCCGTCGGGTACAGGGCATCCTGATCATAGTCCTTGTCAAAGCTGTCATGCTCCACGGTATCCTGCGTGGCAACCACATTCACACCCAGCTCGATGGACGGTGCTTCAACGCCGGTCTTGTGGTTGGCCTCATTGCCCACGCTGGTGGGCATCCACAGCACCAGGGTGACTGTCTTTTCGTTATCGGTATCGCCCGCCAGCAGATGCTCCTCGACCGTGTACCCGGCATTCAGCTGCCAGTTCTCCGCAGCGGTAGCTGCTTCCACCAGCTCAGCCCGGGTGAGAGCGCTCTGATCGTCAGTCAGCACGGCAAATCGGATGTAATCGGACAGCTTGAAGTCCGTCCCAGCCGTGTTGGTGCTGCCGGTCTCGGCGGCAATGTTGATCCCCAGCTTGTACTTCAGCGCCAGGCTGCCGGCATTGCGGACATTCAGCACCGCGTACTCCACATAGCCGGGCTCCCACAGGGCCTCCTCGTAGAAGATCGGCGTGTTCTTATCCGCCAGGGCGAAATCGCCCTTGGTGTCCTTGTTCTTGTAGGTCAGTTCCACTTTCAGGTTGCCGGAGACGATCTTGTTCACGCCGGTGGAGGCGGCGTCGGTGAACCACGCGAAGGTGGCCCCCATGAGCATTGCCACGCACGCCAAAATGGCCAGTGCGCTGGTCAGCAATGCCCGTTTGGTAGTCTTGCTGTTTGCCATTGTTTTCCCTCCTTGATCTTTTCGCCGGCGAGAGTTTCGGTACGCTCCGCCCGGCCGGCAGGGGGCGGATGCCATAGCCATGGATCCCTGCCCGGTCATACGGACAGGAAATTCCGGCGATCCAAAGGCATAAACCCCTGCTTATGCCCTTGGATCGCCCCTCCACCCGCAGGTGGAGAGGTATTTTGGAGGTTTGGACGCGGACACAATCAAAAGAGCCTTTCCCCCGGAGATATTTACTGGTTCTGCACAGCCTCGGCAGGTGCCTCCTCGGCCGGGGCGGCCGCCGTATCCACCGGCGCCTCTTGGGCCGGGGCGGCCGCCGCCGTGCCGTCCCCCGTCTGTGCCATCTGCGCCTTCATCTGCAGCAGCTCCTGCATCATGCGCTGGGCCTCGGCGCGCTCCGCCTCGATCTTGTCCCGCTCCGCCTGCAGCTCGGCCTGCTGCTCCGCCTTATACTGGCGGAACAGGCGGATGCAGCGGATGCCCTCCATCAGGATCAGCAGCAGGAACGGCAGCAGGATGCAGATGATATAGCCCTGCGGCGTCTTCAGGAACCGGAAAAATGTACCGACCTTCGGGATATGCCCCTGGTACTTGCCCAGCACATACGGGTAGGTGACGACCGTCTCGTCATCCGTATCGGTGGTGGTACCGTAGGTCACAAAGCCCGGCTCACCATTGGCAGCGGTGGTCAGGCGGCGGATCTTATGGGTGACGGTCTCGCCGTAGTTCGCCGTGTTCTGGGAGGTGTAGGCAATGATGTCCCCCTCCTGCAGGGTGGAGGCATCCACCTCCCGCACGAGCACCAGGTCGCCGGCGTCGAAATCCGTCTTGCTCATGGAGTCCGACAGCACGATAAACGCCTTGTACCCGAACAGGTTCCGGTCGGCACGGTCAAAGGTGGAGACCGACACCACCGTGAAGATCATCATACCGACAGCCAGCGCCACGACCGCCCATACGAGCACGCTGCGCAGGATCTTTAGCACTTTCATCTTTTCTTTACTCCCCATCCTTCTCCAGGCTCAGGGCCAGGAGTTCATTCATTTGCTCATCATTCATACCGGCTGCACCGTTTGCCTCCAGGGACATATACAGCCCGCCGAAGCAGTGCTCGCAGAGCTGCCCGCAGCCCCGGATATAGCCCCGCCGCCGGGCGACCGGCGTATCGCGCGGGATGCCGGTATCCTTTCCGCACAGAACACAGATATCGGTTTTGCTTTCGGGCATATGCCGCACCTCCTTGGCTTCGGGGCAGCTGGCCTTTCTCTCCTCAAGCCCCCTGACAGAACGGGGCTTCTTACGATGAAAAAATCGCATGATCCAAATTCCCTATGTCAATCAAAAAGCCGGTTTGGATTGTTCTTGGTCTGCGTGGCCTCGGCACACAGCGTAAAGGTCAGATCCAGGTTCTGCGTCGCATTCCCCTTGTCCTCCGGGAAATGGAACACCGCTGTCAGCTCCTTGCGCTGCCGCAGCCGCAGGATATCGTCCGCCGCGGTGGTCTGCCGCCCGGCCAGCTGGGCGGCCGTGCCGGTATACAGCACCCGGTCGCCGTCCAGAATGGTCACCGTCAGCACATCCGCCAGACCGCCGGAAACATTATCCAGATACAGCCGGTAGTAGACATCCCAGGTGCTGTCGTTTTCGATAAAGAAGGTCTTTTGCACCGTCATTCCCGGCTCGAACAGGAATTCGTGCTCCCGGATGACCGGGTGGCCGTCATTCAGGTTCAGCTTCACCTCGCCGGTGTGGAAAAGGTTGTTTTCCACGGCAACCGTGGTATACACCAGGGCAAAGGTGGTCAGGGCCAGGCAGATGGCCAGCACCACAATGGCCACAATGCCGCCGGTCAGCCGTTTGGCTGTTTTGGACTCAGACATGGTCTTTTTCCTCCCTGCGCCGGCGGACGACCAGCAGCACCCCACAGGCTGCGCCGGAAGCCACCGCCAGCACGATCCACACACGCATATCCGCCAGATCACCCGTGGCCGGGGAGGGCCCGAGGTTCTCGGTTTCCTCCACCCACCAGCGGAAATCGGCGATCAGATCTTTATTCTGGTATTCATTGCCCACACTCGTGTCCAGGTACACGGTAATGCCGTAGTACAGCTCATCCGTGGCGTTTTTGCCGGAGCTGAGCGTGTGCGCCAGGCTTTCGGGCATATCCTGCATCCGGCCGTCGTACAGCTCCTGGCCGGCAGAGAGCAGCGTTACCCGCACCTTCAGCACCTCCGCCAGCTTCTCATAGCCGGGGCGGATATCCGCCCGGAAGTGCACCGTGACCGTATTGCGGTAGGACACCTGCACACAGTAATAGCGCGTTTCGGTATCGCCGGGGAACATATTGCCCACGGCAAAGGGCACATTGTCCTGCGGCTGCCGGTCATACAGGCGCAGGGTGGTCGCCTGCCGCTGGGCCGCCGCAGCCGGGGTGGCTGCGCCGTCGGCATCCCCCTGCGCCGGAGTATCGTTCGACGCCGTGTCGTCCGGATCCTCCTCCGGTGTGATCAGATTATCCGGCACGGTGACGGTGGCCGGTGTGCCACCGGCCAGCCGGCTGTAGATAAACACGCCGGCCAACGCCGCCAGGCTCAGCCCAAGCAATACAGCCAACAGAACAATGACGATCCGCAGGCCCTTTTTCTTCTTCTCCTGTTCCATTGCCACACCCCCACGCCGCCTTATTGCAGCTGCATTTTTTCTTCTTTGATATACGCCTTTACCACACTGAAGATCAGATAAAAGGCCTTTTCCGCCGCCAGGTCGTTGCTCCCCTGCGGATCATTGACCTGCTTCATCGCCTCGCCCAGCAGAGTATCCAGAATGTGGTGCAGGACCGCACGCACATCCACCGTTTCGGGAAACGCCGTTTTCATTTTCTCGATCAGCACGGCGTACCGCCGCATGTGTGCCGCATAGGCATACTTCTGAAAGGAAGAGGAATAATAGTACCGCACATAGAAGACCAGCGGCTGCCGCCGCTCCATGAGAAAATTCCAGCACTTCATGAACAGCACCTGGCAGCGCATCTGGTAATCAATGCTGTCATACTGCAGCACCGGAAAGTTTTCCAGGATGGTATTGAGAAACAGGATATCCTCCGACGCAAAGGTATTGGCGATCAGATCCTCTTTACTGTCGAAGAAACGGTATATGTACGCCACATTGACCCCGCTCTCGCTGCAGATCATATTGGTCGCCGTATTCTCCAGACCGTGCTCAGCGATCACCTTGACGGTCGCATCCATCAGCGCCTCACGGCGCTTTTCATCCCGTTCTTCCCGATAAAGCACGCGTCGTTTCTCCCTTTCTTTGTAAGCAGTTGCTACACCCCGGTGAAGAAAAACGGCAAACCTCGCCCTACTCACAGGGCGTTTGCCGGAAAGGCCGCCGTCTTTTCGCGGAGTTCATCACTCAATCAAAACTCCACACCGACATATTGCGGTCAAAGTATACCATGTTTCGCCCGAAAATGCAACAGGAAAAACCGCATTGCGGGAATTTTTTGAAAATTTCCTATTTTTATCGGCGTTTATATATCTGTTTTTGGTGATTGCTGTTTTCCGGGACGGATTTACCGCAGTCACGGGCGCAGTCAAGCTGTTGCTACCTGCCAAATCCTTGGCGGTGGACTATATTTTAAGCAAAACGGAGGACAGAAAAATGGCAAAAGGAGAAAACATTTTCAAGCGCAAGGACGGTCGCTGGGAGGCACGGTATATCAAGGGACACGAGCCTTCCGGCAAGATCCGGTACGGTTTTTGCTACGGCAAAACATACCGCGAGGCAAAGGAAAAGGTCACAAAATGCCGGGCGGCGCTTTTCAGCGGCCAGCCGGCTGATGCCGGCGCTGTGCGGCGGCGGTTTGCCTTTTACTGCGACGAATGGCTGCGCTGCCGCCGGCCGCAGATCCGGGACTCGACCTATATCAAATACAGCACGGTGCTGGAAAAGCATATCAAGCCCCTGCTTGGCGGATGCTTCCCCTCCGGCGTGACCACGCAGAGCGTTGACGCCTTTACACAGGTGCTCCTGCAGCAGGAGAAGCTTGCACCAAAGTCTGTGCACGATATCCTGGTGGTTCTGCAGAGCATCTGCAAATACGCCGCCGCACACTTTCCGGGGCTGTTCCCCCCGCTGGAGATCCATTATCCGAGAGAAAGCCGGAAAGAGCCGCGGGTCCTGTCTGCAGCGGAGCAGCAGCAACTGGTGCACTATCTGCAGCTGGATATGGACTGCTGCAAATTCGGTGTTTTGCTGGCACTGTTCACCGGTATGCGCATCGGGGAGCTGTGTGCCCTGCAGTGGGGCAGCATCGATCTTTCGGAGCAGACCATCCGCGTCAGCGCAACGATGCAGCGGCTGCAGGATACCGCAGAGGAGCACCAAAGCAAGACCCATGTGGTCATCGGCACGCCCAAAAGTGATACCTCTGTGCGGACGATCCCGATGACTCCGTATGTGGCGGAGCTGTGCCGCCGCATGGAAACGGGAGACTCCGCTGCCTATATTCTGACCGGCACGACTGCCTACATGGAGCCCCGTGCACTGCAGTACCGCATTGGCAAATACACCCGTGCCTGCGGGCTGGAGGGGGTGCACTGCCACACCCTGCGGCACACCTTTGCCACCCGTGCGGTGGAGGTGGGCTTTGAAATCAAATCCCTTTCGGAGATCCTGGGCCATGCGACCACCACCATCACGCTGGAGCGGTATGTGCACTCCTCCATGGAGCTTAAGCGGCAGAATATGAGCAAGCTGGCTGCTGCAGGATTTTAGCGCAGCGCAGTCAGCTGCGGTGTCTTTTTTTGCGGCTCAGGCGGCTATGCCCTTGCCCGGCCGGGCTGCAGAGCCGGTTTTGGCGGAGTGATGAACTCTGCGAAAAAAATAAATAAAAAGGCAGCCATGATCGATACGCATCATGGCTGCCTGTTGTTTTTCTGTTCCAATAAAAAAGCAACAGGCGGACCGGCTTTAACTCCTTGTCCGCCTTTCTGTATTGGAACACATGAAATATGCGGTGCTGGGGGCATTGCTGCAGATATACCGGGGGTGCTGGGGTTTTCTATCCCACCCACCACAATACACCGGTTTTACCAAAAAAACAATCAAAATCCACCAATTTTTACCTTCTGTTCCCATTTTTCACCCGGCAACCGGCCACCGGCCGGACTTGACAAGCGGCCGCTTTTGCGGTAAACTGACCGGGTGAGTGAGCTGAGCAGCCGCGTGCGCACCGCGCATGAGGAAAGTCCGAGCATCGCAGAGCAGGATAACGGCTAACGGCCGCCGGGGGTGACCCCAGGGATAGTGCAACAGAAATATACCGCCGCGAGAGCCCGCCCATGGCGGGAGCGCGCTTCGGCGCCGCCCCTCGCGGTAAGGGTGGAAAGGCGAGGTAAGAGCTCACCGGCGTGCTGGAGACAGCACGGCCCTGTAAACCCTATCCGATGCAACGCCGACCGAAGCGATACATTGGCTCGATGTGCTTCAACGGGCGGCTTGAGCCGGCTGGCAACAGCCGGTCGAGATAGATGGCTGCTTTCAACAGAACTCGGCTTACAGGCTCACTCACCCCCTGCAGCGCAAAGGGGCTGCCACCGTCGGCGGCAGCCCCTTTTTTGCGGTGTATCCCTTGACACGGCCGCCTGCCGTGGTATATAGTAATAGGGAATATACTATATGCGTATAATGCAGCAAACAGGCGATGAAAGGTTGTGAATACCCATGGAAGAAAAAGGCGTGTTCCGTTCCGCCCTCGGCGGCTTCAATAAGCAGGATGTGCTGCAATACATTGATCAGATCACCGGCGAATGGGATGAGGAACGGCAGAGCCTGCTGAACCAGGCCGTGGCCGAGCGTGAGCAGGCGCAGCAGCAGAGTGCAGCAGCCGCCGAGGCGGCGGCTGCCCTGGCCGAAGCCCAGCAGCAGCTGGAGACGCTGCGCGGTGAGCTGGCCAAAGTACAGGCGGTAGCCGACCGGCTGCCGGCTCTGCAGGAGCAGCTGCAGGTGCTAACCGCACAGGCGCAGCAAACCGCACAGACACTGCAGGAGACCGCCGCCGCGCGGGATGCGCTGGCTGAGCAGAAGCCGGCACTGGAAAAGGCGCTGGCTGAACAGGAGGAGAAGACCCGCTCTGCCACGCAGGAAATGATGGCCGCCGAGGAGCGGCTGCACACCCGTGAACAGGAGCTGCACGCTGCACAGCAGCGCCTGCAGGAGCAGGAAGATGCTGTGGCCCGCTATGAGGCCGTGCTGGGCAAATGCGAGGATATCCGCGGCCATGTGGATGGCATTGTCCGTCCTTTTATGGAGGATGCCAACCGTCAGGCAGCCGACACGCTGACCGATGTGCGCAGCGCACTGGACGCCCTGCTTGGCCAGCTGACCGAGCTGCGGGACGGGGTGGACGAGCGCCAGCAGACGCTGACCCAGCAGAAGCAGCGGCAGGATGAGGCCCTGCGGGAGACCCTGGAGGATTGGGCAGAAAAAGCCCGCTGTGCCGCGCGGGATGCCGCCGGCCGGCTGACCCGCTTTTTTCGCTGACCCGCCCGCCTGCCGCGCCGCCGGGCGCCGGCAGGAAACCGAGGGCGGCGGTCACATTCCCATCCCCACAAAACCGGCGGCAAAGGCCGCACCGGTACAGCCCGCACAAAGGCTATCCCCGCCACACCGAACGCGCCGGCCGCAAAAGCGGGCGGGACTGCTCGACCGGGTGGAGGCCTGGCTGCGCGGCTGACACACACAAGTGCCCCCTGGGCTGGCAAAGCCCTAAAACCTAAAATCTATATCCAATAAGGAAAGACAGGAGAATTTGACCTATGGCAGAGCTGAAGTATGAAATTGTAAAAGAATGCGGCGTGCTGTCGCAGTCCCCCACCGGCTGGACAAAGGAGCTGAACCTGGTAAGCTGGAACGACCGCGCACCGAAATACGACCTGCGCGACTGGGCGCCCGACCACGCCAAGATGGGCAAGGGCGTGACCATTTCCCCGGACGAGATCATTCTGCTGCGTGACCTGCTCAACGAGCTGGATCTGTAAGGAGGGGGGTTACCCGTGTTTTTTATTGAAATACTGAAGGCCATCGTCCAGGGCATTGTACAGGGGATCACCGAGTGGCTGCCGATCAGCAGCACCGGCCACATCCTGCTGCTGGATGCTGTGTGGAAAATGCAGACTGACAACCCCAACTTTATGGATGTGTTCAAGGTCATCATCCAGCTTGGCTCCATCATGGCGGTGGTGGTGCTGTATTTCCATAAGCTGAACCCCTTTTCCCCGAAAAAAAGCGCGGCGGAAAAGAGCGACACCTGGAAGCTGTGGCTGAAGGTGCTGGTGGCCAGCATCCCCACCGCCATCGTGGGACTGCTGCTCAATGATATCGTCGACCAGTACCTTTCGGTGCCGGCAGTGATCGCCGCGGCGCTGATCACCTACGGCATTGCGTTTATCTGGATGGAAAACCGCCGCCATGCTGACCATGCCGACACGGTCAGCAGCCTGCAGGATATCAGCTACAAGCGGGCGCTGGGCATCGGCGCCTTCCAGACGCTGGCACTGATCCCCGGCACCTCCCGCTCCGGCTCCACCATTCTTGGCGCCACCCTGCTGGGCACCTCCCGCGCCGTTGCGGCGGAGTTCTCGTTCTTCATGGCCATTCCGGTTATGCTGGGCGCCAGCGGGCTTAAGTTCGTCAAGTATTTCCTGCTGGACGGCTACACCTTCTCCAAGGAGGAGTGGCTCCTGCTGCTGGTTGCCACCGTGGTGGCTTTCCTCGTTTCGCTGGTGGTCATCCGGTTCCTGATGGCCTTTATCAAGAAACACAGCTTCGCCGTTTTTGGCTGGTACCGCATTGCACTGGGCATTATCGTGCTGCTGGTGCTGTGGCTGGCGCCCGGCGTGCTGAAATAATCGACATTTTTCATTTTTCTTCTTGCCAACGAACAATAAGTATGCTACACTGTAGATAACACCAATTTAGGGAGGGCGTTTTCTATGTACTGTAAAAATTGCGGGCAACAAATGGATCCCAATGCCGCGGTCTGTGTCCACTGCGGCTTCCAGAAGGGACAGGGCAACAATTTCTGCAGCAACTGCGGCACACAGCTGGCCCCCGGCGCGGCTGTATGTACCAGCTGCGGCTGTGCGCAGGGTCCCCAGTTTACGGCTGATCAGCAGAAATCCAAGTTGACCGCCGGCCTGCTGGGTATCTTTCTCGGCGGTCTTGGCATCCACAATTTCTATCTGGGCTACACCGGCAAGGGCATTGCCCAGATCTGCCTGAGCCTCTGCTTTGGCGTTGGCGCCATCTGGGGCCTGATCGAGGGCATTATGATCCTCACCGGCAGCATCAATAAGGATGCCAAGGGTGTCCCGCTCAAGGACTAAGCCTTGAAAAACCGCGCGAACCATTTCAGCCCGGCCGGGTTGCTGCTCCTGATGGGTATGGCAGCTGCGGCCGGGCTGCTGTATGTCAGCGGCATTGGCTGTGTATGGAACCGGCTGTTCGGCATCACCTGCCCCGGCTGCGGGATGACGCGGGCGCTGGCCGCCGCCCTGCACGGAAACCTTGCCGCCGCCCTGCGCTGGCACCCCATGGTATGGAGCCTGCCGCTGATCGCCCTCTATCTGCTGTTTGGCGGCCGCCTGTTCCGGAACGCCCTGCTCAATTACGGTGTGCTGATCCTCATTGGCGCCGGCTTTCTGCTTACCTTCCTCTGCCGGCTGCTCTGACACACGGTTCCGCACCCGTCTATCGGATTTTGTCAATCAATCAAAAGGCTCCCCGACGCACAAACGCGTCGGGGAGCCTTTTTTTCGCTTCCTGTATTATTTCGCTGCCGTTGTGCCGGCCGCATTCACCGCATTGCCGGGGAACTGTGCCACACCCGCCAGATACTGCGGATCCTTGTCCTGCTCCAGCAGCGGCGCCACCGCCTGCATATCCGCACTCAGGGTCACCACGCTGTCCGGCTGGATGCCCGTTCCCTCCCAGGAACCGCCCTTCAGTCGGCTGTACTCACCCACCGTCAGTTTGATCGCCGAGCTGTCGGACTCCAGTGTGTAATAGGCCTGGAATTTGGCCTTGCCGGCCGTTATATCGCCCACCACCGTGGTCAGGCTCATTTCCTGCAGCACACCGGCGAAAAATTCCGCCTCGCCGGCCGTTTCCGCATTAACCAGGGTCACGGTGGAAATGCTGAGCTGGTTGCTCTGGTCAGACACCAGGTTGCTCACCACGCCATTGCGGTCGGTCTCGCAGCCGTACTGCCCCAGCGGAACCAGGTAGCCAATCACCTTTTCCGCCGCCTCGCGGCTGCCGCCGCGGTTGCCGCGCATATCAAAGATCAGGCCGGTAGCCCCCTGCTGTACCAGCGAGGAGACCGCTGCCTTAAACTGCTCCGGGGTGTTCTCGTAAAAAGCCGTAACCTTGACATAGCCGATGGAGCCGTCCAGGCTGCTCTGCACGCTGCGCAGCGTGTACGGGCTGGCCGACAGCTCAAAGGCCACCGGCGCACCGTCCCGCTCCACCGTCAGCAGCACCTTATCGGCCGCATCCAGCTTTGCCTGCAGCTCCGCCGCCGAGGTGGCGGAGGTGATCTCCTCGCCATCCACCGCCGTGATCACATCGGTCTTCTTCAGGCCGCTCTTATCCGCCGGCGAATCGGTGCGCACCTCGCTGACCATCATCCGGCCGGAGGTGCTTTTGCACACGGCCAGCCCCACATCATTGGCCTTGCCGGCCAGCCGCTGCTGCTCCGCCACATATTCCTCAGCGGTAAAGTAGGCCGCATAGCTGTCCCCGATGCCATTGACATAGCCCTCGGTGATGCACTGGCGCAGCCGCTCTTCATCAATATCCGAATAGTATTCCCGCACCTTCTTGTCCACATCATCAATATGGGTGTACATGGCCTGGCGCTGGGCGACCGACTGCACCTGCCGGTTAAACAGGCGCATAGCCACCAGCATGGTGACCGAGATCGTCACGGCTGCCGTCAGGATAATCAGCGTAACCATGGTGCTGATGGTGATTTTTTTCTTCATCCCCGGTTCCTCATTTCCTGTTAATTCACATTGGGACTGACATAGGTGTTCAGCGGATCCACCGCCACACCATTCACCCGCACCTCAAAGTGCAGATGCGGGCCGGTCACATCGCCGCTCTTGCCGGCCTGTCCCAGCACCGTCTTGCCGCCAGTCACCTTCTGCCCCACGCGCGCATTCATCACCGAGCAGTGGGCATATAGGGTCGTGATCTTGCGTCCCTGGCTGTCGTAGCCATGATCCACAATGCAGCTGTAGCCGTAGCCATAGCTCCAGCCTGTGCCGTAATAGCTGGTGTAGTTGGCCGCGATCACCGTACCGTCGGCGGCGGCCACAATGTTCTCCCCGTAGATCGGGATCGGGCCGTTGGCAATATCAATGCCGCGGTGCAGCTTGCCCCAGCGCGGACCAAACACATCGGAGAGAGCCCGCACCGTCGGCACCGGCCAGTACATCATCTTGCCATCGTACTTCCCGGTGCTGTTGGAATTCTGGATCAGCCGGGTGATCTCCTGATTGGCCTCCTCAATTTTCTTCTGTGTTTCGGACAGCTGGTTATTATACCCGTTGACGGTGCTGCTGAGATTGCGTACCTCCGTCTGCGCCGCCGCACACAGGGTATCCAGCTCCTTTTTCTTCTGCGTGGAGGTGGTGCGCAGCGCCTCGATATCCGCCTTCTGATTGCTCAGCTCGGTTTTCTTGGCCTCCAGGGCGGTCTTTTCCTCGCGGATGGCTGTCAGCTTCGCCTCCAGCTCGTCGATGGTGTTCTGATCCTTTTCCGCAATGCAGTGCATGGCCTTGGACTTCAGCAGATAATCGGTGTAGCTTTCGGTGTTCAGCAGCATCTGCAGAGTGGTCACATTGCCGCTTTTCATGATCGCCCGCAGACGCTGGCTCAGCTTCTCCTTGGTGTCCAGAATGGATGCCTCCTGCGCAGCGATCTCCTGCTCCCGCTCGGCAATCTGCTGCTGTGTGGCGTCAACCTGCGCCTGCACGGCGTTGATCTGGCTATTATACAGGGCGATCTGCTGCTCGGCATTGCTGATCTGTGCATCAATCAGGTTCTTGCGCTGCTGGCTGGCCGACAGATCCGTTTTGGCCGCAGAAAGCTCCTTTTTAATGCCGTCGGCCTTTTCCTGCAGCTCCTTGATCTGTGCCTCCAGCTCGGTGCGGGTGGCCGCCGCCGCAGACAGCCCGCTGCCGGTGCACAGGAGCACGGCGGCCAACACAGCCGCCGACAGGCGGACAAAACGAGAACGGTTTTTCATGATCGCAGGCTCCCTTCCTTTTTGAGATACCGGCCCATGGAGATCGCGCTGCCGCACATGCCCACCAGCACGCCGCCGACCAGAAAACCAATCAGCAGCGGGCACCACACCGCACGGAACGGCACCATGCTGAGAAGCACGCCGAACCGGAAGCTGCGGGCCAGCTGGCTATACAGCAGATAGATCAATCCATAGCCCACGGTGCCGGCGCAAAGCCCCAGGGTGATCCCTTCCACCACAAAGGGCAGGCGGACAAAGCCATCCGTTGCGCCGACCGATTTCATAATATAGATCTCCAGCCGGCGGCTGTATACCGTCAGCTTGATGGTATTGGCAATGATAAACAGCGATACCAGCAGCAGCACCGCAATAATCGTACCACCCACGCCCAGCACCATCCGACGCACGCGGGTCAGGGTGGCGGCAATATTGCCGTCATAGGAGACATCCTCCACCCCGTCCACCTGCCGGATTGCACTGAGAGTCCCCTCGAAGATCGTCAGATCCTCCAGCGAGACGATATAGGTATCCGGCAGCGGGTTGTCCTCCCCCTGCAGGCTCTCGTAGGTTTCGGCGGGCAGGTCATCGCCGTAGCGCTCCAGGGACTCCTCTTTGGAAACAAAGGTGACCTGCGCCACATTGTCCATGCTGCGCAGGGTCTCCCCTACCTGCTCCACGGCTGCCTGCTCCAGCCCCTCATCCAGATAGACCGCCACCACATTCTGCTCATAGGCGGTCTGGAACAGATGGTCGATATTGACAAACACCAGGTAGGAAAAGCCCGTCAGCAGCAGGCAGCAGATCAGCACACCCACGCTGGCCAGCGCCATAAAGCGGTTCTGCCAGGTATTGCGGAAGCCCTCGCGGACGAGATACCGTACATCATGCGAACGCATCATACCGCACCACCTCCCAGCTGCACCATCGGGGTGGCCGGCTGCCGGCCGTGGGGACCGGTATCCGCCACAATGCGGCCGTCCTCCAGCGTGATCACCCGATGGTCGAACTGGTGCACCAGCTCATGCTCATGGGTCACCATCAGAATGGTCGTGCCCTTTTCATTGATCTGGCTGAGCAGCTCAACAATATCATGCGACATCTGGGGGTCGACATTGCCGGTCGGCTCATCCGCAATAATCAGCGCCGGGTTATTCACCAGTGCGCGCGCCAGACCCACACGCTGCTGCTCACCGCCGGACAGCTCCAGCGGATAGCGCTGGCTTTTGCTCTGCAGATCCAGCAGCTGCAGCACATACGGCACCCGCCGGCGGATCTCCCGCTGCGTTTTGCCGATCACGCGCATGGAAAAGGCCACATTTTCGTACACCGTCATGGTGTTGATGAGACGGAAATCCTGAAATACAATGCCCATGGTGCGGCGAAAATACGGCACCTGCTTACGCTTCAGCCGGGAAAGGCGGTAGTTATTGACAATCACCTCACCGCTGGTCGGCGTCTCCTCATGCATGATCAGCTTGAGAAAGGTGCTCTTTCCGGCGCCGGAAGCGCCCACAATAAAGGCAAATTCGCCATCGTCAATGTGTAAATTGACATCGTTCAGGGCAGGGCTGCCCTTGCCATAGGCCTTATACACACTCCGGAATTCAATCATGGGTATGTATACCTCCTTGAAGCCGGCACATGGCCGGTCAAAAATGAAAAAAGCGTCATAAACGCGTTGTTATCACAGGTAAAAATGGCAGCCATACGATGGCTGCAGCTGCCTGCCGCCGCTCCCATTGTAGCGGAAAGCGCATTGGCGCGCAAGTGAAAATGCTTGGCAGCAGCGGAAAAGAACGGAATTTATGCCAAAATGCAGAAGATCAAAGCAAGTCCGGACAGCGGCAGCCGTCGGCGTGTCTGCCGACGGCTGCCGCCGCCTGATTTTCATAAATACTCAATACTTTACCGGGTTGGCGCTGAGGTATTTTTTCACCATCAGCGCAACCTTGAATACGATGGCATCGTCAAATTCGCGCAGATCCAGACCGGTCAGACGCTTGATCTTCTCCAGCCGGTAAACCAGCGTATTGCGGTGCACAAACAGCTTGCGGGAGGTCTCGGAGACATTCAGATTGTTCTCAAAGAATTTCTGGATGGTAAACAGCGTCTCCTGATCCAGCGAATCAATGGAGCCCTTCTTGAACACCTCACGCAGGAACATATCGCACAGCGTTGTGGGCAGCTGGTAGATCAGCCGCGCCACACCCAGGTGATCGTAATTAATGATCGGCTTTTCGGTATCGAAGACCTTGCCGACCTCCAGCGCCACCTGCGCCTCCTTGAAGGAGCCGGCCAGATCCTTGATCTCGGACACCGGCGTACCGATGCCCACCACAGCCTGCGTATAGAACTCGCTGCTCAGGGTGTCTACGATAGAACGCGCCAGCTTTTCGAGATCCTTGCTGTCAATGCCGGTGCGGATCTCCTTGATCAGGGCGATATCGTTCTCGTTAATGTTGATAACGAAGTCCTTGGTCTTATCCGGAAACAGGTTCTGCACCACATCAAAGGCCGAAACATCCGACTTGCCGCCCACCCGGATCAGCAGCGCCACCCGGCTGACATCATTATTGAAGTGCAGCTCCCGGGCCTTGAGGTAAATATCCCCCGGCAGGATATTGTCCATGATCACATTCTTGATAAAATTGCGGCGGTCATACTTTTCGTCATAATACTGCTTGATGCTGGCCAGCGAAACCGCCAGCAGCGCCGCATAGCGCGCGGCCTGTTCGTCCGTCCCCTCCACAAAGAGGATATATTCGCTGCGGGGGCGGGAACCGAAAGCACGGAAAGTATAACCATCGGCAATCACGCACTCCTGGCTGGTAAATGCCTCTTCCAACGCCATATCGGCCGTCTCGCCGACGCGGCCGAGATCGCTGCACGCAATAATCGTCAGCGTCTCATCGATCACACCGATGGTACGGTCGATCGCCTCCTTAGTTTGATGGATGATCCCCTGAAACAACCGGTTGGACATCACAACCACTCCTTTTCTGCCCACAGGGCATTGGCTCGCCGGCCTTGAAGAAAAGAGCTGCCTGCGCCGACAAAGCCCTGTCCCGCCCCGGACGGGACGGCGGCAAAGCGGTGCGGCAGCGGTTGGCGTACAAAATATACTCTCTCCGCAAAAGCGGCGGCTATTGTCTGCGTGGCCTGCCCGCAAACGGAAGCTCCGGCGGGCATAAAACCACTTATAGATATTTTACACAATCTTTCCTCTTTTTGCAAGGCGAAAATCGGAATATTCATAATTTTTTATTCAAATCTCCACCTTTTTTCCGCTTTTCCGCCGGCAGATGGCCAGGAAAAGCAAAAAAAGCCCCCGGCGGGACGGCTGAAAGCCGTCTCCGCCGGGGACTGTGCATGCCAATAATTCTGCCATCAGTTGCAGATGGTGTGCTGGGTCTCCTTGTCGAACAGATGGATCTTGGTGTTCTCCAGCGCAACCTCTACCTCGTCGCCGGGGTGAGCGGTGGAGGTGGGCTCCACGCGGGCGGTGAAGTTGAAGCCCTCCACATTGAAGTACAGGAAGGTCTCGGCGCCCATCATTTCGGTTACTTCCACCTTGGCCTTAACCTTGCAGTCGGCAAACTCTTCCAACAGGCGGGGCTCATCGTGCACATCCTCCGGACGGATGCCCATGATGACCTCTTTGCCCACATACTCCTCCAGACCCTTGCCCTCAACCTTGGCGGCCGGCAGCGGGATCTGATACTTCACGCCGCGGCGGGTCTTGGTGTCCTCAGAACCGAATTCCACATAGTAGGTATCGCCCTTCTTGACGACGACCGACTCGATGAAGTTCATCTGCGGGCTGCCGATGAAGCCGGCCACGAACATATTGCAGGGCAGATCGTACAGGTGCTGGGGCGTATCCACCTGCTGGATAACGCCGTCCTTCATAACCACGATGCGGTCGGCCATGGTCATAGCCTCGGTCTGGTCGTGGGTAACATAGATGAAGGTGGTGCCCAGCTTCTGGTGCAGCTTGGACAGCTCGGTACGCATCTGCGCACGCAGCTTAGCATCCAGGTTGGACAGCGGCTCGTCAAGCAGGAAGACCTTCGGCTCACGCACGATGGCACGACCCAGAGCCACACGCTGACGCTGACCGCCGGACAGCGCCTTCGGCTTACGATCCAGCAGATGCTCGATGTCCAGGATGCGGGCGGCCTCCTCCACGCGGCGCTTGATCTCCTCCTTGGGGGTCTTGCGCAGCTTCAGGCCGAACGCCATGTTATCAAACACCGTCATGTGGGGATACAGAGCGTAGTTCTGGAACACCATGGCGATATCGCGATCCTTCGGCGCCACATCGTTGACCAGGCGGTCGCCGATATACAGCTCACCGGAGGTGATCTCCTCCAGACCGGCGATCATACGCAGGGTGGTCGACTTACCGCAGCCGGAAGGACCGACCATGATAACGAATTCTTTATCCTTGATTTCCAGGTTGAAATCAGACACGGCCAACACGCCGCCGGGATACTTCTTGCAAATGTGCTTAAGAGAAAGACTGGCCATAAGTTCTAAACCTCCAAATTTGCTGAACTCGGTCTGTCCGGGGTAGGACAAAACCCTTTTTGCGTGATAATACTATACCATCCTTTATGCGGAATAACCATACCCAAAATACACAAACTTTTTTGCGCCAAATATGGCAATTTTTATACTGCCCCGCTAACTGCCTAAAGTTTCACCGGTATTTTCGTCTAAAATGCTTGCTTTTTCCTCTGTTGTCAGCATGCGGCACTGCCCCTCCGGCAGGTCTTCATCCAGCCGCAGGCCGCCCATTGCCAGCCTTTTGAGCCACACCACATGGCAGCCCACCGCAGCGAACATCCGCTTGATCTGGTGGTATTTTCCTTCGTGGATCACCACAGCCACAAGCGGCTGCTCCCCCGCCTGCACCAGCGCCACCTGTGCCGGCATACACCGGGTGCCGTCCTCCAGCACCGGGCCGGCGCGGAAGGCAGCCGCCGCCTGATCATCCAGCGGCTTGTCCAGCCGGGCATGATACAGCTTGGGCACATGGCGGCGCGGCGAAAGCAGCGCATGGGCAAAATCGCCATCATCGGTGATCAGCACCAGGCCGTGGGTATCCTTGTCCAGCCGGCCGGCCGGAAAAAGCCCCCGCCGCCGGTATTCCTCCGGCACAAGGTCGATCACGGTAGGCACCTTCGGGTCGCGGGAAACGCACAGGATCCCGGCAGGCTTATTCAGCATCAGGTAGCAGTGCTGCGCATAGTGCAGTGCCCGGCCGTCCACCGTCAGCCCGGCGGCCGGCTCCACCTTTGCCGCCGGGTCGCGGCACACGCGGCCGGCCACCATTACCCGGCCGGCACGGATCATCCGGCCGGCCTCGCTGCGGGTCAATGTGCTCTGTGAGCAGAGCAGCTTATCCAGTCTTTCCGTTTTCGCCATTCTGCGTGTCGTTTCCTTTCCCATTCCCGTCATCCGTCGGCGCCAGCGGGCGCAGCCCGTGGCGGAAACCATTCTGTGCCGTGGAGGAGATATCCCCGCCGATAACCGTATCCCGGTATATATAGAGGTGCGCCAGCACAGACGCCCCCGTGGTCTCACCCGGATAATTGGTGATCGTATAGGTCCAGCACTTTACCCGCTTGCCGCGGTAGGGGGACAGATCCATCCCCTCCTGCTGCTGCAGCGCATTGTAGGTGCTGAAGCTGTCGTCAAACTCCGCCGGAATCAGCACCTCCTGCACCTGCCCCGGCTGCGCCTCCAGCTCGTAGCCGAGCCCCGTCAGATAGCTGCGGCGCTGGCTCTCCTCCGAAACCCGCACGGTAGCCGAGGCCGCCGCGCTTTGCCGGCCGGCCAGAACCCCCACCGTGACCAGCAGCAGGCCGATCACCCCGCAGAAGGCCAGCACCCGCGGGCGGGTTGTTTTCATTGACAGCACAAACATGGCTCTTCCCATCCCTTCGCATTGTTCACGGTTCATTCTATGCGCAGGGGAGAAAAACTATGCCGTGCAGCGTCAGCCGAAATATTCGCCGTACCACACCAGGAACATATACACCGTCCAGATCTTGCGGCTGTTATCCTTTTTGCCGGCAAAATGCTCATCCAGCAGATGCAGCAGATAGTCCGTATGGAAATAGGTGCGGGCACTCTCGGACAGAAAGGCCGCTTTGACGATGTCGTAATACTTCTGCTGCCGCAGCCACACCCGAATCGGCACCGGGAAGCCCAGCTTCGGCTTGGTCGCGGCCGATTCCGGAATGTGCCGCTCGGCCGCCAGCCGCATGGCGTATTTGGTGGTGCCGGCCGCCACCCGGTGTTTGGCCGGGATACGCGAGGCCACGGCAAATACCTCTTTATCCAGGAATGGCACCCGCAGCTCCAGCGAGTTTGCCATGCTCATACGGTCGGCCTTCAGCAGGATATCCCCCACCATCCAGCGGTTGATATCCAGATACTGCATCCGGGTCACATCGTCCTGCCCCTCGCAGCGGGCATAGTATTCCTTGGTATAGTCCGTCGGGTCGCTGGCGGGAATATCCAGCAGCAGGCGGCTCTTTTCTTTCTGCCCAAACATTTTGGCATTGCCGATAAAGCGCTCCTCCAGGCTCTGGGAGCCACGGATGAGGAAGGATTTGCCCTTGAAATCGAACGGCAGCGCCGCCACCACGGCCGCTGCGGCACGCCGCAGCCAGCGGGGCAGCCGCTGATAGCCGCGCAGCGAATACGGTTCGTGGTAGATGCGGTAGCCGCCGAACAGCTCGTCCGCGCCCTCGCCGGAAAGCACCACCTTCACCTGCTCCGCCGCCAGCTTGGAGACGAAGTACAGCGCCACGCAGGAGGGATCGGCCAGCGGCTGATCCATGTAATACTGCACCCGCGGCAGCGCCTGCCAGTATTCCTCCTCGCCGATGATATGCACATGGTGCTCGATGCCCACCTCTTTGGCCAGCTCGGCAGCGTAGTTGCTTTCGTTATAGTGCTGGCCGTTGTCAAAGCCGACAGTAAACGCCTTCTGCCCGCCGAAATAGGATGCCACATAGCTGGAATCCACACCGCTGGACAGGAAGCAGCCCACCTCCACATCGCTGATGCGGTGGGCGGCCACCGAATCGGTAAACGCCTTGTCGATCGCGTCCACCGCCTCATCCAGCGTCATGCTCTCATCCGGCTCAAAGCGCGGTTCCCAGTACCGCTGAACCGTCACCTCGCCGGCCTTCCAGATAAGATAATGCGCCGGCGGCAGGCACACGATGCCCTTGAAAAAGGTCTCCGTCGGTACGGAATACTGGAAGGAAAGATACTTGTCCAGCGCCGCCGGGTTAAACGCCTTCTCCACATCCGGGTGCTCCAGAATGGACTTGATCTCCGAGCCAAAGACCAGACGGCCATCTGCCAGACGGGTATAGTGCATCGGCTTGATACCGAAATAATCCCGCGCCAGGAACAGCGTGCCGTCCACCGTGTTCCAGATGGCAAAGGCGAACATCCCGCGCAGGCGGGGCAGCAGATCGGCGCCCCACTGCTCATACCCATGCAGCAGCGTTTCGCCGTCGCCGGCGGTGGCAAAGGTATGCCCGGCGGCCTGCAGCTCCTGCCGCAGCGCCTGGTAATTGTAGATCTCGCCGTTGAACATCAGCACCAGGGTCTTGTCCTCATTATACAGCGGCTGCTGCGCCGCCTCCAGGTCGATGATGCTCAGGCGGCGGAAGCCCATCGCCAGGCCGTCGCCGAGATAATAGCCATCGGCATCCGGGCCGCGGTGAGTGATCTTTTCAGTCATCTCCCGCAGATACTGCTCCCGATCCACCAGCTGGCCGGTAAAACCGCAAAAACCGCACATGGTAAGCACTCTCCTTTTGTCCGCCGCCCCGAAACAGCGGGGCGGCCGGTATCACCCTATCAGTATAGCACAATTCCGGCCGGGATAAAAGAGCAAATTCGTCCGCCGGCAAAAAAATCCCCCGGAGCGCTGCTCCGGGGGACGCCTATGCATATTACACACCCAGCACATTGATGAACAGCAGGGCCGCAAAGGCCAGACAGAGGCCGGCAATACACTTCGGCGTCATCCGTTCACGGAAGAACACCGCCGCCATCACGGCGGACAGAGTCATCGCACACCCCTGGCTGAGCGGATACAGCTGTGCCGCCGTCAGATAGCCCGCCGCCAGCGTCTTAAAGTACGAGCTGGCAAACAAGCAGGCTGCCATCACCGCCACATAGGGCATGACCCGGCGCAGGACACTGGCCGGCGACGGCGGCTGCCCGTCCGGTGCTGCCTTTTCCCGCAAAAAAGGGAGCACAAGCAGCAGCACCACCCCGGCAAACAGATAGGTATAGAGATTGAACACCCCTACCGGCACATCGGCTGTCTGCCGCACGAACATCTTTTGCGAAAAATCCGTCAGCCCGTTGGAAACACCGCACACCAACAGCAAAAGCAGCGTCGGCAGGCTGATCTTATCCTTGATCTCACCGCTGTAAGAGCACAGCAGCAGCACGGCCCCCAGCAGCAGCACCAGCCCCACATACTGCAGCGGGCGGATCGGCTCGGCATACACCACACGGCTGCACAGCAGCGTTACGAATACACCCACCAGAATAAACACATCCAGCATCATGTAGGCTCCGCGGCGCACGGCCAGCAGCCAGGAAACCACAAACACCGCCGTTGTTACGCCGGATACTGCGGCGATGGCCAGTGTTGTCCCATCCACCGCCAGTGCCGCAGCCTGCCCCTGCACACACAGCAGCAAAAGCCCCAGCAGCACGCACAGCCCCATCCGGACCAGGTTGATCCAGCCGGCGCTGCGCATATCCGCCGCGTACCCGCTGGTGCGTTTGCCGCAGTAGCCCTTGGCTGCCCCGGCCAGCACCGAAATGGCCAGATAAAGATATCCCATCGCTTTCCCCTCCCGTGGCACCCGCTAAAATCCCGTCCAGTGTACCACACACGGATTCTCCTGTCAACCGCCAAAAACCATTTCTAAAGCCCCACAGATCTTATCGTATAGCTTTTTCCTTTGTTGCTTTCAGCAGGAGGCCGTCATTTCCGGCAACACACAGTTCTTCGCCGCTGTAGTCCGCACCGAACATCACCTCAACACGATACCCGTCACGCAGCTTGAGGCGTGCACGCACCGGATGATGACTGTAATTTATTGCAAAGATATACAGTGAACTATCATCTATCCAATGCTCCGTCAGGCGCAGAAACCGACTGTCGCAATCGGCTACCCTATCCGCCTTTGAAGCAATGGCCAGCTCCCGATATATAACCGAATAATCCGGTACATCCTCCCGAAAAAAAGCCCCCGAAAGCCCGGAAAGGTACTTTTCCAAAGGGAGAGTGAGAAAATACACCGTTCCCTTACCGTAGGCATTCTTGAAAAACACGGGGTTCCCCGCCTCATCCGCTGCCAGTATTTCGCCACGGACACGCTCTACGCAGAAGGAAAAGGTCGTTTTTATCGGCAGTTTTTCGCCCCAAAAGGTCATAATTTTCTCTGAATTAACCTTTTCCCTGTAAGCAATATCCACCCCTGTGATGGCGGGAATATCGCGCAAAAGGCCGGTGTCCGCCGATATATACAGGGTTGCCCCTCCGCGCACCCGCTCAAGCAGCTGATGCAAGGTTGCCAGGGGGATCGACTTGCTGCTGCTGATGCTCGGAAAAATGTATAGCGGTGATTCCGGGATGGAATCCAAGCTGTAGCTGAAATGGACATCCATATTGGCCTGCTTTGCCAGAAGATAGGATGCGCGCAATGTGTCCAGTGACATGCCGCCATCGTCCCGCGGCACAATAATCGTGCCGTTCCTCGCGTGCGGGGGCAGCACCCCGCCGGGGATCTTGGACAGCCGCTCCTTGAAGAGACGGTTTTCCTCCACAAGCGGCTTTGGGCACAGTTCTCTATCGTAAAAACCGTAATCACTGCCAATCGTGTTCCAGCGGTAAGGGGCAAACTCCATATGCCCCTGATCAAAGGCGCACCACCACATAATGCCATGGCACCCATGCGCAAGCGCCGTAAGGGCCGCGCAGCGGTAAAAATCCGCCTCTGTCCGACGGGAGCAATTCATGTAGCCGATGGCTCCAAATTCCTGTATAAATGTCGGGATTCCCGCAATATCCTCGGCTATGTTACACCGGAAAGCCAGATCGAGAATCGGCTTCATCGTTGGCAGGGGATCTGCCGCTGTCTGAAATATGTTGTACGGATGGCTGGTATGTATATCACACATTTCTCCAACGGTTTTCAGACTAGCGGCGGAACGCTCAATACCGGAATTGTCCAGCCCGGAGATCACCGGATGCACCCCGTCACACACCCGGATAGCATCGGCTATCAGGCTGGACCACACATAAAAGGCATCCGGATTGTCTTCGCAGCCGGGCATATTGACCGTTTCATTTCCAAGATCCCACCCCACAATAGCGGCCTTGCTCTTGAATCGGCTGACAAAATATTTGACGAACCGCAGCTGCCATTTCAACACCGTGGGGTCACGCAAAAGTGCTTTGCCCTCAAACGCCGGCGGCGCATATGTCCGGAACGACATATGCCCCGTTATCAGCCCGACAATCAGCTTCAGGCCATACTGCTCTGCCAAGTCACAAAGTGCCGAAAAATCCTCGCACGCCTTTTCGCTGACTCCCGCCCGGCCGGCCGGTGTATCCGGCAAAGGCTGTTCGCCAAGGCCATATTCAAACACATCCCCGGGACCATAAAGCGCCTTCAGCGGCTGGAACACCGACCAAAGCGGAAACACCCGCAAATGCGTGATGCCGGCATCCCGTAACAGCCGAAGGTCATTTTCGATCACCGCAGGCTCAAAGCTTTCCCACATATTGATGGCGCTGTCCGAAGCCCAATAATTTATACCGGTAAAGAATTCCTGAAACCACTCTTTTTTTCGCACAATAATCCCCCGCAAATTGACAATATACCACAGCCTGTGGTATGATTATATTGCAGTTTTTGCGCAAATTCTTGCACTTTTTTCACAAAAAACTCCTATTTTTTGATGTGGTGAACCAATATGAGCTGTGCCAAAAAAGAAGAAAAGACGGCAATCGAACGGATCAGTATATCTCCCGGCAAGCTTTCCGTGCAGACGGACACGGTGTTTTGTTATCCTCTTCACATACATACCTGCTACGAAATGCTCCTTTATCAACCATTTGATGGCTGCATTTCCGTCAATGAGCACCGTATACGCATAGACAGCCTAACAGCTGTACTGATTTCGCCTTTTGATTTTCACAAGGTTGATGTGAAAGACAGCTGCCATGCACAGTTTATCAAAGTCACCTTTGAAGAAAGCTGCCTCTGCCTCCCGCCGCCGGAAGCCTCTATGCTGCTCACCCATCTTGAACCAAACACCCTTTTGCCGAACCTGTTTGCCGACGCATATACACACCGCGAAGATGAAACCTACCTCACCCTTTTGCTCAACGCCCTTGTGCTTCGGCTGACAAAGGATGGTGCCGCTCTCAAAAACCACATAACCGCACCCGGCACCCCTCTCGCCGCCAAGGCTCTGCGAAGAATAAACGAGCAATTTCCCGCTGTCATGAGCTTACAGCAGCTTGCTCGCGAGCTGAGCGTAACACCCGAACACCTTTCACGGGTGTTCAAAGCTTACATCGGCATGGGATTTTGCCAATATACAAATGCCCTCAAGCTCTGTCACGCGGCCACGCTGCTATGTGAAACCTCTGCCACCGTCACAGAAATAGGCTACGCCTGCGGATATGAAAATCTGTCACATTTCTTACGCTGTTTCAAAGAAAAATATGGCACCACACCAAAACATTACCGTGCACAGCAGGCAGCTATCTCCAAACACGGATGCCCCATCGGCGGCCACCCGAAATAGACAAATACTGCAGCAAGGCCCCCGGATCGCTTTTACGCTATCCGAGGGCCTTGTGAAAAATGCCGTTTATTTCGATTTGCCAAGGTAAGCTTCTTTTACCCGCTCATCCGCCAGCAGCTCCGCGCCGGTGCCGGTCATGGTGATATGCCCGGTCTCGATCACATAGCCGCGGTGCGCGATCTTCAGCGCCATATTGGCATTCTGCTCGATCAGCAGCACGGTGATCCCGCTCTCATTGATGGTGCGGATAATATCAAAGATGTCCTGCACCACCAGCGGCGCCAGGCCGAGCGACGGTTCATCCATCATGATCAGCTTCGGCCGGCTCATCAGCGCCCGGCCGACCGCCAGCATCTGCTGCTCACCGCCGGAAAGGGTGCCGGCCAGCTGCCAGTGCCGCTCCTTCAGGCGCGGAAACAGCGAGTAGACATACTCCAGATCCTCTGTCAGATCATCCTTGCGCAAATAGGCGCCCACACGCAGGTTCTCCAGCACCGTGAGGTTCGGGAACACCCGCCGCCCCTCCGGCACCAGCGTGATGCCGCGGGAAACGATCTTGTCCGGCGACATTCCCAGAATGTTTTCGCCTTCAAACAGGATCTCGCCGCCCTGCGGGTGCACAATGCCGGCCGTGCAGCGTAAAATGGTGGATTTACCGGCGCCGTTGGCGCCGATCAGCGTAACGATTTTGCCCTGCTCCACATCCAGCGAGATACCGTCCACGGCACGGATGCCGCCGAAATGCACCTGCAGATCACGCACTTGTAAGAGATCACTCATCGTCTTCCGTCACCCCCAGATAGGCATCAATCACCCGCTGGTTGGCCTGCACCTCGGCAGGCGTTCCCTCGGCGATCTTTTTGCCGAAATCAATCACATAGATACGGTCGGAAATATCCATCACCAAATTCATATGGTGCTCGATGAGCAGCACTGTCAGATGGAACTGGTCGCGGATGCGGCGGATAAAGGCCGTCAGCTCCTCCGTCTCCTGCGGGTTCATGCCGGCTGCCGGCTCATCCAGCAGCAGCAGTGTGGGCTGCGTGGCCAGCGCGCGGGCGATCTCCAGCTTGCGCTGCTTGCCATAGGGCAGGCTGGTCGCCAGCTCATCCTTTACATCCTCCAGCTCCACGATCTTCAGCAGCTCATCCACCCGCTGGCGCATCGCCTTTTCTTCTTTGCGGTTGAGCAGGAAGGTGGCGGTGAACAGGTTGGAGGTGCGGCGCAGGTGGGTAGCCACCAGCACATTCTCAAACACCGTCATGGATTTGAACAGGCGGATGTTCTGGAAGGTGCGCGCCATACCGAGCGCGGTCAGCTTGTCGGGTGTCTTGACTATCCGGTGAGCGTACTGCCCGGCGTTTTCGCCGGCGTACAGCTTCTTCATCTTCCCGGTGGGATGGTTTTCGAGGATCTTTTGGTCATGGAAGTAGATCGCACCATTGGTAGGCTGATAAACACCGGTCACGGCGTTGAAAGCCGTGGTCTTGCCGGCGCCGTTCGGGCCGATTAGCGCCACGATCTCCCCCTCGTTGACCTCCATGCTGAGGTTATTGACGGCCACAACGCCGCCGAACTGCATGGTTACATTTTCCAGGCGAAGTACATTCTTCATTTTGCCGCCTCCTTCGCTTTGCCGGGCCTGCGGGCAAACAGTGCGCGCACACGGCGCGGCACACCGGCAATAGCCCGCGCTATCCCAAGGGAGCTGAACTCACGGTCGCCCATGATGCCCCGGCGGAAGAACAGCACGAAGATCATGATGATCACGGAGAAAACCACCAGCCGGAAGCCATTGCGGAACATCGGGGAGGTAATTCCGAGGAAGGTACCGCTATCCAGCCCGCGCAGCCACCACTCCTGCGAAGCAATGTACAGCAGGCTGGCCAGGATGGAACCGGTAATAGAGCCGATACCGCCGATCACCACGATCAGCAGGATCTCGTAGGTCATGGCCGAGGTGAACGGCGCCGCATTGGTGGAGCCGACAAACACCGCGTACATTGCCCCGCCGATGCCGGCGAAGAAGGAGCTGGTGACAAAGCTGAGCATCTTGTGCCGGGCCAGGTTGATCCCCATGGCCTCTGCCGCCACCTCATCGTCCCGGATCGCCTTAAAGGCGCGGCCGTAGGTGGAGCGGATCATCAGGGCAATGACCGTGATGCACACCACCGCCACCAGGAAAAACGGCATGACAAAGGACAGCTTGCGCAGCGGGCCGTTGCTGAGCAGGTCTTTGAAGGTATTCAGCTTACTGATGGGGAAAGAACCGTTGGTCAGGGGACCAAGCTTATCCCACTGGATGATGGTGCGCAGGATCTCGGCAAAGCCCAGTGTGGCAATGGCCAGATAGTCGCTTTTCAGCTTGAGCACCGGCAGGCCGATCAGGAAAGCAAAGAGCGCCGCCGCGATGCCCGCCAGCAGGATCGCCAGCAGGATCGGAAGCTGGAAGTTGATCAGCGGCTTACCGGAAAAGCTGTATACCATCTCGCGGCTGGCATCATCCACTGAAAAGACAGAGTACACATACGCGCCGATCAGCATAAAGCCGGCCTGGCCGAGCGAAAACAGCCCGGTAAAGCCATTAAGCAGGTTCATAGAAACCGCCACGATGGCATACACACAGCCCTTTTGCAGCACCTTGACAATGATATCGAAGGAGCTGCGGGTCATATCAATATAGATCAGGACGATCAGCAGAGCGGCCAGCAGCAGCAGGTTGCCAAGCAGGTTCCGCTTTTTGTCCTTCGCGTTTGCAATGCGCATACTGTCCCCCTCCTTAAACCTTTTCTGTCGTCTTCTCGCCGAACAGGCCGGTGGGCTTGACGCAGAGAATAACGATCAGCAGGGCAAATGTAAAGGCGTCGGAGAAGGTCGTCATGCTCACGCCGCCGACATTCACCGCGCGGATCAGGTTTTCGCAGATACCGATGATAAAGGCGCCGATTACCGCACCCGGAATGGAGCCGATGCCGCCGAAAACCGCCGCCACAAAGGACTTAAGGCCGGGCATGGAGCCGGAGGTGGGCGTCACGGAGGGATAATTGCTGAAATACAGCACCGATCCGACCGCTGCCAGCAGTGAGCCGATAATAAAGGTTGCGCTGATAACCCGGTTGATCTTAATACCCATCAGCTGCGAGGTTTCAAAATCCTTGGAAACCGCCCGCATGGCAATACCGATCTTGGTAAACTTGATCAGCGCCACCAACCCCAGCACCAGCGTGATGGTCAGCACCGGGGTGATCAGGGTCACCCACTTGGTGGTTGCCCCAAACACCGTAACGGTGTTCGACAGGCCGGGGATCGAGGGGTACACCTTCGCCAGACCGCCGGTTGCGTACAGCGCCACATTCTGCAGTGTGTAGGAAACACCGATGGCCGAGATCATCACGGACATCCGGGGAGCCGTGCGCAGCGGCTTATAGGCCACCCGCTCCACGGCAAAGCCGAGGATGACCGTCAGCACCAGCACCAGCGGGATGGAGATATACAGAGGCATTGCCGTTGTGGCATACACCATCAGCAGGCCGGCCACCATGAAGATATCGCCATGGGCGAAGTTGATCAGGCGCAGGATGCCGTAAACCATGGTGTAGCCGATGGCGATCAGTGCATACTGGCCGCCGACGGAAATCCCTGCCAAAAGATAATCCATGCGTTTTCCTCCCTTGCACCCTGTGCCGGCGCAGCGGCAGCGGTGCGTTCACTTCTGAAAAAGGCAAGGCCGAATGCCGAATGATGGCATCCGACCTTGCCGGTTATGCAAGCCTTTGCGGATCAGACGCCCTGCTCCTTCACGAAGTCCCAGGCGCCGGTCTCGGTGTTGGCCGACTTGATGTATGCCACGGTACGCTCGGCATCGCCGTTGACCGAATCAAACTTGATATCGCCGGTCACGCCCTTGTAGCTGACATTCCACAGCGCCTCCATCACCTTGGCGGAATCGGTGGAATTGGCCGCCTTGATGGCCTCCAGCGCGGTGAAGTAGGCATCATAGCCCATCGCCGACACAGCGGAAACCACATCGTTGCCGCCATTGTTGGTCAGCTTCTGCGGGTTGGCATTCAGCCACGCCTTGAAGCCGTCATCAAACTCTTTATTACCGCCCTCCTGATAGAAGGTGGTGATGTTGATGGTCACATCCTTACCCTTGGCAGCCTCCAGGATCACATTGCTGTCCCAGGTATCGCCGGCATACAGCGGCACACCGACCTTCTGCGTAGCAGCCGCCTCTACGATCAGCTGTGCATAGGACAGCGAGGTGGGGGCGAAAATAGCCTCAGCGCCGCTCTGCTTAGCATTGGTGATGTAGGAGGTGAAGTCCGCCTGGTTGGTGGGGAAGTTGTCGGCGATCACCTTGCCGCCCAGCTTCTCGAAAGCCTCCTTGAAGCTGCTGGCCAGACCCAGGTCGTAGGCATTGCCCAGCTCCGCCAGCGTATAGGCGGTGCGGATACCGTTATCATAGGCATACTTGGCCAGCACGGAGCCCTGGAAAGGATCCAGGAAGCAGATGCGGAAGTAGTGCTTGTTGTCCTGGGTAACCTGGGCATTGGTGCAGGTCACGCCGATGGCGGGGATATTTGCCTCCTTGAAGGTCGGCGAGGCGGCTATGGACACCGAGGAGCCGTAGGAGCCAAGCACCACGGACACGCCCTTGTTGACCAGATCGGCCGCGGCCGTAACAGCCTTATCATCCGCCGACTGGTTATCCACCTCAACCAGCTCCACCTTGTAGGTCTCGCCGTTGATCTCCACCGTCGGCTGCACGGACTGGGCATACTCAATACCCAGCGTCTCCTGCTTGCCGCCGGCACCGTTGGCGCCGGAAGCCGGCTCGAAAACACCGATCTTGACGACCTTCTCGCCGCCGGCGGAGGTGCCGCCGCAGCCGGCCAGACACAGGCACAGCGCAGCCGCTGCCAATACAATTGCCAATAGCTTTTTCATTCTGATTTCCTCCCATCAGGCCCGGACGATCACGCCTGTACCGCCCAGTCCTTTAATACAATGAAGTGATTATACGCCGCTCGACGACCGTTGTCAACGGTTTTTTGCAAAAAAATGCAGGTTTTTTCGAATTTTCCTGCACATTTTAATCTACAAGGCAGTCTGCCGCAGCAAAAACAGCGTCCCAATTTTGTTCGCATATAGCGAACACGCATCCAAAAATCCGCAGAATAAAGCCAATTGTTGGCAGTCAATTTATGCGAAAATCTGTTTTTCACACGCAAACACAGCACTTGCGCGCCGTTTTTCGTTGCAAAGGCGTACACCCGACGGATTTGCATAATCCAGTGCGCGATATTGCATTATCGCCGCATGCGCAGGCCCATTTCCCTGAGCAGCGCCGGCAAAGGCAGCGTCCGGCACCCTTTCATCGCCGCCCCTGTGTGGAAGCATTTGCATTTTTTTCTTGCTTCCTGGCAATAAAAGGTGTATAATGCACTCGTGCAGTGCGCGGTGCATCGGCCAACCGCCGACAGCCGCCCGCTGCCGCAACGGAAAAGATGAAAAGATCACAAGGAGGACTATACTCTGTGAAAGGAATTATTTTGGCCGGCGGCTCCGGCACCCGCCTGTACCCGCTGACCAAGGTCACATCCAAGCAGCTCCTTCCTATCTATGACAAACCGATGATCTACTACCCCCTGTCGGTGCTGATGACTGCCGGCATCCGGGATATTCTGCTGATCTCCACCCCGCAGGACACACCGCGCTTTGAGGATCTGCTGGGTGACGGCCACCAGTTCGGCGTACACCTGAGCTATGCGGTGCAGCCCTCGCCGGACGGCCTGGCGCAGGCATTCGTGATCGGCGCCGACTTCATCGGCGACGACACAGTCGCCATGGTGCTGGGCGATAACATTTTTGCCGGCCACGGCCTGCAGAAACGGCTGCTGGCCGCCGTGGACAACGCCGAGCACGGCCGCGGCGCCACCGTGTTTGGCTACTATGTCGAGGATCCGGAGCGCTTTGGTATTGTGGAATTTGATGCCGAGGGACGCGCCGTTTCCATTGAGGAAAAGCCGAAGCAGCCCAAGAGCAACTACTGCGTGACCGGCCTGTACTTCTTCGATAACCGCGTGGTGGAGTACGCCAAGAACCTGAAGCCCTCCTGGCGCGGCGAGCTGGAGGTTACCGACCTCAACCGCCTCTACCTTGAGCAGGGGCAGCTGAATGTTGAGCTGCTGGGGCAGGGCTTCACCTGGCTGGACACCGGCACACACGAAAGCCTGGTGGATGCCACCAACTTTGTAAAGACCATCGAGCAGCACCAGCACCGCAAGATCGCCTGTCTGGAGGAGATCGCCTACCGCAATGGCTGGATCACGCGCGAGGATGTGCTGGCAACCTACGAGACCCTGAAGAAAAACCAGTACGGCCAGTACCTTAAGGATGTGCTGGACGGCAAATTTATCGATATGCGCAAATAAAGGCAACAAACCGCAGCGGCGGGGCGCCCGGCATGCACCCCGCCGTGCGGTTTGTTGTACTGTTTTTATCCGCAGACATCAATGAAATGTGTAAGGAGACTACCATTATGACGATCATTGTCACCGGCGGCGCCGGCTTTATCGGCAGCAATTTCATCTTCCATATGCTCAGGGAGCATCCCGATGACCGCATAATCTGCCTGGACAAGCTGACCTATGCCGGCAACCTTTCCACGCTGGCGCCGGTCATGGACGATCCGCACTTCCGCTTTGTCAAGGCAGATATCTGCGACCGCGAGGCGGTAAACAAGCTTTTTGAAGAGGAGCACCCGGATGTGGTGGTCAACTTTGCCGCCGAGAGCCATGTGGACCGCTCGATCGAGGATCCGGGCATTTTCCTGCAGACCAATATTCTCGGCACCGCCACGCTGATGGATGCCTGCCGCAAGTACGGCATCACCCGCTACCATCAGGTCTCCACCGATGAGGTGTACGGCGACCTGCCGCTGGATCGCCCCGATCTCTTTTTCACTGAGGAGACCCCCATCCACACCAGCTCCCCGTACAGCAGCTCCAAGGCAGGCGCTGACCTGCTGGTGCTGGCCTACCACCGCACCTACGGGCTGCCGGTCACCATCAGCCGCTGCTCCAACAACTACGGCCCCTACCACTTCCCGGAAAAGCTGATCCCGCTGATGATCGCCAATGCGCTGAATGATAAGCCGCTGCCGGTATATGGCGAGGGACTGAATGTGCGTGACTGGCTGTATGTGGAGGATCACTGCAAGGCCATTGATCTGATCATCCACAAGGGGCGCGTGGGCGAGGTGTACAACATCGGCGGCCACAATGAGATGCGCAACATTGATATTGTCCGGCTGATCTGCAAGGAGCTGGGCAAACCGGAAAGCCTCATCACCCATGTGACCGACCGCAAGGGACACGATATGCGCTACGCCATTGACCCCACCAAGATCCACAATGAGCTGGGCTGGCTGCCGGAGACCAAGTTTGCCGACGGCATCAAGAAGACCATCCAATGGTATCTGGACAACCGGGAGTGGTGGGAGACCATCATCTCCGGCGAATACCAGAACTACTATGAGAAAATGTACGGCAACCGCTGAGCCGTTACACGCTGCACAAGTGAGGAGCGCAAACACATGAAAGTATTTGTTACCGGCGTGGCCGGTCAATTGGGGCACGATGTTATGAACGAGCTGCACCGGCGCGGGCTGGAAGGTATCGGCTCCGACATCGCCCCCGCATACAGCGGCGCGGCAGACGGCAGCCCTGTAACAGCAATGCCGTATGTTCCGCTGGACATCACCGATGAGGCCGCCGTGGCAGACACCATCGCCCGCGTGCGGCCGGATGCCGTGATCCACTGCGCCGCCTGGACGGCCGTGGACGCTGCCGAGGAGCCGGAGAACATCGCCAAGGTAGAGGCCATCAACGCCCGCGGTACACGGTATATTGCGGCCGCCTGCCGCACTGCCGGCTGCAAGCTGCTGTATATCAGCACCGACTATGTATTCAATGGCCAGGGAGAGACACCGTGGCAGCCGGATTGCACCGACTACGCCCCGCTGAATGTTTACGGCCGCACCAAGCTGGACGGTGAGCTGGCTGTGCGCGCACTGGTGGATAAATTCTTCATCGTGCGCATTGCCTGGGTATTCGGCATCAACGGCAAAAATTTTATTAAGACCATGCTGCGCCTGGGGGAGACCCACGATACCCTGCGGGTGGTGGATGACCAGATCGGCACCCCCACCTATACGCTGGATCTGGCGCGCCTGCTGGTGGACATGATCCTCAGTGAGCAATATGGCTGCTACCACGCCACCAACGAGGGCGGCTACATCTCCTGGGCACAGTTTGCCGCCGAGATCTTCCGGCAGGCCGGCATGGACGGCGTGCAGGTGATCCCGGTCACCACCGCCGAATACGGTCTTTCCAAGGCTGCCCGCCCGTTCAACAGCCGGCTGGACAAGCACAAGCTGGTCGAAAAGGGCTTCACCCCCCTGCCCGGCTGGCAGGATGCACTGGCCCGCTATCTGCAGGAGCTGCGGGCTGCCGAAAAACACTGAAACAAGGGAAAAGAGGATACAACTGCATGGGACAGATCAAGGTAACCAAAGCCCCGATCGAGGGGCTGTATGTCATTGAGCCAACCGTCCACGGCGACAGCCGCGGCTACTTTATGGAGACCTACAACCAGAACGACATGCATGAGGCCGGGCTGGATATGGTGTTTGTGCAGGATAACCAGAGCATGTCCACCAAGGGCGTACTGCGCGGCCTGCACTTCCAGAAGCAATACCCGCAGGGCAAGCTGGTGCGGGTAGTGCGCGGCAGCGTGTTTGATGTGGCCGTTGACCTGCGCGCCGGCAGCGCCACCTACGGCCAGTGGTTCGGTGTGGAGCTGACAGCCGAAAACAAGAAACAGTTCTACATTTCTGAGGGCTTTGCCCACGGCTTCCTCGTACTCAGCGACGAGGCGGAATTCTGCTATAAGGTCACAGACTTCTACCACCCCGGCGATGAGGGCGGCCTGGCCTGGAACGACCCGGCCATCGGCATCACCTGGCCGCAGCTGACCGGTGAATACCGCGGCAGCGCCAGCGGCGAGGGCTACACCCTGGCAGACGGCACGCCGCTCAATCTCAGCGAAAAGGATCAGAAATGGGTCGGCCTGAAGGATACCTTCCGGTTCTGACCGCATACAGGAAAGGGGAAGCATACCCATGCAACATGTTTTCATTGTCGGCTCCAAGGGAATTCCCGGCGCCTACGGCGGCTACGAGACCTTTGTGGACAAGCTGACGGAATACCACGCACAGGATGACCGGCTGAAATATCATGTGGCCTGCAAGGACCAGAAAAATTTTGAAACCGAGTACCACAACGCCCGCTGCTTTCATGTGAAGGTGCCGAATATCGGCCCCGCACAGGCCATCTGGTACGATGTGGCCGCCCTGCACCAGTGCTGCGCCTACATCGAACAGCACCACATCGAGCATCCCATCGTCTACATCCTGGCCTGCCGCATCGGCCCCTTTGCCGCCCATTATCAGCGCCGCATTCATAAGCTTGGCGGCGTGGTATATGTCAATCCCGACGGGCACGAGTGGCTGCGGGCCAAATGGCCGGCACCGGTGCGCCGCTATTGGAAGGTCTCGGAGAAAATGATGACCAAGCACGCGGACCTGCTGATCTGCGACAGCGTCAACATCGAAAAATACATCCGGACCACCTATGCGGCCTATCAGCCGAAGACCACCTATATCGCCTACGGGGCGGAGACCCGCCGCAGCCAGCTGGCGGACGACGACGAGAAGCTGGCTGCCTGGTACGCCGAAAAAGGGCTGTCCCCCAAGAGCTACTACCTGGTTGTCGGCCGCTTTGTGCCGGAAAATTCCTTCGAGATCATGATCCGGGAATTCATGCAGTCCCACTCTGAGCGGGATTTTGCCCTGATCACCAATGTGAATGACAAGTTTTTGAATGTGCTGGAGGAACGCCTCCACTTCAAGCAGGATAAGCGCATCAAATTCGTCGGCACCGTATACGATCAGGAGCTGCTGAAAAAGATCCGGGAAAATGCGTACGCCTACTTCCATGGGCATACGGTCGGCGGCACGAACCCCTCCCTGATCGAAGCGCTGGGCAGCACGGACCTGAACCTGCTGGTGGATGTCGGCTTTAACCGTGAGGTGGCCGAAGACAGCGCCCTGTACTGGGGACGCGAAAACGGCGAGCTGGCCGGGCTGATCGACAGGGCCGATGCCATGTCAGAGGAGGACATCCTGCAGATGGGGCAAAAGGCGAGGAACCGGGTTGCCGAGGCCTACACCTGGGAAAAGATCTGCGGAGACTATATGGGAGTGTTTACGGATGAAAAACCACAGTGAGAGCGCCGTTGCCGCACCGTTGATTTCCGTCATCGTGCCTGTATACAATGTGATGGGTTACCTGGAGGCGTGTGTCAGCAGCATACGGCAGCAGACCTATGAGAACCTTGAGATCCTCCTGGTCAATGACGGCTCCACCGATGACAGCGAGGCCGTCTGCCAAAGGCTGCTGAACGAGGACCCACGGATCCGCTACTACAAAAAGGACAACAGCGGCCTGTCAGATACCCGCAATATGGGCATAGACCACGCCGGGGGAGAATACCTCCTGTTCGTGGACAGCGATGATATGATCGAAAGCTCCATGATCCGGCATCTGTATGAGCTTCTGCACGCCGGCAATGCCCGGATAGCCTGCTGCGAGATTGCACACTTCACGGACGGGGAACCGGTCGCCTACAGCGCCAGCACGGTAACACGCGTTTTTAACACCGAGGAGGCTCTGTGCAGCTTCCTGTACCAAAAGGAGATATCCACCTCCGCCTGCGGCAAGCTGTACCGGAGGGATGTATTTGAGGATCTGCGGTTTATGTCCGGGATACTGTTTGAGGACAACGAATTCCTGTATCAGGCTATCGCCGGATCGGCGGCAGTTGTTTACAGCAACGCCCGGTTCTACGGATACCGGCACCGGAAAAACAGCATCACCACGAAAAAATTCACCGCCAGAGATCTGGACATACTGGAGATCGGCAAGAGGATCATCCGGTATTTTGAGCACGGCTCTCCCGCGGTTATGCAGGCCGTAATGGCCTATCAGTGCTCCAACTGCTTCCGCATCTACCTGACGGCACCGTGCGACCCGGCATTCAACGAGGCGGTCGATTACTGCAGAGCGTTTTTGGATCAGCACTGCTCCGCAGTGCTCCGGGACCGGAATATCCGGCGCAAGCTGTATGCTGCGCTGCTGCTGTACCGCCTGCACATACCGCGAAAGGCGTTTGTCGCGCTGCACAGGAAGGTTGAAAGGTGGAAATAAATGAATGTCTGTTCCGCGCTGCACCAGCAAATAAAAAAGAGTGAGATCCTGTTTTATTTCTACTATGTTCTGTTCTTTTTTGCCCTGTTCATCGAGGATGTGGCAACCGTGTATCTGGATACCGCACTGCTTGCCAAGGCCTTGAAGATCGGCATTATCGGCTGTTTGCTGGTGCAGGCCTTTGTGCTTAAATGGAAAGAAAAGGCGGTCTATCGGCTCCTGCTCGTTCTGGCTGTCGGCGGAGCGGTATTTCTCGCCTCCGGCGACTTCTTCTGGATCATTGTGCTGCTGATGGGCACCATATCCCGCCATATCGACCGGGAAAGGATCTACCGCATCTCGCTGCAATGCCTGGTGCTCTTTACTCTGGTCGTTCTGGCGCTGTTTGCCCTCGGCGTTCTTCCGGATACCCTGAGCCGCCGGACGGATTTTGACGACTTTTCCCGCCACTCATTTGGCTTTGTCCACAGCAATATCCTGCCCCTGTGTCTGTTCTATATCCTCGTGTACCTGCTGGTCATTTACCGGGCCGGGATCAAAAGGCGGTATATGCTCCTTTTCGGGGCTTTGGATCTTGCCGTCTATTGGCTATGCGGCAGCCGGAACGCTTTTCTGGGCATACTTCTTCTGATCCTGTATGTGCTCTTCTTCAGAAAGCAGCCGGCACACAGCCTGTGCGGAAGAGCCGTCAGCATCACCGCCCGCTACGCTATGCTGGGCGCAGCGGCGCTTTCCATTCTGCCCTCCCTGCTCAGATCCAGAGGGATCGCCCTTTCTGCGTGGTACTGGATGGACAGGATCCTGACAAACCGCACCCTGCTCGGCGCGGCCGCCATCGACCGGTTTGGCATCCACCTGCTGCACTTTATGAAATCGGGCGAGTATTTCAATGCCACCGTCATAGTCGGCTCTTCCGAATGGAACGGCATTGTGCTGGACAGCGGATATCTGTACATCACCGTCCGGTACGGTGTGCTTGTGCTGCTGCTGACGCTGCTGATCTATCGGGCGCTGTACCGGCAGCATAAGGATTCCCCGCTCGTTTGTGCCGTGCTGATCGTTGTTGCCTTTATCAATTTTACGGACAATGATCTGTTGAGCTACGGCTTTTTGCCGATGATGGTCATAGGCGTCCAGCAGCTGTGCGCCATACAGATACCGCTGAAATGGAAAAGAGCAAAAAGAAGTATTGGAGATAGCACCTATGCAGCAGCTAATCAGTGTCATACTCAGCACCTACAATGAGGAAACACCCTTTATCGAAGAGAGCGTCAATTCGATCCTGCACCAGACCCACGAAAACCTCGAACTGATCCTCATTAACGACAATCCGCAAAGGGAAGACCTGCACGCCCTGCTCAGCCGCTATGCGCAGCAGGACAGTCGGGTAAACTATGTGATCAACCCGGAAAACCTGGGGCTGGTCGGCTCCCTGAACAAGGGGATCGGTCTTGCCCGGGGAGAGTATATCGCCCGCATGGATGCAGACGATATATCCGACGGGACCAGGCTGGAAAAACAGCTGGCCTACCTGCAGGAACACCAGCTGGACCTGGTTGGGGCCTGCATCACAAAGATCGACGAGCAGGGGCAAATCATCGGCGCGCTTGACCTTCCGGTAAAGGAGAAAAACATCCGGCACTATCTGAAATGGGGAAGCTGCCTGCTGCACCCCACATGGCTGTGCCGGAAAAGCCTCTATACGGCACTGGGCGGCTACCGGAATATCGCCGGGGCCGAGGACTATGACTTTGTCCTCCGGGCGGTCCTGTCCGGGCATAGGGTCGGCAATATCGACCAGCGCCTGCTCCGCTACCGGATACGGGAAAGCAGCATATCCGTCTCAAACAGCGCCAGGCAGCAGCTGACCGCCAACCTTTTGGCCAAGGAATACGCCCACGCCCGCGTATGCGGGGAGCAGGCGATTGCCGAAATGTACCGCTCCGAAAAATATGCGCGGGATCTGCAAAAGCTGCAGAGCTATCAAAGCCTGAAGCAGCACTTTGCGCAAAGCAAGCAGCTGACCCTGGGGATCCGGTTGTGTACCAACCCGTTCTTTTACCGGTCCGCCATACAGCATTTCATGAAAAAGCATTATGCACAAGCCGGGAAATAACCGGTAAAAAGAGAGGAGAACGGCAATTGTACACTTCAATTACCGTTAAAGTACTGCTATGAATAAAATCGTCATTCCGGCCGGCTATATGGGTTCCGGCTCCTCCGCTGTGACCGATCTTTTGAGCGAGGTGGAGGGTTACACCTCGACCAACGGAAATTTTGAATATGTTTTTATGCACTGCCCGAACGGCATGTTTGACCTGGAGGACAAGCTGCTGCGCGGAAACAACGCCATCCGCAGCGATGAGGCCCTGCATTCCTTCAGCCGGTGCATGCACGACCTGTTCTGCAAAAAGCACTTTTGGGTCGGAGAATACAAGAGGAGGATCGGCCCCAAATTTGAGGAATACTATCAGGAATTCCTCCATTCCATTACCGATGCACAGTTTTCGGAGACCTATTGGTATTATCAGGAGTGGCCCTTCCTGAAGGGCTATATCCACAAGGCCGTGACCCGCGGTCTCCGGATTCTCACAGGCAACCGGAAGGTATTCAAGCCCGCACTGCGCTACAAGCCCATGCAGATCTCCTATGCGGATGAGGAGACCTTTTACGGCAGCGCACGCACATTTCTGGATAAGATCTACGCCGAGCTGGGCATCGGGAAAAGCAACCTGATCCTGGATCAGTTTTTGCTGCCGCACAATCTGCACCGGATGGCGCACTACTTTACCGACAACAGCAAGGCCGTGGTGGTGGAGCGTGACCCGCGGGATGTCTTTCTGCTGAACAAATACTATTGGGACAAGGCCGGCAGTGCGGTCCCCTACCCGATGGATGTCCGGCAATTCTGCGTAAACTACCGCAAAATGCGGCAATGCGAGATCCCCTGTGATAATCCGAATATCCTGCGCATTCACTTTGAGGATCTTGTTTACCGCTATGAAGAGACAAAAAAGCGGATCTTCGCCTTTCTGGATATACAGGATGCCCAACATATACAACCCAAAACGAAGTTTATCCCCGAAAAATCCATGAGAAACACACAGCTTTTTAATCGGGATGCGGCATTTGCCGCCGAAGCGGAGTATATCGCCAAGGAGCTGAAGGACTATATCTACGAATTTCCGATGACCAGTACAGAGAAGCTGGAGGCCAAGGAGGTCATTCTTTAACCATGAATAAAAACAGGCAGCTGCTGGTCAATCTGTTTGCCAGCGTTATTGTGTTTGTCGTCCAGTTTTTCATTAATTTCTGGTTGTCGCCCTATGTGGTCGACAAGCTGGGCGAGGCGGCATACGGCTTTATCACGCTGGCAAACAATTTCACGCAATACGCCAGTCTCATCACCGTGGCCATCAATTCCATGGCCAGCCGCTTCATCTCCGTTGAGTACAATAAGGGAAACACGGAAGAAGCAAAACGCTATTTCTCCTCGGTTTTTTGGTTCAATACCGTTTTGTCCCTGGTCGTGCTGATCGCTTCCCTGTTTATTGTCGGCAATATTGAGCACCTGATCCATGTCTCGCCGGAGCTTGTACGGGATGTGAAGATCACCTTCTTCCTGTCGTTCCTCAACCTGATCGTGTCGTTTGTGTCCACGGCCTATATTTCCAGCACATTCGTTGTCAACCGGATGGACCTGCACGCCTATGTACAGATCGGCTCAAACCTGGTCAAGATGTTCCTGACCATTATTCTGTTCTCCTATTGCGTGCCGCACATTTACTTTGTCAGCATTTCGGCAGTGGCCTCCAGCCTCTTTGTTATATGCTCCTATCTGTGCCTGAAGCGGAAGCTTCTGCCGGGCTTTTCCGTCAGCCCGAAGCGCTTTTCCGTCCGCAAGATCCTGACCGTTGCCAAGGCCGGACTGTGGATCCTGCTATCCAATGTCAGCAACCTGCTGCTCAACGGCCTTGACCTGTTGATCGCCAACCTGATGATCAGCCAGGAGGCCATGGGGCGGATCTCCGTTGCTCAGCAGATCCCCACCGCTGTCGGCTCTCTGCTGGGGTATTTGTCCAATATCTTCTCTGCCTCATTCACCGGCCTGGTTGCGCAGGATGACAAGGAGGGCCTTGTAAAGGAGGTCGGCTTCACCTGCAAGGTGCTGGGGCTGTTTCTGACCGTGCCCTTTGCCGCCATCATCGTATTCGGTTCGGATTTCTTCCGCCTGTGGCTGCCGGCCAATGTGTATTCCGCTGCGGATCTGCGGCAGATTAATATTCTGATGCTGCTGGTCCTGATCAATGTGATCGTCAATGCCTATATGTACAGCATTCACTCACTGTTCGTTGCCATCGCCAGGGTGAAGGTATACTCGATCATGGTGTTCTGTGCCGGATGCGTGAGCACCCTGCTGACACTGATCATCACCCGCTTTACGGATCTGGGGGTCTACGCCATCGCCGGAACCAGCACCTGTGTATTGGCACTGGTCAATCTGTTCCTGGTGCCCATGTACGCAGAAAAGGCCATCGGGGTGCCGTATTTCACCTTCCTCAAGACGATATTCCGCAATTATATCGCCCTGTTTGTGATATGGCTCATCTTTTTCCTGCTCAAACCGCTGACCAATATCCACTCGTGGCTGACCTTCTTTGCGATCATCGGCGGACTGGCCATTCCCTCCTATTTTGTCGTATTCAATATCCTGCTGAACAAGGAAGAGAAAAAACTGCTGGTGCAAAAACTTAAAGCGAAGGTGAAAAAGAACAACTGATATGAAAATGACTTTTGTATTCGACGGGCTGCAGTTCGGCGGCATTGAAAGAGTCGGGCTCGACTATATCAAGCTTCTCCTGCACGCAGGCCATCAGATCGATATTATCAATCTGAAGCCGTCCCTGCGCGACATGGAAAAGGAGATCCCCAAAGAGGCCTCCGTCTGTCACATCCGGTTCCCCCGGGCCATCAGCCCGGAAAGATACCGCTCGTGGAAACGACGGGGACTTTACGGGCAGATCGCCTTTGCCGCTGCGTTTACGGTGTTTACCGTTATACAGAGCCTGTACCGCCCGCTATATGCCCACAAGCTCCGAAAAACCGATCTGGCCATAGCCTTCGCCGGGCACTATAACGATCTGACCTTTGTTTCCGGGAATTTTCGGGGGGCAAAAAAGATCGCCTGGCTGCACGGAAATGAATATTCCTATGAGGAGATCGGTTCCGGCTTCTTGGCGCTATACAGAAAGATCCGGAATCTGGTCTGTCTGTCCTGCAAGGATGATGAAAAGGTCGCTGCCTTCAATGCGCGCAACCATATCCGCAAGGTGCAGATATACAATCCCATCAATCTGGCCGAGCGCACGGTCGATGCCGCCAAGGTGGCGCAGCTGCAGGAGACCATGGGGGATTTTGTCCTGATGGTCGGAAGAATGGAAAAGGATAAAGACCAGGCCACCCTGATCCGGGCGATCAAAGCCCTAAAGGAGCGGCACGGCCTATGCAAGCGGCTGGTGCTTGTCGGTGACGGAAACGAAAGAGCCCGGCTGGAGGCTCTGGTTTCTGAGCTGGCGCTGACAGAACAGGTCATCTTTACCGGGGCAAGATATGATGTGCAGAATTATTACTCGGCTGCCTATGTATACGCCCATTCCAGCCCCGCAGAGGGGCTGCCGACAGCCATACTGGAGGCGATGTATTACCACCTCCCGGTGGTTGCCACCAATAGCGAGCCGGGTGTGCGTGAAATACTGCAGGATACCTGCGGCCTGATCACGCCGGTGGGGGATGCCGAGCAGCTGGCAGACAGTCTGTATCGACTGTATACGGACCGTGCCGAGGCAGAACGGCTGATCGCCGACAGCGACATCCGGATAAAGGCCTTTATGCCGGAGCATGTAATTGAACAGCTGCTGACATACATCGAAGACATCGGATCGGCCGACTGCCCGTAAAACAGGCGGCCATCCATCCGTACAGAAAGGACAAGACATCATGCTGAATTTCACTGTGGGGCCGGTAACGGCGGACGAGACCGTGCGCCGGATCGGCGCGGAGCAGATTCCCTACTTCCGGACGCCGGAATTTTCCGCTGTTATGCTGGAAAACGAGGCTCTGATGAAGCGGTTTGCCAAGGCCGGGGAGGATGCGCGGGCCGTCTTTATTACCGGCTCCGGCACGGCCGCCATGGAAGCCGCCGTGATAAACCTGTTCGACCGCCGGGACAAACTGCTGGTCGTCAACGGCGGCAGCTTCGGCCACCGCTTTGTGGAGCTGTGCCGCATCCACGACATCCCCTACGAGGCGATCACCCTGGAAACCGGCAAAGGACTTCGGCGGGAGCAGCTGGAGCCGTATGCCCAAAAGGGCTTTACCGGCTTCCTCGTAAACATCCACGAGACCTCCACAGGCGTCCGCTATGACCTCGACCTGATCCATGAATTCTGCGAAAAGAACGGCATCTTCCTGGTCGTGGACGCCATCAGCTCCTTCCTGGCCGATGAGCTGAACATGGAGGAGCAGGGGGTTCAGGTGCTGCTGACCGGATCGCAGAAGGCGCTGGCCTGCCCGCCCGGCGTATCCATCATCGTCCTGTCCGAAGAGGCTGTCCGGCGGGTGGAGGCGCACGATGCCAAATGCATGTACCTCGACCTGAAATCTGCCCTGAAAAACGGGGAGCGCGGACAGACCCCGTTCACACCGGCAGTGGGCACCCTGCTCCAGATCCACGCAAGGCTGCAGGAGATCGAGCAGCAGGGAGGCGTGCAGGCAGAGATCCGCCGGACAGCTGAGCTGGCTGCGGATTTCCGCGAAAAGATCCGGGATCTCCCCCTGGAGATTCTGTCCGATGCCCTGTCCAATGCGGTGACCCCGCTGCGCCCGCTGCACGGGTCAGCCTACGCGATCTTTACCACGCTGAAGGACGAGTATGGCATCTGGGTCTGCCCCAACGGCGGAGAGCTGAAGGAAAAGATCTTCCGCGTCGGGCACATCGGCCATCTGACAAAGGAAGACAATACCACGCTGGTCAATGCGCTGAAGGATATGCAGGCGCGGGGTCTGCTCTGATCCCCGTAGAAAGCGCCGAAGCAACACCGGAATACTGGGAGGGACAAGATTGATAAAGGTCATCACATACGGCACATACGATCTTCTGCACTATGGACACATCCGCCTGCTGGAGAGGGCAAAGGCGCTGGGCGATTACCTGATTGTCGGCGTGACCGCGGACGATTTTGATAAATCCCGCGGAAAGATCAATGTGCAGCAGTCCCTGATGGAACGCGTAGAAGCGGTGAAAAACACCGGCATTGCCGACGAGATCATCGTAGAGGAGTATGAGGGACAGAAGATCGACGATATCCGCCGGTACGGTGTGGATATTTTTACCGTCGGGTCCGATTGGGAAGGCAAGTTTGACTATCTGAATGAATATTGTAAGGTAGTCTATCTGGATAGGACCGTCGGGGTCTCCAGCTCCGATCTGCGCTCCGAAAAGCACCGGCTGCAGATCACGGTTCTGGGAAACACCTTCGTCGGAACAAAATTCAAGAACGAGAGCCGGTATGTCAACGGCGTTGAGATCGTTGAATCGGACGCCGATGCCTACTATGTGGTCACAACACCGGATAAGCACTATGAACAGATAAAAGCGCTGCTTCAGTCCAAAAAGCATGTGCTCTGTGAATCCCCCATCGCCTGCACGGCAGAGGAATGCCGGGAGCTCTTTGCATTGGCCGAAAAGGAGCACTGCACCCTGATGGAAAGCATCAAAACCGCCTATTCAACCGCCTATTCCCGCCTGCTGCTGCTGGTAAAGAGCGGCGAGATCGGCAAGGTGGTCTCCGTGGATGCCACCTGCACCAGCATGAGCGATGACCTGTCCTCACTCGAAAACAAGTGGAACAGCATTTCCACCTGGGGGCCGACCGCCCTGCTGCCGATATTCCAGCTTTTGGGGACCGCCTATTCCGACGCGCGCGTCGTGACCCATTATCTAGATAAGGAAAAGCAATTTGACGGGTTCACCAAAATTGATTTTGTCTACCCGGAGGCCGTGGCGTCGATCAAGGTCGCCAAGGCAGCCAAATCCGAGGGCGAGCTGATCATCACCGGCACAAAGGGCTATGTCTATGTGCCCGCCCCGTGGTGGAAGACCGACTATTTTGAGATCCGGTACGAAAACCCCGCCGATAATAAGCGCTGCTTTTACAAGCTGGACGGCGAGGGGATCCGTTATGAGATCGTCGCCTTTGACCGCTGCATCGCCTCCGGGAAAAACCACAGCTACATTGACAGCGAGGTATCCGTCGCCATTGCCAAAATCATCGAGCTGTGCCAATCGGATACCGTAACCGAGATCTGAGACCCGGCAGAAACGCTCTCTGCCGCCCCTCCGGGTGCACACGGCGCCGCCGGGGATTCTTTTCCGCAGTGAAGAAAGGAGCCGCATGGAACAGAAAACTGCCTATAGCGTCGGCGTGCTGGGCGCCGGCACCTGGGGAGCCGCACTGGCCCGCATGCTGAGCCTTACCGGCAAGGCCGTCACCGTTTGGTCGGCACTGCCGCAGGAGCTGGAGGTGCTGCGCACCACCCGCCGGCATCCGAAGCTGCCGCATATGGAGCTGCCGGAGGCCATCACCTACACGGCCGATCTCGGCACTGCCTGCCGGGACAAGGATATTCTGCTGTTTGCCGTGCCTTCCCCCTATGTGCGCACCACGGCCCGCGCCGTGCGGCCGTTCATCACGGCTGGCCAGATCCTGGTGGACGCCGCCAAGGGCATTGAGCCCGACACCCTGCTGACCCTGACCGAGGTGATGCAGGAGGAGCTGGGCACGGATACGGTGGCGTGTGTGGCCCTTTCCGGCCCCACACACGCCGAGGAGGTTGCCCTGGGGCTGCCCACCACCATTGTGGCAGCACACCCGGACGATGCCATTGCCGCACAGGTGCAGCGCTGCTTCACCAGCCCTTTCATGCGGGTCTACACCAGCCGCGACCGGCGCGGCGTTGAGATCGCCGGCGCGCTGAAAAACATCATTGCCCTGGGCACCGGCATCTCTGCCGGGCTGGGCTTCGGCGATAACGCCCGCGCCGCCCTCATCACCCGCGGCCTGGCGGAGCTTTCCCGGCTGGGGGAGCGCATCGGCTGCCGGCCGCAGACCTTCGGCGGGCTGGCCGGTGTCGGCGATCTCATTGTCACCTGCACCAGTGAGCACAGCCGCAACAACCGCTGCGGCCGGCTGATCGGGCAGGGTGTGCCACCCGATGAGGCCGTGCGGCAGGTGGGGATGGTGGTGGAGGGCATCAACGCCCTGCCGGCCGCCATGGCGCTGGCCGACCGTGCCGGGGTAGAAATGCCCATTGTATTTACCGTCAATGCCATCATCAACGGCCATGTTTCTCCCGCCGGCGCGGTGCAAAAGCTGCTGCAGCGGGAGCTGAAGGCCGAACTGCCGCCGGAAACCCTGGAGGGCGGCGCCGAAACCCTATAAACAGCACACGGAGGCGGCCATGAAATACGACTATCTGGTGGTAGGCGCCGGCCTGTATGGCGCCACCTTTGCCCATGAGGCTACCGCCGCCGGCAAACGGGTGCTGGTGATCGACCGCCGCCCGCACATTGCCGGCCTGGCCTACACCGAGCCGGTCGAGGGGATTGAGATCCACCGCTACGGGCCGCACATTTTCCACACCGATGACACCGCCCTATGGGAATATGTTACCCGGCTGGTGCCCTTTCGCCCGTATATCCACACCCCGGTGGCAGACTATCACGGTCAGCGCTATTCCCTGCCGTTCAACATGCACACCTTCCGGCAGATGTGGGGGGTCACCACCCCCGCCGAGGCTGCCGCCCGCATTGCGCAGCAGCGCCGCACCGCCGGCATCAGCCAGCCGCGTAACCTGGAGGAGCAGGCCATCTCCCTGGTGGGGGTGGATATTTACGAAAAGCTGATCCGCGGCTATACCGAAAAGCAGTGGGGACGCCCCTGCCGGGAGCTGCCGGCCTTTATCATCCGGCGGCTCCCGGTCCGGCTGACCTACGACAACAACTATTTCGGCTCCCGCTACCAGGGGATCCCCCAGGGCGGCTACACCGCACTGGCCGCTGCCCTGCTGGAGAGCAGCGAGGTACAGCTGGGCGTGGATTACCTGCCCGATAAGGCGCGGCTGGACGCCATGGCTCGCCGGGTGGTTTATACCGGCCCCATCGACGCCTATTTCGGCTACCAGCTGGGGGCATTGGAGTACCGTGCCGTGCGCTTTGAGACGGAAATACTGGATATCCCCGATTTTCAGGGTCATGCGGTCATCAACTATACCGACCGCGAAACGCCCTACACCCGCGTGATCGAGCACAAATGGTTCGGCAAGGGCGGGCAGCCGAAAACGGTCATCAGCCGGGAATACAGCGCCGCATGGCGGCCGGGCTGTGAACCGCACTATCCGGTCAACGACGCCGCCAATGACGCCCTGTACGCCGCCTACCGCCGGCTGGCCGACCGTGAGCCGCAGGTGATCTTCGGCGGCCGGCTGGGCGAATACCGGTACTACGATATGGATGCCGTGATTGCCGCCGCGCTGGCCAAAAGCCGGCAAGAATTGGCCTGATCCGCCCCGGCACAAAATAGCGAACCAACACAAACTCCCCCTGCAACCGGCGCTGCCGGTCACAGGGGGAGTCTTTTTTGCTTTTTTCAGCCTTTTTTGCGTGCCTGGCGGAAATCAAAGGCCGCGCCGTAGGCGCCGCCATTGAAGGGGCGCACCAAAACGCCCTCATCCCCGGCAGCAACGCCGTAATAGCGGGTAACAAAGCTCAGCGGCACCGTGGGGCAATCCTCCCGCAGCCGCATTTCGGCCGCGGTGAGCTCCGCGCGGCCGCCGGTCAGTGCAGCCGCCAGTGCCGTATCAAATGCTGCGCTGGTGTAACCGGTCAGATTGCCGGCCGCGCCGGTGCCGTAGGCCTGCAGGTTCTCGGCACCGGAAAGCCCCTGCGCCGTGACCGCCGCAATGGCGACCTGATAATTGCCGGCGTTCATCCGGGCAGTCAATGCACTTTCGCTGACAAGCTCCAGCTGACAGGACAAATTCAGGTTTTTCTGCCAGGATTGTATAAGATACCGCGCCAGATTGGCACTCTGTTCCCCATCAGCAGCCAACACACGCAGCGTCGGCAGCGCCGGGCTTTTCGCCTCCGGATACAGTGCCCGCAGCCCGGCGCCAAGGCTTTCCTGCGCCTGTGCCGCCCGCGTCTGCAGGCGGGCATCGTTGGCATCGCTGCGGTACAGCTCACTGCCATTGACCGTCGCATCGGGGGCAATATAGCCGGCGGCCGGCTGCTCCCCCAGCTCCTCCAGATAGGCATAGATGCTTTCCCATTCCACACTGTCCCGCAGCGCCCGGCGCACATCGGCATTGCTCAGCGCTGTATCGCGGGTGTTGAAATACACGCTGCGCACGGTGTCCCGCAGCCCGACCAGCCGGATACCAGCTGCGGCGGCCTCCTGCAGACGATCCGCCGGCAGCAGCTCGGCATCCATGGTACCCGTATTCAGCGCCTCCACCGGATCCGCCGTACCGATCACATAGCGCACCGCCTGCGGCAGGATATCCTGCGCGGCGTGGTACTGCTCATGGCGGCGCAGCAGCAGCGATTCGCCGTGGTTCCACGCCGCCAGGGTGAAGGGGCCATTGGTCAGCAGATAGGCCTTTTCCAGGCCGTAGCGCCCAGCCGTGTACTGGAAGAACGCCCGGTTGCACGGCAGAAACGGCGCCGCCGCCAGCCGGGTCGGAAAATGCTCATCCCGCTGCACCAGCGTGATGACCAGCGTGTACTCACCCTCGGCATGCACGCCGAGGGTATTGGCGGTTTTATGCCCCTCACGGATATCGCGGGCATTGACGATGCCATCCAACTGCTGCGCCAGCGGCGAGGCCGTCTCCGGCATCACCGCCCGCTGAAAGCCGAACACAAAATCGTCCGCCGTAACGCGGGTCGGTTCATCCCAATCGGTCTTTTCCCCCCGCACGGAAATGGTGCTCCAGTAGCTTTCCCGCAGGGTGAAGGTATAGGTCAGCCCATCGGCCGATACCGTCCAATCCGCCGCGCCCGGCACGGCATTGCCCTCGCTGTCCAGCCGGGTCAGCCCCTCAAACAGCGAGGCGATCACCGTCAGGCCGGCCGCATCCTGCGGCGCCTGCGGGTCAAGCTGTGCCGGCTCCTGCGCCAGCGGAAAGCGGAAGCCCTTATCGCTGCCGTCATCCCCGCAACCGGTGAGGATACCGGCCAGCAGGAGGCAAAGCACCGTCAGCAACGCAAGACAGCGTTTCATCGGCATCCTCTCCTTTCGTTGTGTTTTGTTCTGTCTTCTAATAGACACATGCCCAGTATATTATACAACACCCGCCCGCACACCGTCAAGACGGAAAGCGGTGTGAGTGCTTGCCGGTTTTTGCCACTGTTCCTCACAAACCGATACCCAACTCATAAAACGCGAGGTGGACTTTTACGCCGCAACACGGTAGAATACAGACAGAGGCCTCGCAACAAGTAAAAAGGAGACTGGTTATGAATCGGATCTTTGCAAAAAATCTAAAAAAATACCGCACCGCACACGGGCTGACGCAGCAGCAAGCGGCCGAGGCACTGGGGGTCTCGGTGCAGAGCATTTCCCGCTGGGAATGCGCCCAAACGCTGCCGGATGCCCTGCTGCTTCCGAAAATCGCCGAAACCTATGCCGTCACGGTAGATGACCTCTACAAAAAAGACTTTGAAGCCTACGACAATTATGCCCAACGGCTGGCCGTGGTCTACGAGGCCACCGGAAACCTTGAGGATTTTGCACGGGCTGACGCTGCCTTTCGGCAATTGGAGCAGATAAACGCCCTGACAGCCGAGGATGCACGGGTATGGGGAACGGCCTTTTGCCGGCTGACGGAACAGGCGAAAAGTCAAGCAACCCTGTACCTGAAGCAGGCGATGGCGGCCTCCCGTACCACCGACGAGACGGGCTATTTCCGCGCCTACGCCCAGCTTATCGACCTGCAGATCCGCTGCGGTCAGGCCGAAGCCGTGCTGACCGAGCTACGCCGGCTTGCCGACGGACAACCGGGCAATCCGACCCCCTGGGCGCTGCTGCTGTATGCCCACAGCGCCGCGAAAAAATACGCAGACGGTTACGCCGCCTTCTTACAGGCGCGCCGGCGCTTTCCGGATGACTGGCGGCTGTTGACGGTCGGCGGCGATATCTGCTGGAATGCCGAAAAGCCGGCGGAAGCGTTTGCATGCTGGGATCGCGCCATTGCGTTAAATTCCGCCTATGATGACGCCAAATACTCCAAGGCCTTTGCCTACGAAAAGCTGGGGGAAAAAGAAAAGGCCTACAGTCTGTGGATGGAAATTGCCGCCGACCTGCGAAAGGCGGGCTACACCATTGAGGCAGGCAAAGAGGAGCAGCGGGCCAAGACGCTTTACCACCCGGCATAAATCCCGGACAAAAGGCACGGAAAAGTGGCTGCTTTCGCCCTTTTTTGCAACATTTTTGCCGCCACGGCGGCGCTTTTCCGTGTTGCATACGCGCCACGGATGTGCTATACTGATGGTGTAAAAAATACCGGAAGGAGCGATCCTAATGACGATTGATGAAAAATATGCCCTGTGGTGCAGCCGGGCCACAGAGGACCCGGATCTGACAGAGGAGTTGGCGGCCATTGCCGGCCAGCCGGCGGAGATCCGCGAACGCTTTTACCGGGAGCTGGAGTTCGGCACCGGCGGGCTGCGCGGCATCCTCGGCGCGGGCGAAAACCGCATGAACATCTACACCGTGCGCAAGGCAACGCAGGGGCTGGCCAACTACCTGAAGGGCCGATACGCCGCCTCGGCTGTCGCCATTTCGTACGATTCCCGCATCAAGTCGGATCACTTCGCCCGTGAGGCCGCCTGCGTGCTGGCCGCCAACGGGATACAGGTGCACCTGTTCCCGCAGCTGGAGCCGACGCCGCTGCTCTCCTATGCGGTGCGGTATTACGGCTGCCAGGCCGGCATTATGGTCACCGCCAGCCACAACCCGGCCAAGTACAATGGCTATAAATGCTATGGCGCCGACGGCTGCCAGATGACCGATGCCGACGCCGGCGCTGTGACCACCTGCATCCGGGCGCTGGACATCTTTGACGATGTACAGACAGTGGCCTATGCCGATGCCGTGGCGGATGGGCGCATCACCCTGATCGGTGAAAAGCTGCTGGAAAGCTATTACGGCGAGGTATTGGCACAGCAGATCCACCCCGGCGTATGCGCCGAGGCAGGGCTGAAGGTTATCTACACCCCGCTCAACGGCACCGGCAACCTGCCGGTGCGCGAGGTGCTGCGCCGTATCGGCGCAGGGCAGGTGCTGGTGGTGCCGGAGCAGGAGCTGCCGGACGGCCACTTCCCCACCGCCCCCTATCCGAACCCGGAGATCCGGCAGGCATTCGAGCGGGCGCTGGCCATGGCCGAGACCGAAAAGCCCGACCTGCTGCTGGCCACCGACCCCGACTGCGACCGCGTGGGCATTGCCGTGCGCAACGGCAGCGACTACACGCTGATGACCGGCAATGAGGTGGGCTGCCTGCTGCTGGACTACATCATCCGCGGCCGGCGGGAGGCCGGCACCCTGCCGGCCGATCCGGTGGTGGTGAAGACCATTGTGACCACCGGGCTGGCTGCCGCCATTGCCGAGCGCAACGGCTGTGAGCTGCGCAATGTGCTGACCGGCTTCAAGTACATCGGTGAGCAGATCGGCCTGCTGGAGAAGGAGGGCCACGCCGAGCGGTATATCCTGGGCTTCGAGGAAAGCTACGGCTATCTGGCCGGCTCCTATGTGCGGGATAAGGACGCCGTGGTGGCCTCCATGCTGATTACGGAAATGGCTGCCTACTACCGCACGCAGGGCATTTCTCTGCTGCAGCAGATGCAGACGCTCTACCGCGAATATGGCTATTACAGCCATGCGCTGATCAATGTGGCTTTTGAGGGTGAGCAGGGGATGAACACCATGACCCGCCTGATGGACAACCTGCGGCAGACGCCGCCGACCGAGATCGGCGGACTGCGGGTGCTCGGCTGCGCCGACTACCGCGAACGGGTGCACCACGATGCCGTGACCGGTGTGGATACGCCGCTGACCCTGCCCCGCTCCAATGTGCTGGCCTACACGCTGGAAAACAACGCCGGCGTGATCGTGCGCCCCTCCGGCACCGAGCCGAAGATCAAGGCCTATATCACTGCCACCGGCAAGGATGCCGCCGCAGCAGGCGCGCTGGAGGAAAAGCTGCGCGCCGCCACACAGGCACTGCTGCAGGCCGAAGAATAACCCACGCCGGCTGTCGGATAGCCGATGCGAAACAACCGAAAACCGTCAACCGGGCACCACGGAAACCTCTCCGCGGTGCCCGGTCTCTTTTCATTGGCGGCTGCTGAGCTGTTCCACCGATAGGGCACGGGTATGCTCCACCGGCTTCCAGCCCACACGGCAGAACAGCGCCGCCACTGCCGCCGGCAGATAGGTGAGCATGAACAGCGGAAACAGCAGAAAGTACCCCAGCTTTTTCGCGGCCGGAACGCGGATACGCCGCCACTCGGTCACCAGCGTTACCCCGCCAAAGAGATACAGCGTGCCGCAGGCACCGAGAACCGCCTGCCCCAGCGCCAGCAGTGCCGGCCAGGCCGGCCGCCCTGCTGCGGCGCACGCCACCGCATCGGCTCCGTTCACCGCCAGCGACACCAGTGAGAGCACAAAGGCCGGCAGGATCGCCGCCATCAGATCATAGCAGGCGAAGCAGCCCCGCAGCGCACCGGCCGTCAGCCGGCGCCCATACCGCCGCAGCACCTGAAAGTACCCCTTGGCCCAGCGCATCCGCTGCCGCATGGACTGGGATATCCGCACCGGTTGCTCATCATACAGCACTGCCTGTGGGCAGTAGCCAATGCGGTCACCGGCACACAGGTGAGCCGCGGTAAATTCGGTATCCTCCGTCAGCGTATGGAACGGCCACCCGCCCTGCCGCTGCGCCACCGCGTGGGTAAAGGCAAAGCCGGTGCCGGACACCACACAGCCGATCCCCAGCCGCGCACGGGCGCCGTTCAGCTGCCGGCTATCCCGGAGAAACCACAGGGCATACCCGGCGCTGATCCAATTATCGCCGTAGTTCTTACTGTTGCGGTAGCCGGTCACCACATCATAGCCCTGCGAGAGGGTCGTATCCATCTGCTGCAGGTAATCCGGCTCCAGCAGATTATCCGCATCCAGCACCAGATAGGCGTCATAGGCATCATTGCCGGCCGTTTCCCACAGCCGGTGCAGCAGAAAATCCAGGGCGTAGCCCTTACCCACCCGGTGGGCATCCTGCCGGGTGAACACCCGCGCCCCATGGGCCAGCGCTACTGCCGCAGTCGCATCGGTGCAATTATCCGCCACCACGCATACGGTAAAGCGCTCCCGCGGATACCGCTGTGCGGCCAGGCTTTTCAGCAGCTGCCCCAGCACCGCCTGCTCATTGCGCGCCGCGATCAGCACCGCAAAGCGGTGCCGCCTGGCCGGCAGGCGCTGTTTTCTGGCCGGCAGCAATGAGGCCAGCAGATACACAAGCTGGTATGCATAGCACAGGAAAAACAGCCCGCCGATCAGGAGGTTGAGCCGCGCGGCGCTCATGGTGCCGCCTCCGGCGGCGCCGGCAGCAGCGGCAGCGTCACGATCACCTTGAATAGATCGCCGTCCACCGTCAGCGCCAGCTGGCCGTGCTGCAGCTCCACCAGGCTGCGGGCGATCGCCAGACCCAGCCCACTGCCCTCGGTATTGCGGGAGCTGTCACCGCGCACAAAGCGCTCCATCAGTTCCTCACTGCTGATATTCAGCGGGGCACGGGAGACATTGCGGAAGGTGATCTGCGCCCAGCCACCCACCGTGCAGAGATCCAGATATACCCGGGTGCCGGGCATGGCGTACTTACAGGCATTGTTCAGCAGATTATCAAATACCCGCCACAGGTGTTTACCGTCCGCCAGCACCGTCACCGGCTGCGGCGGGGTCTCCAGCCGCAGCTCCAGCCCGGCCGCCTGCGCCTTTTCGGTATATTCCCCCACGGCCTGCTCCAGCAGCACGGCCAGCCCGCAGGGGGCCGGATGCACCGGCAGGTTGCCGGTGGACGCCTTGGATGCCTCCACCAGATCCTCGATCAGCTTTTTCATGCGGGCAGACTGCCGTTCCAGCACCGCCAGATACGCCTGCATTTTCTCGCTTTCCGGCTGTTCCTTCTGCAGCAGATCCACATAATTGATAATGGAGGTCAGCGGGGTCTTGATATCGTGCGAGATATTGGTGATCAGCTCGGTCTTGAAGCGCTCACTTTTCAGCCGCGCCTCCACCGCGCCGGATATTCCGTCGCTGATATGCTCCAGCTGCTGCGCCGTGCGGCGCTGCTCCGGGCTCATATACCGGGTATCAATGGAATAATTGAGATTGCCCTGGGCAATCTCCCGGGCGGCGGTCTGCAGCCGCCGCAGCCCCAGGGCATAGAGGATGCCCAAGGGGATAATGACCGCCTGCATCCAAAGGATCACGACGCTGTTATCGGTGATCAGCAGGAAAAATTCCAGCAGTGCAACCCCCACCAGCACCAGCGCGGTTTTCCACACCAGCGGCAGACCCTGCAGCGCCGTCCCCAGCCACCGCAGCAGCCGCCCGATAAGGGTATTGCGCCACAGCGTATGGGTTTTGATCCGCGTGGAAAAACTGAGAGTATAAAACAAGAAGAGTATAACGAAAAGGATATATACAACGCCTGCTGCACACAGCATCGGCCACAGCGATGTGCCGTTAATGACCGCCGAAAAGCTATAACATAACAGCACAAACAGGCTGCCGCAAAGCACCGTGTACAGGTCAAACGGGATGCGGTCCACCGCATTGCAGACCGGCGCCGTCGCCTCCGGCCGCCAGCCGGCGGCACAGCACAGGTAGATCACCAACACCAGCGCCAGCAGCAGGCACACCCCGCCGCCGATCAGCCGTGCCGGCCACTGCCGGTACCAGCTGCCGGCCTGTCCAACCAGCTGCAGGCTCCAGCCCATCTCGGCCGTATCCTTCAGCAGATACCGCGTGACCGTGACCGTGTCGTACGCGCCCTCACCATCGCCGTAGAACCAGGCGGTGTCGGTCAGCTTGGCCACATAGTCCTCCCCGTGGTAGCTTGTATACAGCTCCTTACCGCTGCTGTCCCTGACCGTGTAGGCAACGCCCGGCTGCAGCAGCTCCGACGGGTCGCCCCCGTTAAGACAGATGGATGCGATCATTTCAAGTGAATAATTTTCATGTATCTGCCCCAGCAGCATCTCACCGACAGCCTCCTGCGCCGCCTGCGGGGTGCCGGCCTCGCCGCCCAGCGCCAGCAGCACCACCGTGCCGCCCACCAGCACCGTGCCGCTAATAAACAGCAGCACCGCCAGCAGAAACGCCGCCACCTTGGCCGGCAGACTGCTGCGCCATTTCTTTCCTACCATCGTTTGTCACCTCATGCTTCCTGCCGGTCCTTCGCCAGCATATATCCCTGCCCCCACACCACCTTGATGTAGCGCGGATCCGCCGGGTCGATCTCGATTTTCTCCCGCAGATGGCGGATATGCACCGCCACGGTGCCCTCGCTGCCCAGCGGGTCGCCCTTCCATACCCGGCGGTAGATTTCCTTGGGGGAAAGCACCTCGCCGGGGTGCTGCATCAGCAGCTTGAGGATCTCGTACTCCGTGGGGGTCAGGCTGACCGGCTCCCCCTCCAGCCGCACCTGCTTGGCGCGGTCATCCAGCCACAGGCCGCCAACGGCACATTCCCCCGGCTGCGCCGGCGCAGCCGGGCAGCTGCCCAGCCGCATATACCGCCGCAGCTGCGAACGCACCCGCGCCAGCAGCTCCACCGGGTTAAAGGGCTTCACCACATAGTCATCCGCCCCCACATTCAGTCCCAGCACCTTGTCGGTATCCTCACCCTTGGCCGTCAGCAGGATCACCGGCAGATTGTGCTGTTCCCGCAGCCGGGCGATGGCCGTGATGCCATCCATACGCGGCATCATCACATCCATCAGCACCAGCTGCACGCTGTTGCTTTCCAGCAGCTCCAGTGCCTGCTGCCCATCATAGGCCGCCAGGGTGCGGTAGCCCTCCGCCTCCAGATAGATCTTCAGTGCGGATACAATGTCCTTTTCGTCATCGCAGATCAAAATGGTCGTGTCAGCCATGGTGTTTTTCCTCCTCACAGGTTCTATTATAGGGGCGGCCGCTTTAAGAAAAAAGCGGCAAAGCCTTTAAGATTTCTTTAAGGCAGAAAAAACGCCGGGGGCTCCGGCGTTTTTTCGGTTTCTGTTTATGGTGTTCAGTTGGCCTTTTTGGCTGCGTGGGCGGCGGTAACAATATCCCCCACGCCATCCAGCACCACACTCGGGCGGTAGGCATAGGTGTCCAGCGTCCGCCGGGTGGAGACACCCGACAGCACCAGCACGGTGGAGATACCGCTCTCCAGCCCGGAGAGGACATCGGTATCCATGCGGTCGCCGATGATGGCCGCCTCGGCCGAATGGCAGCCCAGCAGGCGCAGGCCGGTGTGCATCATCAGCGGGTTCGGCTTGCCGCAGAAATAGGCCTGCTTGCCGGTGGCCATCTCAATGGGCGCCACCAGCGCCCGGCAGGCCGGGGCAATGCCGTTCTCGATCGGGCCGGAAACATCCGAATTGGCGCCGATCAGCTTGGCGCCGCCCAGCACCAGGTTGGTCGCCTTGGTAAGGGTGTCCAGGGAATAGGCCTTGGCCTCGCCCACCACCACATAGTCGGGATTCACATCATTCATGGTGATACCGACATCGTACAGGGCGTTGAACAGCCCCGCCTCGCCGATCACATACGCCGAACAGCCGGGCGCCTGTTCACTCAGAAACGCCGCCGTAGCCAGTGCGCTGGTATAGAAGTGGCATTCCGGCACATCCAGCCCCATACGCGCCAGCTTCTGGTGCAGCTCACGCGGGGTATAGCCGCTGTTATTGGTCAGGAACAGGTACTCCTTTTTCTCCTCATGCAGCCAGTTGATAAACTCCGCCACACCGGGCAGAACACGGTTGCCGTGGTAGATGACACCGTCCATATCACATATAAAGCCTTTTTTCGCATTGAAATCCAGCATATTGCTTCCTCCTGTATGTTTAAGCTTCATATCATCGACCGGCAAGGGCATATACGCCTGTCGATGATATTTTCAGTATAGCATATAATTTTCCGCTTGCATAGAAAAATCTGCGTAAAATGCAGGAAAATTCCCCCTTGACACACGCCGGCGATTGCTTTATGATGGGGCTACCATAATGAAGGAGGTCCCCCCATGAAAGAATTTGGTTTACAGCTCTGGTCCATTGGCCAGGAATTCACAACAGCCGAGAGCACCCTGGCCGCGTTCCGCTGGATGCAGCAGTGCGGCTACACGCAGGCGCAGACCGCCGGCACCTACGATTACATATCCCCCGAACAATTCCGCGCCTACGCCGATGAGTGCGGCATCCGCATCGTCGGTACCCACTACAGCTGGGAACGCATCTGCGAGGATGTGGAGGGTACGGTGAATTACCACCGCATCCTCGGCACCAACGAGATCGGCATCGGCGGCCACCCCTGCAATACGCTGGAGGAGCTGCAGGGCTTCATCGCCAAGTTCAACGAGATGGCGAAGATCTATGCCACCTATGGCATGGTGCTTTCCTACCACAACCATTCCTTTGAGTTTTCCAATCGGTTCAAGGCCTACGAGGGCAAAACCATGTTTGACTACCTCAAGGAAGGGCTGGATCCCGAAACCACCTGCTTCAACCTGGATGTGGCCTGGACGCAGCTGGCCGGCGTGGATGTGCGGGCGCTGATTGAGGAGCTGCGCGGGCGCATCAACATTATCCACCTGAAGGATGTGGAGGCCGACCATGTGTATCCCTTTATCGGCGAGTGGAACGAGCAGCACCACGGCCCGCAGCGCATTGAGATCGGCCGCGGCAATATGAATTTCCCCGGCATTATCCGCACGGGCGAAGAATGCGGTGTGAAATACTTTGTGGTAGAGGACGAGGTGTATTCCACCGGCAAGCCGATGGAGTCCATCAAAATGAGCGCCGACTACATCAAGGCGCACCTGCTGGAGAAATAAGCAAAAAGCAAACAGTAAAAACAGCGCGTATAGATCTCGTCAATCTATACGCGCTGTTTTTTATTTCTCCCAGGCAAAGCTGCCGGAAAGCAGCGTCACCCGATCGGCTGCTACGGTCAGCAGCCCATCCTGCATCTGCGCCCCGCGCACACTGCCGTCCGGCAGCTCCAGCGTACAGGCGCCGGGCGCCACAGCTGTAACAAAGGGCACATGCCCCGCCATGATCGCCAGCTCACCCTCTGTCCCCCGCAGAGCGAGGAAGGTGGCCTCCCCATCGAAAAGATCGCCGTCCGGGGAGGAGACGGTCAGCCTGAACGCGTTCATGCCGTCGCCCCTTTGGCCTTTGCCACGGCCTCATCAATGGTGCCGACAAACAGGAAAGCCGACTCCGGCAGGTCATCATGCTTGCCCTCAATGATCTCCTTAAAGCCGCGGATGGTCTCCGCCAGCGGCACATAGGTGCCGGGGATACCGGTAAATTTCTCCGATACATCAAAGGGCTGGGAAAGGAAGCGCTGCAGCTTGCGGGCCCGCTGCACCAGCAGCTTGTCCTCATCCGACAGCTCATCCATGCCCATGATGGCGATAATATCCATCAGCTCCTTATAGCGCTGCAGGATCCGCTGCACCTCCTTGGCCACGGCATAATGCTCCTCGCCAAGGATGTCCGGCGACAGGATGCGGCTGGTAGACTCCAGCGGATCCACGGCCGGGTAAATACCCTGGGAAGAGATTGCACGGGAAAGCACCGTGGTAGCATCCAGGTGGGCAAAGGTGGTGGCCGGCGCCGGGTCGGTCAGGTCATCCGCCGGCACATATACCGCCTGCACCGAGGTGATGGAGCCTTTTTTCGTTGAGGTAATGCGCTCCTGCAGAGCGCCCATCTCATTGGCCAGGGTGGGCTGATAGCCCACCGCCGAGGGCATCCGCCCCAGCAAAGCCGAAACCTCGCTGCCGGCCTGTGTGAAGCGGAAGATGTTATCAATGAACAGCAGCACATCCTGCCCCTCGCTGTCGCGGAAATATTCCGCCATCGTCAGGCCGGACAGTGCCACCCGCATGCGGGCTCCCGGCGGCTCGTTCATCTGCCCATAGACCAACGAGGTCTTGGACAGCACGCCGGACTCCTTCATCTCATTATACAGGTCGTTGCCCTCACGGGTACGCTCACCCACGCCGGTGAACACCGACAGGCCGCCGTGCTGCTTGGCAATGTTGTTGATCAGCTCCATGATCAGCACCGTCTTGCCCACGCCGGCACCGCCGAACAGGCCGATCTTGCCGCCCTTGGAATAGGGGCACAGCAGGTCGATAACCTTGATGCCGGTCTCCAGGATCTCGGTCGAGGTGGAAAGCTCATCAAAGGCGGGCGCCTGGCGGTGAATATCCCAGTGCTCCGCATCGGCCGGGGCCGGCAGATTATCCACCGGCTCACCCAGCACATTGAATATCCGGCCAAGGGTCTGTTTGCCCACCGGCACCTGAATGGGGTGCCCGGTATCGGTCACGGGGGTGTCGCGCGTCAGGCCGTCGGTGGAGTCCATGGCGATGCAGCGCGCCGTGCTGTCGCCGATATGCTGCGCCACCTCCACCGTCAGGGTGCGGTCGCCGACCGGTACGGTCAGGGCATTGTTCAGCGAGGGCAGCGTGCCGTCTTCAAAACGCACATCCACCACAGGACCCATAACCTGCACCACGCGGCCGGTTGATTGTTGCGCCATTCGTATTTCCTCCTTTTTTAACTGCAAAGGTGATCGTCACGCGCCTCAGGAGCCGGCTACGATCTCCGTGATCTCCTGGGTGATGGTGCTCTGCCGTGCGCGGTTATACTGCAGCCGCAAATCGTCGATCATAGCCTGGGCATTCTTGCCGGCCGAATCCATGGCCACCCGGCGGGCGGCCACCTCACTGGCAAAGCTTTCCCGCACGACTGCGATCAGCACACCGGCCACATAATCCGGCACCGCCGCATCCAGCACTGTGCGCTCATCCGGCTCAAAAATGACGGCGGCATTGGCCGCCGCGCCGTCCGCCTGCAGCGGCAGCACCCAGCGCACCTCGGCCGTCTGGCTCATCATGGACACATACTGCGTGCACACGATACCCAGCCGGTCCAGCCGCCCCGCGGTAAACTCCGCGCACAGCTCCCCGGCCATCCGCCGGGCATCGGCATAGGAAAAGGTCTCGGACGAGATAAACGGCTGCCCATAGCGGTCACAGGCACGCTTGCCGATGGCCGTGATCTGCACATCGGGGTATTCCCGCATCAGCCGGAACACATTGGCATTATAGCCGCCAGCCAGGCCGCGGTCACCGGCGATCACAATCAGCCGGGTCACGCCGTCCGGCGGCACCGGACGCATGTAGGGGCTGCGGCGGCATTCATCGCAGGTGGTCAGCAGATGCACCGCCTGCTCCATCGCCGCCGCATACTGGCGTCCCTTCTGCATCTGGTCATTGGCCCGGCGGATCTTGGAGGAAGCCACCAGCCCCATGGCCTTGGTCAGGTGCATGGTCGAATCCACGCTCCGGATCCGGGTGCGCAGGGTCTTAATATCCGCTCCCATGCACTCACCCCTGCCATGTGGACAGAAGCGCCTTCAGGCCCTCCACATCCGCGTCGTCAAAATGGCCCTCATCCAGCCGCGCGTGCAGCTCCGGCTGCACATGCAGCAGCTGGTCATACAGCCATGCCTCGTAATCCTTCACCTTATTCACCGGCACCGCGTCCAGATAGCCCTTGGTGACGGCATAAATGATCGCCACCTGGCAGCCAACGGTGACCGGGCTGTTGCGGTTCTGCTTGAGCACTTCCACAATGCGGTCGCCCAGTGCCAGACGCGCCTTAGTATCCGCATCCAGGTCACTGCCAAACTGGGCAAAGGACTGCAGCTCACGATACTGCGAATACAGCAGCTTCAGCTCACCGGCCACCTTCTTCATGGATTTCAGCTGGGCGGAACCGCCCACGCGGCTGACCGAAATACCGGGATTGATTGCCGGCATAATGCCCTCATGGAACAATTCGGTCTCCAGGAAGATCTGCCCGTCCGTGATGGAAATGACATTGGTCGGGATATAGGCGGACACATCACCCGCCTGCGTCTCGATGATCGGCAGTGCCGTGATGGAACCGCCGCCATACTCCGGTGCAACGCACGCCGCCCGCTCCAGCAGGCGGGAATGCAGGTAGAACACATCACCGGGGTAGGCCTCGCGGCCCGGCGGCCGCCGGATCAGCAGGGAAAGTGCCCGGTAGGCCACAGCGTGCTTGGACAGGTCATCATAGATGATCAGCACATCCCGTCCCTGCTTACGGAAGTATTCCGCCATGGCGCAGCCCGCATAGGGGGCAATGTACTGCAGCGGCGCGCTGTCCGAGGCGCTGGCGGACACGATGATGGTATACTCCATGGCGCCGGCGCGGGTCAGTTCACCCGCCAGCTGCACCACCGAAGAAGCCTTCTGCCCGATAGCGACATAAATGCACAGCACATCGCTGTTTTTCTGGTTGATGATGGTATCCACCGCAATTTCGGTCTTACCGGTCTGGCGGTCGCCGATAATCAGCTCACGCTGGCCGCGGCCGATCGGGATCATACTGTCAATGGCCTTGATACCGGTCTGCAGCGGCACCGATACGCTCTTGCGCTCGATAATGCCGGGGGCCTCTGCCTCGATGGGCAGGGCCTCGGTGCACACTGCCGGCCCCTTGCCGTCGATCGGCTCACCCAGCGCATTGACCACACGCCCCAGCAGCGCCTCGCCCACCGGCACGCTCACCACGCGCCCGGTGCGGTGCACTGCCGTGCCCTCGCGGATATCGCTGCGGTCGGAGAGGATGGCAACAGAGACCGTTTCTTCCTCCAGGTTCTGCGCCATGCCGAAGCTGCCGCCGTCAAATTCCAGCAGCTCACCGGCCATGCAGCCGCGCAGGCCGTATACCCGCGCAATACCGTCGCCCACCAGAATAACGGTGCCGGTCTCCACCATTTCAATGCGATCCTCATAGTGCCTGATCTGCTCTTTGATAATATGGCTGATCTCATCCGGCCGTTGTTTCATTGTTCCATCACTTCTTTCATATCATGCAGGCGGTGCCGGAGCGACCCATCCAGCACCCTGCCGTCCATATACACGGTCACGCCGCCCAGCAGGGCGGGATCCGTCTCGCATTGCAGCAGCACCGTGCGGCCGCTGAGCTTTTCCAGCCGCTGCTGCAGCGCCTGCTGCTGCTCCGGCGTCAGCGCCGCGGCGCTGACCACCCGCGCGGTGGTCTGCCGGTCGGCTGCCTGCTCCAGCGCCCGGTATTCCCGGATGCAGGCCGGCAGCTGCCGGATATACCCGTGCTCACACAGCAGCTGCAGAAAGTGCAGCACCGGCGGCGATACCGCATTGCCCAGCGCCTGCCCAAGGGCGGCGGTGCGCTGCTGCAGCGGAATGCCCGGGGAGGCCAGCAGCTCGGTATACGCCGGCTCGGCGGCAAAGATCTGCTCCACCGTGTCCAGCTCGGTGCCGTAGCGGCTGCCCGTCTCGCGGGCAAGTGAGAATAACGCCGCAGCGTATTCCCGGCTGATATCCGTCATGGCGTATTTTCCTTTCTGTGCGGCAGCCGGGGCTTATTTGCCATCCGGCTCACCGATGCCGTCAATAAAGCCGTCGATCATCGCGCGATGATCGGCCGGGGTGATCTCCCGCTGCAGCAGCCGCTCCGCCATCAGGGCGGAGATATCCACAATCTCCTGCTTGACGGAGGACTGCGCCTTCTGGCGCTCCAGCTCAGCGTCAGCCTCGGCCTGCCGGACGATGCGGTCGGCCTTTTCCTGCGCGGCGGCCACCAGCTGCTCACCCTGCCGGGCAGCCGTGTCGGCGGCCGTTTTCACTATGGCATCGGCTTCGGCCCTGGCCCCCTGCAGACGCTCCTCCAGCGCCGCCCTGTCCGCCTCGGCGGCCGCCTTGGCCTGCTCGGCGTCGGCATACTGCCGGCCGACCGCCTGTTCGCGCTCGTCCAGCATCTTCCGCACCGGTGCGTACAGGAACTTGCGGAGGATCAGATAGATGATCAGCAGGTTACACAGCGAGATGATGATCTGCCAGATATTGACGGTAATAATGTCTAACGACTGCATAACACTTCACTCCGATACATGGGGACAGATCACAGCCCCATCGCTTTTTTCAGCACATTCACCATGATATTGGGTGCCACAAAGATCAGCAGGATGGCCACCACCAGCGAATAGATACCGGTGGTCTCGGCAATGGCGCAGCCCATGATCATGGTGGAAGTTACCGCACCCTTGCTTTCCGGCTGGCGGCCGATGGCCTCACAGGCGTTCGCCACCGCGTGGCCTTCGCCCACGCCGGGGCCGATAGCGCCGATGCCCATGCAGATGCCCGCGCCCAGGGCGCAGCAGCCCAAGATAATACCGATTGCGATTTCCATGATAAATACCTCCAAAAATTATTTGTTCTTTTTTTTCGAAAGCTTTTTCTGCTTCCGTTTTTCATAATCATCCTGGGGAAATGCCCCCGCAATATTCAGCATGGTCAGCATGGCGAAGATAAACGCCTGCAGGCAGCTGCTGAAAATATCAAAGTATAGGCTCAGCACGGCCGGAACACCCACCTGCAGCAGCGGGAACTGCCCCAGCACACCGGGCAGCCAGCCAAGCACCAGCCTGGACAGCCCCTGCAGTGCCGCCGTGATCAGCACCGCGATCACCGACCCGGACAGCACATTGCCGTAGTGACGGAACGCCATCGAGACCGGGGTAGCCACCTCACCGATGATATTCAGCGGCAGCAGAATGAAGATCGGCTCGGTGAAGCCCTTAAGATAATGCAGCAGGCCGCACTTGCACTTATAATAGGTGATCAGGGCAAAGACCAGCAGCGCCCAGCCGCCCACCACATTCAGATCCGCCGTAGGCGCCGTCAGACCGATCAGCGTCAGCAGGCTGGAAAAGGCCGACAACGCGATGATGGCCGCAATAAAGGGGGAAAAGCTCTTGAAATACGGCCCCATATTATCGCGGATGAGGCTGTCCGTCTTTTCTACAATCCACTCGGCGACCAGCTGCCGGCGGGTGCCCGGCTGCGCCGCAATGCCGTGGGTCAGGTACACACACAGCCAGAAGATGGTCAGCATCACCAGCCACGAATTGACCTGCGATTCGGTGATCGGCAGGGACTGCCACGGCATGGGAATGGTAAAGTAAATCAGGGCGCCGGAGATCTCGATGCCCGATGAGGATGGGGTGGTCAAAATCTTCAGCACCATGCCGCACACCAGCGGCAGCCCGGCCAGCGCCAGCAGCAGAGCATCCACTGCCTTGAAACGCGCACTTTTGGTTGGCACGGGTTTTCACCTCCTTGCCGGAAGATGCTCCGGCTGTTACTCCTGGGACTTTTTATCAAACAGCGGCCGCAGCGCAATGGCCACGCGCGGAAACAGCAGCGGCAGCAGCACCGCCAGCAGCACCGTCCACTGGTCGGAAGCCTGCGCCAGCCACACCCCGGCCACCGCCACCAGGAACTGCGCCAGCAGGCGCAGTGTCTGCGACAGCTTCATCATGGCCGCGGCACGCTTGTTTTCCTGCTCCACGGCGCGCTGCACCGTCAGCCCCATGGCAAAGAAATTGCCGACCGCTGCCGCGCCGCCCAGCAGATTGCCCCACAGCGCCGACAGCGTCCACCAGCCGCCGATGAGAAACACCGCCTGCATCAGCCCGCTGAACACCAGCACCCACAGGGCGATATAGCCGGTCTCCCGGCGCACCACCTCGTTGACCTTTGCCAAAGGGCGATCCCTCCTTAAAATCTCTGCCATTCCGGAGTATTCGCGCCGAAACAACAGCAAACACCGTTTTCTGCCTATGTTTTACAGTATACCATGACTTTGAACCGCCGTCAAAGCTTTTCTTTCCATTTTTGGTGGACAAAAGCCACCGGATGTCCAAAATCTGCACATTTTGCCCCGGCTGTTGTACGACTTCCCGCTGTGCAGCCGGGGACTTGCCCTCACTCTTGACAGTATTGCCAAATTTTCCTCTTTATAATTGTCTGTTGTGGAGAATTTTGGAAAACCCGTTGACTGCTCCCCCTTTTTCTTGATAGGATAAGGGTGGGCAAGCTGCGGCAAGCCCCCAACAGCATCCGCTATAACTAAGGAGGAAAAAACTATGAAGAAAAGCCGTAGATCCGTCTGTTTCCTGCTCTCCCTATCCGTTTGTCTGCTGTTGCTGCTGGGAGGCTGCGGCGGGCAGAATACCACGACCGCCGATGAGACGCTCAGCGGACTGGGCATTGCGCGCATCGAATTCGGCGTAGGCACCGGCAGCACCGCCGTCAGCGGCCACACCATCCAATGCAGCGATGCGGTACTGGAAAATGCCAACGCCCCGGAGAAAGCGACTGTCTACTATGAGCCGGAGGAGACTATCACCCAGCCTGCCTTCCCCAGCGACATTTACGAGGTAAGCACCTACGAGCACGGCACCTTTACCCTGAACCGGAAGAACCAAGCCTCTCACGCTGTCACCACCCTGACCAATGAGGAGGCCACCAAGATCGCCGAAGACTTCCTGCGGGAATACGGGCTGTACTGTGACGACCTGCAATCGAACAAGAAGGTCGATGACGATACATTGGTCCGCGATAACGAAACCTTTATCACCGGCAAGACGGTGAATTTCTACCCGAAGACCGAGGGCAACGCCCCGCTGTTCGGCAACTCCCATGTTTCCGTAAAGCTGGCGGCCGACGGCCAGGTCAACCAGGTGATCTACAATCACATCCACTATAAAAAGGAAGTGTCCCTCACGCTGATAACCCCGCAGCAGGCACTGGAGCGTGCAAAGGCCAGCACCGACCCCACCGAGGTGCTGTTGGACGCCGAAGACAATCTCGGCAAGGAGCTGACCGTTGCCAATGTCCGGCTGGCCTACTACGAGAATGTGACCAGAGACACCCCGACCCGGCAGCCGGTATATGTCTTTGAAAGCGGCGAGAGCGACACTCCGTTTGCCATCTGTGTCCCTGCCGCACAGCCGTAAAAAACACGCCGGAGCAGCCACCGCTGCTCCGGCGCTTTTTTGTGTCTGCCTGCCCAGAGGGGATTTTTCTGCAAGCAGCCCTTTGGGTAAAATTCCATCTTGCATCGGCCGGCCGGCAGTGCTATAATAGGAAAAATATTCAGGTAAAAGGAGCGATGCGGAATTATGGTCAATACCAACGCAGGAGAGAAGTTTGTCAAGGAGGGGCTGACCTTTGATGATGTGCTGCTGATCCCGGCGGCCTCGGATGTGCTGCCGGCCGATGTGCAGCTCAGCACCCAGCTGACCAAGACGATCCGGCTGAACACCCCGCTGATGACCGCCGCCATGGACACCGTCACCGAGGCCAACATGGCCATTGCCATCGCCCGCGAGGGCGGCATCGGCGTGATCCACAAGAACATGTCCATTGAGGCACAGGCCGATCAGGTGGACCGTGTGAAGCGATCGGAAAACGGCGTGATCGTCAACCCGTTCAGCCTCGGCCCGGACAACACCGTGGCCGATGCCGACGCGCTGATGGGCAAATACCGCATCTCCGGCGTACCGATCTGCGTGGATGGCAAGCTGGTGGGCATCATCACCAACCGCGATATGCGCTTCATTACCGATTTTACACTGCGCATCGGCGATGTGATGACCAAGGATCATCTGGTCACCGCCCCGGTGGGCACCACCATGGAGCAGGCCAAGGACATCCTCTCCCGCTACCGCATCGAAAAGCTGCCGCTGGTGGACGAGCAAGGGATGCTGAAAGGGCTTATCACCATCAAGGATATTGAAAAATCCGTCAAATACCCCAACTCTGCGCGTGACAGCCGCGGCCGGCTGCTGTGCGCCGCGGCCATCGGCGCCACGGCGAATGTGCTGGAGCGTGTGGCGGCGCTGGCCGCTGCCCAGGTGGATGTGGTGGTGCTGGACTCCGCCCACGGCCACAGCGCCAATATTCTGAAGGCCGTCAGCCGGGTGAAGGCAGCCTACCCCGATCTGCAGCTGATCGCCGGCAATGTGGCCACGGCTGAAGCCACCGAGGCACTCATCAATGCCGGCGCCGACGCAGTGAAGGTGGGTATCGGCCCCGGTTCCATCTGCACCACCCGCGTGGTGGCCGGTATCGGTGTGCCGCAGATCACCGCCATCTATGACGCCGCCTGCGCCGCCGCAAAATACGGCGTGCCGGTGATCGCCGACGGCGGCATCAAGCTTTCCGGCGATATGGTCAAGGCGCTGGCCGCCGGTGCCAATGCCGTGATGGTCGGCTCACTGGTGGCCGGCTGCGAGGAGTCCCCCGGGGACACCGAGCTGTTCCAGGGCCGCCGCTTCAAGGTCTACCGCGGCATGGGCAGCCTGGCCGCCATGGCCAATGGCAGCAAGGACCGCTATTTCCAGGAGGCCAACAAGAAGCTGGTGCCGGAGGGCGTCGAGGGACGCGTGCCCTACAAGGGCCTGCTCAGCGACACCGTGTACCAGCTGATGGGCGGTCTGCGCTCCGGCATGGGCTACTGCGGCTGCCGCACCATTGCCGATCTGCAGGAGAAGGGGCAGTTTATCCGCATCACCGGCGCCGGCCTGCGGGAGAGCCATCCGCACGATATCCACATCACCAAGGAAGCGCCCAACTACTCTGTGGGCGAATAAGAAAACAGGAAAAGCACCCCCGTCGGGCAGCTGCGGCCGCCCGACGGGGGTGCTTCTTTTCTATGGTTTTACGCCGCAGCGGCGCTTTCATCCTTCCAGCTCTTCACCATATCGCTGACCACCGCATCCCAGTCCTTCGCGCCCTGGGCATATTTCAGCAGCGAGGCACCGAAATTCTCCTTAAAGGTCTGCGAGGGGAACAGCGTGAAATACCACGGCACGGAGGTGGTATCCGTGCGCGCCATCCAGCGCATAACCTCCTGCGCCAGCGGATCCTCCGGACGGTCGTTCTCCCCAAAGGTATCAAACGGCGCGATAAAGCCGAATTCCTCCGTCACATATTTCTTCCCTTCCGCGCTGGAATAGAGCCAATAGGCGAAATCGGCGGCGGCCTTCTGTTCTTCGGCCGTGGCCTTGGCATTCACGGCGTAATAGTTCTCCGTACCGATGCACAGCCCCTGCTTTTCCTCCCCGTCTACGCCGGTATAGATCGGCAGGTATTTGACATTGTCCGCGGTCACCTTGTTGCCGGTCACGCCGCTGATCTGGCTCCATGCCCAGTTGCCGTTCTGCACCATGGCGCACTGCTCCAACGCAAATTCCGCCATTGAGTCGGTCACCGTCTTGCTGCCCAGCAGCTTGCGGTCGGTTACGGAATTGTTGATATACAGGTCAAAGATGTTCTTGAATTGCTCCGCATAGCGGAAATTCAGTGTGCCCACACCGCTGCCGGTCAGGTCCACCTTATCCGCGGTAAACTCGTAATACACCGGCAGGTTGGCCAGGTGCGTCTGCCAGCGCCAGTCCTCGCCGGATTTCAGCGAGGTAGAGGCAAACACCCCCTTGATCCCCAGTGTCTCGCGCTTTTCCTGCATATCCTCCACCAGCGTTTTCAGCTTCTGGAAGGAGTCCGGAACCATCAACGGATCATTTTGGGCCGCGAAAACGGCCCCATTCCGGTTTGTGCCCGGAACCCCTTGCGCCGCAAGGGATTCCAGATTTCCATATTGACACATGATTAGGAGGTACCTACTATGTCTGCTCCTGAGAAGGCAAAAGGCTTCCTGGGCGAGTTCAAAACCTTCATCGCCCGGGGCAACGTCATGGACATGGCCGTCGGCGTCATCATCGGCGGCGCCTTCGGTAAGATCTCCACTTCCCTGGTGAACGATGTCATCATGCCCCTCATCTCCGTCCTCACCGGCGGCATTGATTTCAGCAACTGGAAAATCGTTCTGAAGGCCGCCGTGGCCGGAGCCGACGGCGCCATTGACGCTTCCACGGAAATCGCCATCCGGTACGGCGCGTTCCTGGCCACCATTCTGGATTTCCTCATCATCGCCTTTGCGGTGTTCCTGATGATCAAGACCATCAACGGCTTCCATGACAAAATAAAGAAGCAGGAGGAAGCAGCCCCCGCCGAAGAGCCCGCACCGCCGGAGCCCTCCAACGAGGAAAAACTGCTGGCGGAGATCCGGGACCTGCTGAAGGCCCAGAAGTAATGGAAACACTTCTGCGAAAGGGCCTGGCGGAGCTGGGCCTGGATGACTGCGGCACCCCCTCCCTGCTGCAGTATGGGGAGCTGCTGCTGGAAAAAAACAAGGTCATGAACCTGACCGCCATCACCGACCCGGAGGG
>DJRT01000008.1:24842-33454 GCA_002437905.1 Ruminococcaceae bacterium UBA6353 | reverse complement strand
GAGATTTTGCTTTTTTGAATTTTGATTGCAGAAAAGGCGGGTATGCCCCCGTGTTTATTAGTGAACGGATAGAGGAGGAAGCTCTATCCGCTTATGCACCTTGAAAACCGAATATCCTTCCGCCGGGAGTTATACAGGATCTGCGGACAGTATGCCACGATGATCGATTCGGAGCGTGCCCACAGAAGAATTGCCGCATAGCGGCAGCCTGCCAATACGCGGCTGAAATGGGCGCAGGAAATGGCTCGGCGGACAGGCGTTTTTAATTTGAACACAAACTAAATATGAATATATGCGGACAGCCCCCCACACGGGATCTTTTGCGAAAAGTAGTATAATGACAATATCGCAAGGATACTCCGCTGCTGCAGGCTGTCAGAAAGGAGGAAACCATGGCGGAATACAAACCGACAGCATTACAGACGAGCAAAAGATACTTGACAGCAACGGATGTTGCCGAATTACTCGGTGTTTCCCGCAGCACGGCATACCGCATTATCAAACGGCTCAACAGTGAGCTGGAGAAAGCCGGAAAGCTGACTGTGGCAGGTAAGGTATCTGCCAAATATTTTTACGAGAACACCTACCTGTAAGTGACGAGGGAAACCGTATCCGGGCGATGAATCTTTTACAGATCGGAGGTGAAATCATTGCCGACCTACAAAGACGAAAAGACAGGGTTATGGTACTGTAAATTTGTTTACACAGATTGGACAGGCACCAAAAAGCAGAAAAAGAAGAAGGGCTTTCGCCTACAAAAAGAGGCCAAGCAGTATGAGCTGGATTTTCTGAGTAAGACTTCAAATTCCTGCGATATGCTTTTCAGTGATATGGTAGAGATCTATATGGATGACTGCAAAGCCAGAATCAGACCGACTACCTACAAAGGGAAAGAGGACATCATTGCTGTACATATTATGCCGTATTTCAAGAATTTGAAAGTCAATGAGATCCAGCCTATGAATGTGCGTCGCTGGCAAACCGAGCTGATGAACAATCAGAAGAATTATAAACCAACCTATCTGAGAACTCTGAACAGCCAGTTGTCTGCGATTTTCAATTTTGCAGTCAAGTATTACGGTCTCGGCAGCAATCCGGTACAAAAAAGCGGAACTATCGGTAAAAAGAATTCCGGCTTGGAACAAATCTGGACAGCGGACGAATTCAAGGTTTTTATTGATGCCGTGAGTGATAAGCTGCAGTCCAAGGTCATCTTTAATCTTCTTTATTGGACAGGAATGCGATCCGGAGAAATGCTGGCTTTGACCCTGAACGATTTCGACTTTGAGGAACGGACGGTTTCCATTACAAAAAACTATGCGCGTATAGACGGTGAGGATCTATTCCTTGACCCAAAGACGCCAAAAAGCAATCGCAAAATCACCTTGCCGCAATTCGTTTGCGATATGGTAAAGGATTATGCCGACAGATTGTACGGCTACGATCCGTCAGACAGACTGTTTGAAGTAACGAAGCATTATCTGAAGCACGAAATGGAAAGAGGCTGCAAGAAGACCGGACTCCGGGAGATACGGGTGCACGATCTTCGTCACAGCCACGCCAGCTTGCTGATTGAGCTCGGTTTTGCACCGCTGTTGATCAGCGAACGCCTCGGGCATGAGAGCGTGACGACAACTTTGGAGATTTATTCCCACCTGTACCCGACAAAACACGGGGAAGTTGCCGACCGATTGGAGGCTTTCGCATAAGTTTTTCGTGTACCCGCCGTGTACTTTTCGTGTACCCGGAGCAAAAAAGAAACCCGAAAACCCTTGAAAATAAAGGGTTTTCGGGTAAGTGGCGATTACTCCCACTCGCTCCCCGAAACCGTGACCTAAACGATTTTGTATAGACCGTTTAGCTCCGATTATCGGGATTACTTAAATTATCCAAGAATTATGGTGTATCATAATTCCCGTTGTCATTGTGTTGTCACATATCTGCTAAATATCGCAAGCCCTCACGCACAGAGACTGCTCTTTTTTGAGGAGAATAACATCCGCAGGCTTACGCATTCCAAAATTATTATACACTGTTCCATAAGAAAAATCAACTGGAAATACGATCTGTCCGATTTTACGGAAGACCTCGTATATCTTTTGCGTCAAAAATATGGAAATAGTTATCCCAATATGCTATAATCATAACAAAAGCAACGATATCGCATCAAATCACCCGACAAAATGGTGATCTCAATCGTTATACATACAGGAGGAAAGAATATGCCGGAAAATTCGCAGCGTACGGGCGAATGGTTCGAGGCATTCTATGAACGGAATTACAAGTTGGTGTATCGGCTCTGCTTTACCTATATGAAAAATCAGGCAGAAGCCGAGGACTGCACAGAGGATGTATTCGTTAAAGTGTTGACAGGAGATTTCGCTTTTAATGATGAAACGCACGAGAAGAAGTGGCTGACGGTAACCGCCATCAATCTCTGCAAAGACCGATTAAAGCACTGGTGGCGAAAGCAGGTCACGCCTATTGACGAAGCACCCGAAATTCCGGACGAGAATACCGCACCCATAGACGAAACCCTTGAGGTCGTTAAAAAACTGCCCACAAAATACAAGGATGTTATTTATCTGCATTACTATATGGACTACAAGACAGATGAGATCGCAGAAATGCTCAAAAAGCCGCCCTCCACGATCCGCAATCATTTGCGGGAAGCGAGAGAACTACTCAGGCGGCAGATAGGAGGTTTTGAGCCGTGAGTGAAAAGAAAATCAAAGAGTCCATCGACGCTATCGAGCCGGAAGCCGGTGCGAAAGAGCGGATGTATCAGAACATTATGAAAAAAGCACAGCAGGCAGCTCCGGCGGAAAAGCCTGCCGAGCCGAAAAAGAAACCAATTCCATTTGTACGCTATGCGCTGCCCATTGCCGCCTGTCTCTGCTTGGTGATGATCGGCGTGGCGAAATTCCTTCCCGGCAACACGCCGATGCACCCCGATGAAAGCAATGTGCAGGGCGGAAATCCGTTTGTGGAGGTGGAAGATGCTGAGGCGTTCAGGGCACTTTCTGTCACGCTGGATGCTCCGGAGGGGGCGCAGGAAACTTCCTATGCAATTATAGACGGTAAGATCGCAGAAATTCAATTTGAGCTGAATGGGAAAAGCTACCTTGCCCGTGCTTCGGCACAGGAGGGCGATTTCTCCGGTTTGAACGGCAAAGATCGTTTGCAGGAAACGATAGACGCAAAAAACAATGCCGTGTTGACCGAAGTACAAACAGACTTGTGCGCCTATTACAAGATCGTTTGGACAAACGGAAAAATCAACTATTGCTTGTACGGCACAGATGGGGCGGATAAATCCCAAGTCCTTGCCGTCTATGAGTCCCTGAAAAAATAAATATGAAAATGTCGGAAGAAATTTTGAAATTCTTCCGACATTTTTTATTTCCCGGTCGTTATATATACAGAAGCGTAAAAAACGGCGGCGCAGCGTACGAGCGCTGCCGAACGCTTCCACAATAATAACCTTCAAAGGAGCTAATCTATTATGAAAATCAAAAAAATCGCACTGATCCTGCTATCCCTCGTTATGGCATTGGGCATCGTAGCCTGCGGCAAAGCAACAGATAACAAAAAAACGGATGACAACGGTAAGGGAAATACCACCATTACTGCCACCCCTGCCGAGATCGAGCAGAAGATCGCCGACGCCATCGGCAAGGACAACTACCTCTGCGACACGGATGCGCAGAAGGACTATCTGGAAAACACCCTTGGGCTGGATCTTTCCAAAATCGAGAGCTATGTTGCAAAACAGAATTCTGTCAGCAGCGTAAATCCTGACACGGTCATCATCCTTAAAGTCAAGGACGGATATGCCGATGAAGCGGTAAAAGCATTGAACACAAGCTATGCACAGATGGTTGACTATATCCGTCAGTATCCGTTTGGTACTGCAAAGGTCTTGAACGCACGAATCTATCAGAGCGGAAACTATGTAATGTATATTCTCGCCGGTGCAAGCTATGACGGCGAAGACAGCGAAGCCGAAAGCAAGTTGGCAGTTTCCGAATACGCAAAAATTGATGAGGCAGTTAAGAGCGTTTTGGGAACACTCCCGAAGAATTCCGCTGTTGTTCCTGAGGATGATGGAAGTGCAGGCGGTTTGATTACTTCTGATGATAACGGCGATATGCCTATGCTCGGAGGAAACTAAAAAATGGTATTCTCCAGTCTGACATTTTTGCTATGGTTTTTGCCTTGCGTGCTGCTGGTGTATTTCCTCGTTCCCAAGAAAGTAAAAAATGCAATTCTCTTTGCGTTCAGCCTGCTGTTTTATGCGTGGGGCGAACCGATATATGTCGGGCTGATGATCTTCTCCACCGTCCTTGACTACTGCTGCGGCCGGGCGGTGGAGAAGCATCGGGGAACGCCGAAAGCAAAGATCGGACTTCTTGTTTCCGTGATTGTCAATTTAAGTCTGCTGTGTCTGTTTAAGTACACAGATTTCCTCCTCGGCACAGTAAACGGCATTTTCGGGTGCAATATCCCGCTTTTGAATCTACCTCTGCCGATCGGTATTTCCTTTTATACCTTCCAAACGATGAGCTACACGATAGATGTCTATCGGGGCGACGCCAAAGTACAGAATAACATCATCTCCTTCGGGGCGTATGTATCCCTGTTTCCGCAGCTCATTGCCGGACCTATCGTTCGCTATCAGACCATTGCCGACCAAATTGACGAACGCACCCACTCCTTTGATAAATTCGGTGAGGGTGTCAAACGCTTCGTCTGCGGACTGGGAAAGAAAGTTCTGCTTGCCAATAATATCGGGCTTCTGTGGAACACCATTTCCGGCAGCAGCGAATTGTCCGTCGTTTCGGCGTGGCTTGGGATCGTCGCATTCGCTTTTCAGATCTATTTCGACTTTTCCGGCTACTCGGATATGGCGATCGGTCTGGGAAAGATGTTCGGCTTCGACTTCCTCGAAAACTTCGACCATCCCTATTGCTCTAAAAGCGTAACGGAATTCTGGCGGCGCTGGCATATCTCTATGGGAACTTGGTTTCGGGATTATGTGTATATCCCCTTGGGCGGCAACCGAAAAGGTCTTGCCATTCAGCTTCGGAACATTGCCATCGTGTGGCTGCTCACCGGCTTCTGGCACGGAGCAAGCTGGAACTATGTGCTGTGGGGCGTGTTTTACGGCGTAATTCTGATCATCGAAAAGTTTTTCCTGCTGGATAAGCTGAAAAAAGCCCCTGCGTTTGTCGGACATATTTATGCGCTGCTGTGCGTCGCTATCGGTTGGGTGCTGTTCGCCTTTGAAGATTTCGGAGCGGGCTTTGCCTATCTGAAAACGATGTTCGGCGGAGCGGCGTTCTGTAATTCTACGGCGCTCTATCAGCTCCTGTCCTATCTGCCGCTGCTCATTTTGTGTGCTATTGCCGCTACGCCCATCGGTACAAGGGTCTATCACAGGCTGAATGAGAAATGCGGCACAGGACTGATGGCAACAGCCGATGTGACCGGTATTGTAGCGGTTGTAGGACTCGCCGTAACATATCTGATCAGCGGATCATATAACCCGTTTTTGTATTTTCGTTTTTAAGGAGGAATGCCGAAATGCGCAATAAAATCATTACTTCTGTATTTTGCCTGCTTTTGGCGGTCGGCGTTCTCTCCGGCATTCTTACGCCGGACAAATACTATTCCGAAAGCGAGAAAAGGACGCTGACACAGAAAAATGTGATCTCCGTCACCGATTTCCCCAGCGGTAAAATGGGAACGGAAATTGAAAAGTACCTTGCGGATCAGTTTCCTTTAAGAGATGGTTGGATCACCGTCAAGACACTTACCGAGCGGCTCAGCGGCAAGACCGAGATCTCCGATGTTTATTTCGGCAAGGACGGCTATCTGATCGACGCCTTCACCGGCTATAATCAAAAGCAATTTGCAGCTAACATCGAAGCCCTTGCCAAACTGTCGGCAGCGATGAAATCTGCCGGTATTTCTATGCAAGTAATGCTCGTACCAACGGCGGCACAGATCCTTTCCGACAAGCTGCCTGCCTATGCACCCAATCTCAACCAAAAAGCACTGCTGGACTTTGCCAAGGCGCAGGGATTGGATACCGTGAATGTGTTCGATATCCTATCGGAGCATAATGACGAGTACATCTACTACAAGACCGACCATCATTTTACGAGTCTCGGTGCCTACTATTGCTATGCAGCTTGGATGCAGGCACAGGGAAAGGCGGCTCAGCCGCTTTCCGCTTGGCAGAGCCAAAGCCTGTGCGACAACTTCCGTGGTACTACCTATAACAAGGTCAACTATCCCTTTGCCCCTTATGATACCATCACCGCTTACTATAAAACGCTGACGCATACCGTGAGCTATAACGGCGGTAATTATGTCACGGACAGCATTTACGAGCGGAAATATCTCAGCGGAAAAGACCAGTATGCTACATTTCTGAATTCCAACCAGTCCACCACTGTCGTTTCCGGCAGCGGAGAGGGCAAGCTGCTGATTCTGAAAGACTCCTACGCCAACTGCTTTTCGCAGTTTGTGATTGATGACTACGCCGAAACGCATCTCATCGACCTGCGTTTCTACAAGGATTCCGTAACGGACTACATCGAAGAAAACGGCATTACGCAGGTGCTGCTGCTTTACAATATCCCGAATTTTGCACAGGATACGGCTATCACCAAGACTGTGAGGTGAGCATATGCATTTTAGGAAAGCCTTGTTCGGTTTCTCCTCAGCGGAAGTTATAGAGTATATTTCAATGCTTGAAAAACAGTTATACGAAAGAAAAGAAACAGTCCAAAAGCTGGAGCATACCGTCCGTATGATGGAGTTTGAAAAGGAAGATTTAGAGCAAAAGCTCCGCATTGCGAATGAAATCTCTCAATATAGAGCACAGAGACAGGCTCCCGATTAAGGAGCCTGTCTCTGTGCTTTTGCAATTATGCGGAGATAATTTCGGTGTTTACAATTTCCGCAGCCCGATTGCGGATGTTGTTCATCCTGCCGACCCACTCCATCGGATTGGCGGCTTTCAGTGCCTCTGTGACACCTTCCGCTTTTGCCATCTGCTTTACCAGCCGAGAGAATAGGTCCTCTGCCTGCCGGTCAATGTCAACAAGATAACTGTTCAGCCTGCCGCTGGTGAGCAGAGTCGCATAGGTTGTCCGACGGTGCTCCTTCAGGTAGCGCCGGTGACGCTGACCCCACACGCCGATGGGCTGCTGTTCTTCTTCGGGCAGTTCCAAATTGGGGAGCAGATAATCCCCGACCTGCGTGTAAGTACCGCCCATTTCCTCAAAAATCGTCTTAGCCATTGTTTGTTCCTACCTTTCATAATTTGTATTTCTGCGCCTTGTGCGCTGGGTTTGCTTTCGCTGCTGCTCCATATCTTTCGCCTGTGCAATCAGATTGTCGATTTGCCGACTGCCGAGGACTTTCCGCAGAAAACGGAAATCTTTCAGTTCGGAGCGCAGAACCTCATTTTCTCCTTTGAGCCGGTCGTTGGTGGCGGTCAGATGCTCGTTCTCCCGGTACAGCCGACCGTTGGTGTTATTCAGCCGATGGTAGCTGTCCAGTGCCTGATAATAGTGGTAGAACACCTCTCGGATAACCTCTTTCAGCTTTTTGATTAACGGGTCAACAAACCGCTGCTTGTAGGTCTTGGCGGTCATCAGCGTGGGCGGTTCGGGAAGCTGAAACTCTGTATCCGTTTCAATCCGCTGCTCCAGCCTTTCAATAGACTGCACACCCTGATCGAAGTTGTCGATCCGACTTTGTACCGTTTCCAGCTCATCCTGCTTTTCGGCCAGCGTGGTATCCAGCGCAGCGATTTCTCTCTCTCGCTCCTGCTTCTTGTAATCCAGAACGGAGAGATGTTTTTCGTGTGTTCCTTTCTGCTCCCACTGAATATCGTACCGCTCCATCACGGCGGCAAGTTGTTCCTTTTCGGATTGTACCCACTGCGCCCATTCCGTTGCACCACGGGTGCCGCCCTTGAAGCCCTGCGCCGCCAGCGCCTGCTTCAACGACACACGGGTGTCAAGCCCTCGCTTACTCCCGGTGGTAAACGGCACAAAGTCAATATGGATATGGGGCGTAGCCTCGTCCATATGCAGGTGCGCCGAGAATACCCGGAGGTTGGGATTGCGCTCCTGAAAGCCCTGATAATATTCGTCCAGTACCTGCCGAGCCAATTCTGAATACTCGCCGGTGGCGCTCATATCTTCTTTATTTCCGATTTGTAGTACGATCTCGTGGAATGGCTTCTCCTGATTGCCGGAGCGGATTTTCTCATAGTAATTCGGAATACACCGGTCACTTCGGGTTTGCTTCTCGTTGTACCGCTTCAGAGCTTCATCGAAAAGCTGGTGATATACCGTCTGGATGCGTTCATTGCAATAATCAATGTTCAGGTGCGTGCGGCTTCCGTCTACATTTTCAGCTTTGAACTTGCGGCTGTTGTGATTGACAGAGCCTTTGCCGACCTCGGCACTGATTGTTCTTTTCATAAAATCTCACTTCCTTTCACTCTCCGGCCGCAGCCGGGGTTCTGTTACTCTTGTCAAGAGTAACGCAAAAGCACTTTTGACAGCCTGCGGCCATCAAAAGATGCT
>DJRT01000008.1:0-24801 GCA_002437905.1 Ruminococcaceae bacterium UBA6353 | reverse complement strand
TTGCCCCGGCAACTGCGGTTGCCTCCCCAGCAGGGCTGCCCTTTGAAAAGGTCACCCTGCATCCCGCCGAAACTTCTGTGACGGTGTGTGACGATAGTGACGGTATTTTTGATACCGCACCCACCCATAGAAATATCGTCACACCGTCACATATCGTCACGCCCGCTCTGCTGCTGCAAGCTTTACGGTGCGCTCGTTCCGATTACGGCTGCTTTCATATCGGATGCCGTACTCATTCAGCAACCGTCCTGCATTGACATTCAGCCGCCTTGTCAGCGCATTGGGCTTCATATCTACACCGAGAAGCGCCGCAAGCTCTGTGGGCGTTCCTGCCCACTCCTTACCACCCGAAGAAAGAAAAGCTGAAACCTGTTCCAGCAGCGGCTCCGGCGGCGCTTTCCAAAGCTCCGTTTCCACACGCTCCAGCTCCCACGCAAGGGTTTCCTCGTTGCGGAAAAGGTGCAGCCGCTGATCCGGCTGATCTCTGCCGGACACATCAAGGCAAGCGGCGTTGCCGGTGCGCTTTTCCTTGGTAAGCAAAAATGCTCCATCCGCCGCACCCAGCAGTCCGTTGGTGCCGGAGATCATATCAAACTTATCGTCTGACTGCTGCTTTCTGGTGTGATGGACAAGGAGCAAACAGATGCCATAGCTATCCGCCAGCGCTTTCAATCGGGTTATGATCTGATAGTCGTTGGCGTAGCTGTATTTGTCCCCACCGACTTCTCGCACCTTCTGAAGGGTGTCAATGATGATAAGGGAGGTGTCCGGATGCTCTCGCAGGAAATTGGTAAGCTGCTCGTCGAGGCCGCTGCCAAGCTGACCGGCCGAAACAGAGAAGAACAGACTTTCGTTTTCTGCCGTGCCGAACATCCGATAGGAACGCTCCTGCAAGCGGCGGTAATCGTCCTCAAGAGCAAGATACAGTACCGTGCCGTTGTGGACAGGATAATTCCACAGTGGCGTACCAGTGCTGATATGATAGGCAAGCTGGGTCATCAGAAAGCTCTTGCCCAGCTTCGGAGCGCCGACAAAAAGGTAAGTGCCTCGGTAGAGCAGTCCGTCAACAAGTGGCGGCTTGCTCTGGTACACATTGTCCAGCAACTCAGACATTGACACGGTTTTGAGGTAGGATGGGTCCATCATTCGCAGAATTTCTCTCTGCATTTCATCAAACCCCTTGAAATCCGGGTCATAATCGGTTAAACTATTATAAGTACGGTTTTGGGATGACTGCTCCGTATCTGCGCCAACAGATACAACAGGAGCGGTCATTTCTTTTTCTTTGGTCATTCAGATTCCTCCTTCATTCCGCCGAGAATATCGGCGATCATTTCAATTTGGTCAAGCAGCTCATCATTGACTACGCTGCCGCTCTCAATTCTTTGCAATTCCAGAAGCACTTCGGCAAGCTGACTCCGCAGCGCCTTGAACACTCTTGGATTGCCCTGCACCACTACATCCCTGTGGGTGAGCCGCCGGGTGATATAGTCCTGCTTGGTCAGCCCGGAGAGCTGCACATAGCGTTCAATTTGAGCCTCCTCCTCCGGCGATACCCGGAAAGCAACCGTTTTATTGCGCCAGCGATTATGCTCGTCCCTGTTCTTCAATGACATCGTTTACACCGTCCTTTCTGAATTGATTGAGCTTGTCCGCCATATCGCTTTGCGTGGATGGGAACAGGTGAGCGTAGTTGTAGGTGATATTGATGCTTTCGTGTCCCACCCGGTCAGCAATCGCTACCGCCGAGTATCCCATTTCAATCAGAAGCGAAATATGGCTGTGTCTCAGATCGTGGATTCGGATGCGCTTTACCCCTGCGGCCTTGGCACCTCTGTCCATCTCGTGATGAAGATAGCTTTTCGTAACTTCAAACAGACGGTCATTTTTGCCGATTCGGTAGAGCTGTTTCATATAGTCCTGCATTTCCTCACAGAGAAACTCCGGCATCTTGATGGTACGGTTGCTTTTCGGCGTTTTCGGGTCAGTGATAATGTCCCGGCCACCGATACGCTGATAGGATTTATTGATCGTGACCGTCTGCCGGTCAAAATCAAAATCTGCCGGGGTCAGTGCCAGCAGCTCACCCTCACGGATGCCGCACCAGTACAGCATTTCAAAAGCATAGAAGGAAACAGGCTTGTCCATCATTTCTTCGGAGAAATTTTTATATTCCTCCTGTGTCCAGAAAAGCATCTCTCTTGCCTTGGCCTTTCCCATATTGCCGACCTTGGCGGCGGGATTGTCTTTCAGCCCGTAGAATTTCACAGCGTGATTGAAAATGGCACTGAGTTGATTGTGCAGGGTTTTGAGATACACCGGCGAATACGCCTCGCCGCTCTTATCACGACATTTGATCATCTCATTTTGCCAAGCGATAATGTCTTTGGGCTGGATCGAGTTCATTTTCCGCTTGGCGAAGTAGGGAAGCAGTTTGGTACGGATGATATGCTCCTTCGTGTGCCAAGTGTTCTCTTTCAGCCGATTTTTCATATCGGCTGTGTAGGTGTCGATAAAGCTCTCAAAGGTCATATCCAGATCGGCTTCCACCTTGTGGAGTTGTTCCCGCTCCCAAGCAAGAGCTTCTCGTTTGGTTGGAAAGCCTCGCTTCGTAGACTGGTGGACTTTACCCTGCCAATCCGTGAAACGGTAGTAGACTTTCCAAGTGTTGTTCTTGGTATCTTTGTAAACTGACATTTTTACCTCTCTTTCTGAACGGCACCGTAACAGGTGCGTTCCATAAAATATTGCTTGTTGATTCGTCCCGAAATCGTGAGAAAGCCTTTGTTTTTCAGTTCTTCATTCAGCTTTTGGACGATCTTATAGGCGTAGGATTTGGAAACGCCCAGTTCCTGCGCCACTTCCTCCACTCTCATAAAGCTTGTGTTTTCCATTTCATCACCCCTTTCATTTGCAGATAGTTTTCTTATTTAGTGTCGGAGAACTTTCTGGCCGCATTCCGATTTGCCCGAGCGGGTACGCCATTACCGTGACGCACGACGGATATTCTGTTGTTTGCAAATAACTTAACGCTATTTGCTATAGCTATTATACTAAGCGAATTTGCTATTGTCAAGAGGTTTGCAGAAAAAATATTAAACTTTTTTGCTTTCGCTATCTTGACATAACCTAAATCTATATGCTATACTGATTGCACAGAACAAAAACGAGGAGCGTAATCGCTATGGCAATCGGTGAGAGAATTCGCTTTTTCCGCAATCTGCGGGGAATGACGCAAAAATACTTGGGGCAGGTGGTCGGCTTTCCTGAAAAGACCGCCGACATTCGGATGGCGCAGTATGANNTCCGGCAGCAGAACGCCCAAGGCGGAGCTGACGGAGAGCCTTGCCGGTGCGCTGGGTGTTTCGCCGCTGGCGCTGTCCGTGCCGGATATTGACAGTTACCTCGGCCTAATGCACACGCTGTTCACCTTGGAGGATCGCTACGGTCTGACGGTGGAAACCGGCGAAAACGGCGTTTTGCTGCGTGTTGACCCTCGGAAGGGGAAGGATGCCGCTGAGCTTTCCGAAATGCTCACTGCGTGGGCGGAACAAGCTGAAAAGTACCGCAAAGGTGAAATCAACCGGGAGGACTACGACAAGTGGCGTTATAATTACCCGAAATATGACGAAACCTCCGGCTATGTGAAAGTGCCGTCCCAGCAGCTCAGCGATGCGCTGGTAGAGGCTTTCAAAGACCGGCTGAAGAACGACTAAATCTGAGTAAAACAAAAAGAGCTATCTGACTTCTCTAACAGAAATCAGATAGCTCTTTATTCTTGGATAATCTTAAAATGTTGTCATTTTGTTGTCGCGGGGCAGTTCCGTAACGCAAAAGTCCAGCATTTTCAAGGCTTTTCAGCCTTTCGGGTATTATTCCCACTCCACTGTGGCCGGGGGCTTGGTGGTGATATCATAGACCACGCGATTGATATGCTTGACCTCGTTGGTGATGCGATTGCTCACGCGGGCGAGAATATCATAGGGGATACGCGCCCAATCGGCGGTCATAAAATCGTCGGTGGTGACGGCACGGATGGCGACCAAATGGTCGTAGGTGCGGTGGTCACCCATAACGCCGACTGTGCTGACGCCGGGCAGCACGCAGAAGAACTGCGCCATGTGCTGCTCATAGCCGCATTTTGCCATCTCATCCCGCAGCACCCAGTCGGCATTCTGCAGAATTTCGATTTTCTCCTTGGTGATCTCCCCGATGATCCGCACGCCGAGGCCGGGGCCGGGGAACGGCTGCCGCCATACCAGCTCATGTGGGATACCCAGCTTCTCTCCTACGCGCCGCACCTCATCCTTGAACAGGTCGCACAGCGGCTCCACAACGCCGAGAAATTCCACATCCTCCGGCATTTTCACCTTGTTGTGGTGGGTCTTGATCTTATCGGCGTCTCCCTTGCCGGACTCAATGCAGTCCGGGTAGATGGTGCCCTGGGCAAAGAAACCCTTATCTCCCTGTTTGCGGATCTCATCCCAGAAAACCTTATAGAATTCCGTGCCGATGATATGCCGCTTCTGCTCCGGGTCGGTAACGCCCTTAAGGCAGGCGAGAAAGTGCTCCTGGCAATTCACCCGGACAAAATTCATGTCAAACAGCGAGGTGAAGGTCTTTTCTACAAAGTCCCCCTCGTCCTTGCGCATCAGTCCCTGGTCAACAAAGACGCAGGTCAGCTGCTTGCCGACGGCACGGCTGAGCAGGCCGGCGGCCACCGAGCTGTCGACACCGCCGGAAAGCCCCAAAATCACGGGCTTGTCCCCGATCTGCGCACGCAGACGGGCGACTGTATCCTCAATGAAGCTGTCCATCTGCCAATCGCCGGCACAGCCGCACACACGGTACAGGAAATTTTCCAGCATCCGGCTGCCGTATTCGCTGTGGGTCACCTCCGGATGGAACTGCACGGCGTACAGCCGCTTATTGCGGTTCTCCATGGCGGCGATGGGGCAGGCATCGGTCGAGGCGGTAACGGTGAAGCCCGCCGGCGCCTTGACAATCCGGTCGGTGTGGCTCATCCACACGGTGCTGCTTGCCGGCACATCGGCAAACAGCGGCGAGGTATCGTCCGCAATATGCAGCTCGATTTTGCCGTATTCCGATTGCTCCGCCGTTTCCACTACGCCGCCGCCCATCCAGGCGGTCAGCTGGCAGCCGTAGCAGATGCCGAGGATCGGCACGCCGAGGCCGAGAATGGCCGGGTCATAGTGGGGGGAGTCCATATCAAAGACGGAATTGGGGCCGCCGGTGAAAATGATGCCCTTATAGCCTGCCTGCCGGATCTGCTCCAGCGGGGTGGTGTAGGGCAGGATCTCTGCGAAGACCCGATGATCCCGCACACGGCGGGCAATCAGCTGGTTATACTGACCGCCGAAATCCAAAACCAAAATTTTTTCCATGCAGATCACTCCTCATCTGTGTTCGCTGTTTTGCCGTCAGATCTCCACAATCTTGCCATCATAGGCGACATCAAATCCCGCAGCGGCGGCGATGGGAACAAATTCATCGTGGATTGCCTCACCATTGTGGGAAAAATGGCTCAGACAGACCGCCGTTGTATCATCCGCCACGCCGGCCTGCCGCAGCCGCTCAACAAAGGCGGTGCAGGTATCCAGGGACAGGTGGGTCGCCGTCCAGCCGTGCTTTTGCATACCGGTGCAGTCCAGCGAGACAAAGTCGATGTGCTGGCAGTTCTGCGCCAGCCATGCCCACACCTCATCGCACAGGATGCCGGTATCGTGCGCATAAAACAGGGTCTTATCCCCATCCGAGATTAGGTATATGTAGGGGGTGGCGTAAGGGTCGTGTCTGGCCGGCAGAGGGGTCACAGTATACCGGTCGATGGTGATGGGCTGATAGGGGTACAGCAGCTGGACGGCTGCCCGGTTTTGTTTTCCCAGATCGGAGCAGGCGATGGTCCTCCGGATCTGCTCCGCGGCGGCAGGCCCGGTGTATAGCGTGAGCGTCCCTGTGGCTGTGGCCGTTGCCCCGTCACACCGCATTTCCAGATCAGCCGGATAAAGGTGATCGCTGTGCGCGTGGGTGATCAGGCAATGGCGGATATCGCCCAGGGACAGGCCGTGCTGCTGCACATGCCAGTTGGTATCCGCCGGAAAATCAATCAGCAGGCGGTCATCCACCAGTGCCTGGGAGCGGGAGCGGATATTCCGCCCGCCGGCTGCCCGTGCCCGCTGACAGACAGGGCAGCTGCAGAACATACCAGGGAAGCTTTCGGCCGCCGCAGTGCCGAGATATTGCAGTTTCATAGGGTCGTCTCCTTTCAGCGGATGATGATAGCCTCTCGCTCCGGGCCATTGGATACCATGTTGATGTGGTGGCCGATCTCCTGCTCGATAAATTCCACATAGGCGCGCGCCTCCGCCGGCAGGGCGGCAAAATCGCGGATGCCGCGGATGTCGCAGTGCCAGCCCTTGAGCGTTTTGAACACCGGCTTTGCCCGGTGCAGCCGTGTGGTGGTCGGGAAATCGCGGGTGATCTCGCCGTCGATCTCGTAGCCGACGCACACCTTGATCTGCTCCAGATAGGAGAGGCAGTCCAGCGCGGTCATGACCACCTGTGTGGCGCCCTGACACTCCACACCATAGCGGGTGGCAACACAGTCAAACCAGCCCACCCGGCGGGGGCGGCCGGTGGTGGCGCCGAATTCGCCCTTATCGCCGCCATGCAGGCGCAGTGCCTGCGCCTCCTCCTCGTCGAGGATCTCGCTGACAAAATCGCCGGCGCCGACCGCAGAGGAATACGCCTTGGTTACGGCGACCACATCCTCAATGGCGTGCGGCGGGATGCCGGCGCCCACGCAGCCGTAGCCGGCCAGCGTGGAGGAGGAGGTGACCATCGGGTAGATACCGAAATCGGGATCCTTCAGGGTGCCGAGCTGCCCCTCCAGCAGGATGTTCTTGCCGTCCTTGAGGGCCTGCTGGATGTAGGCGTGGGTGTCGCACACATAGGGGGCGATCTTCTCGCGGTATTCCAGGCAGGTGCGCAGCAGCTCCTCCTCGTTCAGCAGGGGCTTGTGGTATACATGCTCCAGCGTAAGGTTTTTCAGGGTGCAGATGTTATGCAGCTTTGTCCGCAGGTCATCCTCATCGAACAGCTCATTGACCTGAATGCCGATCTTGGCGTATTTATCGCTGAAGAAAGGCGCAATGCCGCTTTTGGTGGAGCCGAAGGCATTTTTGCCCAGCCGCTCCTCCTCGTAGGTGTCCAGCAGGATGTGATAGGGCATCAGGATCTGTGCCCGGTCGGAGACCAGCAGATGGGGGTCCAGGCCGGCTGCGCGCACATCCGCCAGCTCCCGGCAGAATTTTTCAATATCCAGCGCCACGCCATTGCCGATGATGCAGGTGGTGTGTGCATAGCACACGCCGCTGGGCATCAGATGCAGCGCAAAGCGCCCGTGCTCATTGATGATGGTGTGTCCGGCGTTGGCACCGCCCTGGAAGCGGATAACGATATCTGCCTGCTTGGCAAACATATCGGTGATCTTTCCCTTGCCCTCATCGCCCCAGTTGGCGCCGACGATCGCTCTGACCATAATGTAATAACCTCTTTCCTGTTATTTTGCTTTCTATCAGAAGGTGCGGATCCATTCCGCACTCAGCTCTGCCCAACGGTTCACTCCCGGCACATAGTGCTCCTTGTCCGCCGGGTCGGAGAGACCGAGTCCGTGGCCGCCGTGCGGGAAAACATGCAGCTCGAAGGGGATGCCGTGCGTACGCAAGGCGTTGGCCATCATCAGCGAATGGCGCACCGGCACGCCGTTGTCCTCGGCGGTGTGCCAGAGGAAGCAGGGCGCGGTGTGTTCATCCACCTGCAGCTGCAGGGAGTAGTGCTCCACTTCCTTTTCATAGCGGTCATCCAGCAGCATGTGGTGGCTGTAGCTGTGGCCGTCCTGCTCCAGCCCGGAGATGACCGGGTAGCACAGCACGGCGCCGGTCGGCTTGCTGCTGATGGCGGAAAGGTCGTCCTTTACTGTCGGGTCATCCGGCAGCACGGCGGTGCAGGCGGCCAGGTTGCCGCCGGCGGAAAAGCCGCACACGAACACCCGCTCCGGATCAACGCCCCATGCGGCGGCGTTGGCGCGCACCAGGCGGATGGCCCGCTTGGCGTCCGCCAGCGGGGCGGGGGCGCGGTTGGGCGCTACCCGGTAGTCTACCACAAAGGCCTGGAAGCCGCAGCGGTTGTAGAACTGTGCCACCGGCTCCCCCTCGTGGTAGGCGCGGTGGGCATAGGCCCCGCCGGGAAATACGATCACGGCCGGCACCGGGGCCGGCGTGTCCAGCAGATAGGCTGTCATGTTGTTCGGGGTGTCGGCCTCCGGGCAAAAAGCCGGAATGTCGCCATCCCACAGCGGAATACATTTGGTCATGCAGTATCCTCCTTTGGCGCGCACCGGTCGGCCGGTGCTCATACATAAGGATATTCTATCACACCCTTGGCGTTTTCTCAACACTTTTTCGCATTTTTTCCGACAAAAGCCGGCGGGGCGGACTGGCAAAAAGGACAGCCGTGCTGCATAAGGCTAAGGCAGGAGGGGTGCGATATGTGGGAAATGATCCGACAGGTGCTTTCGCAGATGTTTTTTATGGTGCTGCATGTGGTCAACAGCGGCTCCTTTCCGAAGCCGCTGACCGCCGCCGAGGAACGGGAGGCGCTGGCCGCCATGCGGGCGGGGGACAGGGCCGCGCGGCAGCGGCTGATCGAGCATAATCTGCGGCTGGTGGCGCACATTATCAAAAAGCACTATCCGAATGCGCGTGACCAGGAGGATCTGGTGTCCATCGGCACCATCGGTCTGATCAAGGCAGTGGATACCTTCGACCCGGAGCGGGGGCTGCATCTGGTCACCTATGCCGCCCGCTGCGTGGACAATGAGATCCTGATGTATTTCCGTGCAGGGAAGAAATCGGCGCAGGATATTTCGCTGTCCGAGCCGATCGACTGCGATGCCGAGGGGCGGCAGCTGACCCTGATGGATGTGCTGGCGCAGGAGGATACCATTGTGGACGATCTTGACCGCAAGATCAATGCGGAAAAGCTGGAACGGTATATCGGGGAGTGCCTGGAGCCGCGGGAGCAGACGGTGATCCGGCTGCGCTACGGGATCGGCGGGCCGGAGCTGACCCAACGGCAGGTGGCCGGCCGGCTGGGCATTTCCCGTTCCTATGTCTCCCGGCTGGAGACGCGGGCACTCAGCCGTCTGCGCCGCCGCTATGAGCAGGGCGACCGCAGAATATAGCGGGATGAGCGCTGTATGAGGGGCAAACGCCGAAAAAAGGCCTGTGCCGCACCCGAGCGGGTGGCGGCACAGGCCTTGGTTTTTCATCAGGAGGTTTTGCTGCGGCGCGGCACACAGGGGCGTGTTCTCTCCGGGAGAGGGGCTCCGTCAGCCGGCCGTTTTTCACAGCGTTTGGTTCTCAATGGCGATGAAACCGATCATAGTCTTGCCTGCATCGCGGATGAAAGCAAGCTTACGGTTGATCTTGGCATAGGTAGAGCAGCCACAGGCCTCCACCAATACCACGCCGTCACAGGCTGCCAGCTGCTGCATGGCGGCGGCATCGCGCAGCAGGCTGCCGGCGCAGACGATCTGCAGGTCGGGCAGCTTCTTGCGCAGCAGGTCTGCCTGCGCCTCAATCAGGGACGCATCTGCGCCGCCGCTGATCATCAGTGTTTTGCCGGGCGTGCAGTACTGCTGTACGCAGGAGGCAAGCAGAGCCTCGCTTTCCGGGGTGTTCTCTTCCACGCGTCCCTCTTTTTTGCGCAGCCAGCGGGTCAGGCGGCTGTACTTCTGCTCTCCGGCAGCCAGGGTGCCCAGGCAGCGGAAGCCAAAGTTTGTCTCCAGGGCGGTGGCGGAATACACCTTGTCGCTTAGTGCAAACAGCACACACAGGATCAAAATGACCACCAGGGCCCCGGCAATGCCACCCAGAATGCCCCATTTCACGAAGTCCACGATGGCACTTTTGGTGGTCACAACGGTGTTCGTCGGCTCCTTCAGATCGGCCAGCTCCTGCTTGGCTTTTTTCAGATCCTCCTTGTACTGGTTGAAAAGCTCGTTTTCGGTATCCTGCCGTGTGGCCAGTGTTGTATCCACCGTTGTGCCAACGGCGCCCACCGCGGTTTTCAGCGTATGCGTGCCGGCGCTTGCGGCCACTTCCTTTTGCACCTCGTCCAGCTGGCTGACCAGCAGCTCAACGATCTTCGTCACCTTTTCCGCCGTTTCGTGCTGCACCGTGACGGTCAGCGTGGTGTAGATATCCTTTGGCTGCGTTACGGTGACCAGCTCGCGCAGAAAGCGGGTCTCCATATTCACCTGCTGCGCAATGCCTTCCCAAAGGCGGCTGTCCAGCAGAGCCGTCTGATATGCGGCGGCAATGGTCGGGGTGGGGTCGGGGGTCTGATAGGTCATGCCCGGCAGGATCTGATAGTCGGTGCTGATATACAGCGAGACCGTTGTCGTATACACATTCCGGTAATCCAGCTTCATCAGGACAGAGTTTTTCAGATACTCCTCCTGATCCTTCATCCCCTGGCCGCTCTGCTCGATCGTGTGCTCCAGAAGATTTTTGGTGTTCTCATAGGAGACGAGCGCACTTTGGTAGTCCTGCTCCTGCTCCGCGTGGACGGTCTCGTCAGTGGCGGTCCTCCAGGCGCTTACGCCCTTGAAGCCGCCGAGAGCCAGCCCCAGGATCACCGCGGCCAGCAGCCATTTTTTCCATTGATACAGTACGGCAAAAAGCATATCTCCGAGAGTAATGACTTTTTCCTGAAAATCGTGGTTCATTGTATATCCTCCATCATTCACCGAAAAGCAGTAGAAATATACCGCTATTATACAACAACTTTTCCGTGCCGTCAACTGGTGTTGCAGCTGCCTCTGCCGGCCGGCGGCAGCGGTGTCGCCGCGATAAAAAAAGAACCGGCAGCCCCGGTTTGGGGGCTGTCGGTTCGGATAGCTGTATCCGTGCGCGGGCAGGTCTTACTGCAGGTAGCCCTCCCGCCCGTGGATGCCGAAGCGCTGCTCCAGCTGGTGCATCTGCTCGTCGGTGATGGTGTTCACCAGCGGCAGATGGGCGATCTTCATATAGATCTCCGCAGCCTTTTCGGCGGTCTCGATGAGGCCGAAGGTCTCGTCCAGATCCTTGCCGGCGCCATAGATGCCGTGCTGTGCCCACACCACCAGGCGGGCGGTCTGCATCTTTTCGGCGGTCGCCTGGCCGATCTCATTGGTGCCGCAGAGCATCCACGGCAGCACATTCACACCGTCCGGGAATACTACGATGCACTCGGTGCACATCTGCCAGAGGGTGCGGGTGAACGCGCGCTCCTCCAGGGTGTGCACATAGGTCATGGCCAGCAGGTTGGCGGGGTGGCAGTGCATCACCACGCGGTTCTCCGGGTCGATCTTCAGCCGTGCAGCGTGGCTCATCATGTGCGCCGGAAATTCCGAGGTGAATTTGCCGCCGTCGGTAAAGCCCCACAGCAGCTGTGCCGTCTCGCCGCCGTTGATCAGGCGGACAAGGCCGAGATTGACCTCCGGTGCGTACTGCACATTCTTGAAATACTTGCCGGTGCCGGTGACCAGAAAATACTTTTCGTTCAGCTCCGGGCAGGAAAAGCCCGTGGGGATCTCGCGCAGCACCGTGCCGTCCGTATAGGGCTGCACATCTGCCTCGTCCAGCAGCACGCTCACATTGCCGCCGTTGCGCTCATCCCAGCCGTGGGCGTACATGTTGGTGATGGTGCGGACCATCTCCACCATCCAGGGTGCGTTCAGAATGTCTTTCATACTGTTACCTCCAATGTGTTTTTCTCATCCATTTGTATTTTCAGATTTCCTAAGGCGGTGGCCTCGATGGGCAGGGCGATCACCTGCTTGCCGGTGGCCGCCTCGGTCAGGCGATTGAGAAAGCCGTTCTTGGCGCCGCCGCCGACGATGTACAGCCGGTCATAGTGCTTTCCGGTGTTGGTCTCCAGCTCAGCGATGGCCTCCTTATAGCACAGCGCGAGGCTGCGGTAGGCACAGCGGAAGTAGTCACCCGGCGTCTGCGGCTTTGTACCCAGCGCCGCGTCGAAGGCCGCCTTCATGCTGTCCGGCGACAGGAATTCCGGGCCGTTGGCGTTCACCGTTTCCTCAAAGCGGCTGTTCTCCGCGGCGGAGACGATCTCCGGGAACGGCAGGTCGGGGCACAGCTCACTTTTCAGCCGGTTGATGAGCCACATGCCCATAATATTTTTCTGATACCGGTTGTAGCCCACACCGCCCTCGTTCGACCAGTTGGCCTGCTCGCTTGCCACGCTGGTGATGGGATGCGGCGTTTTGACCCCCAGCAGCGACCAGGTGCCGGAGGAGATATACGGATGGTTCCCCTCCATGGGGATGCCCTCCACGGCGGAGGCGGTATCGTGCGTTGCACAGAGGACGCACCGGATGCCGGCGTATTCGCCAATGACCGTTCCCGGCTGGCTGAGCCGCGGGAACAGGCGCTCCGGCAGCCCGAGGGCAGCGAGGATGTCCGTGTCAAATTCTCCGGTCTGTGTATTGATCAGGCCGGTGGTGGTGGCATTGGTAAACTCCTTGGCTTTCACGCCGCAGAGCTTCCAGAGCAGGTATTCCGGCAGCATGAGAAAATCCGTTGCGCCATCCAGGCGTCCGTTCAGCTTGTCGCAATAGAGCTGATAGACGCTGGTAAAGGGCTGGAACTGGCTGCCGGTGCGGCGGTACAGCTCGGCAAAGGGCAGGATTCCATGCACCTGCGGAATGACCGCCTGTGTGCGGTGGTCGCGGTAGGCGTAGACCGGACGCACCTCTTCCTCGCCGCGCAGCAGCACATAGTCCACGCCCCAGGTGTCGATGGAAAGGCTGACGATCGTCGGGTATTTCTCCTTAGCAGCGGCGATGCCGCGCTTCACATGCTCCAGCAGCGCGTCAACATCCCACAGCAGGTGGCCGTCCTGCTCCTGCACGCCATTGGGAAAACGGTAGACCTCGTCGGTCCTGGTTTCGCCGCCCTCGCGCCAGCCGACGATATGGCGTCCGGAGGACGCACCGATGTCGATGGCCAAATAATACTTCATAAGCATTCCCCTCTATTGCTCTTATTGCCTTTTTATGCTCCGCACCAGTATAGCACAGGTTTCCGGGGCGGTCAACACCGAAAACGACATCGCAGGGCAGTTTTTCGGCCATGCGGGAAGCTATACCCTACCGAAAGCAACACACCCTGCAGGCTTTTTGCTGTCCTGCAGGGTGTGTTGTTCACTCTTTTACATCCAATATGATGGTTTCCTCTCCGGTTCCGCAATCGGTCACGGTTATTTGGATGCCCTCGTTCCAAAAAGAGATTGTGGCTTCCGTCATCGGGTCGATCCGATAAAAAAGTTCTGCAACCACACTCCGTTGTCCATACCGATCCGGTTCACCGAGCAGATCAATCACCTGCTCATCTGTCCAGTCGGACTTGATTTTATGAAGTTTCCTGAGCATCTTTTCTCCCTCCGTAGACTGAGAGCTCGCACAGGAAACAAAGCCAATCATGATTACAGCCAGAACAAGCGTCAATGCCAGAAGCTTTTTCATCGGTTTACTCCTCCCTGAATGGTCATTTTTTGGTTGTCGTCTTTCCAAAACCTCTGTCAATCTACGGCTGCTCCTCCACCGGCAGAACAAGGCGGGAGCAGTAGTGGCGGGTGTCGATCTCCCGGCCGGTGTAGGGAGCCACGATGCCCAGCACCCGGGGCGGGGCTACGGGTTTCATTCCCCGGGCCTTCACTTCCCGGCCCAGGGTCAGCCATGCCCCGTCTATGCCGCTGTATTCGCCGCAGTACAGCACCGATAACGCCCGGCATGCGGGCAGCACCTCGGCGTCCGCCGGGGCCTTGTCCGGCCGCACGGGCACACACACCGCATTGGGATACGGTGTGTCGCCAATGTAGCCCTCCAGGTAGTCCTTGCGGTCCAGGATGGCAAAGAGCGGCTCGTCGGAGAGCACGCAGCCCATGCGGACGCACTCGCTGTAAAAGGCGTACATTTCTGCATAGCGGTCTGCCGTGGTGAGCCCCATGCTCCAGCGTATGCGGCAGGTGACAGCGGGCAGGGTCATAAGCTGCACGGAGGTGCAGGGCGGCTCCATGGCCCGCAGACGCAGCTCCTCTACGCTGCGCTGCAGGTCATGCAGGCGGCTTTCCAGGGTGGTGAGCATGTCGGTTGCCTCCCCGCCATGGCTGAAGTAGGCGATGATATCCTCATTATCTACGCCCATGGCCCGGAATTTCTCAATCTGCAGAATGCGCGCCACATTGTGGTTGTCATAGTAGCGGCGGCCGCTGTCGGGGGCGGTGTAGGCGGGCGTCAGCAGTCCCTTTTCCTCCATGCGCAGGAGCGTGCTGCGGGAGACGCCGCAGGCGTGGGCGGCCTCGGTGATCTGGAAAAGTCCTTTATTTTCGTTTCCCATCGCAAAAGCCTCCAAAAAGTACTTGCTTCGTTCATGGGTGAACGGATTATAATACCATTGTAAGGAAAATTTTTGCTGCTGTCAAGCCCTTTTTGGGCTGACGGGTGGCGGGAAATACGGCGCAAACGGAGGCCGAGGCCTGTGGAAAAGGGCGGACGGAGAAACAGACAAAGGAGCGTGGGATGGATGACTCTTTGGAAACGGGTAGTAGGCATGGCGCTGTGTCTGTGCCTGGCGTGTACAGCAGTGCCTATGCAGACACAGGCTGCACCGGCGGTACAGGCGGCGGACGAAGAAGTGAAGCCCCAGATAGTCATTGACGATAGCAAGGTACATAAGGAAGTACTTGCCAAAAAAGATATTGGAAGCTCCACCTATTCAGCCGGCAGAGCAGACGATAAATCTTCTGCTAAATACACTGTCACCAATTTAACGAATGGCCAACGAATCGTATTTACCACTGATCTTAATAAATTGTCAGAGCTTTACATCGTTCCCTTCACTACGAGCCTTGAGGTTCCTGCCAACACGACCTGTACGGTGACGCAGACATTTAAATTTTACGGCGCAAATCAAATTGCTACCAGCAATCATGCCGTCGCTGCTGCCAGCTTCCAGCTCCTCTATTTAGACGGAACGACTGCATCGGGAACGACAATTACGCCGAGGACAAAAAGCAGCTCGAGTTACGGATCAAGCAAAGGAACCGTACTTTTCGGCGGGTCACGGTATGGAAAGTCCAACAAAGACAATGGCGATTATAACACTGAGCGTAAAATTACTGTGGCGGACAAAACCGATAAAGTGCTGACACTTGTTTACAAAAATGATACCAACACAAAAAAGACGATTTCGTACAACTTCGTCTTTTGGGGTTCTACACAGTACGCAGCAACATACGATAACAAATTCACAATTGGGTTTAATGTTCTCTACGACCAGGTGACCACCGAAAAAGTTACCTTTAACGCCAACGGCGGCTCGGTCAGCCCTACCTCGCAGACCGTGACTTTCGGCAAAACCTACGGAACGCTGCCCACGCCTACCCGGACGAACTACACTTTTGACGGCTGGTACACGGCAAAAACCGGCGGCACAAGAGTGACCAGCACGACCACGGTCGATACTTTTGGCGGCCACACGCTCTATGCGCACTGGACCGGCAAGAAATCCACGGTAACCTTTAATGCCAATGGCGGCGAGGTGTCCCCGACAAGCAAAACGGCGACCTACGGAGATGCCTATGGCACCCTCCCCACGCCTACCCGGGACAACTATGATTTTGCGGGCTGGTACACGGCCAAAACCGGTGGCACGAAGGTGACAGAAACAACGACCGTCACCAAAACGACAAACCACACGCTCTACGCCCGCTGGACTGGAAAACAATATACCGTGACATATTTCTCTGACGGTGGAGATGTTGACCCAAAGAGCAAAGTTGTGTATTACGGCGAACCCTATGGCGAACTGCCTGAGCCTGTTGGCAATGACGGTGGCTTTTTCCGCGGCTGGTACACAAATCGCTGGGGGCGCGGTACAGAGATCACAAGTGAATCCATAGTCGATCTCACCAGCAACATCACGCTCTACGCGCTTTGGATCTATCCGGTAAACCCCGAGTGGCGCACGGATAATACGATAGAATACGGAGATGGGTCCAAAGCATTTTTTGGGTTTCAATCAGATAGCGATTATACGGATTATTGGTATGAGTGGTACAAATGCGATAAGGACGGCAACAATGGCGTATTGGTGTATGAAAGCGATACAGTTTCCTATCATACACCCGGTGACTGGCCTGTGGGCACATACTACTTCTATGTGATTATTACCAATACAGACAAAGAATCCGGCAAAGGCGCCACAGCAAGGGGCCCGGTAATAAAACTGACAATTGTGCCGTCTGCGCCGAAGGTCGATGTATGGCCTGAGGATATTACTGTAGACCTAAGCTCGGGCAGTAATATCTTGGGTGACTACGAAATTCTTGGCGCTACCATGAAAAATAGGTACAGCGATGCACCCGTTTCCGGCAAATTCTCCTGGGTGGATCCCACTCTGGAAATCAAGACCTCCACGAAATATTCAGGGGAAACGCAGAAAATGCAAATTCTCTTCACGCCGGATGATACCACAAACTACAAGCCAACGACCTTTAATTTTAATATTGAGGTGTTGCACGCGCACAATTATGTGGATACCGAAGAGGTAACAGCGGCCACCTGTACGGAAAAAGGCAAGATGAAGCAAAAATGTTCCATCTGCTGGGTGACAAAAACGGTCACAACCCCCGCCCTGGGGCATGACTACGAAGGCGGCGCGTGGATGACCAATGAGACCCAGCACTGGAAGCAGTGCTCCCGGTGCGACAGCACGGACACTCCGGCGGATCACACCTTTGGCGAATGGGTTGGCGGCAAGCGCACCTGCGAGGCCTGCGGCTATGAGCAGGCGCAGCTGATAACCGTCACCATCACCTGGAGCGGAATGGCGTTCACCTATACGGACGGCGCCTGGGATGCGACAGCCCATGACTATATGGTGGGCGAATGGACGGCGGAGGAAGAGAACGGCGACAGGATCACCGTGGAGAACACGGGTGAGGGCGAGGTGACCGTGTCCTTCGTCTACACGCAAGATAATAACGCCGTGGAGGGAAGCTTCGCGGACGAGGATGGGGCCGCCATCGAAAGCCCGGTGGCGCTGCCTGCCGGGGATAAGAAATACGCCTGGCTGTGCCTGAGCGGCAAGCCGGAGCGGGAGCTGAATGCGGAGACCATCGGCAAGGTGACCGTCCGTCTGGGAGGGAATACATAATGGAAACAGAAGAGAAGAAGATTCATACGGCTCCTGCGCAAAAGGAGGAAGAGGAAGAAAAGGACAAAAAGCGGTGGCTTTTGCTCCTGCTTCTGCTGCTCCTGTTGCTCATTCTGGTTTTTGTAGGCATTTGGCTGCTGTATTTCCGGGGCGGGAACAGGGACAATACGCTGCCCCCGGACAATGCGCTGCCTGCTCCGAGCATTGAGACCAATGCCGAGTCCATCGCGAGTGACGACACTGGCGAAAAGCTGGATGCCCCGGAGGGCGGCGGCGCTGTATCCCTGACCTATTCCAAGGAGGTTAGCATCGACCTGACGGAGAAGAAGGCCTCCCTGGTGTTCGGCAACCCGGCCAGATCCAACCAGGATGCCGTCGTGCAGCTGGTCATCCAGAATACGGTGATCCTGCGGTCCGGCAGCCTGACGCCCGGCACCCAGGTGACGGCGTTGGATCTGGCAGAGGGTGCGGCGGAAAAGCTGACCGCCGGTGTCTACGAGGGAAAATTCGTGGTCTCTTTCTATGACCAGCCGACGGGACGCTGGGCTACGCTTAACGCCGAAATTCCCGTAACCGTCACCGTGACAAGGTGACAATATACAGCCGGTATTGACCCCGAAGCCGCGCTCCGGCAAAGGCGGAGCGGCAAGGCCGCCGGGTTGATATAGAGTACAATTATGCAGAAAGGATGAACAGTTATGAAAAAAATCGTTGCACTGGTTCTTACGCTGGTTCTGGTATTCTCCATGACCGCTGTCCCCGTCTTCGCGGACACCATTGACAAGAATGGCAGCGCGTCCAAGAATGTTACGGCCAGCTATAAAGCCGGTACCTCTGCTGGTACCACCGTTTACAGTGTGACCATCACCTGGGGGGCGATGGAGTTCACCTATACCGACGGTGCCTGGAATCCCGCTAAACACGAATATAACGGGAGCTGGTCCTATGAAGAGGGCAGCAATATCGTGACCGTCACCAACCACTCCAATGCACCTGTTACGGCACAGCTCGACTATACGCCTGAGCAGGGTTACAACAGCGTTACCGGTAGTTTCGATAAAGACACGCTGGACCTTGCCACTGCCGAGGGCACCGCTGTGAATGCCGCCCCCACCGATCAGGCAGCGCTGACCCTTGAAAACCCACTGAAGGATAAGGATGCCAGCAACACGACTGTCGGTAAGGTTACCGTTAAGTTAGTTTAAGTGCAGCCTGAGTAAACTATGATGCGTTCTTTGATGGCTCGTGTCTGTGGATGAGACAATTTCCCCATCCCGCCTTTGACGGACGCAGCCGCACACCCCACTTTTAACCAATCTTCTGCAACAACCCCCTTTTCTTAAAAAACCGCAGCACCTGCCGATCCTCGGCAGGTGCTGCGGTTTTGTAATAGTTGGTGCCTTTGCGAAGAATGATACAATAATCCTTGCGGCGCCGCTATTTCAGTTTATCAGGCAAACCGGAAATAACGGCAGGCTAATGGGTGCCCTATTTCATTTTGCAGGGAAAGCGATCAAGTCTGCAATTTCCAGCCGGCTGCCTGCTTACGCTCAACCACAAAGCGGCGGTAAAGTCCGTCTGCGGCTACCAGTTCATCGTGCGTTCCCTGCTGAACGATCTCGCCGTGATCGACAACAAAGATGCGGTCGGCAGTGCGCACAGTCTTGAGCCGGTGGGCGATCATGATGACCGTTTTATCGTGGGTCAATTCGGAAACGGCCTCCATCAGCTCTTTTTCGTTCTCCGGGTCGACATTCGCCGTTGCCTCGTCCAGAATGATGATGGGCGCATTTTTCATCATTGCCCGTGCAATGGAGATGCGCTGCCGCTCCCCGCCCGAAAGTGTTGCGCCGCCTTCGCCGATCACGGTGTCAAAGCCGTCCGGCAGGGCCATGATGAAGTCATAGCAGCGCGCCTTCTTCGCGGCGGCTTTTACCTCATCAAGAGAAGCGTCGGGCTTGCCGAAGCGGATGTTGTTGGCTATCGTGTCGGAGAACAGATAGGTCCGCTGGAACACAAAGGAGAAATTGCGCATCAGACTGTCATAGCTGTATTCCCGCACATCCCGTCCGCCGAGGCTCACGCTGCCGCCCTGCACATCCCAGAACCGCGCCATGAGGTTGCACAGCGTGGTCTTGCCGCTGCCGCTGGGGCCGACGATGGCGACGGTGGTTTTTTCCGGGATCGTCAGCGACACATCCTGCAGGATGGGTTTGCGGTCATAGGAGAAATCCACATGGGAGAGGGCAATATCCTCTCGCTGCGGTATCAGCTCTTCGCCGTCGATGTCCATAGGCTCCACGGAAAGAATCGAATTTGCCTTGTCCACGCCGATGTCGATGGAGCGGAAAAGGGAGGAGAAGCTGCCGGCGCTGTCCAGCTGCTCAAAGAGGATAAACGAGCAGATCAGCATTAGAAGGCAATTGGAAAGCTCCATCGTGCCGCCAAAGTAAAAGGCTATTGCCGCGGCGCAGACCGCGATGCCGGTGAGCTTATTGATGACAAACTGCGCCAGCATATACAGCACGGACGGTATTTCCATTCCGAATGAAGCCTTGCGGGCTTCCTCCACGGCACCGTGTGCCTGGGTGGTGGAGTCATGGGTCAGATCGAAATTTTTGACCTCGGCGATGCCCTGTACATATTCCAGAACCTTTGTGACAAGACGCTCATCGGCGTTGAATTTCCGCTGCGCCAGCGCCTGCTCTGCCCGCTGCATGGCGGCATTGACGGCGAAGAACAGGAGCAGCCCGGCAAGGGTGATCAGTCCCATGCGCCAATCAAACAGGAACATCATCACGGCGATGATGCCGGAGGTAAGGAAACCGCGCGTTGTGACCATGACCACACGGGTGGCGACATTCGCCATGTTTTCCATGGTGTTTGTCGTGACAGAGGTGACCTCGCCCAAGCTGTTGTCATTGAACCAGCCCATGGGCAGATACCGCAGGTGCTCGGCGATTTCAATGCGCTTGTTTGCGCATGCGCGGTAGCCGGCACGGGTCTGGAGCATGGTGGATTTCATATTGATGGCGATGGTGATGATAAGCGAGATCACGATGACGCCGAGACTTGCCCAGAGTGTGGTCATAGTGACATTCTTTTGCAGGAGTGCCCGAATGACGATGGCGGCGGCAGGGATACGCATAGCGGAGCAGATCGCACTGACAACGCCCAGCCAGATGGACGCGACAAACATCCTGCGGTTGTCCTCGCCGCAGAAGGCGAAGAATTTTTTGAGTGTCCGGAACATCACGCCACCTCCCCGTCGTCTTTTACGCTGATGTGGGCTTCCCACATCGTCTTATACAGCGGGCAGGAAGCCAGAAGCTCCGCCTGTGTGCCGGTGGCTTCGATCTGCCCCTGATTGACGACGATGATCTGATCGGCGTCTGCGATGGTGGACAGGCGGTGGGCAATGACCAGCAGCGTCTTCCCCTGCACCAGCTGTGCCAGTGCGGACTGAATGACCGCCTCATTTTCCGGGTCGGTGTAGGAGGTCGCCTCATCGAGTATGACGATGGGTGCATCCTTCAGCATGGCACGGGCAATGGAGATGCGCTGCCGTTCGCCGCCGGAAAGATGCCCGCCGGAGGCACCGCATATGGTCTGATACCCGTTTTCAAGTCCCATGATAAACTCATGGCAGCCGCACCTTTTCGCCGCGGCGATAACCTCTTCGTCGCTTGCGCCTTTTTTGCCCATGCGGATGTTATCCATGACCGACAGATCAAAGAGGTAGTTGTCCTGCGACACATAGGCAATACGGTCGGTGCACTCTTTGAGGGGCAGAGTGCGGATATCCACGCCGCCGAGTTCGATTGCCCCGTCCTTTACATCCCAAAGGGAGGCGATCAGCCGGGCGATGGTGGATTTGCCGCTGCCGGAGGGACCGACAAGAGCGTTAACGGTTCCCGGCTCAATATGTAAGCTCACACCGTGCAGCACCTCCTTTTCGTGGTAGGCAAAGCGGACATTTTTCAGTTCGATGGCGTTATCGGCCGGCAGCTTTTCCGCTTTTTCCGGGCGCTGCATATCCTCGCCGGAAAGCACATCCGCCACCTCGCCGACGATGGTCGTCACCTGTGCGATGTCGTCGGTATAGGAAAAGGCGGTAATCAGCGGCTGCATAACGCCGAAAGACAGCACAATGACCGAAAGGAAGGTTTCGGCTGACAGAGCCCCGTGCATATAAAGCAGGCATCCCACCGGCAGAATGCCCAGCAGAGTGGAGGGGAAAATCGCCATTCCGGCGACCTGCCCGAACAGGCTGCCGCGCATCCAGTCGATAAAGCAGTCGGCACCCTCTTTTGCGGCGGATACAAATTTTGCATAGCTGGTTTTGGATTGCCCGAAGGCCTTGATGACCTCGATGCCGCCGATGTATTCCACGGCGGTGTCGTTGAGCGCCTTTGTCGAGGTGACGGTGCGCTGAAACTTCTCGTTGTAGCCGCTGAACATGGACATAAAGCAGAGAATGCCCAGCGGCAGGACGACCAGCATGGAAAGCCCCATGCGCCAGTCCTCGATAAACAGCATCACCAGCACCGCCAGCGCGCCAACGATGTTGGCAGTCATTTCTGGGAGAAGGTGCGCAAGTGTCGTTTCAATGGAATCCACCCGCTCTACGATAATATTCTTATACGAGCCGGAGGAACGGTCAAGCACTGTGCCGAGCGGCAGTGTTGCGAGCTTGTCCAGCAGCCGGGTGCGGGTGTTGGCAAGCACATGAAATGTGGCATGGTGGGAAAGGGAGGTGGACACGCTGTGCAGCACATAGCGCAGCACCCAGCACAGCGCCATCCATGCGCAGAGCGTCAGACACCTGGACAGCTCTGCCGTACCGTTTACCAATGCAGTGATGATTTTAATGATGATAAAATACGGGACAAGCGAGCAGGCAACGCCGAGCAGCGCAACGAGGATGCTCCATGCGTATTCGCTCCGTCTGCCCTTTGCAAGCTCCATAAGCCATGAGGATGCGGAGCGCTGCGGTTCCGGGGTTTTGTTCATCGGTAATTCCTCCACTATATTACGCTGCCAGATGCTTCTTTACGATCCGCTTGCCGATGGTTGCACCAATGAACGAAGCAATGATCACGCCGGCAACCAGAGCAACCGACCACCACGACTGAAGAATTTCAGAAGCCTTCAGGATATTGCCCTGACGGCCGTCGGTCACCATCTGATCGGCCATCGCCTTTGCGGCAATGCCGTAAGGAATCACGGTGCTTCCGAAAGCGGCAAACACCTGATTGATGATATAACTGATGGTCAGCGCTTTTCCGTTGCCGTAGCCGATCTTCCACAGCAGCAGCTCTGCGATGACGCCGGAGAGGATAAACAGGAGAATGTACGGCAGATATCCGCCCATAATGGCACGGACGATGCTGTAAATCAGGATCGCGCCGGGCTTTTTCACCTTTGTGCCGATGATAAAGTAGATAACCCCCTCCAGCAGGGCAAAGAACACGGGCATGAGGATAATGGTGACCGGCGTTGCATACAAAAGTGAGCTTGCGAAGAAGATCACGACATTGATGAGCGCCAGCAGGACAACGGTGATGATGTCCTTGATTTTCAGCTTGTTTGTGTTTGCGGTTTTCATAGACCCAAAACTCCTTTATGTATGTATTTTATATTGAAAGCCACTTTTCGGGCAGCTGTCACAGAATAAGACCGGCAGCGACTGCTGCCGCCAGCAGAACGCAGAATATACTGTCCCAAGCGGAGAAACGCAGCGAGATGTAATTGCTCTTGCGCAGCCGCAGGTCGATGCCTCTCGTTTCGGCAGAGGCGGAAAGCGTTTCCGCAATACGGATGACCCGCAGCGCCATGGGAACCGTCAGAATTTCGATATAGGACGGCAGTGCCCGCAGCTTTTGCCACGGGGTCACAAACGCTCCGCGCGTGCGGATGGATTGCCGCAGCAGCTTCATATCGCCGGACAGCACCGGGAAGAAACGGAAGATCACAGCAACGATCATAATGAGCCGCTCCGGCAGGTGTATGTTGCGCAGCGCCGCCAAGGTGCGGCTTGCCTCGTTGCGCCCGATCAGCGTCCGCATGGCAATGCCGATGGCGATGATACGCGGAAACAGCATCAGCATAAAGGAAAACACCGTGTGGGGGAACAATGCATTTGCCCCCCACAGCGCTCCGAAGCTCACGCCGCCGGCGAGAGCCGTTCCGAGCCATCCGTCAACGGCGGTCAGCAGGATCAGTGCCGCGTAAACGGCATAAACCAAGGGGTTGTTTGAGGTGGATATCACGACCATCAAAGCGAGCCAGAAAATCAGCTTTGTCACCGGGTGGAAAAGCTCCCGGTGCTTTTTCTGTGATTTTCTTTCCGCAGGATGAAAACGCTCCATATACTGCCGTACCGCCTGCAGATCCTGTTCCGACCGCAAGGCAAATTCTGTTTCGGCGTGCCCGCCCGACAGTCCGATGCAGCGGTCGCACGCGCCTGCGATCAGCTCCAGATCGTGGGTGATGATGAGAACCGTCTTTTCCTTCCGCATATTGAAAGTCAAATGCAAAATCAATCATGGCAATCTCTTTTCTTTTGGTTAGCACAGCCTAACCGTTCGCTGTAAGAAACGGGCGGGAGTACCGCCCGGAATAGGGTAGGCCGTTTATTCCAGTAAATTACATAGTTGCCGCCAGCCGGCATTGAAAAAGTCCAGAATAGATCGGAGACAGGCGAACATTTTGTCTTCCTCCAAGTGTTCGTTGAGCAGCTGCCGGAAATACCAAAACTGCGAACCCATCAGCAAGCGTATGGCGTCCTCGTTGGGTGCTTTTCCGTAGACAGCGGAGAAAAATGCAACGGTCTGCTTGGTTTTTCGGTCCATAAGCTCTCGTAGTATTGTCTCAACGGAGCTGCCGTCGCTACGGCTGAAAAACAGGGTGCAATCGTCATAATGCTCTGTCAGCAGTTGAAAGTAGATTTTTTCCTCCGCATGAATCGCACGGATGATATCCTCCGTGCGGGCGCTTTTTTTCGCCTGTTCATATTCCGCCGCTGCCGGCGAGAACACTTCCTCCATCGTCTCAAAGAGACCTTGCAGGAGACTGACAAACAGGGCGTCCTTATTTTTGTACCGCGTGTAGATCGCACCGGTGGTAACGCCGGCTTTTTGGGCTATTTTATGAAGTGACGCTTTCTGAAAGCCGCAGGAAAGAAATTCTTCATAAGCGGCTTTTATGATGCCGCTGTCAAGGGAATGATCCTTGTTTGCCATGCCGTCACCTCCCGCAAAATCAATAACGCTATTATCAATAATGGCGTTATTATAGCACTGCAGGATAAAAAATGCAAGTAGTTTACCGTGCTTTTTAACAGCGGGGTTCGCTTATGCGCTGAAATAGGGGAAAAGCCTTATTTCCAGCCTTCGGGCATAGAAACGACCACCGTAATTCACAGAATTACGGTGGTCGTTTGGCGGAGTGGGTGGGATTCGAACCCACGGTACCGTGAGTTGTGATATTGTTCGTG
>DJRT01000020.1:67658-94450 GCA_002437905.1 Ruminococcaceae bacterium UBA6353 | reverse complement strand
TACTACTCTATAATACAAGGGTAATTGTATGGATAACGGCATAATGGAAAACTTCTTCGGCAGACTGAAGGTCGAGATGTTTTACGGCGAAAAATTTGAATCCCCTCGGGGATTCATTGAAAAGTTAGAAGAGTACATTCATTACTACAACAATGAAAGAATTTCTCTCAAACTAAAAGGAATGAGCCCGGTTCAATTCCGAGCTCATTCGAAAGCTATTTAATATTTGATTTTCGTCTAAACTTTGGGGTTCACTTCAAACGCTTCTCCCGGGGCGGTTTATTCTGTCTTATACCGAGGTCGGTGCTGCCACCGGCTTCGGCAGGGTATATTCGTGTGCGTACTCGTCAAACCGGCTGCGGAACACCGCATCCGCCGCCTTGGTGGTGCGCAGGGTCTCATGCAGATTGAGATTGTGCTGCGCCGCATCAATGATGCAGCCGGCAATATTGGAGCAATGATCCGAAGTGCGCTCCAGATCCGTCAGCAGATCCGACCACACAAAGCCGGCCTCGATGCTGCACCCGCCCTGCTGCATCCGCAGGATGTGACGGGTACGCATTTCCTCCTTCAGCTTGTCGATCACCTGCTCCAGCGGCTCCACCTCGGCCGCCAGCGCCACATTCCCCTCGGCAAATGCGCGCAAAGAAATGGCCAGTATCCGGTCAATGGCTGCCGAAAGGGTATCCAGCTCTCCGGAGGCGCTTTCCGAGAAGTGCAGATCCTTTTCCTGCAGCTCCTCTGCCGAACCGAGGATATTCACGGCGTGATCCGATATGCGCTCAAAGTCACCGATTGCTTTGAGCAGCTCGGTCGCCTCCTCGCTTTCGGTCTCCCCCATCTTCTGGGCACTCAGCTTGACAAGATAGGTGCCGATCACATCCTCATAGTGATCGCAGCGCTCCTCATCTGCCCGGATCTGTGCTGCCAGCTCCGGCGTATACCGCGCAATAACCGCCAGCGCATTGCGCATCGCCCGCACGGCACACTCCGCCATATCCACCGTGATCTCGCGGCTGCGCTGCAGCGCCAGCGAGGGCGTTGCCAGCAGCCGCTCGTCCAGCTCCACCGGCTTGTCCGCCTTCTTCCCCTCCGGCACCATCCAGATCACCAGCTTTTCCAGCAGTCTGCCAGCCGGCAGCAGCATCGCCGTGCAAAGGATATTGAACACCGAATGCACCACGGCAATGCCGTACATGGTTGCTTCCTCATCCAGGATCGCCGGGGCGGCCACCGCCCGCACAATGCAGAAGACCATCAGCAGCACAACCACACCGATCACATTGAACATCAGGTGCAGCACCGCGGCACGCTTGGCATTTTTGTTGGTTCCTACGGAGGAGATCAGCGCCGTGACACAGGTGCCGATATTCTGCCCCATGATGATCGGCACTGCCGCCGCATAGCTGACCGCACCGGTCATGGCCAGTGCCTGCAGGATACCGACCGAAGCGGAGCTGGACTGGATGATCCCTGTCAGGACGGCCCCGGCCAGCATACCCAGCACCGGATTTTTGAATGCCGTGAAAAGATTGACAAACGCAGGCACATCCTTAAGCACCGCCACCGCGCCGCTCATGGTCTCCATGCCGAACATCAGCGTGGCGAAGCCAAGGAGGATCATGCCGGTATCCTTTTTCTTCTGGTTGTGGCAAAACATATACAGCACAATGCCCACCAGCGCCAGCACCGGCGTGAAGGAGGAGGGCTTGAGCAGCTGCACCCACAGGCTGCTGCCGTCGATCCCGCCGAGGCTCAACAGCCACGCCGTTACGGTGGTGCCCACATTGGCCCCCATAATGACATTGATGGCCTGGTGCAGCGTCATCAGCCCGGAATTGACAAAGCCGACCACCATCACGGTGGTGGCCGAGGAGCTCTGGATGATGGCCGTAATGCCAAGACCGGTCAGAAAGCCCGTCAGCACCTTGCCGGTCATCCGGTTCAGCAGTGTGCGCAGCTTATTGCCCGCCCGGCGCTCCAGCGCCTGCCCCATCAGGCTCATTCCGAACAAAAACAGACACAGGCCGCCGATCATTGTCAACGCATGAAAAATGTCCATTCTTTTTACCCCTACTTTACGCTTTTTTCTCAAGTCTCACCACAGTAAAGTGTATCAGAGGTTTGTCAAATCGGTTACCGTTGTTTTGTAAAATCCATGTAAAGTTCCCCGGCAGAAACAAGCAGGCGGCGCCTGCCCCGCAAGGAAACAGACGCCGCCAAACCGGTTGTTATTTGAAAAATCTGCCGGTGCATATTTACCGGCGCAAAACACATACTATGGTCAGCAACGGTTATCGAAAGAAGCCAAGCGTTTGCCGTGACCGCTGCCGGAAACCGCCACCGTCGGAGATGGCCATGAGCGCAGGCTCAGCCACACCTCCCCCGGCAGCGGTTTTCTTTTTGTGTTTCTTCGGGGGCGCACAATGAATACTACGACGAGTAGGGTTTACGGTGCGCCCCGGGCAAGATACTACCGCGGAAGAATGGGCTATGCCCATTCTTCGGGGGGCGCACAACGAATACTACGATAATAACAAATTTACGGTGCGCCCCAGACAAGATACCACCGCGGAAGAATGGGCCGTGCCCATTCTTCGGAGGCGCACAACGAATACTACGATAACCGTAAAATCAAGGTGCGCCCCGGACAAGATACCACTGCGGAAGAATGGGCCGTGCCCATTCTTCGGGGGGCGCACAACGAATACTACGATGAGTACGGATTACGGTGCGCCCCAGGATAACTGCTCACCGAAATCCTCCGCCTGCGGCATGGCGCCGGCGGCCGGCAGCGATTTGGTGCGATAGCGGTTCTCCTTGGCCAGCGACCCGGCGGTATACGGCTGCACGCTCTGCAGCGTATGCCGCCCCTTGAGGGTCATGGCCTGCACGCCGATGGTGGAACGGGTCGCCTTGGAGGCCACAGCACCAGTGTGCACCAGCAGCCGGCGGCCGGAGGTCGCCGTGAGCAGGAATTCGGCATCCTCCGGTACATAGAACAGCGCCACCAACGGAGATTTATCGCTGTAAGCCCCCACCAGCTTACGGCGGTTGGTCTTGGTCTCATAGGCCGCCATATCCACCTTGGCCACCTTGCCGTTTTCAAAGAAGAACAGCATATAGCCGGTATACTTTTCCACAGCCACCATATAGCGGGCGCTCTCGCCGGCATCAAACTGCAGCCGGCCGGGGATATACTCGCCCATCACGCTGGCCTTGGTATCCTTGAAATCCGCGGCGCGGCACTTGTACACGGCGGCACGGTCGCTGAAAAACAGCAGCTCCCGGTTATTGTTGCTTTCCATCGTCTGGACGATCTCGTCGCCCTCTTTCAGCTTCTGCTCCCCGCTCATACGCAGCGATTGCGGGGTGATCTTCTTGAAATAGCCCTCGCGGGTGAAGAAGAAGGTGCAGGGGTACTCCGCCACCGGCGTCTCCTCCTCCGCCTCCTCGCGGATGTCCGCCGCATACAGCAGCTGGGTGCGGCGGGGCTGGCCGTATTTTTTCGCCACATCCTGCAGCTCACCGATGATGATGCGGCGGATGCGGCTCTTACTGGCCAGCGTATCCTCCAGATCCGCCACCGTCTTTTCCAGCTCGGTCACATCCGCCAGGCGTTTGAGGATGTATTCCCGGTTCAGGTGGCGCAGCTTGATCTCCGCCACATACTCCGCCTGCACCCGGTCAATGCCAAAACCGATCATCAGGTTCGGCACCACCTCATCCTCCTCGTCCGTCTCGCGCACGATGTGGATGGCCTTATCAATATCCAGCAGGATCTTTTCCAGTGCCTTGAGCAGATGCAGCTTTTCCTTGGCCTTCGTCAGGTCATAATAGGTGCGCCGCCGTACGCTTTCCACGCGGAAGGCGATCCACTCCTCCAGCAGGCCGCGTACCCCCATCACGCGGGGAACGCCGCCCACCAGCACATTGAAATTGCAGCCAAAGGAGTCCTCCAGCGGTGTGGCGGCAAACAGCTTGTTCATCAGCTTGTCCGGGTCGGTGCCGCGCTTGAGGTCGATGGTGATCTTGAGGCCCTGCAGATCCGTCTCATTGCGGATATCGTTGACCTCCCGCACCTTGCCGGCCTTCACCAGCTCTGTTACCTTCTGGATGATGGCCTCGATGGTGGTGGAATACGGGATTTCGGTCACATCAATGCAGTTGTGCTCTTTATCATAGGTATACACCGCCCGCACACGGATGCTGCCGCGGCCGGTCTCGTAGATCTTCTGCAGATCCGCCCGGTCATAGATCAGCCGGCCGCCGCCGGGAAAGTCCGGTGCCTTGAGGGTGGAGAGCAGATCGTGCTCCGGATCCTTCATCACCGCCACGGTGGTCTCGCACACCTCGGCCAGATTGAAGGAACAGATATTGCTGGCCATACCCACGGCAATGCCGAGATTGTTGTTTACCAGAATAGACGGAAAGGTGACCGGCAGCAGCGTTGGCTCCTTCATGGTGGCATCGTAGTTATCGACAAAATCCACCGTATCCCGGTCAATATCCCGGAACAGCTCCGCTGCGATAGGCGCCAGCTTTGCCTCTGTATACCGGGAGGCGGCGCACTCCATATCCGAAGAATAGGCCTTACCAAAGTTGCCCTTGGAGTCCACATAGGGGTGCAGCAGCGCCTCATTGCCGCGGGAAAGGCGCACCATGGTATCGTAAATGGCGGCATCGCCGTGCGGATTAAGCTTCATTGTCTGGCCGGCAATATTGGCCGATTTGATCATGCCGCCCTGCAGCAGGCCCATCTTATACATGGTATACAGCAGCTTGCGGTGCGAGGGCTTGAAGCCGTCGATCTCCGGGATCGCGCGCGACATGATGACGCTCATGGCGTAGGGCATATAGTTTTCCCGCAGGGTATAGGTGATCTCCTGCTGCTCCACCTCGCCGGCGCCGGTGATGTGGGCATTGGCGGGCAGCCCCTTTTTCGGCTGTGCCGCCGTTTTGGTCTTCTTCTGTGCCATGTGGCTCTCCCTCCTTTACTCCAGATCCAGCATATCCAGATATTCCGCCCCATGCTCGGCAATAATGCGCTTGCGACCGTCCAGATCATCGCCCAGCAGCACATCAAACATCTGCGCCGTAGCCTCCACATCGGTGGGGTTCACCTTCACCAGCCGCCGGGTGGCGGGGTTCATGGTGGTCAGCGACATCATCTCCGGCTCGTTTTCGCCCAGTCCCTTGGAGCGCTGGATGGTGTACTTCGTCTCCCCGATCTGCTCAAGGATAGCCGTCTTTTCGCGGTCGTTATAGGCAAAATAGGTATCGGTTTTCGTATTGATCTCGTACAGAGGCGTTTCGGCAATGTACACATAGCCCTGTTCGATCAGCGTCGGTGTCAGGCGGTAGAGCATTGCCAGGATCAGCGTGCGGATCTGGAAGCCGTCCACATCGGCATCCGTACAAATGATGATCTTGCTGAAGCGCAGCAGCGACAGATCAAAGGTAGCCAGGTTCTTGTTTGCCTTGGAGCGCACCTCCACACCGCAGCCCATGATCTTCAGCAGGTTGACAATGATCTCGCTCTTGAAGATCTTCTCGTATTCCGCCTTCAGGCAGTTGAGAATCTTGCCCCGCACCGGAATGACCGCCTGGAATTCCGAATCCCGCGCCTGCACGCAGGCGCCCATGGCGGATTTGCCCTCCACAATAAACAGCTCGCGCACCTGCACATCCCGGCTGCGGCAATCCACAAAGCCCGGCACGCGGGAGGCCAGATCGTTGCTGCTTTGCAGCGTCTTTTTCAGGTTCAGGCGGGTGCTTTCCGCCTTTTCACGGCTGCGTTTGTTGATCAGCACCTGGTCGCACAGCTTATCTGCGTCCATTTTATTCTCGATAAAATAGACCTCCAGCGAATGCCGCAGAAACTCGGTCATCGCCTCCTGGATAAACTTATTGTTGATGGCCTTTTTGGTCTGGTTTTCATAGGAGGTCTGGGTGGAGAAGGAGGAGGACACCAACACCAGGCAATCCTGGATGTCCTGGAAGGTGATCTTGCTCTCATTTTTGGTGTACTTCCCGTTTTTGCGCAGGTAGGCGTCGATCTGCGAAACAAACGCACTGCGCACCGCCTTATCCGGTGAGCCGCCATGCTCCAGCCAGCTGGAATTGTGGTAGTATTCCAGCAGCTCCACCTTGTTGGAGACGCACATGGCGACATTCAGCTTCACCTTATATTCCGGCTTGTCCTCACGGTCGCGGCCGGTGCGCTCCGCCGACCAGCTCTGCACAGCGGTCAGCGCCTCTTCGCCGGCCACCTCCCGCACATAGTCGGCAATGCCGTTTTCGTACTGATAATCCTGCTCCTCATAGCTGCGCCCCTGCTGCCGGCGGAAGTGGAACAGCAGCCCGGGGTTGACGATCGCCTGCCGGCGCAGGGTATCGGCAAAGTATTCCTGCGGCACGGTGATATCGGTAAACACCTGGATATCCGGCTTAAAGCGGATGCGGGTGCCGGTATCCTTTTTCGCATACGGCTCCTTTTTCAGTCCCCCGACATTTTCGCCGTGCTCAAAGTGCAGGGTGTAGAGGAAGCCGTCACGCCGCACCTCCACATCCATATACTCAGAGGCATACTGCGTGGCGCAGGCGCCAAGACCGTTGAGACCCAGGGTATAATCGTCGGTATCGTACTTGCCGCCGGCATACAGCTCACAGAAGATCAGCTCCCAGTTATAGCGCTGCTCCTTCTGGTTATAGTCCACCGGCACGCCACGGCCGAAATCCTGCACCTCGATGGACTGATCCTCATACTGCGTGATCACAATGCGGGTACCATAGCCGGCTCTGGCCTCATCCACCGAGTTGGAGAGGATCTCAAACACCGCGTGCTCGCAGCCCTCCAGCCCGTCCGAGCCAAACATTACCCCGGGACGCTTACGCACACGGTCGGCACCCTTGAGGGCGGTAATGCTCTCATTATCGTATACCGGCTTTTTACTTGCCATGCTCTCGATCAGTCCTTTGCAACAATATCCAGTGGTCACATCGTTTTATTTTACCCCATATTTTGCGTTTCTGTCAAGAGAAAATCACTTTTGCCCCGAATACGCAAAAAAGCGGAGGTCTCCGTTTCCTTCAGAGACCTCCGCCAACCTTGTTGTATTTACAGCAGCTTTTCCAGCTCACGGCCGATGGCCTTAGCCATGCAGTAGAAACCGAGATCGTTCGGGTGGCAGCCGTCCACCGTGCACAGGCTCAGCCCCACCGGCGCGTAGATGGTCTGCCCATCCAGGAAGGCCACATGCGTGTCCCCCGCCGCCACTGCATGCTCATAGGTACGGCGGATAATGGCGCGGCGGTTCTCCGTCTCGGCGCCGAAGCCGTGATCCGCCGTAGAGACGATCAGCACCGGCAGCTCCGGCTGTGCCGCCCGCACCGTGCGGAAGAACGCCTCATGCTGCCGCTCCAGCTCCTCGGCCTTGGGGGCGTTATGGTCATAGTCCAGCACAAGGGCGCCCATGGAGAGGCCGGCCACATACTCGGCCATCACCTGCTCACCGTGGCAATTACCGGAAAAGCCCAGATTGTAGATATCCGTATCCAGCCACCGGGAGAGCATACCGGCATACGCATTGCCGGGGTGGGAGGCGCAGCCCCCCTGCGTGATGGAGGAGCCGTAGAAGACCACCGGCTTTTCGCGGGTATAGGGCGTGGGCGGCAGCACGGCCGCATCCTCCTCCAGCACCAGCCACAGCGCTGAAACCGGGTTGTACAGCGGAAAATTGATCACGATATCCCGCATTTTCCGCTCACCGAGGGAGACCGTCGCCTCATAGCCATCGTGCCCGTCCGGCTCCAGGCGGAACACATTGGCGTATTCCCCATCGGCATACAGGTCAAAGCAGCCGGAGCCGGTGAAGGGCATATGGGGCATCACATCCTTGCTGGGCAGCACACAGCGCAGCACCACCCGCCGGGAATCCGTGCGGAAGCGGACGCGGCCGCCGGAGGTGTGGGTGTTCAGGCAGGCAACGCCATCGCTGACCTGCCGGGCAACCTGTGCCGGCATGCGCAGAAAGCCGTCGTCCTCCGCCCAGCGCACCCCGTACAGGGCAAACGGCTCACCCGGCACCGGGTAGGCCTTCATGCCCGTATATTCCACTGCCCTGGCAGCAAAATTGCGGTCCAGTTCCTCAATTTTCATCTGAATTCCTCCTTATATAAGCCGGCACACAGCCGGCAGGTTGTCCGTTTACGCATTGCTGCGTGAGCATTTCTCCGCATCAATGGCCAGCACCAGCATCAGTACACACAGGGCATCCTCCGGCCGCACCACCTCGATGCCATAGGTGTCCGTCCACTGGAACAGCTGCTTGGAGACGGTGGCCACCGGGCGGCCGTCCGCCGTAACCACCGTGTATTCCCATCCGAAAAGATCGCCCTGTACCCGCCAGCCATTGCACTCCACCATGTATTGCGGGCGGAAAAAGGTCAGCAGCCTTCTCACGCAGCCGCTGTACTGCGTTCCGCAGTACAGCTCAAAGCACGGCAGAAAACGGAACACCCGCTCCCGCACCGTGCCAACCTCTCGGCCGGCCGCATCAAAGATCTTCAGGCAATGCCCCCAGGCAAGCTGCCCCTTGACCGTGTACAGGGTCTCCCCGGCCTCGCCGTAGATATCGTAGCTGTCAAACCATGAGAAAAACCGTTGCCGGAACAGTAGCTTCATCTGTGCCCCTCCCCTTTCCGCCGGCGCTATGCCGCCGGCCTTGCGGATCATACGCCCATTGTAGCACAGAAACCGGAAAATGCAAGGGATACCCGGCTGCCGGTCGAAAAAAGGAAAAAATCGCGTTTTTCTATTGAAAATCCGGCATAACCGTGCTACAATGCACCTGTGGGTTAGTTATTGCTAACCGCCATTCTCCGGCGAAACGCCCTGCAGCGGGCGCCGGGTAACGCTTTGTCTCGATTTGATTGCTGGGAGGAAACGGAAATGAAAGACTGCGAGGTAGCCTTTGACCGCACATGCCATGTGCTGTATACCAAGCCCTGCAAAAAGGAGATCCGCAGAAAGATCGCCCTGCACTATCCGCCGCAGGAGCAGGAGACCGTCTGGGAGCGGGTGCAGCTGCAGTACGCCGCATTCCTCTCCGACTGGCGCACGGACCTGGGCGGGAAAAAGAATTTTCACAATGGCTGCGGCGGCAATTACGACTGCATCGCCCTGATGGCCTATTATGTGGTCTGCCGGCAGGTCACCAGCCTGGAGGAGATTGAGGAAATGGAGGGAAACCTGTTCCTCGGCGCTTTCCGGAAGCTGAAATTTGTGGACTGCAACAAGCCGCTTTTCAAAAAGCTGCTGCACAAAGCGTTCCAGAATGCCAAAAAGCGGTGCGACAAATGGGGCGATTTTACGATGCGCGTGGCGCCATACGATGCGAAAGCGCCGATCTATTATGAGTTTACCACCTGTCCAACGGCGGAATTCGCCAAAAAGCACGGGCTGCTTGAGGTGATGCCGGCGCTGTGCAATCCGGATTTCGAGGCCATGGAGTGCATCCACGCCCGGCTGGTACGCAAAACCACCTGCGCAAACGGCTGCAGGTGCGACTATACCATCTGCGGCGACCGGGACCCGTACCTGCAGGCGCACCCCGAATACCGCGATGAGGCCGGCTACCGCCGAAACCGCTGAGGAAACCGGAGGAAAAACGCCATGCTGTTTGAAACATACGGTGATCACACCAAACCGGCCATTCTATTCTTCCACGCCATGGGCGTGACCGGGGCCAGCAGCCTGCCGGTAGCCAGGCATCTGCAGGACCGGTACTTCTGCATCCTGCCCACCGCCACTGTGTACTGCCCCGGGCAAAAATACCGCAGCAAAGCTGACGAGATCCGGCAGGTGGAGCAGTTTCTCACACGGACCGGGGTCACGCGCCTGCGCATGGTGGTGGCCTCCTCCATCGGCGCCGACCTGGCCATGGCCTTTCTGGCACGGACAGCGCTGCCGGTGGAGCATGTCTTTTTCGACGGCGGACAGTTCGCCCGCATCGGAAAGGCCACCCGCCGGCTCATGACGCCGTTTTTGTTCCTTGCCATCAAAAGCCTGTACTGGTCAAAGGGCAAAACCCTGAAAAAGCTCCTGTGGTGCGACGATGAGACGATCAAGCCCTATTTTATCGCCGCAGGGCGGGCGCTCCGCTACGGCAATATCCGCCGCCAGCTGGCGGACAGCCTGGAGGATCAGCCATTTCCGCCCCTGCCGCCGGCACTGCAGCAAAACACCTATTTTTCCTTTGGAAGCATCGAGGAGCACTACAAATACCGCAGCGCGGTCATGCAGACCTACCCGCAGGGCCACTTCCCGGTATGGGAGGGATATAACCATATGCAATATCAGATACGCGATCCGGAGGGCTTTGCCGCCATGCTGATCTCTATTATGGAGCAGGGCCGGCTGCCGGAGCTGCCGTTTCTGCAGAAAGGAGAAACTACCACATGAAATACCATATTGAAAAAAACACCGTACAGGAAACACTGGTGATCCCGCTGTACGGGCGGAAGATGGCGTCGACGCTGTATCCCGGCCTATTCCGGGACGAGACGGCTGCAAAGCTGATGGACAGCATTGACTACGATTTTTCCACACTGGCGAAAAAATCCGGCAGCCTGATGCAGCGCTTCGGGTTTCTGGAGGTCACGATGCGCCAGCGGGATCTCGCCTTTGAGGTAACCGAGTACCTGAAAGCCCATCCGAATGCCGCGGTGGTCAATCTCGGCTGCGGGCTGGACGATACCGGCCGGCGCTGCGATAACGGGCGCTGCAAAATCTATAACCTCGATTTTCCCGAGGTGATCGCTGTGCGCAATGAGCTGCTGCCCGCCGGTGAGCGGGAAACAAACCTTCCCTGCGATCTGAACGACACAGCCTGGTTCCAAAGCATCCAGGCTGCCGACGGTGCGGTGTTCTTTGCAGCCGGCGTGTTCTACTACTTTCTGAAGGAGCAGGTCCGGGCGCTCACGCAGGCCATGGCCGGGGCCTTTCCGGGCGGCCGGCTGGTCTTTGACGCCGCAAACAAAAGCGCCGTCAAGCTGATGCTGAAAACCTGGATCAAGGATGCCGAGATCCAGGATGTCGGCGCGTATTTTGCTGTGGCAGATGCCGTGCGGGAGCTTTCGGCCTGGGATCCGGCCACGCAGGTATCCAGCCGCGGCTATATGCTGGGCTACCACAACCTGAAGGATCCATCGGTGAGCGGCTTTTTCCGCTTTTTGGCCAGGGTGGGCGACCGCAGGATGAACATGCAGATCGTGCGCATGGATTTCGGCGGCAAAAAATAACCCGTAGATACCGCAATCCGCCTGAATTTATCGGTTTTTTGGCCATTATTTTGCGCAAAAACCGGTGCAAAAACCGCATTTCTCGTCCGATTTTGAGCAAAAAAGCGCAGAAAGCGTCAGCTTTTCTGCGCTTTTTTATCGTCCGTTATTCCTCATCCACCTCAAAGGCGGCAAAGCCAAAGGCCTTGATATACCGGATCGTAACCGTATTCCCCTGAAGGGTCCCCTCGCAGTTCAGGAAACGGATGCGGCGCGCCGGACGGGACAGCGTGACCTGCGCATCGTAGATCTCATCCGGATGGCAATTGATATAGGCAACAGCCATGGCGTCTTCCTTCTCCTTACACAGGCAATAGAGGAACGGATGCCCCTCGCAGACTGCGGGAGAGGCCTTTCCGCACAGCCATGGCAGCAGGGCATTGATCTGCCGGCCACGGCAATAGGAGCGCAGGGTGCTGCTCTCATAGCGCACCTCATCGCCGCAGAAGCCATAGACCAAAAAGCGCTGCCCGGCGGCGTTCTCATAGCAATAGGAGGCGATATAGGTACCGTCATCGCCGTGGAAACGGCTCTGCACCTGCACACCGTCCGCCACCTCCATAGCGTACACGCCGCATGTGCCGTTCTGTACCGTATCGATGCCAAAGGCTTCGAATTTTTCTGCATATTCGTTCCACAGAGGGGCAGCGGAAAGCAGGCCGGTATCCACCCCCCGCTCCGCCAGCAGCGCGGCTGCCTGCACATCCAGGATCATGCCGCCGGACAGGGCGGCTTCATCCAGCGCCAGGGCATCATCGCCGAAGGCGATGCCGCAGATCCCCCGGCCCTCATAGACAGTGGGGATGGCCTGGGTGGACAGCAGACACGCCGCTGAGGAAAACCACCGCTGCATGATCGCCCGTTCGCCGATAAAATGGCCTGGAAAATGCTGCCCACGGCACTTGTGCATGGTCTGATACACCCGGATGCCCACGGCGGTCTTATCCCCGCACATGGCTGTGATCGACTCATGCAGCGGCATATGCCGGATATGGCTGTCGATATAGCCTGTTTCGTACCCGAGGGGGGAGACATAGCCAAAGAAGTATTTCAGCGCGTCCATATCATCGGACACCCGCGTGGCCAGATCAAAGCATTCCAGATAGGCCGCCGCCACATGGCAGCGATTGTGGGGGTAGGTATCCCCCTCCGTAAAGACCTCGACGCCCGTATCCCGGCACCAGGCATATTGCTGGCGGGCACACTCGATTACCACCGAGAGCGGCTGCGTCTGGAAGCGATGACCCGGCGTCCAGTACGGCGCGCCGGTGAAGCGCAGGAAGGGCCTGGTATTCCCGGCCAGAATTTTTGTCAGTTCCAGCGCATCGGCCCCCTCCAGATCCCACGAAGTAAAGCCGGCACAGAAGCCCATGCGGATGGTCGGATCCACCTGATCCACCGCCTCCCGCATCCGGCGGCAAAAGCTGCGGAGGGTGTCCCCCATCAGCTCCAGCCACACATCCCGGTAGCGGCTGCGGCCACCAGTGAACAGCTTATCCGGCAGCTCCTCCAGTGCCACGCCCTCTCCCAGACGGCGCCGGTATTCGGCCAGATGCCGCTCACACGCGCAGCCGATGCCGGGACGCACCGACAGGCAAAGCTCATCATCCAGCATCAGCAGATCCGGATGCAGCGCCGCGTGATCCGCCAGCATGGCGCAGATGATATCCACAAACTGCCCGTCCGTCGGGCACAGGGCATCCTCGGCCACCCGGCCGGTGATCGACCGGATATGCGTCAGCCGGTCTGAAACCGCGCGGTTGCGCTCCAGCACCGGGCCGCCGTAGCCGATGGTGGGCAGCCATATCCCCACCTCAAAGCCCGCATTGCGGAAAAACGCCATGCGCTGGCGAACCCGCTCCAAAACGGCAAAATAGTCGGCATCCCGTTCAAGGGTGCGGTAAATCTGGGCAAGGAACACCCGCTCACAGCGAATCTTTCTGAGATAGGCCACGGCGGCCTCCAGATTCAGATCCTCCTGCATTCCAATGGGAACAGTCACTTTGCTCATGCGCTCACACCACCTGTTTTTTTCTCTCATATATCGGTTCCGGCGGCCTCCCGCAGCTGCCGGATAATCTGCAGATTTTCCCGGATAATACGCTGATCCGTATCATCCGTGAGGGTATAGAGATTGGCCGTCAGAAAAACATCAATCTCATAGCCGCCGGCATCAATCTGATCCTGTGACGGCAGGTAGCCGTAGTATCCGTTCACCGCCGACAGCAGCCATGTGTGCGGATAGGGGCTGTGCGCCCGCAGCTGCAGGCTGATCTTTGAAAACACCTCAAAGGGAAAGGGCACCAGCACAAGGTCGCCGACAGCCACTGCCGTCTGCCGGTAGGCCAGGCCGGCGGGCGCCTTCTCCGCCGCACCGGAAAGGTGCATTTCCAGATTGTGCAGGTAGGTATATTCCAGCCGGCGGGAATTGAACAGCTTTTCCGGGTGCCGGATGGCGTGCAGGCGCTGCTGCACCTCCTGCAGCGAGGGAAACGGCCGATACGGCAGAAAGACCTCCCCGCAGCCCACCGCCAGCGCCGGGCGCCGATAGCCGCCCAGCCGCCCGAGGACCGCAAGGGCATCGGCGGCGGCCTGCTCACCCAGCGCCTCCATGGCGCGGATATCCCCGGCGGTGCGGCCATCCGGCAGGCGCGGCCCTACATCCCCCATGGCGCCGTTCCAAAACACCGTCGGTACGCCGGTTGCTTCCTCCAGGCGGTCAATCGCGACCCCCGACCAATCCCGCGTGATCTCGGTCGTGCAGCCGGCCGCCGTACCATGGCAGCCGTAATGCAGCAGGTTCAGGATGCCATCCCCCCGCTCGGAGCGGACAGACAGCACCGTCATGCAGGGATCATAGCACCCCCGGGGATTCTGCCCCAGGATGACCCGGCCATCCGGCAGCCGCTGCCGCCGGTTGACCCCGACCGCACTGAAGGTCTCCCCGAGGGCAACCTCCGCCGGCTGCAGCTGCGCCAGCGCCTCCCGGCAGCTATCCAGCACGGCCGGCAGCAGGATCCCATCGCAATAGGCGCGGTCAATGGCGCCCCATCCCTCAATGCCGAGTACATTCGGCGCGGCGTGGGTATGCGTGGCCGCCAGCAGGATATGGTCATAGGGCATCCCGCACTGCCGCTGTATGTGCCGGCGGATCTCATTGCTCAGTGCCGTTTGGAAAGAAAGCAGCGTGGCATTGACAAGCAGCACGGTGGTGCCGTTCTGCCGCAGGGCCAACGCCGTGACCTGCAGCCGGTCGTGGACTGCCGTGCTGGAGAAATCCGGGTAGTACCCGCAAAGGGCGGTGCCGACCGGCGGGGTGATATCCCGCCGCGCGGCACCGGCAAAAAAGGCTCCGTTCACTCCGCCGGCGCCTCCTCCGGCGCTGCGGCTGCCGCGTCCGGCTTGCCGGAATGGCGGTATTCACTGGGGGTGACAGCATAGCGGTCACGGAACAGGCGGCAGAAGGTCTTGGCCTGCGGCATGCCGACCTGGTCGGCGACCGCCGCAATCGGCAGGTCGGTCTCCCGCAGGAGAGAGCATGCCACCTGCAGGCGGTAATTGATCAGATAACGGTGGAAAGATACCCCCATCGCCTTTTTGAACAGCTGGCAGAAACGGGTCTTTTCGTACCCCACCAGCGCCGCCGCACGGCTGACCGGAATCGGCTGCTCGTAGTTTTCCCGCACAAACGACAGAACCGTCTGCATGGCATTGACCATCTGAAAGCGCTTTTCCCTTTCGGGGCTTTGCTCACGCAGCTCCATATTCTCCACCAAAAAGGCCGTCAGCTTATACAGCTCGGAGCAAACGGTGAGCCGCTCCTTCAGGTACAGCGCGGCCGGCTCGGGGCAATAGTGCCGCGCCAGCGGGTTTTCCGCCAGGCGCTGCAGCAGAGCCTTCAGCTCACGCTGCGGCTGCGTCAGTTCTCCGCCAAGGGACAGCAGCGGCGAAACGAAGCTCTTGCCGGAAAAGGGCTGAAAACTGGTACCCAGCAGGAAAAAGCCGATCTCGATGACCAGAGCGTCCAGGCCGGGCGGGCTGACCGGTATGCTGTGGACAGAGGTGCTGCCGATGAAGAGGACATCCTCCTTTTTCAGGTGCCACATCTTCTCGTCCACATAGACATCTGTCTCCCCGTCCAGAAGATAAATGATCTCCATTTCGCAGTGCCAGTGCAGCGGATAATAAATATCCGGCGACCGGTGAATATGGAATGGATAAGCTCCATTGAGCGGCAATTGATACAAGGGCTCGCCTCCGTATCTGTTCTGTTCCATTGTTGTCCCCCAGTTTCGTCTTTCAGTATAGCAGTACGCCGTTTTCCTGTAAATCCTACAAAAAGGAATATGTTTCCTAAAAATTTAGCGCATCGGCATTCTGATGAATAGTATAGCAGCTATTGCAGGGAAAATCAACGAAAAAACAAGGGACATTTTTTGAACAGAACAAAAAAACCGGCCGGGAGCACCGCCCCGTACAGGGGATGCTCCCGGCCCACCCAAAGAAGAAACAGGCAATACAGACGGCCGGCGACGGCGTTTTCACCCAGGCGCCGCACACAAACGGCCGTCTGTACCGTCCAGGCGAAAGGTTAGACCAGCTTACTTATTGGTAAACTGGACAAACGGCGTATCCATCCAGCCGCTCCCGCGGCCAAACACCAGCTGCGGCTGTTCCTCCTGCGCCATACTCCGGTAATCCGGCTGATAAATTCTGGTGTAATCAATGATGGACACCTCAAAGAACCGGCTAACATCCGACATCACATCCTGCGGATTGACGCGGGCGTACTTTTCGGCGCCGACACCGTTGGTCAGACGGATGATGCCGCTGGTTGTGCGGAAGGCGTTCCAACGGCTGCTATTGAAGGAAATGGAGTCATACACCACATTGTCCATGAACAGGTCTATGCCATCGGCTGTCCAGACAAAGCCCATGTGGTGGAAGGTATCATAGAAATGCTCCCCGGCGGCCGGTGTTATCCAGTGGAAGGAGTAATCCTCCGCATTGTGATCCACATGCCCGTCCGTGGGATCCAGCGTGTAATCGTCCCAGGTGTGCAGATTGGCATGGAAGCCGTCGGCACCGTAGTTTTCATACACATCAATCTCCGGCCGCAACGCCGTCTTGAGCGGCTTCTGGTTCTCAGTCCACAGGCAGGAGCAGGCACCATTGCGGGTAGCCATCACCAGGCGGGTCTCCCAGATGCCGAAGCGGAAGGACATCCGGTTCTCCGACACCAGGCGGATCGCATCGTAGCCATAGGACTCCTTCTTGGTAACCTCCATCAGGTAGCCATTGTTATCGCTGTGCCAGATCCACCAGTTCTGGCCGTACTGATCCGGGCGGCGCTGCTGATCCCAAATGGTCACATTGCCGTTGCTGTCCTTTGCCAGCGGGGTGGGACCGGGCGTTGTATCATTGGACATTCCCCACAGGCGGCGCACAGCGGTTTCCACCTCTTCGTCCGTACCGGTATAGTTGAATTCATCCGCCAGGGTCAGTGCGTAGCCGCCGGACAGCGAATACTTCTGATCGTAGCTGCCGGTCACCGCGTACCGGCTGTCGATGGCCTTCTGCGTGTCCAGATCCTGGAGCAGGCGCTGCATACCGGCATTGATCGCATAGGTAGAACCGCCATTGAGCACCAGCGCATTGCCCTGTATGGCAATCTGATAATCGGTCTGCGGCACTTCCAGCAGGCCGTCCGCGTCTACCGACAAATAGGCATCGGTGTCCGCGCTGGTGAAGCGGGTATCGTACACCCGGTTCGCCTTCACGGCGCCCTGGATCGGCCCCACCCGGATCTCGTTGGCGTAGGTCTTGCCGTCGTCGGTCATCGGCAGGATATCAATGCAATAGCCGCAGTGGGTGCGGATATATTCCTGCAGGTTTTCTGCCGCCATCCACACCAGATATGACGGATATTTCTCGGTCCGGATGACATAGGTGCTGATATTGGCACCGCACACGGTCACCGTTTCCGTTTTTTCCGCATGGGAATAGGTATAGCCGGCCGGAATGCTGCTGTCATCATCCACGCAGAGCTTTTCCATGAAATACTCCAATGCCGCCCGGAGCGAATACACATTGGTGCCGACGATATACAGCTTATTATCCACCAGCCGGATCGCATAATCATTGGCATGGTTCACGCGGGCGGAAATCAGCTCATTGTAGATAGCCTCCGACTGCGGTCTGGCCGGATTCTGCCCGATGACGATCTCGTACTTTTCCTCATCGTGCGTTTCATTATGGTACGGCACATCGGCATTCAGCCGGTTGGCAAACCGCTCATAATACTCATTGGCCAGAGCCGTTTCCTCCTCGGAGGCCTGGCTGTACCGCAGCCAGGTAAAGGCCGACTGGTAATCCACCACAAAGGCCAGGGAATTATCGGACCTTGTCGCGTCAAGCGTATGGCTGACCTCCACCTGCGAGGCGGTGCGGACAATCGTCCAGTTATCCTTCTCGTTCATTTCGGGGGCAGATACATCCTCGTCCCGGTTGGCCTGTGCCTCCAGCTGCACGGCGATCATCACCTGATCGCCGGCGGACACGGCAATATCATTGATCTGCGGATACTCCAGAGCGGTCACGGCCACGCCGTCGGCCGCCGCCGTGGTATTCTGCAGCGTGCCGCTCCACAGCTGCACGCCATTGCGCAGGATGCGCACGCTGGCCTTACGGGGGGTGCCATCCTCCGCCAGAAAGCCGGTCTTGACGCCGTCCACCGCCTCAATGGCGGTGATTGTGCCCGCGGTGATAAACAGGACGCCGTCCTGCGCCACGGTATAGCACAGCGCCTCCTCCTTTTGGCCGGTCACAGAGAGCAGCAGGCCGCAGTCCGGCACCGTCTCCCCCTGATAGGTGGTGAGCGCCGTAGTACCCGCCGCATAGCTGCCCAGGGAGACCGAGCCATCCGCATTCAGCGCATAGGCATAGGTCTTTTTGGCCGATTTGCCGGCGCCATTGCGCCATTTGCGCAGCTCATAAATCCCCCGCTGCTGCCAATAGGTATCCTCCTGATACGCCCATTTCCAGGCAGTCGTCTGGTACAGGGCGGTCAGATTGGAGGCCTCACGGTCCGTCCTGACCGCATTTTTGATATCGTTATAGGCAATGACGGTCGCGTTATCATCGTAAAGAAATACCGGGTTCATTGCCACAACCAGCTGTGCCTGCTTGCCCTTTTCCCCCGCAGGCTCCTCCACGGTTCCTTTATTGCTGCAGCCCATAGCCAAAGAGGCCAGCAGTGCCGCAGCGGCCAACAAGGCCACAATCCGTTTACGCATTGGTCGACCCCTCCTTTGCTCCCCGCTTCCACAGGGCTATGGCAGTTGCGCCGCCACCCACAAACAGCACGGCCGCACCGACGATCAGAATGATCAGCCAGGACGACACCCCGGCATCAGCCGGCGGCGTATCCGTCCGGTCATCGGCAGGTGTTTCGAGCGGCAGAGGCTGCCGCAGCTCCGGTACCGTCCCATTGGGGATCAGCGGATATTCGGCTTTCCCTGTCCAAACCCGGTCCTCCGACCAGACGGTGGTGTATTCCTTATCCTCGGGCTTTCTTTCCTCCCACTGTTTCCAGCCGGCATACAGGGTTACCTGTGCCGAGGTGATGAGATCCTTTCCGAAGACGAAGGGGCGGGTGCCCGCCGGATCCCAATACCAGCCGGTGAACTCATAGCCGGCCCTATACGGATCAACCCCATCCGGAGCCGCAAGAGTGGAACCAAGGAAGCACCGCACAGACGGAACCTCGCCGGTGCCGCCATTGAGATCAAAGGACACCGTCACCATGGAGGTCTCGGTCACAGCAATGTCATCCACATAGTAGACGACCCCCTGGGTATCCCCTGTCAAATCAGTCAGACCGAACTGCAGATACCGGCCGTTCTTCACCTCAACGGTGGTCTGGATCTGTGTCCAGGTATCCGGGCGGATGAAGGTGCCGCCGGTATTACCGGTGTAATATTCGCCGGCATTGACCACGGCGATGTCGGTCACCATCTGCAGGCGGTCGGTCGACAGCATCCAGTAATTCAGGGTCATATCCGGCCCCTGGTTTTTGGGAATATACACCCACATGGAAACCGTATACGCCTTGCCGACAGCCACCTCCCACGGCTTGCCCGTGGCAGGATTGACCAGATAGAACTGGTTGCGGTCGGTGCCGGAAACCGATTTTACCGTACACGCCAGCGATTGCTTACCGGTGTGGGCATACGCATCCGACACCCACGCATCATTGCGGAGCACAAAATCGGCATCCTCCACATTGTAAAGCTCAAAGCTCTGCACGGTGGCGCTGGGGTCCGGCGCAAAGATCTGGTACTCCCGCACGCGGATATCATCCAGATAGAAGGTATTTCCGAACTGATCCGAGGCCATACCGAGACGCAGCCGGCCGCCCACCGGGGCATCGACGATATTCACCTCAAACTGCTTCCAGCTTTCCGGGGTAATAGCGACATCCGCCGTTTCATACAGCTTGGCGGCATCCTTTTGCGCGGAATCGGCAAAGGCGGTATCGGTCTCGTCCGCCGCCAGCCAGAAGCGCACCTTATTGGACAGGGCGTTCTTCGGTATGTACACCCAGAAAGTAACGCGGTAATTCTTTCCCTGCTCAATACGCACCTGTTCGCCGGTGCCGGTGCGCACCAGCATCTGCGCCCGCTCACCGCCGCCATTGGCCGCCGCACGGACAAGCGCGGAGAAGTTTCCGTTCACAGAGTGGTTCTGCCCCACGGCCACCGTGATGGTGCCGCCGGTGGTGGGCAGGCCGACCTCGGCGCCGGGCAGCACACCCTCCTCATCAAAGGTCAGCGCATTATTGGCATAGGTCTCCGCCGTCGGCACCGTGTACGGCAGCAGCTGCACATCATCAATATAAAGCGCCTTCGCATTACCGGCCGCCGCCTCATCAAACCAGCCGCCCAGCGTGATGTAGCTGCCGGTGACCTTCTTCACCAGCAGGCAGCAGGACTGCCAGACATCCGCCTGCATGGATATTCTGCGGGTGGCATTTGCCTCCATATCCGTCACCGAACGGCTGAGATCGAGGGTATCCGTGGAGCCGGCCGCCAGCGTGACATCCAGCGTTTCTGTGGTCATGGCATTGAACAAAAGCAGGTAGCTCTGGCCGTTCTCCGCCGCAAAATCCTCCTCGCCGAAGAACAGCACCGTGCGTGCATAGGCCCCTGCCTGCGCACTGTTCATGGTCAGCTTCAGCGACTTTTGGCCGTTCACGGTCGCGTTCTTCTCATCGGTCACCGCCCGCCCGGCCGCATTGCCGTGCAGGGTGCCGTCCACCGTACCGGTGCCGGGGGCAGTGCCGGGCGCAAAGCCCTCAAAATCCTGCAGCCGGTTCGGCCCGATGGAATAGGGGGTAACCAGCAGATCGTCCAGATACACCGTGCCGCTTCCGAGCGCCCCAAAGGACACATAAAGCTTTGCCGCACTGCCGGCCGCCGGCGTGAAAGTGTGGGATATCCGCACCCAGTGCCCAGCCTCTATGCTCACCGGCAGCTCGGCGATGGTGAAGCCCTGCCGCCAGTCCTGCGGATCCGGGTCACCGATCAGCCGCAGAGAGCCGCTGAAAGCGACCGGAGAATACATCCACGCGGTGGCAATGTACTTTTTTCCGGTCTCCAGCTCTGCATTCAGGCTCTGATTGGCATAGACAACGCGATTGGCGTCCGCCGCCGCACCGGCCGTGGCGGTCAGCCGCACACTCTTGGTTCCGGTGTGCGCCTGTTCCTCTGTAACCGCCGCATCCCCATTGGCAGTGATCGCGGTATAGGACACCTCCTCGATCACCAGATCATCCACCAGCACGACCGTGCCCTCACGGTTGGTCGGGCTGTCCATTTCCATCACCATATGCAGGCCGGAATTGGGGTAGGCACTGCCATGCAGATACACCTCCGCCTGCTGCCAGGCGCCGGTGCCGGTGAAACGCGCTGCCTCGGCGATCACCGTCTGGTCGCCGCTGTTGTTCACATAGCCCGACCAGTTGACCGATCCGCTGTAAATACACAGGGTGCCGGCGGCGCCCTGCGGCAGCTCCTGCACCTTATACCAGAAGCTGACACGGTAGGCCTTTCGGCCGGAGACGGTAATCCGCTCACCCTCCTGGCCGGTAATGCGGAAGGCGCCGAGATATTTGGCCTCCATGCTATTGGCCGGCAGGGTATACGCCAGCCGCATGGCCGTGGCGCCGCTGTGCGTCTCTCCGTCATCCGCCAGATTCACCGTCACGCCGTAGTTGGTGTATTCTGTGCGGTTGGAATGATACACGCCGGACATCCCATTATAGTAGTTTTTCACGGCGGCGGTATCGAAATCACATTCGTACAGCCGGGTCAATCCGGTGCCGGAGCCGACGGTCTCAAACGACTGTACATAGCCGGTATCCAGGCACCAGCCGGCATACAGCACCGCATCCGCATCCGGAAACACCGTGGCGGGCTGTGTGCAGGCATAATCCAGGAACCACCCCTGGAAGATGAAGCCCTCTTTTTCCGAAACCAGCCCGGCCGGCAGAGGATCGCCCTGCGCACCGGAAACCGCTTTGACCGCGGTGCCGCCATTGGTATAGAAAGAGACCTGCCGCAGGGGCTTTGTCTGCGTCCAATTCGCCTTCAGGGTAATATCGCTGTTCGGGAACACCGTGGGAGCCGGATCCCCCGACCCGGCAACCGACCAGCCGACAAACTGAAAACCGGAGCGCGTCGGCGCCGGCGGATAGACGATCGGCGTCCCCGCCTCGCCATAGATCGCGCCGACCTCCGTGCCACCGTCCGAATCGAAGCTTATCGTGGTGATGCCGGTATCGCACGGCTCAATGTCGATCCTGCCGATCTGCACCACGGTTCCGCTGCGTTTGGTATCGTCGTCCATCTTCAGCACGATGTAGGCGCCCTGCTTGATGGGGGAACGGTAATAGGCCACAGCCGTTTCCCAATCCGCCGAGGCCCCGGTAATGGCCGCAAGCGTACCGGGGTAATTCACGCGGCTGTAATCGTAGTTGTTATCGCCATACCAGGTCAGGTTGCCCATGTTCACCGCAAGCTGCAGCTTGGCCGGGGACACATAGCTGACCGTCTTATACACAACCGTCACCTTGTAAAACTGGTTCAGCAGCAGATGGATGGTGGAGCCGGCAGGGCGGTCATCCTTCGTTTCGCCGGTATTGTTCGGCAGGGAAAAAACCGCATAATTCTGCCCCTCTTTGGTCTCGGTCAGATTCTTCTGATACGACAGCTCCATAAAATGATCCGCGCCGGCGTAGCCGCTGCCGGCCTGCACCCTGGCATAGGCACCGGAAAAGCCGGTATTATTGGCGGCATTGCTGGTCTGCCCCCAATAGGACGAAAAATAGGCTGCCTCCGCACTGGCACTGTCGAATGTATAGTGGTATGCCTGTGCCGAAGCTGCCGCCACCGTATACACCGCTGCGCAGGACAGCAACACCGTCAGCGCAAGCACCAAGGCCAGCAGTCTCCTCGCTTTGCTGTTCCCTCTGGGTATCTGAACCATGCGTGTATCCCCTTTCTCAAAGCCGGGCATTTTCCACAGCACCCTCCGGCTGACGGGAAACGCCCATATTGCATTGAAATTTTATCATAAAAAATCCTCACTCACAAGATAACTTTTAGGACATTTATACCCAAAAGTTTATTGGCAACCGGAAAGATGTGCCATCGGGGGGCAACCAGCCCTGCAGGTGAGACAAAAGGAAAAGGCCACCGCGGAGCGGCAGATTGGAATTGTTCAAAGAAGGCCGCAAAAAACTTGTCTATGTTTTGAAAATTCCATCGCAGGATTTTCCACAGCCAATCTTCTTATTGCTTTACGAGGAAAAGTATGCTACAATGGAGTTGGAAGATACTGACAAATTTGAAATGTGGAGGATTTTGCTATGAAAAGATTTCTAATCACAGCGCTTTGCTTTGCAATGGTTCTTCTCTTTGTCGGATGCGGAAAAGGCGATATATCAAATGTAAAAATCGATTATGGGACATCTTCCATTTATTCAAAAGAAGATATGGACGCTGCCATTGAGGTTATAGAAAAGCGTTTCAGTTCGTTTGCGGGCTGTGAATTGCACAGTCTTTCTTATGCCTCTGATGAAAGAAATAACATATATACTGTTCAATGGATGAACGATTTAGGAGGAGATAATAATCAAGAAGTTTTTACGCAATGCATTGCATTTGATAGCAGTTTCCATTCACCGAAAAAAGACAAAGGTACATGGGCGGTTGACACGGAATACACTTGGTCATGGTGGCTTGCACGGAGTGAGGATGGAGAATGGAAACTGATGACTTATGGTTATTAAGGTAGAGGATGAAAGCTGATGACTTGGTTTTCCCATCTTCAAGCGCAACGCCCCACCACGAACGCTAACACCATTTGCAGGGGACAGGTCATCGTCCTACCTATGAAGCAAGCAGTCTCCGTCAAGGCAAAAAAGTACCCACCCCGATTTTTCGAGGTGGGTACTTTTTTGTAAGGGCACTTTTCGTTCAGCTTAATGACATTGCCGCAGGGCGGTGGCCTTTTCTATTTTGTTATTAGCTGATCTCCGGCACTACGGCACATGAGGCCTGTCATTCCGTGACAAAGCACGGCAACAGGCGCAGCAGCGTCAGCCGATTGCGCACCAAGGGAGCATAGCGCAGCAGTGCAGGCGCCTTATCCTTCGGTACGCCGATCTCCGGCAGCCGGGTGACGGCGCCGATGGTCGCGTAAGCCCTCTGCAGGGCTTCGGGAGTGGGAATCGTTTCAACGACCCGGCGCAGCGCCGGCCAGCAGCGGGAAAGCTGTTCTCCGCGGATGCCGCGGGCTGCGTCCTCCCGGTTTTCTTCGTAAATCCCCGGTGCCAGCCGCTCCCCAAACAGCGTATCAATGAGCGCTTTATCCGGCCCGGTATAATCCCGGAATGCCGGCTGTCCGCTGCTTATCAGCCGATGGTAGGCAGCCGAGACCAACCGGGTACCGACCCCCACCTTTTCCCCGTGGAGTGCCGTGGAATGGACGCGCAGGCCGGGCGGCTCCATCTCGATGAGATGGGAGATATGATGCTCCGCCCCGGAGGCGGGACGGGAATAGCCCAGCAGCTGCATGGCGATACCGGAGAGCAGCAGACCGGCGATCAGGCTTTCGTAGGCGGCCGCCTGTCCGTCCCGGATGCCGGCGGCACTATCCAGCACCGCCTGCGTAGCGTCCATCGTCAGGCCGGCGATGCTTTCGCAAAGGTATTCTCCGGTCAGGATATGCGCCATGCGCCAGTCTGCCAGCGCAATGTATTTCCCCACCATATCGCCATAGCCGGAGCGGGTCAGGCGCAAAGGTGCCTGCCGGATAATATCTGTATCGGCCAAAACAAACTGCGGCGCCACAGCCGTCAGTGTCTTTTTGCAGCCACCCCAGGTCATGGCGGCAACAGAGGAGCAAAAGCCATCCACGCTGGCCGCCGTGGGGCAGGAAACAAAGGGCACCCCCAGGCGATAGGCACAGTAGCGGGTAATATCATGGACGGTGCCGGAGCCGATGGCCAGCAAATACCCCACATCGCCCGGCAGCTGCTCCGTCAGCAGCTGCACCCCCCGCTCGTTGGCATGCAGATCCTGCGGATCCAGCACGATCTCCCGGCCAACGGCCGGGTGTCTGTCCGCCGTGGCGGCATAGGTGTTTTCATCGTAGACGGCTACGGAAAGGCCGCTCAGCCCCTCCTTTTGGCAATAGGCCGCGGCCTCCCTCAGCACGCCGGGCTGAACAACGGCAAAGCGGGTCTTGACCGGATGGGTCCTGCCGCAGGCGCAGGGACGGCTGTATTGTGTATAATCAAACAGCATATAGTTTATCCTTTCTGCCCGTAATAGGCCCGGGCGCCGTGCTTGCGCAGATAGTGGCGGTCTGCCAGCTCCTGCTGCAGGGCAGCGGAGGGGTTCATCTGCAGGGTGTGCCAGGCCATCATGGCCGTCTCCTCCAGCACCAGCGCATTTTCGGCCGAGCTCTGCCCGTCCTTTCCCCAGGTAAACGGCCCGTGCGAACACACCAGCACCGCGGGGGTATCCCGGTATTGTCCGCGGCAGGTCTCCACGATCACCCTGCCGGTTTCCCGCTCATAGTCCCCGGCGATTTCCGTCGAGGTCATGGGGCGCGTGCAGGGGATTTCCCGGTAAAAGGTATCGGCGTGGGTGGTTCCCAGCGCAGGGATCGGCCGCTGCATCTGCGCAAAGACCGTTGCCCAGCGGGAATGGGTATGGGTAACTCCGCCGATCTCCGGGAATGCCCGATACAGCTCGATATGGGTCGGCGTATCCGAGGACGGCTTCCACCGCCCCTCCACACGGTTACCCTCCAGATCGACCACCACCATATCTGCCGGGGTCAGCTGCTCATACGGCACGCCCGACGGCTTGATGACCACCAGACCGCTGTCCCGGTCGATGGCGGAAACATTGCCCCATGTCAGCACCACCAGGCCGGTGGTCTGCAGCCAGCAATTGGCGGCACAGACCTGCTCCTTCATTGCTTCCAACATATCCGGATCACCTCATCTTGACATTGCTGTAATCAGCGCTATAATTGTAGTGGATTGCTCAATTCCGGTCAATCAGCGGCGAAGCAATCGGAAAATGAGCAAAATTTTGCGCAGAAATGAGCATGACCGCCTATGAAGTGTACACTGCGCCAACAGCAGCTGTTGGATATCATCAAGGAAAAGCAATATGTCCGCGTGGAAGAGCTGTCACAGCTGACCTACACCTCCCCCTCCAGCATCCGCCGTGACCTGACCCGCCTGCAGAATGCCGGGCTGGTGCGCCGGATGTACGGTGGCGTCACACTGCCGGAGCCGATATCCGGGGTAGCCGGGTTTTACAGCCGCTATAATGCCAATGTCCGGGAAAAGCGCGCAGTCGCCGGCCGGGCGGCCACCCTGCTGCAGGACGGGATGACGCTGTTTTTGGACGGCTCATCCACAGTGGCCTATCTGCTGCCGCATATAGCCGCACGCACCGACATCACCGTATACACCAGCAACCTGCAAACGGCGCTGGACGGGCTGCAGCAGGGGATCCGGATGGTATGCCTCGGCGGAGAGCCGATCGCGGACCGGCCGACGCTGTCCGGCCCGCTGACCTACCGGGCAATCAACGAACGGATGGCCGATATATGCTTTTTTTCGGCAAAATGCGTGGATGAAAACGGCATCATCTCTGACCCAACGGAGGAACAGAATTATCTGAAGCAGCTCATGATGCAATCCTCCAAAAGCTCCGTATTTCTCTGCGACAGCACCAAATTCGGCACCCGCTCGGTATACACCCTTTGCTCATTGGGGCAGGTCGACTATTGTGCGTTTGACCGCCCCTATACGGCGCTGCGCTGCCCGTGCCAAATGCTGTAATACAAGAGAAAAGCCACCG
>DJRT01000020.1:13327-67632 GCA_002437905.1 Ruminococcaceae bacterium UBA6353 | reverse complement strand
CGGTGGCTTTTCTCTTGTATTAACGCTTATTCTCCTATATCGCGGGCGCCGGCGCGGCCATCACAGCTCCGGGGTATCGGTCAGCTGCACAGCCGGTTCTCCCTTTACCCCGTCGCTTTCAAATACGACCACGGTATTTTCGCCCTCCCGGATGAGTGAGCGCGGCACATAGAGCGTCTTTTGCGGCCCGATCTCCCAGTAACGGCCGAGATTGAAACCGTTGATCAGCACAAAGCCTTTGGTGAAATTGTCCGTCCGCAGAAAGCTGTCTGCTGCTCTTTCGGCAAAAAAGGTGCCCCGGTAAAATGCCGGCGCCTTCTCCTGTATTTCCTTACGGAACACGAGCGGCGAGAGATTGGTCATCGGCAGCGGGTATACATCCCACGAAAAATGGATCTTCTTATCCAGCAGCACCCGGCCGGGCAGCCCCTTTTTGCGCATCATCTTCTCGCCAAAATTGGCTCGGCCCATATTTTCGACCAGCACCGTCAGCCGGTCGCCGGCTTTGGCGGTGATCGGCACGGTCAGCGCCCCATCAATATAGGCAATGCCCTGCAGGCGGTCGTTCACCAGCACCTGCGCGCGGTCACCAAGCTCGGTAAATGTGAGCGGCACCCCGCTGTAATCCCGGGCAAGGACGGTCGTGTAGGCGATATGGCCATAGCCGATACCGTAATTCTCCATCGCCTTCGGCACATCACTGTGGATCGGCGACGACAGCACATCCAGGTTTTCCAGCAGCCCTGTGCTCTCGGTAAGAGGCACCATTCCGTAGGCGGCCTTTGGACGGTTCGGGGGCACCTGCGGCGGCACGGTGCCGGTCTCCTCCGCAATCACCTGTCTGACGGCAAAATACTTTTCCGTGGTATCGCCACATTCGGTCAGCAGCGCATCATAATCGTAGCTGGTCACATCGGGAGCGAATTTTTCGTAGTGGTTCGCCCCGGAGGTAAAGCCAAAATTCGTGCCGCCGATGAACATATACATATTCAGGCTGCCCTTTCTGAGCATATCCCGGACCACATCGGCATAGGTCGCAGCATCGGTTGTGTGGTGCTGCTCATCGCCCCAGGCATCAAACCAGCCGTTCCACATTTCCATGCACATTTTCGGAACAGACGGAAACAGGCTGTCGTGACAGGCGAAATTCTCCTCCACCCGGCTGCCGAAATTCAGGGTCGGCAGGCATCCCTCCACCGTACCATCGGCCAGCTGCGTATAGCCCGTGCCATCCGAGGTGAACAGCGGCACATCAATGCCGCGGCGGCGGTAGCCGTCCCGCAAATATGCGAGATAGCTCTTGTCGTCGCCGTAGTAACCGTATTCGTTCTCGCACTGCAGCATGATGACCGGCCCGCCGTTTGTCACCAGCAGCGGCCGTATTTTCGCCAGCAGCACATCCAGATACCGGTCAAAATGCTGTATATAGGCGCGGTTCATGCAGCGGATCTCGATCGTATCATCACACTGGATCCACCAGGGCAGCCCGCCAAATTCCCACTCGGCGCAGATATACGGACCGGGACGCACAATGACCATAAGCCCGGCATCCCCGGCGGCTTTGATAAAGCCCTCGATATCCAGCCTGCCGGAAAAATCGTATACGCCCGGCTGCGGCTCATGGAGGTTCCACGCACAATAGGTCTCCACGCAATTGCAGCCGACGGCCTTGAGCTTGGCAAATATATCGTCCCAGGTATCGGGCATATTACGGAAATAGTGTACCGCCCCGGAGATCAGCCGGACGGGGCTGCCGTCGATGCAAAAATCACTCCCGATAATAGCAAACTGCATTGCGCATACTCCTTTGCAATAACCGATTGAGCCGCGTACGGCTCCGACCGGCAGATTTCAACCAAAAAAAATAGGAGCGGCAAGCCTCGACAGAAGCTTGCCGCCCTTGGTGGAGACGAAGAGGATCGAACTCTCGACCTTACGGATGCGAACCGTACGCTCTCCCAGCTGAGCTACGCCCCCAAAAGCACTGCGCGACGCCGCCGGCGTCGAACGCAGGAATTATAATACCGCATTTGCGGCCATTTGTCAAGAGAAAGTCGCAGACTTTTTTGCGTTTTCTGCAACTTTTTGTCCGTGCGAAAATCCACGAAAAAAACACACCGCCCGACGATATCCATACGCCGGGCGGTGTGGGCATTGATTAAGACTCCTGGGACTCCTGTACCGGTTGGGTGGTTTCTTCTGCAGGCGCTGCGGCCGGCTCGGCACTCTTCAGCGGCTCCAGTGTGCCGCCCTCCATCAGACACCTGAACTCGTCGCCCTCCAGCTTTTCCCGCTCGATTAGGGCCTGCGCCACACGCTGCAGCTGTTCCATATGCTCCGTCAGCTTCTGCTGCGTCGCCTTGTAGCCATCGGTGACCAGACGGTAGATCTCCTCGTCAATGCGGGAGGCTACCTGCTCGGAATAGTTGCGGGTATGGCCAAAATCGCGGCCAAGGAACACCTCATCCGAATCGGACGAACCGTAAACGATGGGGCCAAGCTCACTGCTCATGCCGTACTTGGTGACCATGCTGCGGGCCAATTCCGTTGCCCGCTCAATATCATTGGACGCGCCGGTGGAAATATCCTCCAGCGTCAGCGCCTCGGCCACGCGGCCGCCCAGCAGCACCTGGATATCCTCCAGCATCTCCTTGCGGCACTTATAGGAGCGATCCTGCTGCGGCAGGCTCATGGTGTAGCCGCCGGCCATGCCGCGCGGGATAATGGAAATCTGGTGAACCGGATCCTGCGTCGGGCAGTAGTAGGTAACCACAGCGTGACCGGCCTCATGGAAGGCGGTCAGGCGCTTTTCCTTATCCGTCATCACATGGCTGCGCTTCTCCGCACCCACCACCACCTTTACGGTGGCCTCCTCGATCTCCGCCATGGTGATCGCGTGCAGGTTACGGCGGGCGGCCAGCAGGGCGGCCTCATTGAGCAGGTTCTCCAGATCCGCGCCGGTAAAGCCGGCAGTGGACTTGGCCACCACGCTGAGATCCACATCCGGCGCCAGGGGCTTGCCCTTGGCATGCACCCGCAAAATCTCCTCGCGCCCCTGCAGATCCGGCGTATTCACCACGATCTGCCGGTCAAAGCGGCCGGGACGCATCAGGGCATGATCCAGAATATCCGGGCGGTTGGTCGCGGCGATCATGATGATCCCCTCATTGGCGCCAAAGCCGTCCATCTCGACGAGCAGCTGGTTCAGCGTCTGCTCACGCTCATCGTGCCCGCCGCCGAGGCCGGCGCCGCGCTGGCGGCCGACCGCGTCGATCTCATCAATGAAGATGATGCAGGGGGCATTTTTCTTGGCCTGCTCAAACAGATCACGCACGCGGGAAGCGCCGACGCCGACATACATCTCCACAAAATCCGAGCCGGACATGGAGAAAAACGGCACACCGGCCTCGCCGGCCACAGCACGCGCCAGCAGCGTCTTACCGGTGCCGGGAGGGCCAACAAGCAGCACACCCTTCGGCACGCGGGCACCAAGCTCCAAAAAGCGCTTGGGCGATTTCAGAAATTCGACGATCTCCTGCAGCTCTTCCTTTTCTTCCTTGGCGCCGGCCACATCATCAAAGGTGGTTCTGCGCCCGTCATCCGCCGCCTGCTTGACCTTAGCCTTACCAAAGCCGAAGACCTTGCCGCCGGCGCCGTCCATGGAATTCATCGACCGCCGCATCCAGACAAAGAACAGCACCGCTGCGCCGAACATCAGCACAATGGGCAGCCAATTGACCAGCCACGAAACATTGGCCACCGGCTCCCAATCATACGCCGTACGCTGGGCCGGATCGGTCTTTTCCGCATTATGCTCGGAAACGATCGGGTCGACCGTATTCAGAAAATAGGCAACATTCGGCACCTTGTACTGGATGGTGTCCTTTTCGTCGATTTTGCCGTCCTTATTGACATCCGTCCGGACATCCGGCCGCAGCAAAATCTGCAGCTTGCCGGTGCCGAGATCCAGCGTGTATTTTTCTACCTGGTCATCCACAAAATACTGCAGATAATCCGAATAAACCTCCTGCTCCTTCGCACTGCCCGAAGAGCCGGAGCCGTTGATCAGCATCCAGCCGAAAAACAGGATCAGCAGCGGTATGCCGATCACCAGCAGGATATTCCGCAGCAATCTGCCGGAATCATTTTTATTTGGCTCCAAATGTTTCACTCCTTTTACCCGAAAACGGCCGGAACGGCCGAAAAGCGCCTGTGATTAGAATGGCTCCCCATCCGTGCGCCATACGAGAAAATGTTTGGTATACGCATCCGGTTTCACCCGCTCATCGCAAGCGATACCGGGGATCAGCACTATCCCCTGCGCATCGCACAGCAGCGGATACGCCGCGCGGCTGGCCGGCGGGATATGCTGCTCGTTCATCAGCGCCTTGACGGACTTGCCCACGCCGCGGCCAGCCGGATGCAGCCGGTCACCGGGCAAACGGCACCGGATCCGTAAACTGCTTTGTATTTTATCATAGTCTATTGTGTATTTGAAGAACATTTTATGAACATTTTCTTCCAATTCGAGGCGGCCGGGACAGATGGGCAGCTCCACCGGAAACGGCAGCCGGGTCACGGGCAGCTCCGCCGGCGGCGGGGACGGCAGCGCGGCGGGCTGTTCCACCAGCAACCGCCCGGCATGCACACGCAGGGCAAACCCGCCCGGCACCTGTACGCAGCCATGCCCGGCCTGCAGAACCGTGCGCAGGGCGGCAATATGCCGCTGCTCCGCCGAGCGGCAGCCGACCCTTTCGAGCGCCAGGCGCACCGCGCGGGCAAGCACCGCCGGCGGCAGCGCCTCCAGCCGGGCGGCGGCATAGGCGTTTTCCTCCGCCCCGCCGGCCTGCGCCAGCGCCTGCTGCGCCTGAGCCGACAGGCAGACCTCATCCTGCGCGGCGGCCGCCGAAAGACGCAGCAGCGCCGCGTCCGCCGCCGGGTTGATCTGCCGCAGCAGGGGCAGCACACGATGCCGCACCGCATTGCGGGTATATCGGGGGTCGGCATTGGTGCTGTCGGTGATATAGGCAACACCCTGTGCGGCGCAATACGCCTCGATCTCCTCCCGCGTGCTGCCAAGCAGCGGGCGCACCACCGCGCCGCGGCGCGCCGGGATGCCGCACAGCCCGGCTGTTCCACAGCCGCGCAGCAGGTGCAGCAGCACCGTTTCCACCTGGTCGGACGCCGTATGGGCTGTCAGAACCACTGCGGCGCCTGTCTGCTGCTGCAGACGGGCAAACACCGCATAACGCACCTGCCGGCCGGCTTCCTCCAACCCCATATGCTCGGCCGCGGCGATCGCCGGCACATCCGCACGCACCACATACAGCGGCACGCCGCACGCAGCGCACTGTGCCCGCACAAACTGCTCATCCCGCGCCGCTTCCCGGCCGCGGATGCCGTGGTGGATATGTACGGCAACCACCCGCAGACCGGCAGCCGGCCAATGGCACAGCAGGTGCAGCAGCGCCATGGAATCCGCGCCGCCGGAAAGCCCCAGCAGCACGGTGGCCGGCGCCCGGAACAGGGCATTCTCCTCCGTATACCGGAAAACCTTTTCCGCAAGCTCCATAGGGCTTATTCCGCCCGCCGGGGATCCAGCGCCGTGAACTGCGTGAATTCACCCGCCCATGCCAGCGGCACCGTTTTCAGGTCACCGTGGCGGTTCTTGGCCACAATTACCTCAGAGGTATCGGGCGCCTGCGCCGCATTGGGATCCTCGGCGTTCTCATTCTTATAGTAGTCCGTCCGGTACAGGAACAGCACCTGGTCGGCATCCTGCTCGATAGAGCCGGATTCCCGCAGATCCGCCAGCGCCGGGCGATGGTTTTCGCCCTTGCGCTCGGTACCGCGGGAAAGCTGGGCGCACACCATGATGGGCACATTCAGCTCCTTGGCCATGATCTTCAGGCTGCGGGTGATCTCGCTGACCTCCTGCACGCGGTTATCAATGCGCCGCGCCGAGTGCATCAGCTGCAGATAATCGATCACCACAAAGCCGAGATCCTTCAGGCGGCGCAGACGCGCCTTCATCTCCGGCACCGTGATGCTGGCGGTATCGTCCAGAAAAATCGGCGCCTGGCACAGGGCGCTGGAGGCCACCGAAATCCGCCCCCACTCATCCGCTGACAGCATGCCGGTGCGCAGCTTCTTGCTGGACACCCGTGCCTCGGAGGAAAGCAGGCGGTTGACCATCTGCTCACGGGACATTTCCAGATTGAAAAAGGCCACCGTCTTTTTCTGCTGCACGGCCACATTGCGGGCAATATTCAGCGCAAAGCTGGTCTTGCCCATGCCGGGACGCGCGCCCACAATGATCAGGTCGGAGCGGTTGAGGCCGCTGGTGACCTCATCCAGCGTAGAAATGCCTGTTGGGATACCGACATACTGCGAACGCTCATCGGAGGTCAGCTTCTTGAACATCTCATAGTTGCTGGCCAGCACATCCTTGATGGGAATAAGGCCGCCAACCTGCCGCCCCTGGCGGATATCGTAGATACTCTGCTCCGCCGCATCCAGCAGCTTGTCCGGCTCGGTGGAGGGATCCATCGCCTTTTCGGTGATCTGGCGCGCCACCCGGATCAGTGAGCGGGCCTCAAACTTCTCCCGCACAATGCGGGCATAGTTATCCAGATTGGCCAAAAAGGGCACGGCATTGGCCAGCTTGAGCAGATAGGCCTTGCCCTCCTCCGAGGAAAAATACCCGTCCGCCTTCAGCGCCTCCAGCACCGTGACAAAGTCGATGCGCTGGTTGCGCACCATCTTTTCCAGCATAACCCGGTAGATGGCCTGGTGCTCCGGCAAATAGAAATTCTCCGGCTTCAGCTGATCCGCCAGCTGGTTGATGCTCTCCGGCTCCACCAATACGGCGCCCAGAACGGACTGCTCCGCCTCCAGGCTGTATGGCAGGCCAAGGCCATCATTGGCAAGCATATCGGTGTTTTTCTGTTCTTCCTTAGCCACGGGGATCCCCCTTATCCTTGCAGATTGCCGTACCGGCTTATTCGGTTACGGTGACGATGATCTTCACGCTCACGCCGGCGTGCAGCTTGATCTCTGCCGGGTAGCTGCCATAGGCCTTCACATCGTCCATGGTGATCTTGCGCTTATCCACCTTGAAGCCAAACTGGCGCTCCAGCGCCTCAGCAACCTCCTTGGTGGTGACAGAGCCGAACAGGCGGCCGGCGGCACCGGCCTTGGCTGTGATGCGGACGCTCTGATCCTTCAATGCAGCCGCCGCGTCCAGCGCCGCCTGCTTTTCCACCTTGGCATGGTACTGGGCGGCCTCCTCGCGGTTACGCAGCTCCGTCATCGCCCCGGCGTCGGCCGGCACCGCCAGCTCACGGGGGAAAAGATAATTGCGCGCATAGCCGTCTGAAACCGTGACCAGCTCACCGGCCTTGCCCTTCCCTTTAACATCCTGCTTCAAAATGACCTTCATTGTCAATTCCTCCTGTCATTTCTGTTGATTTTCATTTTGCCTGAGATATTGCTGGATAGCCTCCCGCAGGCGGCGCTCCGCCTCGGCCACGGTGGTATCCCGCAGCTGCGTTCCGGCCATGGTCATATGCCCGCCGCCGCCGAGACTTTCCATAATTAACTGCACATTGCACTCCCCATAGGAACGGGCAGATATGTTCGCATCGCGTCCCACACGGAAAACCACAAAGGAAGCGATGGTGTCATTGACCGACAGCATTTCATCCGCTGCCTGTGCCGCGGCAGCACGGTAGCTGCCGAAATCCTCATCGCTGACAGCAATGGCAATGCGGTGGAACAGCACAGCGCGGGTGACCAGGGTACTCTTTTTGCGATACATATCCAAAGTATCGGCAAACATCCGCTTGACGGATACCGTGTCCGCCCCCATGCGCCGCAGCTGGGCGGCCGCCTCAAAGGTGCGCACACCGGTGCGCAGCACAAAATTGCGGGTATCCAGCATGATACCGGCCAGCAGCGCCTCCGCCTCGGCAGGGCCGGCAAGGCCCTCGCCCATGTACGGCAGCAGCTCCGCCACCAGCTCACAGGCCGAGGAGGAGGAGGGCTCATGGTATTCCAGCGCCGCGCCGGTGATATGATCCACCATTTTGCGGTGATGGTCGATCACCACCACGCGGGAGGCCTTCTGGTACAGCTGTGGGCAGTCCAGCATCCCCTGCGCGTGGGTATCGGTGATGATCAGCAGGGTGCGCCGGGTGACCGAGTCGATCACATCCTCCGGCTCCACAAACAGGCCGTCTGCCCCTGCCGCCTCGTACCGGCGGATCAGCTCTGCCGCCATGGTGGTGGAGCGGCGCACCACAGCATAGGCCCGCTGACCCAGCCTGCGTGCGGCCACGGTCAGCGCCGCGGCACTGCCGAGGCTGTCCAGATCGGACAGCCGGTGCCCCATAACCAGCACCACATCGCTTTCTGCCATCAGCTCACGCAGGGCGGCGGCAATCACGCGGGTACGCACCTTTGTGCGGCGCTCCACCCCACGGGAACGGCCACCGTAGAAATCGAAGCCATTGGCGGTTTTTACCGCCACCTGGTCGCCGCCGCGCGCCTGTGCCATATCCAGCGCCTGCCTGGCCAGCCGCTCACATTCCTGCATGGTCTTGCCCTGCCCGACGCCCACCGACAGCGTGATGCCCTGCCGGGCATCCGGAAAGGCGGTGCGCACATAATCCAGTACCGAAAAGCGTTCCCGTGTCATGCGGTTGAGCGCCCGGTTCTCCGTAACCGCCATGAAGCGGCCGGTGGAATACTTGCGCAGCACGCCGCCGGCAGAAGAAATCCACTCATCCAGCATCGACTCGACCTGCCCGGCAATGCGGGAACGGTCGCTGTCCCGCAGATCGCGGGTGCTCTCCTCCAGATTGTCGATCTCAATCAGCAGCAGCACCGGGCGGGTGGCCGTATATTCGGCCGCCAAATTCTTCAGCGCTGTGTTATCGCAGAAATACAGGACATACAGGCCGCCGTGCTCATCCGAAAGCCGGTTGACATAAGCCGTCAGCCGCAGGTCGCCATGCTGCACATCCAGGGAGGTGCGCCGGGCGATATCCTGCACCGCGAGGCCGGGAAACACCCGGCACACGGGGATGCCGATCGCCGGCTCCCCGCACAGCACCTCCTGCTGCAGGCGGTCATTGCAGAACAGAACCTCGCCGGTGGCGGAAACCGCCATGGCCGGCAGCGGAAACTCCGCCAGCAGCCGCTGCTGCCGGGGATCCATGGTGCGGATGACCGCTGCCAGCATCCGGCGCAGATTGCGGCGGTAATGCAGCACCGTAATGCCGTAAAACACCACCGCTGCCAGCCAGACCCCGGCCAGCCCATACCCGGCCACCGGCGAATACCGCCACAGCAGCACCGCAGCCGCGCCGAAAAGCAGCAAAAACGCCGCCGTGGCCAGTGCCATCCATGAAACTCTCTTTTTCATTCAAAAAAACCTCCGTGCCGCCGCTGACCGGCGGGCGCGCAAAAAGGCCGGTACAGATCCGTCTTATACTTCCATGATGACCGGCAGGATCATCGGGCTGCGCTTGGTGCGCTGGAACAGCATGTGAGAAAGATCATCCCGCACGCGGGATTTCATCATGGCCCAGTCGCTGCCGCGGCCGCAGCATTCCTCCAGCGCCCGGCGGGCGGTCTCTTTTACATCGTCCATCAGGCTCTCCGCCTCCCGCACATACACAAAGCCGCGGGAAACAATATCCGGGCCGGAAACCAGCTCACCGGACACATGATCCACCGTTGCCACCACCACAATCAGGCCGTCCTCGGCCAGATGCTTGCGGTCACGCAGCACAATGCTGCCCACATCGCCGACACCGAGGCCGTCCACCAGCACCCGGCCGACCGGCACCGTGCCGACCACAGCCATCTTCTCCGGGGTGATCTCGATGGTCTTGCCCAGATCGGTCACCAGCACATTGCGGGGATCCATCCCCATGGAAAGCGCCAGCTTGGCATGCTTACACAGGTGCTTCTGCTCACCATGAACCGGGATGAAGAAGCGCGGGTCGGTCAGGGCGTGGATGATCTTCAGCTCCTCCTGGCAGGCGTGGCCGGAAACATGCACATCGTACATCTTCTCGTACACAACCTCGCAGCCGCGCTTCATCAGCTCATTGACCACCTTGCCGACGGTTTTTTCATTGCCCGGAATGGGGGTGGCGGAGATGATGATATAATCTTCCGGCCCCACCTCCACCTTGCGGTGGTCGGAAAACGCCATACGGCTGAGCGCCGACATCGGCTCCCCCTGGCTGCCGGTGGTGATCAGGGTGATGCGATCCTTCGGATAGCGGTTGATCTCGTCAATATCAATCAGCAGACCCTCCGGGATATGCAGATACCCCAGCTCCTGCGCAATGGTGACCACATTGATCATGCTGCGTCCGGAAACCGCCACCTTGCGGCCGTCCCGTGCCGAGGCGGTCATGATCTGCTGGATGCGGTGCAGGTTTGAAGAGAAGGTGGCCACAATGATGCGCTTATTCTCCGCCCGGCGGAACAGGTTGGCAAAGCTCTCCCCCACCACCCGCTCACTTGGCGTATAGCCGGGGCGCTCCACATTGGTGGAGTCCGCCATCAGCGCCAACACGCCCTCATGCCCCAGCTCACCGAAGCGGGCAAGGTCGATCATCTTCCCCATGACCGGGGTGCTGTCAATCTTGAAATCGCCGGTATGCACCACATAGCCGATCGGCGTTTTGATCGCCAGAGCCATGGAATCCGGGATGGAATGGTTGACCGAGATAAATTCGACCGACAGATTCTTTCCTACCGGGATGATGCCGCCCGGCTCCACCACATGCAGCTTCACCTTGCCGGAGAGGCCGTGCTCCTTCAGCTTGGACTCGATCAGCGCCGCCGTCAGCCGGCCGGTATACACCGGCAGATTGAGCTGCTTAAGCAGGTAGGGCAGCGCACCGATATGATCCTCATGACCGTGGGTGATGAAAATACCGCGGATTTTATCGCGGATCTTCAGTGCATAGGTAAAGTCCGGCAACACCACATCCACGCCCAGCAGATCCTCATCCGGGAAAGACATACCGCAATCAATGATAAAGGCGTCGTCCCCATACTCGAAAACGGCCATATTCTTGCCAATCTCGTTGAGGCCGCCCAGCATGGTATAATGGATCGGCAGCGCCGGAGCCCCGGCAGACTGCTTGCCCGCGCGGCCACGGCCGCGCCGGCCGGCCGGCTTGCTGCTGCCCTTGGAAGGGGCGGCCGGCTGCTCCGGCTTTTTCGGCTTCTGCGCCGCCGGCTTTGCCGCGCGCGAAGGGGTCTGCGCCGTCTTTTTCGGCGCGGCCGGCCGCTGGGCCGCCTTCTGCCCGGTCTTTGGCTGCTGCTTCTGTTTGGCACCCTGCTTACGGCGCGTATCGCCCGTGTTCGGTTTGCGGCGCTGTTCGGCCGTCTGGTTATTCTGTTTCGTTTTTTCTGTCACATTTTCGGACATAGAATTCCTCCTGTTCTCGTACATTCATCCGATACCTGTCATGCAAAATACCGGCCGCGGCTGCGCAAGGCTGCCCGCCGGGTTTCCGGTACAGCCGGCAGCAGCCGGCTGTGCGCTGATATACCTGATACACTGATACGCCGCGAAGAACCACATGCCCGGCACACAGGTGCGGGACAAACCCTGTCCCGCACCTGTGTGCCGGCCGCTGTATTCTGCGCTGCCTGCAGCATGAACGCCGACCAACCCCACCGATGGTGAGGCTGCCTGTCTGCCGGGAGGCGGTGCCACAGCACCGTCTCCGCAGGTTGTGTTGGATGAGTTCCGTTCTCATCCGCTTTTCGCGTACAAAAAGCACCCTTGTGCAGATCGCGGGCAAACGACCGGGAGCCGTTCCACAACCGGCACCCGAATAATCCGATCACAATACATCCTGTTTAGTGTACCCCATCCGCCGGAAAAAGTCAAGATGCAGAGAATAGTATGGGCAAAAGAATTCGGGTACAATCGCCCCCGGAACAGCCGATTTCTCTATTTTTTCAGGAAAGGCGGCCGGCATAATACACCACCACGGTATCCTCGCCGCCGGTCAGCTCATTATACCCGGTAAAGATCGCGCCGGCCAGCGACATCAGCTCACCGCACTGCACCGTGGTGATATCCGGATTGACAAACACCTCGCGGCCACCGCAGGTGAGGATCACATGCCCATTGGCTGTATTGATGCGGCCGCCCTTGCCGAGGCCATCCTCGCGCGGGCTGCCGTCCGCATCCATATACCGGCGCACAGCGTACAGCAGCTCACGCCCGTCCAGACGCGCCGCCGCACTGTCTCGCGGCACCTTTTTCTTTTTGTTCCCAAACAGCCCCATCACGCCCGCCTCCGTTATCGGTATTTCTACAGCAGTATAGCCATTCTACCGACCAGCCGGAATTTTGTCAAGCAAAAAAGGACGGTTGCGGGGCTTGCTATCGGGGCATAAATATGCTATACTGATTGTTCTGTAAGCAAATACTGGCAAAAGCCGCGGCGAAAGGAAGTGAACAGCGTGAAACAAAAGAGCAACCGCTATGCAAAGCTGCTCTCCAATACCTTTATCCTCACCCTTGGCACCATCGGCTCCAAGGCGCTGATCTTTTTCCTTACCCCGCTGTATACCAGCTACCTGACGACCGGCGAATTCGGTATCGTTGACCTGCTGGTATCCGCCGCCAACCTGCTGATCCCGCTGGTCTCGCTGGGAATGAACAGTGCCGTGCTGCGCTTCGGCATGGACGGCCTGACCCCGCGCGACACAGTTCTGAGCACCGGACTGGCCGTTGACCTGCTCGGCTTCGGCGTGTTTCTGCTGTTTTATCCGCTGGTGGACCGCATACCGGCCATCCAGGGGTATACCAAGTGGATCTATATTTTCATTTTCACCGCCATGATCCGCTATCTGTTCGCCTATTTTGTCAAGACGCTGCAAAAGCTGTGGCTGTTTGCCTTCAGCGGCATCATCGGCACCGCCGTGACCGTTATCCTGGACATTCTGTTCCTCGCCGTATGGAAGATCGGGGTGCTGGGCTATATCCTGGCCATTGTGCTGGCGGATACCACCTGCATTGTGCTGCTGTTTTTCGGCGCCAAGCTGTACCGCTATATCCGGCCGCGCAAAATCCAGCCCCGCGTGACCAAAGCCATGCTGCGCTATTGCGTGCCGCTGATCCCCTCCACCGCGCTGTGGTGGATCACCGATGTATCCGACCGCTACATGGTCACCTATATGATCGGCAAGGAGGCCAACGGCCTGTACGCCATCTCCTACAAGGTGCCCAATCTGCTGATCCTCATCAGCGGCATCTTCATGGATGCGTGGCAGATCTCCATCCTGACCGAAAGCAGCCGGCTGGAGCAGCAGCGTTTCTTCACCCGTATATTCAATATGTATCAATCGCTGATCTTCCTGGTCAGCTCCGGGATGATCCTGATGACCAAGGTCTTTACCCGCATTCTGGTCAGCGACAGCTTCTACGCCTCCTGGCAGTATATGCCCACCCTGATCATCGCCATGGCGCTTTCCTGCTTTGTCACCTTTATCGGCACCATCTATACGGTGGAAAAGCAGAGCCGCAGCGCCCTGTGGACCACGCTGGCTGGCACGGTATTCAATGTGATCGGCAATCTGCTCCTGATCCAACTGATGGGGGTACAGGGGGCGGCGCTTTCCACCGCACTGAGCTACGCCTTTGTGCTGCTCATCCGCGCCTTTGACACCCGCCGGCTGATCCCCATCCGCTGGAATGTGACCCGGTTTTCCGTCAGCCTGCTGACGCTGGCAGTGCAGGGCATCATCCTGGTGGCAGAGCCGCGCTGGTGGATACCGGCCGAGCTTCTGCTGACCGCCTTCATGCTCTCCATCCACGGCCGGCAGTTTATGTTCAGCATAAAGCACATCCTGCGGCGCAAGAGGAGCTGAACCGATGGAACGCTGCCAACAGATTGAACGAAGCATCATCAAAAAATACCGCAAGACCCTGTGGAACCCCTTTATCGGAGCGCTGAAGGACTACCGCATGATCCAGAGCGGCGACCGCATTGCCGTGTGCATCTCCGGCGGAAAGGACTCCATGCTGCTGGCCAAGTGCCTGCAGGAGCTGCAGCGGCACGGCAGCGAGGTTCCCTTCGATCTGGAATACATCGTGATGGACCCCGGCTACCAGCCGGAAAACCGCCGCCGCATTGAGGAAAATGTGCGGCTGCTGGAGCTGCCCGCCCATTTCTACGAAAGTCCGATCTTTTCCGTTGTTGACCGGCAGGCCGGCGGTTCCCCCTGCTATCTGTGTGCCCGGATGCGCCGGGGGTATCTGTACAAGTATGCCGCCGGACTTGGCTGCAACAAGATTGCCCTCGGCCACCACTTTGACGATGTAATCGAGACCACGCTGATGAGTATGCTCTATGGGGCGGAGATGCGCACCATGATGCCCAAGCTGCACAGCACAAACTTTCCCGGCATGGAGCTGATCCGGCCGCTGTATCTGGTACGGGAAAGGGACATCATCGCCTGGGGACGGTACAATGGGCTGGAATTTATCCGCTGTGCCTGCTCCGTGACCGACAGCAGCCGCGAGGAAAGCGGCTCCAAGCGGGCGGAGATCAAGGCGCTGCTGGCGGAGCTGCGCAAGGTGAATACGCAGATCGACCACAACATCTTCCGCAGCGCCGAAAATGTGAACCTGGAGACCATCATCGGCTACCACAAAGGAGACAAAAAAGTCACCTTTTTGGATGAATACTGATCAATAAAGAGGCAGGAGCCACCGCGGCTATGCGGTGGCTCCTGCCTCTTTTATTGTCCGCTGGCGCCATAGTTGGACAGAACACGGGCGGACGGGTCATTGACATCGCAGCCCTGCCAGTGCCTGTTTGGCATCCAGAAGTCCGTCACCATTTCGGACTGGCCAGGGTAGTATTTTTCAAAGATCTCCCGGTACAGCAGCGATTCTTTGGTAAAAGGTGTGGCATGGGTATACCGGTGCCGGCGCACCTCGAACGCCTCGTCCGTATACCGGCTCGCGGCGTACTCCTTCAGATCGTCCACCATCGAATGTCCCACCGCATCCGAAAAAGCCGCCTTCTCCCGGTACAGGATATCCTGCGGCAGATAATCGCCCTCAAAGGCGTGCCGCAGCAGATATTTCCCCTTGCCATAGGTGTTCATCTTCATGCGCGGATCAATCGCCATGACATACCGCACAAAATCCAGGTCGCCGAAGGGCACCCGCGCCTCCAGCGAATTGACGGAAATGCAGCGATCCGCCCGCAGCACATCATACATGTGCAGCTCCCGGACGCGCTTTTCCGCCTCCTTCTGGAACTCCTCCGCCGAGGGAGCAAAATCGGTGTATTTATACCCGAACAGCTCATCTGAGATCTCGCCGGTCAGCAGCACGCGGATATCGGTATTTTCGTGGATCCATTTGCACAGCAGGTACATCCCCATACTGGCGCGGATGGTGGTGATATCGTAGGTGCCGAGCAGGTGGATGACCTCCTCCAGCGCATCCAGCACCTGCTGGCGGGTCATGAACACCTCTGTGTGCTCACTGCCGATATACGCCGCCACCTGCCGGGCATATTTCAGGTCAATGGCATCCTTGCGCATTCCAATGGCAAAGGTGCGGATCGGCTGGCGGCTGCGCCGTGCCGCAATGGCGCACACCAGCGAAGAATCCAGCCCGCCGGAAAGCAGAAAGCCCACCTTGGCGTCCGCCACCAGCCGCTTTTCCACGCCGGCCACCAGCTTATCATGGATATTGCGGCAGACCGTCTCCAGATCGTCGTGGCATACGGTATCCACCCGGGCAATATCGCAATAGCGGATAAAGCGGCCGCCCTTCCAATAGCAGCCGGGCGGGAAAGGCATCACCTTATCGCACAGCGCCACCAGGTTTTTGGCCTCGCTGGCAAACAGGATCGCCCCCTGCCGGTCATAGCCGTAGTAGAGCGGCCGGATGCCGATGGGGTCCCGCGCCGCAATGTATTCCTGTGTATCGCCATCGTAGAGGATGAGGGCAAACTCGGCATCCAGCATGGAGAACATGGCGACACCGTGCTCCCGGTACAGCGGCAGCAGAATTTCGCAGTCCGAGCCGCTCTGAAAGGTATATTTCGGCATCAGTGCCGCTTTCAGCTTCTCGTAGCCGTAAATTTCGCCGTTGCACACCACATAGCTGCCATCCAGCGCAAACGGCTGCATCCCCTCCGGGGTAAGCCCCATAATGGCCAGCCGGTGAAAGCCCAGCAGCCCCTTGCCGGTATCCACGATACGGCTGTCATCCGGCCCGCGGGAAACCGTTTCCCGAAATCCCTGCTCAAAAGCCGACAGGGTGGCCCGGCGATCGCAATAGCCCATGATCGAACACATAGAAAAACCTCCAAAATGATTTTCGTCAGCATCCGACAGGGCAAGTGCTGCATACTCGCTGTGCCACCCGTCTTTGGTCTCTTTCCGGCTCCTGTGAAGCCTCGCTGCGGTAACGGGCAGCCCACGGCGCACCTACCGGGGGCAATCCCCTTTCGGCTTGCGGCTTGCCGGGTGTTATTCGTGCAAGACCTTGCTGCGCGGCTCTCACCGTCCCGCGCTCGCTGTGAGCGGTTTCCTGCAATACTTCTCCCGGCTCAAACGCCTTTGGAATATTTTTTGTATGGGTTCCGGAGAATGGGCCAAGACCCATTCTCCAGGGCGCACGATAGTGACTACGATGTGCACTAGTTAGGTGTGCGCCGGGGACATTTGCCGGCTCCGGAGAATGGGCCAAGGCCCATTCTCAAGGGCGCACAGTAGTGACTACGATGTGTATGGACGAAATGTGCACCGGGGACATTTGCCGGCTCCGGAGAATGGGCCAAGGCCCATTCTCCAGGGCGCACGGTAGCAACTACGATGTGCACTGGTTAGGCGTGCGCCCGTTATTCAACATCCTGCAGGGCATCGTAGCCCTCCTCACCGGTGCGAACCTTGATGACATTTTCCACATCGTAGACAAAGATCTTGCCGTCGCCGATATGGCCGGTATACAGCACCTTTTTGGCCGTTTCGATCACGCGGCGTACCGGCACCTTACTGACCACAATATCCAACTGGATCTTCGGCAGCAGCGTTGCCTCAACCTCCACGCCGCGGTAATACTCCGGTTTTCCCTTCTGCACACCGCAGCCAAGCACATGCGCCATCGTCATACCGGTGATGCCGATATCCGTCAGCGCCTTCTTCAGAGCCTCAAAGCGCGCTTCCTTGCAGATGATCTCAATCTTGGTCATCTTCGGTACGCCCTCCGTCTCCTCGGCAAAGGTGGGCATCCGCTTTACCGGAACGGCCTCCGCCGCCGGCACATCGCCGGTCACAGCCGTCGGCTCATCCTCCGCCGCTGCCGTATCCGGCAGCATAGCAAAGCCGGCATAGGCCGTCAGCAGACCGTGCTCGGAAATATCCAGCCCCTCCAGCTCATCCGCCTTGGCGGCACGCAGACCGATGGTGTGCTTGAGCAGCAGGAACACCGCCGTGATAATGACCGTGACATACGCTGCCACCGAAACAACGCCCAGCGTCTGCACCCCCAGAAAGTGGAAGCCGCCGCCATAGAAAAGCCCCTTTTCGGTCGTGACGCCGGTGGCGAACAGCCCGGTCAGGATCGTCCCGAGGGCGCCGCACACGCAGTGCACAGAGATCGCCCCCACCGGATCGTCGATCTTGGCCACCTTATCGAAGAACTCCACGGCCAGCACGATCACGATACCGAAGACAATGCCCATGATGGCTGCGCCAAGCGGGCTGACGGCATCACAGCCGGCGGTAATGCCCACCAGGCCGGCCAGCGCCGCATTATAGGTCATGGAAACATCCGGCTTGCCATAGCGGATCCAAGTAAAGATCAGGGTGGTGCAGCAGGCAACGGCGGGCGCCATGTTGGTATTGAAGAACACCCGGCCGGCGCTCTGCATCAGCTCATCGCTATCCAGCCCGACGGTGGAAGCCCCATTGAAGCCGAACCAGCAAAACCACAGGATGAACACGCCCAGCGCGGCAAAGGTCAGGTTGTGCCCGAGAATGGCGCGCGGCTTTCCCTGCCGGTCATATTTGCCAATACGGGGGCCGAGAATTTTCGCCCCAATGAGTGCGCACACGCCGCCCACCATATGTACCGCCGTGGAGCCGGCAAAATCGTGAAAGCCAAGCTGGCTGAGCCAGCCGCCGCCCCAGATCCAGTGTCCGGAAACCGGGTAAATGAACAGTGAGATCGCCGCCGAATAGAGGCAATAGGCACTGAATTTTGTGCGCTCTGCCATAGCGCCGGAAACGATGGTGGCCGAGGTGGCACAGAACACCGTCTGGAAGATGGCGTAGGCCCACAGCGGCACCCCGGCCGGCAGGATATGGCTGTAATCCTTCATGATCAGCGGATCCAGCCAGCCGAACAGTGCCGTGCCGCTGCCGAACATAATACCGAAGCCCACCAGCCAGAAGCAGGGCGTACCGATACAGAAATCCATCAGGTTCTTCATCAGAATGTTGCCGGTGTTCTTGGCGCGGGTGAAGCCTGCCTCACACATCGAAAAGCCGGCCTGCATGAAAAACACCAACGCTGCGCCAAGCAGCACCCAAAGCGTATTTACCGGACTGTATGTCATCCTATTCCCCTCCTCAAAAATCGTGATTGTCTGAAATCCGAAAGCTTACTTAACGCCGAACAGCAGCTCGCCGTAGGTCGGGAACGGCCAGGATTTGGCCGCGGTAACCGTCTCCGCCTCATCGCACACCACGCGCAGCTCCGCCATCTTCTGCAGGATCACATCGCGGATCATATCGGCGGCCTGCGTCACATCCGTGATGGCGGCATACTCGATGGTGGCCTTCTCCAGGGCGGTGGCCGCCGCGTCGATCTCGTCCGTCAGGGTGGTCAGCCGGGCAAGAGTCTCCTTTTCGTACCGGCCGGCCAGCGTGGGCGAGACCGAGAGCTTCACTGCCAGCGTATCCGCCAGCGTCTTGGCGTACGCCTCCACGGCGGGGATGATCTGCTTTTTGGCCATATCCACCATGGTCAGCGCCTCGATATTCACCGTTTTGGCATAGTTTTCCAGCATAATCTCATAGCGCGAGTGGATCTCCGCCACCGTAAATACCTTGTGCGCCGTCAGCATATCTACATTCTTCTTCTCCAGAAGTGCCGGCATTGCATCGGGGGTGGTGCGCAGGTTCAGCAGGCCGCGCTTTTCGGTGGCCTCCTTGATCCAGGCATCATCATAGCCATTGCCATTGAAGATGATGCGCTTGTGCGCCTTAATGGTCTTACGGATCAGCTCATGCAGTGCCTCCTCAAAGTGCTCCGCGCCCTCCAGGGCATCGGCAAACTGACGCAGCGACTCGGCCACGGCGGCATTCAGCATGATATTGGCGCAGGCGATGCTATTGGAGGAGCCGAGCATACGGAATTCAAACTTATTGCCGGTGAAGGCAAAGGGCGAGGTACGGTTGCGGTCGGTATTATCCCGCGTGAACTTGGGCAGCACATGCACACCGAGGCGCATGACCGTCTTTTCTGCCGCGCTGTAAGGGGTATCGTTTTCAATCGCATCCAGCACAGCGGTCAACTCATCGCCAAGGAACATGGAAACCACAGCGGGCGGCGCCTCATTGGCGCCAAGGCGGTGGTCATTGCCGGCTGTGGCCACCGAAAGCCGCAGCAGATCCTGGTAATCGTCCACAGCCTGGATCACAGCGCACAGGAACAGCAGGAACTGGGCATTCTCGTAGGGGGTCTCGCCAGGGGTCAGCAGATTGACGCCGGTATCCGTTGCGATGGACCAGTTATTGTGCTTGCCGCTGCCATTGACACCGGCAAAGGGCTTTTCGTGCAGCAGGCACACCAGCCCGTGGCGGGCGGCTACCTTCTGCATGATCTCCATGGTCAGCTGGTTGTGGTCTGTGGCCACATTGGTGGTGGAATAGATCGGGGCCAGCTCATGCTGTGCCGGCGCCACCTCATTGTGCTCGGTCTTGGCCAGCACGCCCAGCTTCCACAGCTCCTCGTTCAGATCCGCCATATAGGCCGCCACACGCGGCTTGATAACCCCGAAATAGTGGTCGTCCAGCTCCTGCCCCTTCGGCGGCTTTGCGCCGAACAGCGTGCGGCCGCAGAATACCAGGTCCGGCCGCTGATCGTACAGCGCCTTATCCACCAGAAAATACTCCTGCTCCGGGCCGACAGAGGTGTGCACACACTTGACATCGGCATTGCCGAACAGGTGCAGCACCCGCATGGCCTGCTTGTTCAGCGCCTGCATGGAGCGCAGCAGGGGCGTTTTCTTATCCAGCGCCTCGCCGCCATAGGAACAGAAGGCAGTGGGGATACACAAGGTCTTATCCTTGATAAACGCATAGGAGGTCGGGTCCCACGCCGTGTAGCCGCGCGCCTCAAAGGTGGCGCGCAGGCCGCCGGAGGGGAACGAACTGGCATCCGGTTCGCCCTTGATCAGCTCCTTACCGGAAAATTCCATGATCACGCCGCCATCCGGGGAGGGAGCGATGAAGCTGTCGTGCTTCTCGGCGGTGATGCCGGTCAGGGGCTGGAACCAATGGGTAAAGTGGGTGGCACCATGCTCCACCGCCCAGTCCTTCATCGCTGCGGCCACTGCATTGGCAACCTGATTGTCCAGCCGTGCCCCCTCGTCGATCGTCTTGCGCAGGGAAGCATACACCGGGGACGGCAGCTTTGCCTTCATCACCCGATCATCGAACACAAGACACCCGAAATACTCTGCTACATTTGCTGTACTCATTGCCATTTCCTCCTTCGGTTGGTTTTGGAAAAACAAAAAAGACGAGGCGACGCCCTATATGCCGGGACGCCATTGCCTCGTCTGTCTGTTTTTCTATACGCTATACGGTTTTTGAATAAAAAGAGAACGGTGTCAAAGAGCCTGCACTCTAAGACACCGTTGCCTTATGGGTGGCATTATACGCGCTGCCACACCGTTTGTCAACCCTTTTTTGCAAATTTTTTTGCAAAAAATTGTGTTATTCCTCCGAAAACCTTCCATCACCCACGCGGATAACCCGATCGCACACGGCCAGAGCCGCCGGCCGGTGGGAAATGCACAGGCAGGTTCTGTCCGGCAGGGCGCGCAGACTGCGCAGCACCTGCTCCTCTGTCGGCTCATCCAGTGCCGAGGTGGCTTCATCCAGCAGCAGGATGGGCGCCCCACTGAGCACTGCGCGGGCGATGGCCAGGCGCTGCAGCTGTCCCTCGGACAGGCCGGCGCCCCGTTCGCCAAGCACGGTATCCAGCCCCTGCGGCAGCCTCCGCAGCACGGCAGCCACCTGTGCCGTTTCGGCCGCCTGCCAGATGGCCTCGTCCGAAGCCCCCTCGGCAAACTGGGCAATGTTATCCCGCACCGTGCCGGAAAGCAGCATATTCTCCTGCGGCACATAGGCAAACAGGCCGCGGGTATCGGCACCCAGCGGTGTCTCACCCTGCGCTGTTACGGCTGCCACCGTGCCATGCTGCGGCTGGCAGAACCCCAGCAGCAGCTTGAAGAAGGTGGACTTTCCGATACCGGAAAAGCCAACCAGCGCCACAAACTCTCCACGCCGGACGGTGATCTGCGCATCCTGCAGCACCGGGTGACCGGCCTCATAGGCAAAATCCAGATGCGCCGCCCGGATGCACTGCAGCTCCGCATACAGCGCCGCCGTCTGCGGCGGCTGCGGCAGACGCGGCTCATCCGGAAGCTGGGTAAGCTCCAGCAGCCGTTCCGCCGAAGCCAGCATATTGTAATACTGCGGCAGCAGGCCGGACATATTCACCAGCGGCATACGGATCTGGCTGACGATCTGCAGAAAGGCCATCAGCGTGCCATAGGTAATGCCGCCGGCGGAGAGCCGCAGCGCCCCCCACGCCAGCGCCACATAGTAGCTGCCGGAAAAGGCCAGCCGCAGCAGCGAGGAGGAGAGATTGCCCCAGCGATTACGCCGCAGCTGCCAGGTGAAATAGGTTTTCATCCGCTCCAGCAGCCGGCGGCGCACCGTCCCGCTGCCATTGAAGGACTGGATCACCGTCCAGTTCTCCAGCCCCTCCTGCATATAGGCGCGCACCTCGCCGTCTGCCTGCTGGCAGGCCTTATGCAGGGCCTTCATCCTGCGCCCGTACAGGCGGGAGAAAAACAGCAGTGCACCGCCAAGTGCCAGCATGATCAGAGCAAAGCGCCAATCCATCAGCACCAGCACCACGGCACAGGCCACCAGACGCGTGATGAGAGATACCGCGCGCGGCAGCAACGACACCACCCCATTGACCACCACCTGTGTATCACTGGTCAGGCGGTTCATCAGATCACCGGAGTGATAGGCGCGGATATCCGCCCAGCGCTTGCGGAAAAGGGCGGCAAAGATGGTATCCCGGATGCGCATTTCCACCCGGCCAGTAACATACACCGACAGCCGGCTGACCAGCACATCCAGTCCGATCTGTGCCAGCAGCACCACGATCAGCCCGGCACTGTAAAGCCACAGGCTGCCCTCAGCGGCGCCGGTGGCCGTATCCAGCACCTGCCGGGAAAGCAAGGCAAAGGCCACGCCGCTGCAGGAGCTGAGCGCACTGAGCAGCGCCAGCAGAGCGACCCGCCACACATCCGGACGGAGCACCCGACCGACCCAAGCCCGTGCCGTTTGTTTCTTCATAGCCGCCAATCCTTTACTCATTTTCCTGCGCCGGGTGCAGATGCCGCGCGACCCAGTGCCCGGCACGGCCGGGCAGCCGATAGGCTGCCATCAGCCAGCGGCGCACCGGCAGCAGCCGGTGCCAGCGCCGCACGCGCCGGCGATAGGCCGGATCGTCACACGACCGGCAGTACCCACGCCGATAAAAGGCCGTGGCCACCGCCACGATCTGCTCCGGACGGATGCCCGGCTCAAGCTGTGTCTGTGCATCCCCCAGCATGGTATACTGCACCCCGGCTGCATCGGCCGCCGGGCACGGCGCGGCGCCCAGCCGGCAGCAGACACCGTTCTCCCGGCGCTCCACCACACGGTGCAGCACATACTGTCCATTGCGCCGGCGGTACAGCGGCACATCCCCGGGCTGCAGCCCAGCAGCATCAGCCGCAGCCAGCACCGCCTGATCCCGCCGATGGCGCAAAAAGGGGCTCATGCTGTTCCCGGTGATGGTGATCACCACCTCCTGCCCCTGGGCAAGACAATCCGCCAGCAGCGGCGTCAGCTCCGCCATCGGCAGGCGGATATCCCGCTGCGGCATCTCTGCTCCGCTCATGCCAGCAGCTGCGCCTCCCGCAGCGAGGCAACGAAGGCGCGCACGCCCTCGGCCGCCTGCTCCGGCGCCACCTCATATTCCGCCAGCAGCGCCTCTACCAGCTGCTGCTCGGTCTTATCCTCCTGCAGCTGCCGCCACAGGAAATCCCCGGTATCATTGAGGGAGATGATGCAGCGGAAATCCACCGTCTGCGCACCGACCGGCACCACTGCCGTCGTATCCCCCACCTTACGCAGAACAAATCCTTCCTTGATCTTCATTATGCTTCTTCCTCCTGTGCAAAAATGGCCTGAAACGCCGTGTGCACCGCCTCGGTGCTGATATTGCAGGTCAGGCAATAGACCGGCAGCGACGAAAGCAGCCGCCGCGCAAAATCCACCGCCCCCTCGCCCAGCGCCGCATCGTAATACGGGCGGGCAATCTGCTCCACCAGCCGGCAGAAAGCGTCAAAATCGTCCAGGCGGCGGATGGCATTCTTCTCCCCCCGCTCGATAAACACGATCGCCCGCAGCGGCACCTGCCGGTTCAGGTTCAGCGCTGTTTTGCCGCTCCAGGGGGTGCCGCACAGCATCGGCTGCCCCTCATCGAACCAAATGGCCGGTTTATCGTCATTGATGATCTCCACCTCATCGCCGAACACCTGCTTCCACAGGCCGGTGTGGGTGGATTTGCCGGTGCCGGAATTGGCCGAAAAGGCCACCCCCTGCCCTCGCCACGCCAGCGAAGAGCTATGCAGCACCCCGCCGCCAAGCTGCATCAGCCGGTTGTGGAACATGGCCCCGGTGTACATATACTCCCAATCCGTGAGCGAAAACACCGGATGGCGGCGGGTCTCCAGCAGCGCGATATCCACCTCGGCATAGTCCGGGGCATAGGTGATGGTAAACAGCACCTGCCCGGTCTGGCTGCAGGCAAAGCGGCAAAAGCGGCCGTCGGCCGTACGCACCACGGCCGCCCGGCCGATCTGCTGCACCGTCTCCCCCTCCGGGTGCGGCAGCTCCGGCACCCGCCGGCAGCGCATGATCATGACCGGCGGACGGTCGTCCGTGCGCACATAGTCCGCATAACGCCGGGAGAAAAACGCCTTATCCGCGCTGTCGATACACACCGGCAGCCCGGCAATACACAGTTTCATCATATTCCGTATCCCCAGTTTCTTCCTGTGGCTCTGCGGCACATACTGTGGCGCTGATCCACATACTGTGGCTATTGTACCAATTTTTCGCCTGCAAGTCAACGAAAATTCTGCGCTTTTCGGGTAAAGACGCGAAAAGCGGCGGGAAACCCTCCGGTTTCCCGCCGCCTGATCAACGCCGGCTGCCCTGTTACCCGATTCCGTTCAGCTGCGCCTGAAGAAATGCCGCTGCCCGGCGAATATCCGCCGCAGGGTCAGCGCCGGTCTCCCGCTCAATTGTCAGAAAGCCATCGTACCCGACATCGCGCAGCGCTGCAAGATAGGCCGGCCAATCCACACTGCCCTCACCCAGCGGCACCTCGCGGAAACCGTCGCAGGCCTCCAGCGCCGCCACGCCGCCCTCGGCAAAGGCATGATACACCGCGGTGGCATCCTGCCCGGCCTTCAGCTGCACGCCATCCTTTGCGTGGGTATGCACGATATAGCGGCCCAGCAGCCGCACAGCCTCCACCGGATCCTGCCCGGTCACCATCACAAAATTGGCCGGGTCCAGATTGACCCCGACGCCGCCATCGGTATCCTGCAGAAAGGCCAGCAGGGTCGCGGCGATCTCCGGCCCGGTCTCAATGGCCAGCGTGACGCCGCGGGCGGCGGCATATCGGCCGCAGGCTGTCAGCGCCTCCAGCATCACCCCATAGCGCGGCACCGTCTTATCCGCCGGGATAACGCCGATGTGGGTCGTCACCACCGGAGCGTCGAATTCCACCGCCAGATCCACGATCTCCTTTGTGCGGCGCACCCGCTCCGGGGTCTCGGCCGCCCGCTCGAAGCCATAGCCGCCCATATCCCCGCACAGGGCGCTGACAACCAGCCCCTTTTCGGCCAGCAGACGCCGATAGGCGCTTTTATCCTCCGCCGTCAGTGTGCGCGGAGAAAAAGCCCCGGTCGTGGCATACAGCTGCACCCCCTGCAGCCCCAGGGCGGCGGCCGCCTCGATACCGGCGCGGTGGGTACTGCGGAAACAATCCGTTATAACACCAAGCTGCATTTTTCCGCCTCCCCGCTTACAGCGTCAGCCACACGCCCGGCTGCTGCGCCGCCCGCAGGGCGCCCTCCCGCAGCTTCATCACCCACAGGGTCTGCTGCGGATCAAAGGAGGGCTGGCCGGTGACATAAAAGCGCAGAATGTCCGTCAGCAGCGCCGGGAAGTATGCCGAGGTGATCGGCGTCTCCACCACCGTGCCGTCGCCATTGACCGCCCGCACCGCAAAATCCAGCGCCGGCGCATAGCGCATCTGCGCCGTCTGCCCGCCGGCAAAGGTGACCGCACAGACCGTCTCGCCATTCTCCATATGCACCTGCACCCCGGTCGGCTCACAATCCACCGTGCGGATGACCATTTCCGCCTGATGGATGATATACTCCGGCAGATTGCCGCCGCCCCCCTGTGTTTCCACACGGCTGGGGGCGTGGATCGCCTGCAGCTCTGCGGCATACCGCAGGGCTGAGGTGCTGAAGAACGGCGTGCCGTTCTCCTGCGCAATGGCAAAGATCTCCGCCGCCGTGGCATAGTCCGGCGCAAAGGTTTTATCAATATAGGTATTTTTCCGATAGCGCAGCACCTCGCGGGCATAGCCGAGGTGCTTCTCCGGGTCGGAGGGTGCCAGCACCAGAATATACTCCGCCTTTTCACACAGCTCCGACAGCGTACGGCAGCGCTGCACCCCATTCTGCGCGCACCATTCCTCCGTTGTAACGCCATTAACCGGGGAACGATCCAGCTCCGCCCAGGCATAGGCCAGGGTAAAATCCTCCCCCAGGGCGGCATTGGCCTGCCGGATCCACGCCGGGTAATTGTCCGCGTGCCATTCGCCAAGGTAGTAATCCACAAAGCCGATGGTCTTCATCCCAGCTGCACCTCCGCATCCTTTTCCGAAGAATCGTACAGCGCCTGCAGCAGCCGTGCGCTCTCCAGCACATAGTCAATGTGGTTCTTATCCTTTACGCCGCTGTCGATGGAGCGGAAGAACGCCTTGTCCTCCTCGGCGTACATATCCGGGATCTCATGCGCGGAGGTCTCCGCCTGCAGGGTGGAGCCATCCCAGAAAGTGAACTGGCCGCCATAATTCAGGCGGGCACCGCCCTTATCCCCCAGGAAGTCAATGCGCATTTCCTCCTCGCCGATATTCTGCGCCCACGCGCCGGCAAAGGTGATATTGGCCTTATCCGTGCGGACATAGCCGGTAACAAAGTCCTCCACATCATTGGTGCCATGCGCAATATCCGCCGTATCCTCCGCCCACATGGAGGTATACCTGTACGCCTTCATATCCTTGGCCATTTCATTGTACGCATTGCAGGAAACCGTGCGCAGTTTGGCATTGCCCAGCACATACAGGATGAGATCCAGGAAGTGGATGCCCCAATCGATCAGCACACCGCCGCCGGACTGCGCCCTGGTGGTAAAGGCGCCGCCGAGGCCGGGGATGGAGCGAAAGCTGCGGAAGGAACAGCACACCTGATAGAGATTGCCGAAGCGCCCCTCACGCACCATCTGCTCCAGAAGCTCCACCGAGCGGTGGTGCCGGTTGCACACACCGATGCACAGCATCCGGCCACTGGCGGCAGCCTGCTGTGCCATCTCGCAGGAAAGGGCGTAATTAACCGTGATCGGCTTCTCGCACAGCACATGCTTGCCGGCCTTCAGCGCCTCCATGGTGATGGTATAGTGCGCAAAATTCGGGGTGAGAACAAATACCGCATCCACCTGCGGGTCCGCCAGCGCCACATGGTAATCGGTGATCACCTGCTCGATCTTCGGGTATTTTTCCTTGGCCGCCTGCGCCTTTTCCGGCAAAATATCGCAGGCATATTTGATACGCACATCCTCCATGGCGCTCAGCGCCGGCAGATGCGCCCGGTCGGCGATGCGACCGCAGCCGATAACAGCAACCGTTTTCATCCCACACAACTCCTTTTCCGTTTTTATGTTCTGATGGGGTCTACTGTTTCCACTTTACCACAGCGGCCGGAAATAGCAATGTCCGCACTTGGCGATTTATTATCATTTTTTGCCTTTTTCTTTATTTTTTCGGGATTTTTATTTGTATTCAATGTAGTTTCTTGACACCTCCGGTCTTTTTCTCTATAATGGCGGTATGGATACACTCTATCATATCGACCACTATTTTCCGCAGCCGGCGGCCTTCGGCGAGCTGCGCCTGGTGCAGATCGGACGGCTGTTCTGTGCCAAAAACATGGTGGTGGAGAAGCATCTGCACCTGGATTGGTTTGAGCTGACGATTGTGACCGGCGGGGAGGGAATTATCTATACGGACGATGTCGGCGTACCGGTGCGGCGGGGGGACATCTATCTTTCCTTCCCGGCCGATGTGCACGCCATCCGCTCAGATGCCACCCACCCCCTGCAATACGATTTCTTTTCCTTTTACTGCACCGACCAGGCGTACCGTGCGCGGTTTGAAGCACTGATGCAAAGCTTCCGACAGCCGCAGGAACGGCTGTTCACCGATGAGCGCATTGCCTCGCTGATCGCCAACGCCATTGCAGAATTTGACGGGGCGCCGCCGCCCCTTTCCGGGGAGCTGCTGACGGCTCTGTTCCACATGGTGACGGTGTATCTGCTGCGGGACTTTCCGGAAAAGCGCACCACCGGCGGGATGCGGGGGAATCTGCGCGCCGGCGAACTGTGCAGCCAGCTGATGCAGTACATCGACACCCACATCTTCTCCCTGCGGGGGCTGGAGGGACTGGCCGTGCTGACCGGGCACAATTACTGCTATCTTTCCCGCCTGTTCCGCCGCACCACCGGCCGCACCCTGCAGGAATACTACCAAAGCAGCCGCCTGCGGGCGGCCGAGCTGCTGCTGCAGGAGGGCAAGCTGCGGGTGGGTGAAATTGCCGAGCTGCTGGGGTATGCCTCGGTATACTCCTTCAGCAAGGCCTATAAGAACCACTACGGCACCAGCCCCACCGGCCGGCAGCGCCCACCAGTGTGAGGTTTTGCCACCCTTCTGCGTGTAATATCACGAAAGGGCGACCTTTCATGAGAGGAGTGAGCGGATGGAACACGGTGCCGAAAGCTATCGCCGCTACCTGCAGGGCGACGAGGGCGGGTTTACAGAGCTGGTGCGGGAATACAAGGATGGACTGACCCTGTATCTGGCCGCCATCGTGGGGGATATCCACACCGCCGAGGAGCTGGCCGAGGATACCTTTGTCCGGCTGGGTTTCCGCAAGCCGCACGACCGCGGCACGGCATCCTTCCGCACCTGGCTGTACACCATCGGCCGGCGGCTGGCCATCGACTGGCTGCGGCGCAACCGGCGCCGCCGTGAGCAAAGCGATCTGCCGGCGGCCTGGCCGGATGCCAGCGCCGATCCGGAGCAGCGCTACCTGCGCGCCGAGGACCGCCGGCGGCTGCACCGCGCCATGGCGCGGCTGTCCGCCGACTATCGGCAGGCGCTATGGCTGTACTATTTTGAACAGCTGAGCACCCGCGAGACGGCCGCCGCCATGGGGCGCACCGTACACGCCACCGAAATGCTGCTCAGCCGCGCACGGCTCTCTCTCAGATCCATACTGGAACAGGAGGGCTATACCGATGAAAACCTATGAGACAATGGCACAGGATGCGCTGCGGCGCATCCACAGCCTGGAACAGAAAAAAGCGGCCCGGCAAAGGACCGCCCGCCGCCTGCTGCTGCCGGCCATATGCATCGGCGTAGCTGGCGCCGCGGCTCTTGGCTGGCACAGCGCCGGCCGGCTGCAGCCAGCGCAGGCCAACAGCACACCGGCCGCCAGTGAAAGCCCGGCAGGAACCGACAACGCCGACGCGACGGCGGCCGGCGATCGCATTATCGTGGGACACCTCCCGGCCGGCGCCCCCGCTGACAACTCCCGTAAGTTCGTGCCGCATACCGAGGATGAGGTGACCGTGCAGAAGACCCAGTATTTCGGCATCAACACCCGCCCCCAGGTACCGGCTGACCTCACGGCCGACCCGGAGGCCGGCACAGACGACACCATGCGGATCTTCCGCCGCAATGGCGGCACCGGCGAGGTATACTACGATGTGGATGTACAAAACTACTGGAGCGCCGACTATACGCGCAGCGTCAACCTGGAATGCTTCCGGGGAGACAACCCCGCGGCACAGACCGACATCGCCAACTGGAGCCGCATCGCAGACGGCGAGGAGGAGCAGACCTCCTGCATCAACGGCTACACCGTCGCCCTTTTTCTGCAGGAGGGGAGCCACAATCCCGAAACCGGCTATCCGGGCAGGGACGCCTATTTCGCCTTTTTCTGCCGCGGCGGCGTCGCCTTCCGGCTGATCACGGAGGGGCTTTCCGAGGAGGAGACTGTGGCGGTCATCCGGTCACTGCTGATCTGAACACCGGCGGAAAAATTTTTCTTGACAAACGCCGCCGCGGGTGATAGAATTTTTCAAAACGAGTGCAATGGCGCACGCTATACGGTCTCCTGCCGGAGATCTGCCGGGCATATCCATGCCATGGCAGCGCCGTTGCCGCTTATACAAAACAGCCGCTCCCGCAGAAGCCGTATCCGGTTCCTGCGGGAGCTTTGCATTTGCAAAAAAGGAGCGTTATTTGTATGAAGCTGGACATCACCATTGAAAAAACCACCCACCCCAAGGCAAAGCCGACCGACGAGAGCCAGCTCGGCTTCGGCCGCATCTTCACGGATCATATGTTCCTGATGAATTATTCCGCTGACAAGGGCTGGCACGACCCCCGCATTGTGCCCTACGGCCCCATTGCGCTGGATCCCTCGGCCATGGTGTTCCACTATGCACAGGAGCTGTTTGAGGGCATGAAGGCCTACCGCCGCCAGGACGGCGGCATCCAGCTTTTCCGCCCGGACTGCAATATTGAGCGGCTGAACAACACCTGCGACCGGCTGTGCGTACCGCGGCTGGATCCGGAGGCCGTGCTGCAGGCCATCTGCACCGTGGTGGCGGTTGACCGCGACTGGATCCCCCACACGGTCGGCACCTCGCTGTATATCCGGCCGTTTATCATCGCCACCGATACCCATCTGGGGGTGCACCCCTCCAAGACCTATCTGTTTGCCATTATCCTCTCCCCTGTCGGCTCCTACTACGCCAACGGGCTTGACCCGGTGAAGATCATGGTGGAGCGCGACTATGTGCGCTGCGTGAAGGGCGGCACCGGCCTGGCCAAAGCCGGCGGCAACTACGCCGCCTCCCTGATCGGGCAGCAGAAGGCCGAGCAGGAGGGCTACGCGCAGGTACTGTGGCTGGACGGCGTACACCGCAAATATATCGACGAGGTGGGCGCCATGAACATCTTCTTCGTCATCGACGGCGTCGCCGTGACCCCCGACCTGACCGACGGCAACATCCTGCCCGGCGTTACCCGCCGCTCCTGCATTGAGCTGCTGCGGCACTGGGGGATGCCGGTGGAGGAACGCAAGATCTCCATTGACGAGGTGCTGGCCGCGCATAAGGCCGGCAAGCTGGACGAGGTGTTCGGCACCGGCACGGCGGCGGTGATCTCCCCGGTGGGTGAGCTGGCCGACCGCGGCGAAAAGTATACCGTCAACGGCGGCCGGATCGGTGCCGTTGCCCAGCGCCTGTACGATACCATCTATGGCATCCAATCCGGCACCGTGGAGGACTTTATGGGCTGGACGCTTCCCATCCGGGCGGACTGAACAGCCGAAAAAAGCGTGCTCATACCATAGTGGTATGGGCACGCTTTTTTGGCAGCGGCGGCCTGTGCTACAGGCCGTATTTTGTTTTCATCCGCTGCAGGATCTTCCCGATCGGCCAGGAAAATACCAGCAGGAAGATCACATTGGACACGGCATAAACCACCGTAAACTGCAGGGCGGAGGCCACTGCCGCAAGATACCGTGCCAGCCGGAAGACGCCATCCGCCCAGAGCACCGTCCAGACATCCATCAGCAGGGAAAACAGCACACCGGAAAACACCCCGTAGGCCGCCAAAAGCACCTTGCTGCGCTTGAGTGGCTCGGCCAGCAGGCCGGCGATGAAGCCGATGATTCCCCAGCTGAACATCTGAAAGGGTGTCCACGGCCCCTGCCCGAAATAAAAATTGGACAAAACGGCGGACAGCGCGCCGGTCATGAAGCCGGCCTCCCCGCCAAAGTACATGGCGGCAATCACGGTCATGGCCGTGACGGGCTTAAAGCCGGGGATCGGTGCAAACGCCATCCGGCCGAGCACGGACAGGGCCACCATCACCGCCAGCAGGATCAGCTGCCGGACATCTGCCACCTTTTTTTCGAAGTGCCAGAAAAACGGTACGCAGGAAAGGATAACCACACACAGGGAAATCCACGCATACTGCTTATCCGCGAACAGGCAGGCACCGCCGAGCACCACCGCCGGGATCACCAGGCAGAACACAGCGCAGGAGAACCATTTTTTCATTGGGCAGCACCTCCGCGGCAAAAGGCAACCACCTGCTCACAGGTAACAGCATTGTGGCAAAGCTGCCGCGCCATACGGTTGGCAGCGGTGGTATAGAAGGTGTTTTCGGCAAAAAAGGTCTGCGGCACATCCGCCGACAGGATCTCCCCATCAAAGAACAGTGCACAGCGGTCGGCACATTCCGCCGCAAACTCCACATCGTGCGTCACCATCAGAAGTGTCATACCGTCCTTTTTCAGCGTCTGCAGCAATTTCTTCAGCGTGTGCTTGGAATAGGCATCCAGCCCCTTGGTCGGCTCATCCAGCAGAAGAATCTGCGGCCGGAGCAGCAGCATTTTCGCCAGCGCACATTTCTGCTGTTCGCCGCCGCTCAGGTCAAAGGGGTGTTTATCCAGCAGCGGTGCTATCCCCACCGTCTGCGCCACAGCGTCGATCTCTGCCGCGCGCGCCGCCTTTGGCATTTCCAGCGCCGCCAGAATATCGGCAAAATCCTCCCGGACGGTATCCTTAACAAAAACCGTCTGCGGATTCTGCGGGAGAAAGGCAAGCAAATTCCGGTACAGCGCCTGTCCCTTATAGTCCCTGATGGGCTTTCCGTTGATCAGCACCCTACCCCGGTACGCCTTATTCAGCCCGGCGATCACATTCAGCATGGTGGTCTTACCCGTGCCGTTTCCGCCAAGGACGCAGAACAGCTCACCGCGGCCAATGCGCAGCGATGTGCCCCGCAGAACATCCGGCAGCGCCTTTTCGTACCGGAACCAAACCTTTTTCAGCTCGATAGCCGTCTCCGCTGCATCCGCCGCTGCCGCTGCCACCGGCAGCTCTGGCCCGGCGGCAAAATGCCGCTCCAGGAAATCGCGTCCCTCCCGGACGGTCAGCGGGCACGCATCCGCCACCTGCAGCGCGTGGAAGATCCGCACGGCGCTCGGCAGCCCCAGCAGCATCGGATGCTCCCGCTGCAGCCCGCCAAGGCGGCTGCCGACGCGCCGCGGCGCGTCGCACAGGAGTACACGCCCCTGCTCCAGCAGCAGCACGGTATCCGCCAGCGGAAACACCTCCTCCAGGCGGTGCTCCACCAGCAGGATCGTCAGCCCAAGCTCCCGGTTGAGCTTCTGCAGGGTGGCGATAAACTCTGCCGCCGCGATCGGGTCCAGCTGGCTGGTCGGCTCATCCAGGATCAGCACCCTGGGCTGCATCACCATCACAGCGGCCAAATTCAGCAGCTGCTTCTGGCCGCCGGAAAGCTCGTCCGTGCGGCGGCGGAACCACCCCTGGATGCCGAAATAGCTGGCCATCTCCCCCACGCGGCGGCGGATCACCTCGGTTGGAAGGCCCATATTCTCCAGCCCGAAGGCCAGCTCATGCCACACCTTATCCGTGACGATCTGGTTATCGGGATTTTGCAGCACATAGCCGATCTCGCAGGCCGCCGTCCGCTCGTCCAGCTGCTCCTGTGCGACCCCATTATACAGGATACGCCCCGTTTTTTCTCCTGCCGGCGCCAGTTCCCGTTTCAGCAGCCGCAGCAGCGTGGTCTTGCCGCACCCGGACTCTCCGCACACCACCATAAATTCCCCGCTGTGCACCGAAAAGCTGACATGCTCCACCGCCGGGCTGTCGCTGCCGGGATAGGTAAAGCTCAGATCCTCGATATGCAATATTTCCATACAAGCGCCTCCTTCACTTCCAGCACAAACGGCAAAAGCGACAGCAGCAGAAAGCTGCTGTACACAGCCAGCGCGGCCGGTGAGAAATGCAGCCCGCTGATCCGCGGGTAGTAGTAAAAGGTTGTCACCCAGGCCGCCATGCCGGCTGCCGTGACCGCGACCAGCAGTGCGCTGACCGCCAGCAGCACCCCATCATTGGCGTAAAATCGGAAAAGCGAAAAGCTGGTTCTGCCCTTCATCCCATAGCCCCTGGCCCGCATGGAGGCGGCAGTTTCCATCGCATTCTCAAATGACCAGGCAATCATAGCCATAAACACGCGCATGGCGCTGTGGATCTTATCCATAAAGCTTCTGGAAGAATACAGCCCCATCGCCCTCTGCGCCCGGTTGACCGTATGCAGCTGCCGCCTGAACCGCGGCACAAACCGCAGCGCCATGGACAACACCAGCGACAGCTTGGGGGCGGCCTTACCGAACAGATAGAGGAACTTATCCTCGGTGATGCACTCGCCGCAGCATTTGCACCACAGCATAACCCCCACCACCATCACAGCGATAAACAGGCCATAGACGAATGCCTCCAGCGTGACCGGGTTGCCGTTGAGAAAAAACAGCGGGGTCACCCCATTGTGGGAGAACAGCGGGTTGGTCACGGCAACCATCAGAAACAGCGGCACATAAAAGCCGACATTGCCGGCGATCTCCCCGCGCCGCTGCAGCATCAGGCAAAACAGCACGCCGCCGAGCAGTGCACTGCTTTCCAGCACCGGATTGGCAGCAAACATGGCCACCAGCAGCACCGCAGAAAAGTACACCAGCAGCACCACCGGGTGATAGTGTGCAAAAGCCTTCATGCCGCCTCCCCCTCCTCTATCCAGCTGCAGCCGACATCGTTTCCAAGATCGCAGGTATACAGCCACTCGATCACCTGTCCGTCCTGCAGCACATACTTGGAGCAGCCGTAGTTCGGGAACTCTCCGTCCACACGGTACATCCAGCCCGATAGAGGGCCGCAGGAAAACTCGTACAGATAATGGATCCCCTGCACATACACGCTGCCATAGCTGTTTTTATCCGCGCCCTGGTATTCCATCTGGATCTTATTGTACCGCACGGCACGATCCAGAATATCGAATACCGTGTCCCCCGGCCGCAGCACATACACCGTCGGGGGCAGGATCACCCCACCCGGCGGCACAAACTCCTCCGAGCGGAGGGCAGGATCGAGGTCATCGTAATTCTCCAGCACCGTATCGCAGCGGATGCTGATGGTAACGGTCTCGCTTTCGGGGGTAATATCGTCGATATGCGTCAGATAGTATTCATCCACCGACTGGATATTCGTGCCGTTGATGACAACGGCAACCAGCAAAATGATGGCAAGCACCGCCAAAATATCTTTCTTCATCCCGCTCCCCCCTTTCGGTCGCTATTCCTCCTCGCCGGCATACAGCGCAGCCAGCTCTTCCATTTCCTGCTCCCGGCGCCGGCGCCGCCGGCGGATCCGGCGGACAAGGAGCACGGCGGTCACCGCAGCCAGGATGCACAGCACCCCGCCGATGACCATGCCACGCAGAGCATTGTCCACCTTGGTTTTGGCTTTCACCACATCCTCCCACCGGTCGATCTTGGCTCTGTCATATGCACTCAGCGCCCTGTACCGCGCAGTGAGACGATCCAGCAGCTTTTTATCCTTCAGGGATATCCGGTCAAAGGGATACAGCTTTTCCTTTACCTCAGCATTGATGCTGTCGATCTCGGCCTGCAGCGCCGCGATCTCCTCCTTGGCCTGCGTCAGTTTGGCCAGATACGCCGCCTGATCGGCAAAATCCTCGCAGTGCTGCAGCTTATCCAGCAGGGTCGTGACGAGCACATACTGCTCAGTCGTCAGCGGCTGGGGCAGCGTGTCCACGGCGCTGCGGTCGGAGGTGGTAAAATACAGGATAACGGTATCGGCATCCTCATCCGCCGGGCTCTCCACCACCGCGGTGGCGCCGGCGATCTGCTGTACATCCACACCGGCCGCCCTGGCGGCATCGGACAGCCGCCAATAGTCCGCCACATAGCACCGTTCATCCTCCGGAATGGAATAAAAATCCGCCAGCAGCCCTTCTAGCTGCGTCCGCGGCGTGGCGGAGGTTACAGCAGCGATGGCGGCATCCAGCGCCGCGATGCGCTGCCGGAGAGCCGTGCTCTGCTCTGCGCGGAAATCGTACAGCGTCCGCATCCCCTCGGCCTGCCGCCACAGGGCGGCCATGGTATACAGGGTCTGCTCACTGGCCATGGTATTGGACCGATCCGGAAGCGAGGTCGGATTATCTGCATCATAGGTAAAAGAGTGCACAAAGCCGCCGTCCGGCATCCGGTATTGCAGGATACCATCCAGCAGCGTCTTGCCGTTTTTAATAAACCGTGCATCGGTCAGCGGGTCAATCCCCAGCGCACACAGCGCCACCACCACCTGGTCGGTGCTTTCCACATTTTCGGTTCCCCAGCTGGAAAAACCGCCGCCGGGAAGCTGCAGAGCCGACAGGCACAGCAGCGCCTCATCCACCACCTGCCGGACGGTTTTGGTCACCTCACTGCCCAGCGCCTTCTGCTTATAGGCATAGGTTTTTTCCTGCTGATAGTACGGCGCCAACGCCTGGATCGCCATGGCGGTGATATCCGGGTCCGCCGCCTGACCGCTCAGGGCAAAGCCGCCATCGGCCAGCTGCTGGCGCAGGATCTCGGTAAGGATATCCTCCCGCGTATAGTACGCCCCCTCCGGCACGGGATACCGCAGGCTGTCCAGGGTAATCAGACCCCATATCCAGCCATTGATCCCCTGCCGGCCGAGCGGCGTGGTCTTGCCCCGGTCATAGGTGCCGTCGGCGATCAGGTTGATCGGCTCACCGTTTTCATCCGTGCCGATGGCGGTGGGGTCACCCCCCATGGCCAGAACCGCCAGCGCAATGCGGTGCCACTCGGTCGCCTTGGCAGCACTTAGCCTGCCCGGCTGGCTGTACCGCTCTTCCACCTGGTCCCGGATCACCGCCAGGTAGCCGGCTGCATTATCCGGAATGCCCAGACGGCCGAGGGCAATCGGATACCAATCGCCGGGGGTTGTGCCGGCCAGCTGCAGATACTCCGCATTGAGCAGATAGCCGTCCGGAGTAGAGCCATTATCGGCTTTTTTCCACGCCACAATGCCGTCGGCCACCGACAAAAAGGTCTGCACGGAGGTCTCCCCGGCAAAGACGGCAGTGCCGGACAGAGCCGCCAACAGGGCGGCAACACACAGCAGCCACCCGATCACCCGTTTAGCCATCCGTTTTCCTCTCCTCACCGTCGGTCTGCGGTACACACGCGCCCTTACGCCGGCAGGCCACCGCTGCCCCCGCAACAGCGGCCGCGGCCACGGCCACCGCCAGCACGGAAATCCCGATCACCAGCCCGGTATGGTTGCGGGGCGCATGCGCCTCCTGGCCGGCATACAGCCCCTGCTCCGGAACGCTGCCGGACTGCAGGCCATCCTTCGCCCGGCCGGCAGAGGTCTCCGCCCCCTCCGGCGCAGGGGCAGCAGACACCGGATCGTTCTCTGCTCCGGTATCGCCTGCCGTTGTTCCGCCGGCAGTGGTTCCCGTGCCGGCCGCTCCGGTGCCGCTGGAAACGGCCGTGCCCGCCGATGAAGTATCCGCCGGCGGGGAGGTGTCGGCTCCGGGGTTGGCCACCGCCCGATCCAGTGCACCAGCGGCGGCATCCACCGCCTTCTGCGAGGCGCTGAGATCAGCCATCACGCGGAGGGCAGCCTCATACGCCGGCTTTACCGCCGTGCGGGAAAGCAGCCCTGCGGCACGCGCGGCGCAGATGGATCTGGTCAATTGATCCTTATCCGCCACGGCGAAATAGCCGCCGGTCGGCTGTGTATCCACATTGGGGATCTCCGTGCCGACCGCGCCGAAGCCGCCGATATCCGCGCCATAGCCGAGGGTATACTGCACCCGCACCACATCTCCATCCGAAAGATAGCTGTCGGCAAAGCCCACATTGGGAAAAACCGTATTGACCGAATACATCCATCCCGACCCATTGGTAAAGGCAAACTCGCCGAGGTAGCCGGTCCAGTTTTTGGTATAATCATCCGGGTCGCAGAAGGTCATGGTATCCTCCAGAAAGGGCACCAGCTCCGCCGGAATGGCGGGGGAAAGCCCCAGCCTCTGCGGGACGGCCGGCGTACCGCTTTTCTGGTAATTATTGTATTTCTCCCCGGTTACCGTGCCATCGGCGATATAGGCCAGATAAAACGCAGATTTCGGCGTGCCGCCGTAATAACCGACAAAACCATTGGCGTGCAGCAGCCGAAGCAGCTGCTCAGCGGCCGTCTCCCCTTCATAAATCGGCACCTCCACCGGGGGGATGAGGTAGCCGCAGCCGATGGTGAAGGCTTCTACGCTCCATACGGCGCTGCCGATCTGCTCACCCTCGCGGGCCTTGTGATAGGTGATGTGGTAGGTCAGTTCCTTTTTCCTGCCGCCATCGGAGGAAGCCGACACGGTGACAATATTCTCGCCCTCTTTTGAAAATACGAGGGTATAGCTGGTTTTTTCCGTATCGTCCCATGTCGGCTCGACCTTCTGGCCGTTCAGCTTCACCGTGGCACGGATCTTATCCCCCGCCGCGTTCCTTGCCCACACATCCACCGTCTTTTTGCTGCCGCGCTGCACGGCATGGTCGGTCAGCGTGGTGGTCAGCGTGGGACCGGCCGCCGCAGCCACAGGCAGGGCGACACAAACCAGCAGCAGCAGGCTGAAAAGGGCACAAAGCCCCCGCCGCACTCTGCCCTTCAGGCTCATTCCAATTCCCCTTTCAAACGAGAATACGGCATGCGGCAATGAAGCCGCATGCCTATTCTGCACAGATCAGATCCGACGGCGCTTTGCTTTTCCCACTGCCAGCACAGCGCACAGGCCGGCCAGCAGCCACAGCCCATACAGGCCACCGGGGACGCAATCGCCGGTTTGCGGGCTGCCCGCGCCCGGACGGCTATCCGCACCGGGCTGCCCGGCCGACGATCCGCCGGAAGTGCTGCCGCCGGAAGCGGCATTTTTCAGCCCAGCCAGCGTTTCCTCCGCCTTTAGCAGGAGTGTATAGTTCTCCACCAGCGCTTTGGCTGTATCCGAAAGCGCCGCATACGCCGCGCGCGCAGCCGCAATGGCCGCTTCCTTATCCAGCGTCACTGTACCGATCGCCCGGATCGCTTCGGCCACCGCGTCGATGGCATCCGCCTCCTCGGTGCTCTGCCAGGCAAGCAGCGGATACCCGCCATTGACCAGCGCATACCGATCCGGCTTGAACGCATCGCCGAGGAGCGCCACAAAGTCTGCCGTCTGCATCTCTGCAGCCGTTTTGCCGGTGGTCGTATCGTTGCCATTGGATACGCCGCAGGCGATGGCAGCCGCATCATAGTAGCAATCGGTCAGGGTATTGTCCCGGGTCACCATGGCGGCGATCCCGCCTGACTCTTTAGAAACATCTTTACTGGTTTCGGTGATGGTGACCGTCCCCACATTGTAGCAGCGCCGGAAGGTATGGCCATCCTGCACATTGCCGACAATGCCGCCGGCATTATTATTGGCCTTGATCGTGCCGGCATTGTAGCAATCGGTCACGGTCATGTTGACGGAGGTCCCCATGCTGCTGGAAGCCAAATGGCCGACGATACCGCCGACAACATTAACGGAGGCATAAATAGAGCCGACATTATAGCAGCCGCGGATCACGCTTTCTCCGCCATCGCGCACAGTCCCCACAATGCCGCCGCTATAGCCGCTGCAGTAGATGTCCGCGCCGTTCCAGCAATTGAGCACATCCGCCCCATTGCTCCACCGAATGATCCCGCCCACAAAGGAAAGATTGGAGGCGCCGATCTCCCCGCTGGCCAGACCGACATTCCGGATGACCGCATTGGTGCCGGCATAGCCGAACAGACCGCCTTTCGTCGAATACAGATTGTCGATCACATGCCCCTGCCCGTCGAACAAGCCGTCAAACTGGCTCTTACTGGAGCGACCAATCGGCACCCAATCCGTCACCGCGCTGAGGTCCAGATCGGCTGTCAGGGCAATGGTCTTGTTGGTAAAGCTCTCGCCCGCATTGACCCGTGCCGCAAAGGCACACAGCTCCTCGACCGTGCCGATCTCCAGACCGGCACGCACCGGCGCCTCGGCACCGGGCACAGTCTGCGTCCGCAGAACAGGGTAGCCCTGGTTGCACGCCTGCGTATCCTGCGCAAAGGCGCTGCCCAACATCGTGACGAAAGCCGGCGCCTGCATTTCGGCGGCGGTCTTCGCGGTGGCTTCGCCGGTCACTGTGCCGGGCACATCGCTGCCGTCATCGGTAAAGGTCCCGTTCACCTTGGTATTGGCGGTGTCCAGGTAATACACATTTTCCAGCCGCAGAGCCGTTTCGCACAGGCTGCCGAACACGGCACCGGCAGCGGTGGAACCGGCAACACTGCCCACAGTATAGCAGTTTTCGATCGTATTGACAAGCGTTGTGCCGCCAAGCCGATAGCTGCCGACAAGCCCGCCGAGGCCCCAGCTGCCGCTGCCCCGGATCTCGCCGGCATTATACGAATCCCGGATGACCGCCTTTGCCCCATTGGCCTTCCAGCGGTTGGGCCCAACCTGCCCGATAAGTCCGCCGCCGGTATAGCTGGCGGTGATCACGCCGTGGTTGGAGCACTCCTCCAGCACAGCCGTGGCATTCTCATCCACCTGGCCGATAATACCGCCGATCCCCCAGCTGCCGGCAAGCGCAGCATAGCTATGGCAGCGGCGGATGGTGGCGGTCGCACCGGCCACCACACTGCCCGCGATACCGCCGACGCTGAAGGTATAGCCGCCGCCAAGCTGCCCGCTGGCAACTGTCAGATCTTCGATCACGGCGCCATCGCCCAGCCGGCTGAACAGCCCGCAGACATTATAGGTGGAGCCGTTCATATTCCAGACCGTGTGCCCGTCGCCATGGAAGTATCCGCAAAAGCCCCCGGTCACATTCGCAGCAATTCCCTGCCACTCCCGGACGCTCTGCAGGTTGATATCCTGCGTCAGCCGGAAATGGACACCGGCCGTATTCAGCCGCTTTTGAACAAGGTAATACTGTAAATCCACCAGGTCATCCGCCGTTCCGAGCAGGTACGGCTCCTCCTGCGTGCCCTCACCGGCCCAGGGCAGGCGTTCACGCACCTCAATGGTGACCGTCGTCCTCAGTACGCCGTACTGAATATAGACCGTATCCGTCCCAAGCGCCAGCTTTCCGCCGGGGGAAACCGTGTACTCCTGCAGCTCACCGGTGCTGCCATCGCTGTAAAGCGCCGTCACCCGCATTCCGGCCGGGTCGAAGGCATCGTCCTCGTAATACCGCAGCTTATCCGGCTGCTGTGTGACGGATATGGAAATGATGTACGGCGCGTTGGTATCCAGCGCCGCCTCGCCGCCAACCAGATCCATCCCGCCGGCCAGCTGCGCATAGTTGCGGACATAGCGGCGCTCACCCGCCGGAACGCGGCGGAACACCTCCAGCGCCGCCTTCAGCTGCGCCTTATAGTCAGCCGCGGCCGGCTGCGGCAGTGCGGCAATGGCCGCAGCGGCGGCCTCCACCGCCGCCTCCTCCACGGCCGTGCGGTCGCCCCGCATATCATAGAGAGCACGCAGGCCGTTCTCGAACCGCCAATAGGACACCAGTGCATAGGTCGCCTGGTCGTTTGCCATGGAATTCCAGCCGCTGTTAAGCACATGGCAGAAACCGCCGTCCGCCAGACGGAATTGCAGCATCCCGTCCAGTAGCGTCTTTCCTTCGGCTGTGATGAACCGTCCGTCCTTCGCCGGATCAATCCCCAGCGCGCAGAGAGCAACCACCACCTGGGAAATGCTCTCCACATTGTTGGTATTCCAGGAGGTAAAGCCGCCACTGGAATTCATCATCGTGCCAAGGCGGTCGAGCGCCTCATCCACGCACTGACGCACAGTTTTGGATACCACGGTCTTGCTGTTTTCATTGGTATAGGTATACACCGTATCATCATTATAATACGGGGCAAGCGCCTGCAGAGCCATGGCGGTGATATCCACATCGGAGGTGGAACCATAGCCGCCGAGCACCCAGCCGCCGTAGGCATTGCCGTTCACCCCATCGGTCAGCTGCATCTTCAGGATCTCCGTGATAAAGGTCTCCCGCGGATACTTGGCGTCGGCCGGCACAGAGTACATGCCGGTATCCAGGGCAATGAGACCCCAGATCCAGCCATTGATGCCCTGCGTGCCGGGGCCGGCACGCAGCGCACTGTTGTAGCTTCCGTCCGCGATCAGGTCGATCGGGGAACCATTGTATGTGCCGAAGCTGGTCGGATCACCGCCGAGAGCGGCGATCGCCACCACCGCCCGGTGCCACTCGGTTGCCTTGGCACTGTGCAGGATGCCGCCATTCTTCGCATAGGTCTCCTCCATATAGGCTTTCATCGCCGCAAGATAGTCTGCATAGCCGGTACCATCGTCGATCAGATAGACATACCTGTCCCCGTCAAAGTAGCCGAAGCGCCCCATAGCCAGCGCCATCCAGTCGGTGGCAGTCGAGCTGGCGCCCTTCATATAGTCCGCATTTCCGAGCAGTGTGCCGCTGACGCCTGCATGGGTCTTTGTGCTGTTCACTGCGGCCTTAATATAGGCTGCCAGCTGCGCGGAAAGCGCTGTGCTTTCAGTAAAGCCCGGACCGACCGGCGCATCCGTGCACACGCTGCCCTCCCAGGCCAGCACCGGCAGACCGGTCCCATCCACAAAGGCGGAACCGAGCATAGAGGCGTCCAGCGTTTCCACCTCGGTCACACCCGCCTTGGCATCCGTGCCCGTGCCCTTGAGATAATAGCAGTTGGTGTTCTTTCCGCGGGTTGCACCGATCACGGCGCCGATGTTGTTCGCGTTCCCTGTCGCATCCGCCACCGTGCCTGCATTATAACAATCCGTCAGCACAGGGGAGGCAGCCTTATGCCCGCCCACAACGCCGCCGACGGTTGCCGGGCCGGTCACCGTTCCGCTGTTGTAGCAGCTTTCCACCGTGCCTGCCCGCCAGTGCTGGCCGGTCACACCGCCGATATAGCCGGTGGTGCCCGAAACCGCACCGGAATTGGTGCAGCGGCTGACCGTGGAAGCACCGCCGACATAGCCCACGACACCGCCGACATTGCTGCCGCCGGCCACCGTGGCCCGATTGGCACAGTCGGTCACCTGGCCGGCGTTCAGGTAGCCGACCACGCCGGCGACATTAGCGCTGCCCTTCACGCTGCCCTGCACCACCAGCCCGCTGACGGTTCCGCCGTCCACATACCCGAACAGACCCACCTTTGAGCCGCTCGCGATGAACAGGCCGCTGATCACATGATAGCCGCCGTCAAAGGTGCCCTTGAACTGGTTTTTATCCTTTCCGATGGGCGTCCAGGGATTGCTCTCCCCGCCAAGGTCGATATTGACATCCAGGCGGACCGTCTTGCCCTCGTAGGTATTGCCGCCGTTCACGGCGTCGGCAAAGGCTTTCAGGTCGGCGTAGCTGGCAATGGTCAGCTCCGCCCCGGCGGCAAACGCAGCCACCGGCAGCGTTGTCACCAGCACCAGCACCGTCAACAGGATGACGGACAGCCGTTTAAGCGTTGTTTTCATTGGATCTTTCTCCTTCTCTTTGTTCTTTGCTTCTTTCGTTTTCCTGGCAACCCCGCCTTTCTGCCCAGCAGAAAAGCATTCATGGGGTGCGCTGCTTCCGCCTGTGCGGCTTTGCCCGCCGCGCCCGCGGTTCCTTCAGCCCCGCCGCCTCCAGGGCGCGTGGCCACGGACCGAGAAAGGCCTTGATCCGGGATCGGGTGACCTCGTCAAAATCGGCCTTCTGCGGCGTCCGCCCAAGCTGTTCCTGCCTTTTCTGCAGAAGCCCTACCGCCCAGGACCTTTGCTCCTCCGCTGCCATCCGGATCCCCCTTACAAAAAACAAATGCTCCCTTGACCGGGACCGGTCAAAAGAGCACAACAGATCTATCCGCAGACACAGCAAAGCAAGGCTCTGCACCCATGCAGCGGCTGCGACACAAAAAGAGCGCAACCAAGCAGGCCCAAAGCCGCTGTGCGGCGATAAACCGGTTGCACTCTTCCCACCAAAGCTGTGTTGAACCTAAAAAGATGCGGCAGGTATCCTGACTTATGATACAGTGGACAGAAATCCACGCAGGGCACACCTTCTCAGGGAAAAATCTCCCCAATGGCATACTGCGCCCCGTTCTCATCAAATACAGTAATGGCGGTTGTTCCGGATTCGAACCGGATTCCCTTTTCATCTACTCAGCATACAACTTTTCAAACCGTATCTTCTTATCCCAATATGCAGTTTGGATGATTATACCACCTCTCGGCGGATTTTGCAATATCCCGTCGGGATTTTTTCATTTTCCCTGTCCGGTGGTTTCCCCTTGCGTTTTTCTCCCGGCCGTGGTAGAATGACGCAAAACCGGCTGCAGCAAAGGAGGATCTGCATGGAAATGCAACTGCGGGAATGGAGACCGGCCGACGCCGACGCCCTGGTGGCTCTATGCAATGCCGCGGACCGCACCTATCTCTCCAGCCGGCTCCCCGACCCCTATACGCCGGAGGATGCCGCGTGGTGGCTGCGGATGGTGGCCGAGCATGACGGCCAGGACGGCATATTCCGCGCGATCACCGTGGATGGAAACATCGCTTGACAAGGGCACACAGAGAAAACAACTGAAAATGAGCTGCCAAGCCTTACACAATGCACCGCCTAACAGGACATAGGCGGTGTTTTTGTATGCGGACAGCATTTTCTCTGTGTGCCGAAATGGGCCAGCCGTGCGGCATGGCCTAAATTCTTGTCAAGGAGGTTATTCGTGTCATGGCAGAAGAAAACAAGCATCCCCCTACCACGGAGGAACAGGCTCCGCCTGAAATGCCGGGAAAGGCCCCGGAAATGGAGCAGGCCGAGATCCCTGATGTGGGCGGCGGCCCGACTCCGTCCGCAAAGGTGATCGACCTTTCCGCTGTGCGTTCCACACCGGAAAAGGACGCTCCGCCGGACATCCCCAAGGAGCCGGAGGCCCCGCCTGTTTCCGTTACCGAGTACAGTAAGCAGGAATGGGAAAAGCCCATGCCGGAGCCGGAAAAGCCCAAGCCCAAACGGGGCCGCCCTGCAAAAGCTGAAAACGCTGCGCCTACCGAGCCGGGGGCCAAGAAAGAGGAAAAGGCGGAAAGGCCCCGCCGAGGCCGTCCGCCCAAGGCGGAAAAAACAGCCACGGAGCAGGCCAAACCGCCCAAAGCTGGCAAGACCCATGCTGCCCCCAAGGAAAAGGCAGCACCCCCGGCCCCAGAAGTGCCGCCTACGCCCCGTGACGCAACCCGCGCCGAGAAAGAGGAAATCGTCTATCTTGACCTTTCCGACCTGCACCCGTTCAAGGATCATCCTTTCGGTGTCCGTGACGATGCGGAAATGAAATCTCTGGTGGAGAGCGTCCGCAACGGCGGCGTCAACCAGCCTGCGTTGGTGCGTCCCCGTGAGGGCGGCGGTTATGAGATCATCGCGGGCCACCGCCGCCAGATGGCCAGCCAGCTTGCCGGGTATCGCAATATGCCCTGTATCGTCCGTAATATGACGGATGACGAGGCTATTCTCGCTATGACGGATGACAACCTCCGTCAGCGTGAAACGATTTTGCCCAGCGAAAAGGCTATGTCCCTGAAAATGCAGTACGAGGCCATTAAGCATCAGGGGGCGCGTGGTGACAGCGCCGAGGCCGGAAAGCTCTCGCTTGAAAGCGTGGGCCAGCGCAACGGCATGAGCGTGAAAACCGTGCAGCGGTATATCTGGCTCAATGATCTTGTGCCGGAATTGAAGCAGACGATGGATGACGGAAAGCTGTCTTTCACTCCGGCTGTGGAAATTTCCCGTGTGCGGCCCAAGCACCAGAAGTATATCGCCGTGTCCATTGAGGGCCAGCAGGCTTCGCCCTCCAAGGGTCAGGCAAAGCGGCTCCGTGAGCTGGACAAGGAAAACAAGCTCTCCCCGGATGTGATCGACGGCATTTTGTGTGAAGAAAAGAAAAAGGAGGATCGTGACGTGATCATTACTGGCGCTGAACTGGAAAAGTTTTTTGGCAAGGAAGCCACGCCCCGGCAGATGAAAGACCAGATCATGACGCTGCTGGAGGACTGGAAAGAGCGGCAGCCGCCCGAGCTTGCCAAGCCCGACAAGAAAATGGATATGGAAAAGTAACGACCTCTGGCCACCATGACCAGAGGCTTTTTGTTGCCCCGATAGGACAGGCTCTTTGGGTTATATCCCCCGTCGCCGCCCGTAATTGAGCACAGGCGGGAGTGGGCTGTCAAGGGGGCTTTGCCCCGCCGTGTGCGGCGGCCTTGCCCTTGACCGCCTGCCCCGGCTGTGCTTTTTCTCCGACAAGCGGCGGGGGTATATCCTCCAGAGCCGCCCCCTTTTCCAAGATTGGAAAAGGGCGGGGGAAAAAGGTTGACCCACTACATTATATAAAAACGGAGGTTTTCACAATGAAACGACCCCTTGCGTATATTACCGCCGCATGGAGCGGCGACCCCTGCGAGGCGACGGAGCAGGCCGCCAAGTATTGCCGCGCTGTCTATGAGGCGGGCTTTTCGCCCATCTGCCCCACGCTCTATCAGCCCCTTTTCCTGAACGACGCCGTTCCCGAGGAGCACAAGAGCGGCATCGACATGGGCCGTGACCTGCTCCGCCGCTCTCATGTGCTGGTGGTGTGCGGCAGCATCTCCACGGAAAGCATGAAAAACGATGTGGCCGTTGCTCAGAGGCTGGGAATCACGGCAACCACGCTGGACGGCATTCTGACCGTAAAGCGTCAGGGCCGCCGCTGATATGAGCGAGATTCGGCTGGGGAGCTTGTTTGACGGGATCGGCGTGTTCCCGCTGGCGGCGGTGCGCTGCGGTATCGTGCCCGCATGGGCCAGCGAGATAGAAAAAGCCCCTATCTCCATCACGAAACGCCATTTTCCCGCTATGGCGCATTTAGGGGATGTGACAAAGCTGAACGGCGGCGACATCCCGCCCGTCCACATCATCACCTTTGGCTCACCGTGCCAGAACCTCTCACAGATCGGCAACAGGGCCGGTCTTGCCGGGGAAAAATCCAGTCTGTTCTTTCATGCAATCCGCATTATCCGTGAAATGAGGGAGGCAACAAATGGTATATTTCCAGCAATCGCTGTTTGGGAGAACGTCATGGGAGCGTTTTTTTCAAATGACCGAATGGACTTTAGAGCCGTGCTCTCAGCGTTCACAGCCGCCGACATTTCAATGCCTGCTTCTGGAAAATGGGCAGGAGCCGGAATGGTGCGAGGGCACACGCCCGATCTCTCATGGCGGCTCATGGATGCCCAGCATTGGGCAAGCCCCCGATTGGCACGACGGCAGCGCGTCTTTGTTGTGGCAGACTTTGGAGGACAATGTTCCCACGAAATACTTTTTAAGCCCCGCACAGTGCAGTCAATTTCTGCGTCTGGCGGAAATTGCGGGCTGCCCGCCGCCTGCGGAGATCGAGGCTCTTTTATTGAAGCAGGGCGGCGTGTACCGATCACCAGACCCTTTCAATGCTACCGTATGCGGGCATCGGCAAAGGAGCGGACAGCGGAGGCGTTCCGAAACAGCTTCGGACTGCCAACTGACCCTTTTCCCACTCTGTTAGCCAGCGCAGTCAGTCCCTTTGCCTTTTGGTATGAGGACGATCCTGCCGGGGGCTGTGTCCGTTTCCCCACGGAAAGAGAATGTGAGCGGCTCATGGGGTTGCCGGAGGGCTGGACAAAGTACGGCGCGGACGGTGAGGAAATCCTGCCCGCCCACCGCTACCGGGCGCTGGGAAATGCTATCGCGCTGCCCTGCGCCGAGTACATTATGCGCGGCATATATGATGTTCTGACAAGGAGGTGCTGAAAATATCATCCCTGTTTGAAGCCTACATTACCAACCTCGGCAAATACAACGAAGGGCGGCTTGTGGGCGAAACGCTGAAATTCCCGGCCACCACGGAGGAGGTGCAGGCCCTTTTGAAACGCATCGGCGTGGATGGGGTACGGTATGAGGAAATCTTTATTACCTCGTTCGACGGTGACGTGCTGGGCCTGTATGACCATTTGGGCGAGTATGAAAGCATTGACGAGCTGAACCATCTGGCCCATGTGCTGTCTGACCTCGACCAGAGCGATATTGAAAAGTTTGAGGCCGTCATTGACAGCGGCGAATACACGGGCAGCGTCCATGACCTGATCAATCTCGCGCAAAATCTGGATTGCTATGACTTCTACCCCGGCATTGACAGCGAGGAGGCGCTGGGCCGGGCCTATATCGAGGAAATGGAAATGCTGGATGTGCCGGATAATGTACTGCCCTATTTCGACTTTGAAGCCTACGGGCGGGACGCACGGATCAACGAGGGCGGCCATTTTGCCCCCGGCGGATATGTGTTCAATAACGGCGGCAAATTTGTGGAACAGTATCACGGGATGGAGGATATTCCCCCGGAGCACCGCATCTTCGCCTATCCCAAGCTGAATATCCGGGAGCAGATGGCGGCGTATCAGGAGGTCATAGACCGTTCGGCGCTGAACGAGGAAAAACTGCGGCTTCCCACCAGCCGCGAGGACAGATAGGCCGCTTCTGGTCACGGTGGCCAGAGGGTAAAGGAGGTGTAAGCTATCGTCGGAGATGAAGTGTCCCGGCAGACCATCGCCGTCAGCGTCAAGGCGTCCAAGCTGACCGCCCGTGCGCTGGCCTATGTGGTGGCCGCCGTGGGCCGGAAGATCGCCAAGGAGCACCGCAAGGCGCAGACGCCCCACGGCAAGCAGAGTGTGCGAAAGCTCATGGGCCACGGTGGGGACACCAACGCCATCGAGGTGGACACGCCCAAGCTATTTGACAAAGTGGCCCGAAAATGGGGCGTGGACTATGCCATCCGCCGTGTGGGGGATGAAAAATATCTGCTTCTTTTCAAAGCGCGGCAGGCCGACGCCATCACAGGCTGCTTTGCCGAGTATTCCCGTTTGGAGCTGAAACGGGCCAAATCCCGGCAGACGCCGATCCGGGAGCAGCTCCGGCAGGCAGAGAAACAGGTGAAAAAGCAGCCCCAGCGGGAATTGACAAAGGAGGCGGCGCATGGCGACAGATAAAATCAGGAAGTATGTTCTTCCGAATATCCCGTACCTGTTCATCGGCTGGTTTTGCCTGAAAATCGGCACGGCGTACCGTCTGGCCGCTGGCGCTGGCTTCGGGGAAAAGCTGCTGGGGCTGGGCCAGACCATCGGCGCGGCCTTTGCCAGCTTTGCCCCCGGTCTTGCCCCGCTGGATTGGTTTGTCGGCATTGTGGGCGCAGTCGGTTTCCGGCTGCTGATCTACTACAAGGCGAAAAAAGCAAAGAAATTCCGCCTCGATGCAGAGTACGGAACGGCCCGCTGGGGAACGGAAAAAGACATCAAGCCGTTCATTGACCCCAAGTTTGAAAACAATATGCTGCTGACCGCCACGGAACGGCTCACCATGAATACCCGCCCCCAAAATCCCGCAAACGCCCGCAACCTCAATTTTTGCGGCATCGGCTCGTCCGGCTCCGGCAAGACCCGCTTTTGGCTCACGCCCCAGCTTTTGCAGGCTCATTCCTCTTATGTAGTGGTAGACCCCAAGGGCGGCGTGTTGGGGCAGGTCGGGACCTTTCTCCAGCGCCGGGGCTATCAGATCAAGGTATTCAACAGCATTGATTTTTCCAAGTCCATGCACTACAACCCTTTGTCGTATATCCGCAACGAGGCCGACATCCTGAAATTTGTGAACGCCCTGATCACCAACACCAAGGGCGAGGGCAAGGAGGGCGATCCATTTTGGACGAAAGCGGAAACGCTTTTGTACTGCGCCCTGATTGCCTATATCATTTTCGAGGGGCCTGCCGAGGATCGGAATATGAATACGCTGGTGGACATGATCTCCGGCATGGAGGTTAAGGAGGATGACGAAAACTATAAAAACGCCGTGGATTATATGTTTGACGGCCTTGCCAAGCGCAAGCCGGATTGCTTCGCCGTGAAGCAATACCGTAAATTCAAGCTAAGCAGCGGCAAGACGGCGAAAAGCATCCTCATTTCCTGCGGCGCTCGGCTTGCCCCCTTTGATATTCCCCAGCTCCGGGAGATCATGTCCTATGACGAGCTGGAGCTTGACCGCATGGGAGATCGCCGCACGGCAACATTTTTCTGCATCAGCGATACGGACAGCACCTACAATTTCCTTGTGGCGCTGGCCTTTTCGCAGATGTTCAACCTCCTATGCGAACGGGCCGACAATGTTCACGGTGGGCGGCTGCCCCATCATGTGCGGGTACTGTGGGACGAGGCGGCCAACACCGGGCAGGTGCCCCAGCTTGAAAAGCTGGTGGCGGTCATTCGCTCCCGTGAGATCAGTCTGTGCCTGCTGTATCAGCAGTTGGCGCAGTGCAAGGCCATCTACGACAAGAACGCGGAAACCATTCTCGGCAATATGGATAGTGTGCTGTTCCTCGGCGGGCGCGAAAGCTCTACCATCAAGGAGATTTCGGAGAACTGGCTGGGAAAGGCCACCATCTCCATGCAGACCGAGGGCCGTTCACGGGGCCAGTCCGAAAGCTACAGCCAAAACACGCAGCGGCTGGGCCGGGAACTGATGACCCCAAGTGAGCTTGCCACCATGCCCGGAGATCGGTGCATTTTGCAGCTTCGGGGCCTGCCGCCGTTCTACTCCAAGAAGTACGATTTGAAGCGGCATCCCAACTACAAATACACCGCCGAGGCTGACAAGGTGAAGAACGCTTTTGACCTCAACAGCCTTGTGACACGGCGGATGGACAAGCTCAACCCCAACGAAACCTATACCGTTTACAAGGTGGACGTGCCGGACGAGGCGCTCACAGGCGAGGACGAGGACATCCTCAACTATGACGACCTCGACGACCCGGATGCCTTTGTATAACCTCTGGTCACGGTGTCCAGAGGATTCGTAGCTGCCGCCAGAAATGGCGGCTTTTTTCATAGCCGGGGCCTTGTCCCCGGAGAAATGGAGGACTTATGCAGTTTTTTGCTTCTGCCGTTACTACCCTGCAAACTCTCGTCGTGGCGCTGGGCGCTGGCCTTGCCGTGTGGGGCGTGGTCAATCTGCTGGAGGGCTACGGCTCGGATAACGCAGCGGCCAAAAGCCAGGGCATCAAGCAGCTCATGGCGGGCGGCGGCATCATCGTGCTGGGCACGACCCTGATCCCTCTGCTGTCTACCCTGTTTTAAGGGTAACTGCCGATGGGTATTCTCACCGAATGGATCACGGAATGGCTCAAAGGGCTTTTGATCGAGGGCATCATGGGAAACCTCAAGGGGCTGTTTGACACGGTGAATACCCGCGTCGGGGAAATATCCGTACAGGTGGGGACTACCCCGGCGGCATGGAACGCCGGGGTGTTCTCCCTGATACGGCAGCTTTCCGAAACGGTGATATTGCCGATTGCCGGATTGATCCTGACTTTCGTTGCCACCTATGAGCTGATCCAGATGATACTGGAAAAGAACAATATGCACGAGTTCGACGTGGCGAATATCTACAAATGGGTATTCAAAACCACTTGTGCCATCCTGATCCTGTCCAACACGTTCAATATCGTCATGGCGGTCTTTGACGTGTCCCAAAGCGTGATCGCAAGCGCGGCGGGCATCGTCACAGGCGCAACCAACATCACGCCGGATATGCTGGCCGATCTGGAAATGACCCTTGAAACGATGGAGCTTGGCCCTCTGCTGGGCCTGTTCCTGCAATCGTTCCTCATTAAGTTTACCATGCTGGCGCTGAACATTTTTATTTTCGTGATCGTATATGGCCGCATGATCGAGATATATCTGCTGACCAGTTTAGCCCCCATCCCTGTGGCGACGCTCTCCAACCGGGAGCTTGGCGCGATGGGCCAGAACTATCTGCGCTCCCTGTTTGCCGTGGGCTTTCAGGGGATGCTGATCCTTGTCTGCGTGGCGATCTATGCGGTGCTCATTCAGGGGATCGCCACAGGCGGAGATCCCATCGGCGCGATTTGGGGCTGTATCGGCTATACGGTGCTTCTGTGCTTCATGCTGATGAAAACCGGGACGATCTCAAAAAGCATCTTCAGCGCCCATTGAGAAAGGAAAGGTGATTTTATCGCTGATACCGCCGCTTCTGGTCACGGTGGCCAGAGGCCGATCCCGGAGGGACTGCACCTCACCGACGGTATTGAGGGCCTGCGCTCCCTGCCGAAGCATAGCGTGGATATGCTCCTGACCGATCCGCCCTACGGCACGACCCGGAACTTTTGGGATGTGCCGCTGCCGCTCCCGGAGCTGTGGGAGGCGGTGAAATGGGCCGTCAAGCCGGAGGGCGCGGTGCTGTTTTTCGCACAATGCCCCTATGACAAGGTGCTGGGCGCGTCCAACCTCGCCATGCTCCGCTATGAGTGGGTATGGTACAAAAGCCGCTGCACGGGCTTTCTCAACGCCCGCCGCGCTCCGCTGAAAAAGACGGAGAACATTCTGGTGTTCTACCAGAAGTCCCCGGCCTACTTTCCGCAGTTTGAACAGGGCAAGCCGTACAAGAAAATCCACCGTTGCAGCGGGAACAGCCCCAACTACGGAACGTTTGAACGCACCAGCGGCGAGTCCGATGGGCGGCGCTTTCCGGGGAATGTGCTGGCGTTCCCCACGGTGACAACGACGGTACATCCCACGCAGAAGCCCGTGGCCCTGTGCGAGTACCTGATCCGCACCTACACACGCCCCGGCGAGGTGGTGGCGGACATCTGCGCTGGCTCCGGCACAACTGCCGTGGCCGCGCTGAACGCGGGCCGCCGCTTCGTCTGCTTTGAAACCGCCCCGGCCTTTTACGGCCCCGCCACGGAGCGCATCCGGCGGGCGCAGGAGGCTGTGGCATCTGGCGGGAAAGGAGAATGATGACAGGAAACTATGAAATTATTTACGCTGATCCCCCGTGGCGCTACTCGGAAAAGAAAGTGCAGGGGGCGGCAGAAAACCATTACCCCACCATGAGCATTGATGAATTGTGCGCGCTGCCTGTGGCCGAGCTTGCGGCCAAGGACAGCGCTCTTTTCATGTGGGCCACGTTCCCGCAGCTCCCGGAGGCTCTGCGGCTCATCCGTGCGTGGGGCTTCACCTATAAAAGCGTCGCTTTTGTCTGGCTCAAAAAGAACAAAAAGGCGGATAGCTGGTTTTATGGGCTGGGCTTCTGGACACGGGCGAACGCCGAGATCTGCCTGCTGGCGACCAAGGGACACCCCAAGCGGCAGGCCGCCGATATTCACCAGTTTATCATTTCCCCCATCGAGGCCCACAGCAAAAAGCCGGACGAAACGCGGGACAAGATCGTTGCCCTCATGGGCGACAGGCCCCGCGTGGAGCTGTTCGCACGGCAGACCCCTCCCGGCTGGGACGTGTGGGGCAACGAGGTGGAGCCGACAGCGGGCCTCTGGTCACGGTGGCCAGAAGATAGCGGAAAGGAGGACGTTTCTTGCCCTATGTGAATGTTCCTAACGATCTTTCCAAGATCAAGACGAAAATTGCCTTTAACCTTACCCGCCGCCAGCTTATCTGCTTCGGCGGCGCGGCTGCCGTGGGCATCCCCGTGTATCTGCTGACCCGTCACGCGCTGGGCGGCACCGGGGCGATGTTCCTGATGATCGCGCTCATGCTTCCGGCCTTTTTCATGGCGATGTATGAGCGTGACGGCCTGCCCTTTGAAAAGGTGGCCCGGAATATCATCCGGGCCAAGTTCCTGCGGCCCGGTGTGAGGCCCTATCAGACGCAGAATATCTACGCCCCGTTTGCGGGAAAGGAGGTCACACTTGAGCAAAAGCCCCAAGAAGTCAAAAAGCCTGACGCGGGCCGGTAATCGTCCGGCGACCATATCGGCCCAGCAGACCATTCCCTATGTGCGGATGCTGCCGGACGGCATTTGCCAGCTCCCCGGCGGTGTTTACACAAAAACGCTGGAATATGAGGACATCAACTATTCCGTTGCGTCCGCTGAGGATCAGACGGCCATTTTCGGCGGATGGAGTTCGTGGCTGAATTATTTTGACAGTTCGCTGCCGTTCCAGCTGTCCTTTGTCAACCGCCGCAGCCGCTCCGGGAGTCGCTACAAGGTGAATATCCCCGAGGCGGATGACCGCTTCAACAGCGTCCGCACGGAATACACGGGGATGCTGAAAAACCAGATCGCCAAAAGCAACAACGGTATCGAACGGGCCAAGTACGTCACCTTTTGCATCCCCGCTGAAAATGTGGCCGCCGCCCGTCCCCGTCTGGAACGTGTAGAGGCGGACGTGATCGGCAACTTCAAGCGGCTGGGGGTACAGAGCCAGCCCCTCGACGGGCGGGAGCGTCTGGCCCTGCTGCACGGCCAGCTTCACCCCGGCAGCCGGGAGCCGTTCCGCTTCAAGTGGGCGGACATCGCCCATACGGGCATGGGAACGAAAGACTTTATCGTGCCGGACAGCTTTGACTTCCGGCAGAGCCGCTCGTTCCGCGTGGGCCAGACATGGGGCGCGGCATCCTATTTGCAGATCATGGCGTCGGAGCTGTCGGACAAGCTGCTGTTGGAGATTTTGGAGCTGGACGCCGAGCTGACCGTCACCATGCACATTCAGACGGT
>DJRT01000020.1:11773-13285 GCA_002437905.1 Ruminococcaceae bacterium UBA6353 | reverse complement strand
AAAATCTCCGACATTGACAAGATGAAAGTGGAGGAGCAGCGCAAGGCCACCCGCGCCGGATATGACCCTGACATTCTCCCGCCCGATCTTGTCACCTTTTCCAAGGACGCCGCCGAGCTGCTCTCCGACCTGCAAAGCCGCAACGAGAGAATGTTCCTCTTGACGTTCCTGATCGTCAATACCGCCCCCACGCGGGAACGGCTGGAAAATGACATTTTCACCGTGAACGGCATCGCGCAGAAATATAACTGTGCCGTCAAGCGGCTGGACTGGCAGCAGGAGCAGGGCTATATGTCCTCGCTGGCCCTCGGCTACAACGGCATTGAAATTCAGCGCGGCATGACCACCAGCTCCACAGCCATCTTCGTTCCCTTTATGACGCGGGAGCTTCGCATGGATGGCCCGTCCCTCTACTACGGCATGAACGCCCTGTCCCATAACGTCATCATGGCTGACCGCAAAAAGCTGAAATCCGCCAATGGCTTATACCTCGGCTCCACGGGCAGCGGCAAGAGCTTTGCCGCCAAGCGTGAATTGCTGAACGTCTTTCTTGCCATCCCGCAGGATCGCATCATCGTGGTTGACCCGATGGGCGAATATGCTCCGCTGGTGGAACGGCTGGGCGGTCAGGTCATCGAGATCGCGCCGGACAGCCCCAACCACATTTCCCCGATGGATGTCCAGATGGACATGGGCGGCGGAGACAGCCCCCTGTCCCTGAAAGCGGATTTTCTGCTGTCGCTGTGTGAGCTGGTGGTGGGAGGCCGGGACGGTTTGCAGCCCATCGAGAAAACCGTCATTGACCGCTGTGTGCGTCAGGTGTACCGGGAGATGGCGCTGGGACTGGAAACGGCCAAAACGCCGCTGCTCCAAGATTTGTATGAGGAGCTGCTGCGCCAGCCGGAACCGGAGGCCAAGCGGATCGCAACGGCGCTGGAGCTTTACTGCACAGGCTCCCTCAATCTCTTTAACCATCCCACCAACGTCAACCTCAATTCCCGCGTGGTGTGCTTTGTGCTGAAAGGCATGGGGGAAAACCTCCGCAAGATCGCCATGCACATCACCAACGATTTTGTCACCTCTGCGGTGGGAACCAACTTCAAAAACGGCGTGGCGACATGGTGCTATTTTGACGAGTTCCATATTCTGCTCCGTGATCCGCTGACCGCCAGCTATTTTGTGACCGTCTGGAAGATGCTCCGCAAACAGGGCTGCGTCCCCTCGGCCCTGACGCAGAATGTGAAAGACCTGCTGGCCAGCCGGGAAATTGAGAACATTCTGGACAACACGGATTTTATGATCCTGCTGTCGCAGGCGCAGAGTGACCGCACCATTCTTGCCAAGCAGATCGGTATTTCAGAGCACCAGCTATCGTATATCACGCAGTCCAACTCCGGCGAGGGTCTGCTGTTCTATGGCAGCGTCACCATCCCGTTTGTTGACCGCTTCCCCCGTGGCGAGATCTACGACCTGCTGACCACCAAGCCGGAGGACGCCGCCAATGGAAAACAG
>DJRT01000020.1:9662-11735 GCA_002437905.1 Ruminococcaceae bacterium UBA6353 | reverse complement strand
CCGCCCGAGGGCGAGGCTGCTTCTGGTCACGGTGGCCAGAAGTTCCATGCCGACAGCGAACAGGCCAAGCTCCACAAGTCCAAGCTCCGCATGGAGAGCCGGGAGGAACGGCTGAACAAGGCCCGTGAAAGGCTGGCAAACCAGAAGCCGCCGAAAAAGCCCGGCCCCATCAAGCGGATCGCACGGATCGCCGGACATGAAACCCACGCTTTTCTGCACGGAAAGGTGTATCAGGAGGAGCGCGACAATGTAGGCGTGGAGGGCGGTCATTTTGTGGAGCGTTCCGGCGAGGCCGCGCTGCACTATGGGCGGCACAAGGTACGCAGGGCCATCCGGGAGCACCCGGCCAAGGCCGCCGCCCGTGCTGAGTCCCGGTACATCAAGGCCACGGCGGACTACCATTCCCGCAAGTTCGCGCAGGAGCAGCCGGAGGCGCAGAACGCCGCCGCCCGGTTATGGCACCGCCATAAGCTGAAACGGGAGTATCAGCGCAAGGCGCGGGAAACCGCCAAGCAGACCGCCAAGGCCGCCGAACAAACCGCGTCGGCCACGGAGCGGTTTGTCCGGGAAGCGGCGGCGTTCGTCAAGCGGCATCCCGTGGGGACGCTGCTTGCGCTGGGCTGCCTGCTGGTGCTGCTGACCCTGCAATCGTGTATGTCCTCGATGGTGTCCGTTGGAAACAGCACCCTTGCGGCCATCGCCGCCAGCACCTATAAGGCAGAGGATGCGGATATGCTGGGGGCCGAGGCCGCCTATTGTGCGCTGGAGGACGAGCTGCAACGCTACCTCGACACCTATACCCGTACCCACGATTATGACGAGTACCATTTTGATCTCGACACCATTGAACACGATCCCTATGTGCTGATCTCCATGATCTCCGCGCTCCATGAGGGCGCGTGGACGCTGGACGAGGTGCAGGGGACGCTGCAAGACCTCTTTGACCGCCAGTACATTTTGACCGAGGATGTGGTTGCCGAGGTGCGCTACCGCACGGTCACACGGACGGACAGCGAGGGCAACGACTATGACGTAGAGGTGCCGTACAATTATTACATCTGCTATGTCACGCTGGAAAACTTCAACCTTTCCCACGTCCCGGTTTACATGATGTCCGAGGAGCAGCTTTCCATGTACGCCCTGTATATGTCCACGCTGGGGAACCGCCCTGATCTGTTCCCCTCGTCCGGCTATATCGGGAAATACATCACCAACCGCCCGCCGGAGCATGAAGTCCCGGAGTCCTATCTGGATGATGAAACCTTTGCCGCCATTCTGAAAGAAGCGGAAAAATATCTCGGTTTTCCCTATGTGTGGGGCGGCAGCAGCCCGTCCACGTCCTTTGACTGCTCCGGCTTCGTCAGCTATGTCTACAATCAATGCGGCTGGGACTTCGGGCGGCTGGGGGCGCAGGGCCTTTATAATATCTGCTCCCGGACGAGCAGCCCCCGCCCCGGTGATCTGGTGTTCTTTGTCGGCACCTATGACACGGCGGGCATTTCTCATGTGGGCATCTATGTAGGCGACGGCTGGATGCTCCATTGTGGCGATCCCATCAGTTACGCCAACCTCAACAGCAGCTATTGGCAATCCCATCTTTACGCCTACGGGCGACTACCGTAAAGGAGGTTTTTGATATGGCAATTACGAAAAGCGCAAAAATCGAGGCCGAGATTGAAAAGGTCAAGGCCAAAATTGCCGAGCAGCAGGCGCGGCTTAAAGAATTGGAGCAGAAGAAGCTGGAGGCGGAAAACAGCGAGATCGTGGAGATCGTGCGCGGCATGAGTATCTCTCTTGCCGATCTGCCGCTGGTGCTCCAGCAGCTCCGGGGCGGTGCTTCTGGTCACGGTGGCCAGAAGCCGACGGAACAGGCGGAGGTGACGGAATGAGAAAACTGCGGCTTTTGCTGATGACGCTCTGTGTGACTGTCCTCATGGGCAGTATGGCTGTCACGGCCTACGCCGGGGGCGGCGAGGAATGGGACGGCCTTGACCCGGTGGAGCCGCTGCCCGCCGAAACCGTTGACCCCGGCGAGGGCTTCACCGAGGACGGCAACCTTGTGACCCGTGATCT
>DJRT01000020.1:0-9578 GCA_002437905.1 Ruminococcaceae bacterium UBA6353 | reverse complement strand
ACCTTTTACATCGTCATTGACTATGACAAGCCCACCGACGAGGACGGCGAGCAGTATCAGACCTATTTCTTGAACATGGTGGACGAGGCCGACCTGCTGGCGGCGATGCAGGCGGCGGGCGGTGAGCTGCCGGAGTGCTCCTGCGCCGACAAATGCGCTGTTGGTGCTATCAACACGGATTGTACCGTCTGCGCCGTGAACATGAGCGAGTGCCAGGGCAAGGCCCCAGAGCCTGCGCCCGTGGTGGAGCCGGAGCCTGACCCCGAGCCGGAGCAGCCCAAGGCCACGGGCAACGGCGGTATGCTTCTGCTGGCGCTGGCCGTGGTGGTCGTTGGCGGCGGCGCTGGCTGGTACTTCAAAATCTACCGTCCCAAGAAGCAGCGGGCCGCTGAGTCCGAGGCCGACTACGGCGGCGAGTATGACGGCGCGGAGGACTATGACGAAACCGATCCCGAGGATGACGGGCCGCCGTGGGACGAGGACGGTGAAGAATGAGGTTTACCAACAGCCCCTATGAGGACTTTATGAAAGAAAAAAGCTACTTCAAGGGCGTCCCGCCCGACCTGCCGCCCAAAGGCTCCCGCTGCGATGGCTGCCCCTACTGGCACGGGATCGGCTGCGTATTCTGTTACCGGGAGCAGCTTCGGTCAAAGACAGGGGGCAAACATGAGCCGTGAATTGACCCGGCAGGAAAAGACGGCGATCCGCTCCCTTGTGAAGCGGTGGTGCGCCAACTATGACAAGGACGCTGGCTGCCTGCCGCTGGATTGTGAGTGCTATATGCTGGGCAAGTGCTGGACAGGGGCATATTGCCGCTACTTTTGTTCGGCGGTGCTGCCCCTTGATCCCGTGCTGGAAAAGTCGCTGACCGTGGAGGCCGTGGCGGAAACCCGGCCTTGCCCGGTGTGCGGCAGGGCCTTTCTCCCGGACGGGCGGCAGCGGTACTGCTCCCCGGCCTGCGCCCATACCGCAAGGCGGCAGAAGCAGCGCGGCTATATGCGGAAATACCGGGGGTAGGCCGTGAGCATTTGACCCCGAAAAACTCCGCTGATTACAGGGCTTTCCGGGGCCGCTTCATGGGCGGGGCGTATGATTTCATAGCCCCGCCCGGTTTTGCAGAAATATTGCTAACATTTTGGAAAGGAGGATGCCCGTGGAGATCAATCAAGGCTATGCAATCCGCTGTGTGATTGCTTTTGACAATGAGTGCGGTTTTGTGCTGGGCGAAAATCCGAAAGCGCCCGATCCCTATGTAACTTGGCAGTTCAATATGCGTGATGGGGAGCGCAATTACTTTTGGGGGCATTATTGCGACGATGCAAGGCTGGCGGAGTCTGACCTCAAAAATCGTGCCGAGGACTACCAGCGGCGCTATTATGTAGAACGGATCGAGCAGCCCCCGGAGCAAGAAACCTATAAATACTACTCTACCCAGCGTCCCATCGATGTAGGCACATATCCCAACAGTCGCTTTAACGGCGTTGTGGAAATGACGATTTACCCGGAGCGGTGGCGCGTAGACGGCGAGGCGTTCCGGGCATGGGGCGAGATCGACTATGCCCAGCCGCTCCTACTTTGTGAGGTAGCGGATTATGAGCTGCGCCCGTCCCGGCATAACCCGGATATTCGCCGTGAAATGGACGCACAGGCACAAATCGTTGGTGCGTGGGAGGATGCAAAGCGCGTCCCGGAACAGAAGCGGCTGACATGGTTTTACCCGGACTTCGGCAGCTATGTTCCCAAGGAGCATATCACGCCGGAGCAGCTTGCCGCCGCTGCCCGTGGTGTAGAGCGCCAGCGGGCCAGCCGTGCCTATAAAGAGGGCAAGCGCCCCATTTCCCAGCAGATGCAGGATGCCGCAAAACAGGCCGAGGCTGACCGGGGCCAAGCTGCCCTAAAGAAAAATACCCCTGACCGGGGCGAGAGATAGGAGGATATTTATGGATCAGGAACGCAATCCCAACAAGAACGCCGAGCTTTCGATGGAGCAGAACTATAATCAGATCGACGGCATCATCAGCAATCTGCCTGTGCCGCCCCCGGAGGATAAGCCGCTGGATAAGGTGCGGGAACACCCGCCCAAGCGCCGCAGCCGGGAGCGTGAGGAGCGTTGACAAAGAAGCGCATCCGCAGCGTCCCCATCTATGTGTGGGTACGGCCTGACGAGCTGGAGATCATTCGGGGGCGCATGGCCGAGGCGGGCATCCGCAACATGAGCGCCTATATCCGAAAAATGGCGCTGGGCGGCTATGTGATCCACGTTGACCTTGAACCCGTCAAGGAGCTTGTGTCGCTCCAGCGGCGCTGTGCAAACAATCTCAATCAGGCGGCCATCCATGCCAACAGCTACGGCGGCCTGTACCCGGACGAGCTAAAGCGTCTGCAAAAGGACTACGCCGCCCTGTGGGAGCCGCTGTCTGATCTGCTGGCCCAGCTCTCCGCCATTGTAACGATGTGACACAGGGGGAACGGCCCTGCGCCGTTCCCCGGCTGTCCGCACCTCTGGTCATCGTGACCAGAAGTGCGGAGGGCCGGGACATCCTTGAGTGCCGATTTTTTCAGAGTTATAATAGACATATACAGGAAAAAGGAGGAACCCCCTATGCGGATCATATTCAAAATTCTTGCCGCTCCCTTTGTGCTGGTGCTGACCCTGCTTGTGGCCGTGCTCTCATTCCTGCTGAGTCTTTCCGCTGGCTTGCTCTCCATCCTCGCGTCGGTGCTGGGGCTGCTGAGCGTCCTGATGCTGTTTGTGGAGAAAGACATTCCCACAGGGATTGCGGGGCTGCTGATGGCGTTTGCTATTTCGCCCTTTGGCCTGCCTGCGCTGGCCGGATGGCTGCTTGCCAAGCTGGACGAGCTGAACGGCTCCCTGCGGGGCTTCATCATGGGCTGAGTTCTGGTCACGGTGGCCAGAAGATGCAGAAAACGGCGGCTGATCCCAGCCGCCGTTTGTCGTATGAAAAGGAGGGCTGCCTACGGCCACAACCTACCTCAAATCCCACAAGCGGGCCGATAAACGGACGGCCCTGCAAAGTCTGAAAGACCGCTTTGACTATGGCCTGAACCCGGAAAAGTTGGGGGCCGTTTCCTCCTACCTCTGCGATCCGGCCACGGCACACGCCGAGTTCATGCTGGTCAAAAATCAGTATCAGGGCGAAACTGACCGCAGGGCCGAACACGGGGCGCTGTGCTACCAGATCCGGCAGGCGTTCCCCCACGGCGAGGTGACGGCGGAAGAGGCCAACCGCATCGGCTATGAAACGGCGATGCGCTGGACAAAGGGCAAGTATCAATTCTTTGTCTGTACCCATATAGACAAAGAGCACATTCATAATCACATTTACTACAATTCCACCGCCTATGACCGCTCCCGGAAGTTCCGTAACTTCATCGGCTCCTCGTTTGCCCTGCGGCGGCTGTCTGACCGGGTATGTCTGGAGCACGATCTGTCTGTGATCGTAAATCCCAAGCTCCACAGCAAGGGACGGTATCTGCACTATGGTCAATGGCTGGGGGAAAATCAAAAGCTCTCACAGAAAGAACAGATCCGTCTTGCCGTTGACGCGGCCCTGACGGAGCGCCCCGAGGACTTCGCAGACTTCCTCCGGCGCATGGAAACGGCAGGCATACAGGTCAAGCACGGGCGCGGCGGCGTGATCTCATTCCTTGTACCAGGACAACAGCGGGCGGCTCGTTTCCGGGCGGCCACGCTGGAGGACGGCTACGGCCCCGAGGACGTGCAGGCCGTCATTGATGGCAAGGCTCCCACACGCAAGGCCCCGGCACAGAGAGCGCCTGTGCCCCGCCGCGTCAATCTGCTGATTGACATTCAGGAGCGGATGCGTCAGGACAAAGGCCCTGCTTATGAACGCTGGGCCAAGGTGTATAACCTTAAACAGATGGCGGCTGCTCTGCAATATCTGAAAGAGCACCAACTCTTTGAATATGACGATCTGGCTGCAAAGACCGACGCTGCCACAGAGCGGTTTCACACACTGGCCGGGGACATTCAGCAGACCGAGGCCGAGCTTTCCCGTGTGTCCGATCTGATGGCCGCCGTGGTGCAGTACGCAAAGACCCGCCCTGCGTTCGATGGGTACAAGGCCGCCAAGTACAGCCGGAAATATCTTGCCGAGCATGAGGCGGCGCTGGCCGACTACCGGGCGGCCAAGGCGACAATGGCCGAGCTGCTGGGCGGCGAGAAGCTCCCCAAAATGGACATACTAAAAGAAAAACGCCGCCAACTGGCAGCGCGGAAAAAAGCTCTTTATTTGGAATACCGCAAGGCCCAGCAGGATATGCGGGAGCTGGTAGCGGTCAAGAGCAGCGTGGATCACCTGCGCGGGCTGACGGACAACCAGCGCAATAAGGAGCAGGCCCGTTAGGGACGGCGACGCAGACAATGTTTCTTCTGGTCACGGTGGCCAGAAGTCCAGCGGGTTTGGGGGCACCCCAACAAGCATTTCCGCAGCGCGGAAATTGCAAGTGTCAATACACTTGCCTTGCTTGCCGCTAACGCGCTCCCCCGGAAACCCCGCGAAAAACGGAGGCAGCGCCGTTTCTTACGCTCCCTCCGTTCCACGGTTTTCTATAATTGCATTGATAATTCCCTCGACGAGCCGCAGCTCGCTTTCATTGAGGGAATTAAGCTGAATGTTGATCCGCTTCTTTGCGGCTTCATCGGCGCTCATATCGGGATAAAAATATTCATCCACGGAGATACCGAACATTGTTACCATTTGGTAAAAGGCGTTTAGGCTCGGATGCTGTCCGTCATTTTCGTGATACATAATGGTACGCGGATCGCGGTCAACAATGTATCCTAATTGCTCCTGCGTCATGCCCTCACGCTCACGGGCTTTCTTGATGGCAAGTCCGATTCCGTGAAAGTCAAATTTTCGTTCGTCCCGTTCAATTTTCATAGCATCACCACCTGATGTAATTTTACATTTCAGGTAATGTCATTTGAACGGTTAATAGTTTCATAATACTGCATATTTAATTTCACATAAGCGGCGTCCCGATTTCGTCCCGATTTGCTGGACAACCTTGCAATCTATATACGGGTGTGTTATAATCCGACCATAATTAAATATATGATCTTCAGGGCAGGGTGCAATTCCCTACCGGTGGTACAGCCCACGAGCCGAGAGGCACGATTCGGTGAGATTCCGAAGCCGACAGTACAGTCTGGATGAAAGAAGATGACAACGCAAAGCAGGAAACTGTGATGCGTTTATGGAAGTTGCTCTGGGATGTATTTACATTCTGGAGCTTTGCTTTTACACAAGGATACTTGTGTTTTTCTGTCTTGCCCTGAACGATTCGTTCAGGGCTTTTTCTTTTGGAGGTAACAGTATGAACGATGCGGAATATATGCGTCTGGCCTTGGCGCTGGCGGAACGGGGCCGGGGCTGGACGACGCCCAATCCCATGGTGGGCGCCGTGATCGTAAAGGACGGCGCGGTCATCGGACAGGGCTGGCATGAGCGGTACGGCGAACCCCACGCGGAGCGCAACGCCTTGGCAGCCTGCACCGCCGACCCCGCCGGAGCCACCATGTATGTGACGCTGGAGCCCTGCTGTCACCACGGAAAGCAGCCGCCCTGCGTGGATGCGATCCTGGCAGCTGGCATCCGCCGGGTGGTGATAGGCTCCGCCGACCCAAATCCGCTGGTGGCGGGAAAGGGCGTGGCGATCCTACGCTCTCGCGGCGTGGAGGTGACGGAAAGCGTTCTGCGGGAGGAATGTGACGCGCTGAACAGGATCTTCTTCCACTACATCACCACCGGGTGGCCCTTCGTTTCCATGAAATACGCCATGACGATGGACGGTAAGATCGCGGCCTATACGGGTGCATCCAAATGGGTCACAGGAGAAACGGCCCGGAGCCATGTCCAGCAGCAGCGGCACCGGTTTCGGGGCATCATGGTGGGCGTGGGCACCGTTCTGGCGGATGATCCTCTCCTGACCTGCCGCATGGAGAACGGGCGAAACCCCGTTCGCGTCATCTGCGACACTCATCTGCGGATGCCGCCGCAGGCGCAGGTGGTCACCACCGCAGACCAGATCCCGACTATCCTCGCCACCTGCTGTGCCGACCCGGAAAGACAGGCGGTTTACCGGAGGGCCGGGTGTCAGGTGCTTTACTTGAATGAAAAAAACGGCCATGTGGATCTCCGGCAGCTCATGGAGCGGCTGGGGCAGGAACAGATCGACAGCATCTTGCTGGAGGGCGGCGGAACGCTGAACTGGGCCGCGCTGGAGTGCGGCATCGTGCAGCAGGTGCAGGCGTATATCGCCCCAAAGCTATTCGGCGGAAGAGACGCGAAAACCCCCGTGGAGGGCGTGGGCGTCCCTGCCCCGGACAACGCCTACCGATTGAAAAACAGCCGGATGGAACGGCTGGGCGAGGATCTTCTGATAGAAAGCGAGGTGGAATATCCGTGTTCACAGGAATCGTAGAAGAAGTCGGAACGATCAAGAACATCAAGCGCGGACAGCACTCCGCCGTCCTGACGATCCAGGCGAAAACCGTCTTGGAGGGAACCCGGATTGGAGACAGCATCGCCGTGAACGGCATCTGCCTGACGGTGACCCGGCTTTTTCCTGATGGCTTTTCAGCGGACGTGATGCACGAGACGCTAAACCGCTCGTCCCTTGCGGGACTTTCGGCGGAAAGCGTGGTCAATCTTGAGCGTGCCATGTCCGCAAACGGCCGCTTCGGCGGGCATATCGTAGCAGGCCATGTGGACGGTGTCGGACGCATTGCCAACATCCGCCGGGACGATACCGCCGTTTGGTACACCGTCCACGCGGGGCCGGAGATATTGCGCTATGTGGTGGAAAAGGGCTCCATCACCATCGACGGCATCAGCCTGACAGTAGCCGCCGTGGACGGCGAGGGCTTTTCCGTGTCCACCATCCCCCATACGGTGACCCAGACCAACCTGAACCAGCGGTGCCGGGGCGACCCGGTGAATCTGGAGACCGACGTGGTAGGCAAGTACATCGAAAAGCTGCTGCGCCCGGAAGCCCCAAAACAAAATACCCTCACGAAAGAAATGCTGCTGCGCTGCGGCTTTTAACAAGGAGATGTTACCATGAACTTCAATACCATTCCCGAGGCACTGGAAGATCTGAGACAGGGGAAGATCATTCTGGTCACAGACGACCCCGACCGCGAAAACGAGGGCGATTTCATCTGCGCCGCCGAGTTTGCCACCACGGAGAACATCAACTTCATGGCCACCCACGGCAAGGGCCTGATCTGTATGCCCATGTCGGAGGCTTTTGTCCGCAAGCTGCAATTCCCCCAGATGGTGCAGCACAACACGGACAACCACGAAACGGCCTTCACGGTGTCAATCGACCACATTTCCACCTCCACCGGCATCTCCGCCGCCGAACGCTCCGTGACGGCGATGGCCTGCGTGGAGGAGGGCGCAAAGGCGGAGGATTTCCGCAGACCGGGCCACATGTTCCCGCTGCTGTCGAAGAAAAACGGCGTGTTGGAGCGGGAGGGTCATACGGAGGCCACCGTTGACCTGTGCCGTCTGGCGGGGCTGAAGGAATGCGGCCTGTGCTGTGAGATCATGCGGGAGGACGGCACCATGATGCGCACCGCCGAGTTGATGACGCTGGCGGAGCGGTTCGGCATCAAGTTCGTCACCATTCGGGACTTGCAGGAGTACCGCAAGTGTCATGAAAAGCTGGTGGATCAGGTCACGGCGGTGAATATGCCCACGAAATACGGCGATTTCAAAGCCTACGGCTTTGTGAGCCGTCTGAACGGCGAGCACCATGTCGCGCTGGTGAAGGGCGACATCGGCGATGGGAAGGACGTTCTCTGCCGGGTCCATTCCGAGTGCCTGACCGGAGACACCTTCGGCTCTCTCCGCTGTGATTGCGGACAGCAGTTGGCCGCCGCCATGATGCAGATCGAAAACGAGGGCCGGGGCATCCTGCTCTATATGCGGCAGGAGGGCCGGGGCATCGGTCTCATCAACAAGCTGCGGGCCTATGAATTGCAGGAACAAGGTATGGATACGCTGGAGGCCAATCTGGCTCTGGGCTTTCACGGAGACGAGCGGGAGTATTTCCTCGGTGCGCAGATCCTGCGGGAGCTTGGTGTCAAAAGTCTGCGCCTGCTGACCAACAACCCGGACAAGGTGTATCAGCTCTCCGAGTTTGGACTGGAAATATCTGAACGCGTTCCGATTCAGATGGCGGCAACGGCGTATGATCTGTTCTATCTGAGAACAAAGCAGACACGGATGGGCCATATTTTGAAATATTAACAAAGAAAGAGGTTACATTAAATGAAAACTTTTGAGGGAAGTCTGGTTTCCAAAAACATCAGAATTGGCATTGTAGCAGCTCGGTTTAACGAATTTATCACATCCAAGCTCCTGAGTGGAGCAATGGATGGGCTGCTTCGACACGAGGTTCAGGAAGATGATATTCATATTGCATGGGTTCCGGGAGCTTTTGAAATACCGCTGATTGCATCCAAAATGGCAAAGAGCGGCAAGTATGACGCTGTAATCTGCCTCGGCGCGGTGATCCGCGGCTCCACCAGTCACTATGACTACGTCTGCAATGAAGTTTCCAAGGGGATTGCCACCGTTTCACTGGAAAGTGGTGTGCCAGTTCTCTTTGGCGTTTTGACCACGGAAAACATCGAGCAGGCCATTGAGCGGGCTGGCACCAAGGCGGGCAATAAGGGCTATGATTGTGCAACCAGTGCTATCGAAATGGTTAATCTGATTCGTGATATGGATGCGGAATAAAGCACCCGTAAGGTAGCCACCATGATTATCATTCAAACAAAAGCATCTGAACAGGAGCTGGAAGAAAAAATCATAGCCATTCTGCGGCGAGAAGAAATTAACGCGGAACACATTTCCTTCAATTCAAAGCGAACATTCACATTCCCAAATTTGACAATAGATGGGGAAATTCAGAAAGCCTTTCAAAATGGAATGGAAATTGCGCTGACAAGAATTGAGTTCAATTTGTTATTATTCCTCGCATATAACGCGGGAATTGTTTTCTCAAAAGAAGAATTGTTTTCTGCTATATGGGGTAGCAACAGTGAAGATACCCTAAAAGTCGTTGCTAATACCATCTCCAATTTACGCAAGAAAATTCGAGATGGTATTAGCGGCCAAACTTATATTCATACAGTACGAGGTGGATATATGTTTTCTGTTCCTCAAATGAATCTGTAAAGTAGAGGTGTATGCTTAGATATTATGAGTGAATGCAATGAGGAATGGTTGTATTGTCCAATCTGCAAAAATAAGACAAGAACCAAAATACGAAAAGACACCATTCTAATCAAATTTCCCCTGTATTGTCCTAAATGCAGGCATGAAACATTCATCAATGTTGAACAAATGAACATGACAGTTATCAAAGAGCCAGACGCACAGACGCAGAGCCGATAACCCGTAGCCAGCAGGCACACGGTTTATCGGCTCTTTTCTTTTGATAATAGCTGCGCTGGCATACACAACAAGACCGTATTTGTTCGGCCTTGCGGCGCAGAACGGCGGTTTTGAAATATTGCA